>NZ_JCAJZV010000001.1:0-839862 GCF_059510435.1 Streptomyces sp. NTD107 | reverse complement strand
GGCACGTTCCTGGGTGGGGCCGTGGCAACGGCTTCCTCCTCGGCGCGCGGCCCGGTGCTCACTGCCCGCTGCTTCATATGGCAGGTTCAACGGGAGTGCCCTCTCCGGCAAGCTGCCGGCGGGCCCGGGCCGCCTTCGCGGGGTCGACGGAGGTGGGGAAGAAGTGGTCGCCTGTCAGCCGAGGAAGGTCAGCCGGACCTGGCGGTGGAGGTTGTCCTTGTTGGTGTCCACCAGGCAGATCGATTGCCAGGTGCCCAGTTGGAGGCGGCCGGTCAGGACCGGGAGGGTGGCATGCGGCGGGAGCAGGGCGGGGAGGACGTGGTCGCGGCCGTGGCCCGGGGAGCCGTGGCGGTGGAGCCAGCGGTCGTCGGCGGGGAGCAGGTCGTTCAGGGCGGTCAGCAGGTCCTCGTCACTGCCCGCGCCGGTTTCCAGGATCGCAAGGCCGGCGGTGGCGTGCGGGACGAAGAGGTTGAGCAGTCCGTCCGAGCCGGGTGCGACGTCGGCCAGGAATTTCTGGCAGCGATGGGTCAGGTCGATGACCGCTTCGGTCGAGCCGGTGGTGAGCTGGAGCACGGTGGTGTGGAAAGAGTCGCTCATGATCCGCCACGCTAGAGCCTGACCGGCCGCGGTGGCACGGGCGGGTGAAGCGCTCGGGGGGCCGGGAGCGTACGCCGAGCGCAGTCGGCAAGGGGATCAGTGGCGGGGGGGCAGGGTGGAGTCGCGGACGATGAGTTCGGGTTCCAGGACGATGCTCTGGTGCTGGTGGTGTTCGGCGTCGTCGCCGGTTTCCTCCAGGAGGAGTTCGGCGGCCTGGCGGCCCATCCGGACGGCGGGCTGGCGTACCGAGGTGAGTGGCACAGCGGCGGCAGCGGCGAATTCGATGTCGTCGTAGCCGACCAGGGCGATGTCCTCGGGGACCCGTACGTCCGCTGCGAACAGGGCCTGGAGGACGCCAAGGGCCAGCAGGTCGTTGGCGCAGAAGACGGCCGAGGGGCGGGGGGTCATGCCCAGCAGTCGGGCTCCGGCGTCGCGGCCCGCGGGGACGTCCAGGCGGGCGGCCTCGACCACGCGCAGTGCCGCGGGGTTCAGGCCGGCCTCGGTGAGGGCGGCCAGCGCGCCGTCGCGGCGGTCCCGGCACTGCTGGAGTGACATCGGGCCACTCACATATGCGATCGAAGGGTGACCCCGGTCCAGCAGGTGTCGTGCGGCCAGTTTGCCGCCCAGGACGTCGTCCACGGAGACCGAGCAGCCCTCGGCGCTCGGCAGCACCCGGTCCACCAGGACGAAGGGGATGCGGTGGCGGCGGAACTCGGCGAGGTTGCGGCCGGTGAGGTCGGCCGGGGTCACGAGGACGCCGCGGACGCGTTGCTCGGCGAAGAGGGAGAGGTAGTCGGCCTCCTCGGTGACGCTCTGGGCGCTGTTGCACAGCATGACGCCGAGGGAGGCGTTGCGGGCGACGCGTTCGGCGCCGGAGGCGACGTCCACGAAGAAGGGGTTGGCCATGTCGAGTACCAGCAGGGAGATGATGCGGCTGCGGCCGGCTCGCAGCTGGCGGGCGGATTCGCTGCGGACGTAGCCGAGTTCGCTGATGGCACCGAGGACGCGTTCGCGGGTTTCCTCGGCGACCATGTGGGGGCGGTTGATGACGTTCGAGACGGTGCCCACCGACACTCCCGCCTGCCGGGCGACCTCTTTGATGCCCACCGTCTGTGCCATCCGACCTGCCCCGTTCGTCACTCAGCCGTGCTTTGCCGCCGGGCCATGGTATGTGCTCAGGGAAGGTGGAAGACCTCGGTGAGCGGTCGCATCGCCTCGTCGGGGCGGGCGCCGTCCAGTGATTCGAAGAACTCCTCCATCGCGGCCTGCCAGCGGGCGTTGACCCGGGTGGCGGCCATGGCGCGCTGGGCGGCGGCGAAGTCGTCGGTTTCCAGGTAGCCGACGAGCACTCCGTCCTCGCGGAGGAAGAGGGAGTAGTTGTGCCAGCCGGATTCGGTGAGGGCTTGGCGCATCTCGGGCCAGACGTCGGCGTGGCGTTCGCGGTACTCGGCGACGCGGTTCTCGCGCACCTTCAGCAGAAAGCACACGCGTGGCATGGGCCCACCTCTGTCTCTGAAAGGTTTCATGTCGCTTCCGGCAAGCTAGTCACCCCGTCCGTCGGCGTCAAGATCGCGGCTCGCTGCTCCCTTGACAGCGATCCGGGCGCCTCATAGCGTCTCTATGAAACGATTCACAGCTGCCTGGGAGCCCTGATCGCATGACCGCTCCATCCGCCGTCAAGGCGGCCCTGACCACGCAGTCCATCGAGACCCCGTCGTGGGCGTACGGAAACTCCGGCACCCGGTTCAAGGTGTTCGCGCAGCAGGGAGTGCCGCGCAGCCCGCGCGAGAAGCTGGATGACGCCGCCCAGGTGCACCGGTTCACGGGGGTGGCACCGAGCGTGGCGCTGCACATCCCCTGGGACACGGTCGATGACTACGCGGATCTCGCCGCGTACGCGGGTGACCTCGGGCTGCGGCTCGGCGCCATCAACTCCAATGTCTTCCAGGACGACGACTACAAGCTCGGGAGCGTCTGCCATCCGGACGCGGCGGTGCGCCGCAAGGCCCTGGATCATCTGCTGGCGTGTGTCGACATCATGGACGCCACCGGCTCCGGCGATCTCAAGCTGTGGTTCTCCGACGGCACCAATTACCCCGGGCAGGATGACATCCGCGCCCGCCAGGACCGGTTGTCCGAGGCCCTGGCGGCGGTGTACGAGCGGCTCGGCGCCGATCAGCGGATGCTGCTGGAGTACAAGCTGTTCGAGCCCGCCTTCTACACCACCGATGTGCCGGACTGGGGCACCGCGTACGCGCATTGTCTGAAGCTGGGTCCGAAGGCGCAGGTGGTGGTGGACACCGGGCACCACGCCCCGGGCACCAATATCGAGTTCATCGTGGCGCTGCTGCTGCGCGAGGGGAAGCTGGGCGGCTTCGACTTCAACTCGCGCTTCTACGCGGACGACGACCTGATGGTGGGGGCGGCTGACCCGTTCCAGTTGTTCCGGATCATGTACGAGGTGGTGCGGGGCGGCGGCTTCACCAGTGAGGTGGCGTTCATGCTCGACCAGTGCCACAACCTGGAGGCCAAGATCCCGGCGATCATCCGTTCGGTGATGAATGTCCAGGAGGCGACGGCCAAGGCGCTGCTGGTGGATCGGGAGGCGCTGGGGGCGGCGCAGTCGGCCGGTGATGTGCTGGCCGCCAATGCCGTCCTGATGGATGCCTACAACACCGATGTCCGGCCGTTGCTGGCCGAGGTGCGCCAGGAGCAGGGGCTCGATCCGGATCCGATGGCGGCGTACGCGCGCTCGGGCTGGGCGGAGCGGATCGTCGCGGAACGCCGGGGCGGTCAGCAGGCCGGATGGGGGGCTTGATCATCATGGGGCACTCGGAGATCGTGGCGCAGTTGCTGGAGCGTTCGCACCGGCTGGGGGCCGATCCGCGCAACACCAATTACGCCGGTGGCAACACCTCCGCGAAGGGGTCCGTGACGGATCCGGTGACGGGGGGTGAGGTGGAGCTCCTGTGGGTCAAGGGGTCGGGTGGTGATCTGGGCACGCTCGCCGAGGGCGGGCTGGCCGCGCTGCGGCTGGATCGGCTGCGGGCTCTGCGGGAGGTGTATCCCGGGGTGGACCGGGAGGACGAGATGGTGGCGGCCTTCGATTACTGCCTGCACGGGCGGGGTGGGGCGGCGCCGTCCATCGACACCGCGATGCATGGTCTGGTGGAGGCGGCGCACGTCGATCATCTGCACCCGGATTCGGGGATCGCGCTGGCGTGCGCGGCCGATGGTGAGGCGCTGACCGAGGAGTGCTTCGGCGATCTTGTGGTGTGGGTGCCGTGGCGGCGGCCGGGGTTCCAGTTGGGTCTGGACATCGCGGCGGTGCGGCGGGCGCATCCGGGGGCCATCGGTTGTGTGCTGGGGGGGCACGGGATTACGGCGTGGGGTGCGTCCAGTGCGGAGTGCGAGCGGAATTCGCTGTACATCATCCGGACCGCGGAGGCGTTTTTGGCCGAGCGGGGGGTGGCGGAGCCGTTCGGTGCGGAGCTGCCGGGGTACGGGGCGCTGCCGCCGGCCGAGCGGCGGGTGCGGGCCGCGGCGCTGGCGCCGGTGATCCGGGGGCTGGCGTCCACGGACAGGCCGCAGGTGGGGCACTTCACGGATGCGGAGCCGGTGCTGGAGTTCCTGGCTCGTGCGGAGCATCCGCGGCTGGCGGCGCTGGGTACGTCGTGCCCGGATCATTTCCTGCGGACGAAGGTTGCGCCGTTGGTGCTGGATCTGCCGGCGGGGGTGCCGCTGGAGGAGGCGGTGGCGCGGCTGCGGGAGTTGCACGGGGCGTACCGGGAGGAGTATCGGGCGTACTACGAGCGGCATGCGGAGCCCGGTTCGCCGGCGATGCGGGGTGCGGATCCGGCGATCGTGCTGGTGCCGGGGGTGGGGATGTTCTCCTTCGGGAAGGACAAGCAGACGGCGCGGGTGGCGGGTGAGTTCTATGTGAACGCCATCGCGGTGATGCGGGGTGCGGAGGCGGTGTCGTCCTATGCGCCCATCGAGGAGTCGGAGAAGTTCCGGATCGAGTACTGGGAGCTGGAGGAGGCGAAGCTGCGGCGGATGCCGGCGCCGGCTCCGCTGGCGTCCCGGGTGGCGCTGGTGACGGGCGGTGGCAGTGGCATCGGTCGGGCGACGGCGCGGCGGCTGGTGGCCGAGGGGGCGTGTGTGGTGGTCGCCGACCGGGACGAGGCGGCGGCGCGGGAGGTGGCTGAGGAGTTGGGCGGCCCGGACCGGGCGGTCGCGGTGGCCGTCGATGTGACCTCGGAGGAGCAGGTCGCGGGGGCCTTCGAGGCGGCGGCGCTGGCGTTCGGCGGGGTGGATCTGCTGGTCAACAATGCCGGGATCTCCATCTCCAAGCCGCTGCTGGAGACGACGGCGGCGGACTGGGATCTTCAGCACGGCATCATGGCGCGCGGTTCGTTCCTGGCGTCCCGGGAGGCGGCGCGGGTGATGATCGCTCAGGGTCTGGGTGGCGACATCGTGTACATCTCGTCGAAGAACGGGGTGTTCGCCGGGCCGAACAATATTGCGTACGGGGCGACCAAGGCCGATCAGGCGCATCAGGTGCGGTTGCTGGCGGCGGAGCTGGGCGAGCACGGTATCCGGGTCAATGGCATCAATCCTGATGGTGTGGTGCGTGGGTCGGGGATTTTCGCGGGTGGTTGGGGGGCGAAGCGGGCCGCGGTGTACGGGGTGGAGGAGGAGAACCTGGGTGCGTACTACGCCCAGCGGACGCTGTTGAAGCGGGAGGTGCTGCCGGAGCATGTGGCGGCGGCGGTGTTCGCGCTGACGGGTGGGGAGCTCACCCATACCACTGGTTTGCACATCCCGGTCGATGCCGGGGTGGCCGCGGCGTTCTTGCGCTGATTCCCCTGTCGACTCCGAGGAGTGTTGTGTCTGCCTCTCGTCCTTCCGGTGCCGCGCGGGATTTCGCCGCGGTGGATCTGGGTGCTTCCAGTGGCCGGGTGATGCTCGCGCGGGCCGGTGGCGGTGAGTTGTCGCTGCGTGAGGCGCATCGGTTCGTGAACCGTCCGGTGCGGGTGCGGGGCACTTTGCACTGGGATGTCCTGGCGTTGTGGGACGGGGTGCTGACCGGGTTGCGGGCGGCCGGCCGGGAGGCCGGTGGTCCGCTCGCGGGGGTCGGTGTCGACTCCTGGGCGGTCGATTACGGGCTGCTGGACGGTTCGGGCGCGTTGTTGGGCAATCCGGTGCACTATCGGGACGGCCGTACCGATGGGGTGGCCGCTCGGGTGGCCGGTGTGCTGCCGCCGGGTGAGTTGTACGCGGCCACCGGGTTGCAGGAGTTGCCGTTCAACACCGTGTATCAGCTGGTGGCGGCGCGCGGGTCGGCGCAGTTGGCGGCGGCGCGGCGGCTGTTGCTGATCCCGGATCTGATGGCCTTCTGGCTGACGGGGCGGGCCGGTACGGAGTTGACGAATGCTTCGACCACGCAGTTGATCGATCCGGGGGCCCGGACGTGGTCGCCGGTGGTGGCGGGGGCGCTGGGCATCGATCTGGGGTTGTTCGCGCCGCTGCGGCTGCCGGGTGATGCGGCGGGTGAGCTGACGTCGGAGGTGCGGGCGGAGGCCGGCCTTTCGGGGCGGGTGCCGGTGTGGGCGGTGGCTTCGCACGACACGGCTTCGGCGGTGGTGGGGGTGCCGGCGGCCGGGGAGCGGTTCGCGTACATCGCGACCGGTACGTGGTCGCTGGCGGGTGTGGAGTTGGGCGCTCCGGTGTTGTCCGAGGAGAGTCGGCGGGCCAACTTCACGAATGAGCTGGGGGTGGACGGTACGGTGCGCTATTTGCGGAACATCATGGGGTTGTGGCTGCTTCAGGAGTGTCTGCGCGAGTGGGAGCGGGCGGGTGGCGGGTACGAGCTGGGGCCGCTGCTGCGGGCCGCGGCGCGGGCCGAGCCGTTGCGGTCGGTGGTGGACGCGGGCGATCCGGAGTTCATCGCGCCCGGGGGCATGCCGCGGCGGATCGCCGCGGCCTGCGCGCGGACGGGGCAGCCGGAGCCGAGGGATGCGGCCGAAACCGTACGCTGTGTGCTGGATTCGCTGGCGCTGGCGCACCGGGCGACGGTGCGTGACGCGCAGCGGCTGTCGGGGCGGAGTGTGGATGCGGTGCATGTGGTGGGCGGCGGGGCGCGGAATGAGCTGCTGTGCCAGCTGACGGCGGATGCGTGCGGGTTGCCGGTGGTGGCGGGTCCGGCGGAGGCGGCGGCGCTGGGGAATGTGCTGGTGCAGGCGAGGGCGGCGGGGGTGCTGGGGGGTGGACTCGCCGAGTTGCGGGGTTTGCTGCGTGCGACCGTGCCGCTGCGGCACCATGAGCCCATGGGTGACGCGGGCGCGTGGGAGCGGGCGGCGGCCCGGGTCGCCGGCCGGGAGGTGGGGCGGTGATGCGGGTCGCGTTGTTCATCACGTGTGTCAATGACACGCTGTATCCGGCGACGGGGCGGGCGGTGGTGAGCCTGTTGGAGCGGCTGGGGGTGTGTGTCGACTTTCCGGCGGAGCAGAGCTGCTGCGGGCAGCCGCAGTTCAATACGGGCTATCGGTTCCAGAGCGAGCCGCTGGTGCGTCGCTATGCCAGGGTTTTCGAGGGGTACGACTACATCGTGGCGCCGTCGGGGTCGTGTGCGGCGATGGTGCGGGACAACTATCCGCGGATCGGCCGGAAGGCGGTGGCGGAGGGGCGTGGTGGGGAGCTGGCGGAGCTGGCCGCCTCGGTGGTGCCGCGCACGCTGGAGCTGACGGAGTTCTTGGTGGATGTGCTGGGGGTGACGGATGTGGGGGCGTACTTCCCGCACCGGGTGACGTATCACCCCACGTGTCATGGGCTGCGGATGCTGGGTCTTGGTGAGCGGCCCCGCCGGCTGTTGTCGGCGGTGCGCGGTCTGGAGCTGGTGGAGTTGCCGGGTGCGCAGGAGTGCTGTGGTTTCGGTGGCACGTTCGCGGTGAAGAACGCGGCGGTGTCGGCGGCGATGGGGGCGGACAAGGCGCGCAACATCATGGCGACGGGGGCTTCGGCGGTGTGCACGGTGGACAATTCCTGCCAGTTGCACATCGGGGGGACGTTGTCGCGGCTGGGGTCGCAGGTGCGGCCGGTGCATCTCGCGGAGATTCTGGCGAGTACGGAGGAGGTGCCGTTCCGGTGAGCGGGGCGCGGGGAACGTATCTGGGGATGCCGCCGTTTCCGCGGGCGGCGCAGGACGCGGTGGGTGATGAGCGGCTGCGGGGCAATCTGCGGCATGCCACGCACACCATCCGGGACAAGCGGGCGGCGGCGGTGGCCGAGTTGCCGGACTGGGATCGGTTGCGGGCGGCGGGGGCGGCGATCAAGGACCGGACGCTGCGTCATCTGGATCACTATCTGGAGCGGTTGGAGGCGTCGGTCACGGCGGCCGGTGGGGTCGTGCACTGGGCGGCGGACGCGGCGGAGGCGAACCGGATCGTCACGGCGCTGGTGCGGGAGACCGGCGAGTCGGAGGTCATCAAGGTCAAGTCGATGGCCACTCAGGAGATCGGGCTGAACGAGGCGCTGGAGGCGGCCGGGATCCGGGCTCATGAGACGGATCTGGCCGAGTTGATCGTGCAGTTGGGGGATGATCTGCCGTCGCACATTCTGGTGCCGGCCATTCACCGCAACCGGGGCGAGATCCGGGACATCTTCGTGGAGAGGATGGCCGGGCGGGGGCGGGCGGCGCCGGCCGGGCTGACGGATTCGCCTGCGGAGCTGGCGGAGGCGGCGCGGCTGCATCTGCGGGAGAAGTTTCTGCGTGCCAAGGTGGGGATCTCCGGGGCGAATTTCATGGTGGCGGAGACCGGCACCCTGGTGGTGGTGGAGTCCGAGGGCAATGGCCGGATGTGTCTGACGCTGCCCGAGACGCTGATCTCGGTGGTGGGGATCGAGAAGGTGATTCCGTCCTGGCGGGATCTGGAGGTGTTCTTGCAGACGCTGCCGCGCTCGTCGACGGCGGAGCGGATGAATCCGTACACCTCGATGTGGACGGGGACGACGGACGGGGACGGGCCGCGGGTGTTCCATCTGGTGCTGCTGGACAACGGGCGCACCGACACGCTGGCGGACGAGGTGGGCCGGCAGGCGCTGCGCTGCATCCGCTGCTCGGCCTGTCTGAATGTGTGTCCGGTGTACGAGCGGGCCGGGGGTCATGCGTACGGTTCGCCGTATCCGGGGCCGATCGGTGCGATTCTCACCCCGCAGTTGCGCGGGACGGCGAGTGAGCTGGACGCGTCGTTGCCGTTTGCCTCTTCGTTGTGCGGTGCCTGTTACGAGGTGTGTCCGGTGGCGATCGACATTCCGGAGGTGCTGGTGCATCTGCGGGAGCGGGTGGTGCAGGGCGGGCCGGTGACGGTGCGGGGTGTCCGTACCCGGATCCGGCCGGCGAAGGGGCATGCGGCGGAGCGGGTGGCGCTGCGGGCGGCGAGTTGGGCGTTGGACCGGCCGGGGGCGCTGCGGGCCGGGCAGCGGTTGGCGGGGCGGGGTCGGCGGCTGATTCCGCGCCGGGCGCTGCCGGGTCCGGGGCGGGCGTGGACGGCGAGCCGGGATCTGCCGGTGGTGCCGGCCGAGTCGTTCCGTGACTGGTGGCAGCGGCGGGGGCGGGAGGCGGGTGGGCGATGAGTGCGCGGGAGGTGGTGTTGGCGCGGGTACGGCGGGCGCTGGTGGATGTGCCGCGCGGGGAGACGCCGGAGCAGGTCCCGGTGGTGCGGGACTATCTGGACAGCCACTCCCCCGCTGATGCGGTGGCGATGCTGGCGGAGCATCTGGCGGATTACCGGGCGCTGGTGCATCACACCGATGCGGCGGGGCTGCCGGCGCTGATCGGCCGGCTGTTGGCGGAGCGCGGGACGGGGTCGGTGGTGGTGCCGGCGGGGCTGCCGGCCGGCTGGCTGTCGGCGGCGGTCGCGGCCGGGGTGCGTACGGTGCCGGACGCGGTGGACAGCACGGCTGCCGAGTTGGACGCGGTGGACAGTGTGGTGACCGGCTGTGCGGTGGCGATCGCGGAGACCGGGACGGTGGTGCTGGACGGCGGGCCGGGGCAGGGGCGGCGGCGGATCACGCTGGTGCCGGACCATCACATCGTGGTGGTGCGGGTGCCGGATCAGGTGGTGGATTCGGTGGGGCAGGCGTTGCCACGGCTGGCTCCCGGCCGGCCGCTGACGTGGATATCGGGGCCCTCGGCCACCAGTGACATCGAACTCGACCGGGTCGAGGGCGTACACGGGCCGCGGACCCTTGAGGTGGTGCTGGTGCGGGGGTGACGTTCTGTGGGGGGTATCACACATACGCGCGAGAAAAAGAGGTACCCCCATGCTGTTGGCCGAAGGCTATGAGCGGGCGTTGTCGGAGTTCGACCGGCGGGTGCGCCGGGTGGGCGCCGGGCAGTGGAGTGCGCCGACCCCGTGTACCGAGTGGTCGGTGCGGGATCTGGTCAATCATGTGACGTCGGAGCAGTTGTGGGCTCCGCATCTGCTGCGTGGGGAGACGCTCACGCAGGTGGGAGACCGGTACGACGGGGATGTGCTGGGCGGTGATCCGGTGGCGTCCTGGGAGCGGGCGGCGCGGGGTGCGCGGGCGGCGTTCACCGGGCCGGGGGCGTTGGAGGCGCCGGTGCACACCAGTGGTGGGCTGACGCCGGCGGAGGAGTACGCGCGGCAGATGATGCTGGATCTGGTGGTGCATGCGTGGGATCTGGCGCGTGGTACGGGCGCCGATGACCGGCTGGACGAGGAGGTGGTGGGGATGGTGTTCGCGTTCGTGGAGCCGCAGATCGGTGGCTGGCAGGGGTTCGGGATCTTTGATCCGCCGGTGGAGGTGGCGCGGGATGCCCCGGTGCAGGAGCGGCTGGTGGCGCTGTTGGGGCGGGATCCGGCCTGAGGGGCCGCCTGCGGGGGGCTGTCCTGCTCATCTGGGGGGGTGGGGGTGAGCGGGGCGGGTTGGCGGCGAGGGCGTCGTCTGGTCCGTGCGGAGGATGGTTGTGGGACCTCGGGTGTGGGACCGGGGGCGGTGGGTCGGTCGCTGGGGGTAGGTCGCGGGACCGTTCCGCGATCGGCGGTGGTTCCGTAGCGTCGCGGTCATGGACAACGACACGGCGGGCACGCTCGATGAGGCGCTGATCCGGCTGCATGCGACGGGGCCGGAGTTCGAGGGCTGGCTGAGCAATCACGGTCCGATGGCGGTGGAGGCGCTGCTCCGGCACGGTCAGGGGGCGCGGGTGCACCGCTGGCTGGACGGGTACGGGCGGCGGCTGGACGAGCGGCCCGGCTCGTACGGCCGGATCACTGCGGAGAACTGGCGTGAGGCGCTGGGTGATCCTCGGTATCTCGGGGACTGGGCGGGGTATTTCGGGCAGTTGCTGGCGGAGGGGCCGTGGCGGGAGGTGCTGGCGCGGTGGTGGCCGCGGTTGTTGCCGGGGATCGTGGCGGGGGCGACGCATCCGGTGATCCGGGTGGGGCACGCGGTGCGGGTGCTGCTGGCGGAGGGGGAGAGTGGGCCGCGGCTGGCGGAGCTGGCGCACGGGCTGGGGTACTGGGCGGCGCGGCATCAGGGGCTGCCGGGCGGGATCGTGGGTACGGTGGCGCCGGGTGGGGCGGGTGAGGCGCTGGTGGCGGTGGCCGCGGTGCCGGATCCGTCCGGGGGGATCAATGACCGTCTGGGGCAGGTGCGTGAGCTGCCGGACTGGCCGGGGGGCGGGGCCGGGGCCCGGGATCCGGAGGCGGCGCGGGAGCGGCTGGGTGTGCTGGTGCGGGCGGCGGCCGGGTTCTACGGGGAGTACGCGCACGGCGAGCCGGTGATGCTGGTGCACGCGGTGACGGCGCCCAATGCGGTGCTGCGGACGTTGCCGGCGCTGCCGCGGGAGTTGTGGTGGGCGTCGTTGGAGGCGGCGTGGTCGGCGAGTGCGGCGGTGGTGGCGGCGTATCGGCCGGCCGGGCCGCTGCCGGGGCCGGGGCCGGCTGGTGAGGTGGCGGGGCTGAGTGGTGCGGAGTTGTTCGAGCGGGCGGCGGAGCACGGGGACGAGCATGCGATCAAGCTGGTGGACACGGTGCTCGATCTGGTGGATGAGGAGGGGAGGGGGCTCGGTGCGGGGCTGCGGGCGATCGAGCTGATCGAGCCGGGGTAGCGCCGGGGGCCGTCCCTTTCGGATGTCCGTGGATCGGGCCGCGTCGTCAGGTGCGGGCGAGGCGGCGCGCGGAGATCCGGGAGGGACGGCCCTGGCGCTGTTCGTGGTCGGGGTCGGCTCAGGCGGTGAGCAGTTGGTCGATCCGGGTCAGCTCGTCGTCGGTGAGCGGGCCGGCTTCCAGGGCGGCGAGGTTCTGGTCGAGTTGGGCGACGCTGCTGGCGCCGATCAGGACGGAGACGACCCGGGGGTCGCGCAGGACCCAGGACAGCGCCAGTTGGGCCAGGGTCTGGCCCCGGCCGGCCGCGATGTCGTTGAGGGAGCGCAGCAGGGTGAGCCGTTCCTCGCTGAGGGCGTCGCGCTTGAGGAAGTGCCCCACGGCCATCCGGGAGTCCTGGGGGACCTGGCCGGAGAGGTAGCGGTCGGTGAGCAGGCCCTGGGCGAGTGGGGAGAAGGCGATGAGGCTGGTGCCGGTGTCGCCGATGGCGTCCAGGACGCCGTCCTCCAGTGCGCGGTGCAGCATGTTGTAGGGGGACTGGTGGATGAGCAGGGGGGTGCCGAGTTCGCGGAGGATCTGTACGGCGCGGCGGTGTTGTTCGGCGGGGTAGTTGGAGATGCCGGCGTACAGGGCCTTGCCGGAGCGGACGGCGTGGTCGAGGGCGCCGAGGGTTTCTTCCAGGGGGGTGTCGGGGTCGTAGCGGTGGGAGTAGAAGACGTCGACGTACTCCAGGCCCATCCGCTTGAGGGACTGGTCGAGGCTGGCCAGCAGGTACTTGCGGGAGCCCCATTCGCCGTAGGGGCCGGGCCACATGTGGTAGCCGGCCTTGGAGGCGATGAACAGTTCGTCGCGGTAGGGGCGGAAGTCCTGGGCGAAGAGGGTGCCGAAGTTGATTTCGGCGGAGCCGGGGGGCGGGCCGTAGTTGTTGGCGAGGTCGAAGTGGGTGATGCCGCGGTCGAAGGCGCGGCGCAGGACGGCGCGCTGGGTGTCCAGTGGGCTGGTGTCGCCGAAGTTGTGCCACAGGCCGAGGGATACGGCGGGCAGCAGCACGCCGCTGTGGCCGGTGCGGCGGTATTGCATGGTGTCGTAGCGGTCGGCGGCGGCTGCGTAGGTCACCGGGGCTTCTCCTCGTGAAGTTAAACGTTTTCTTTCATCCTGGCACGGAATCGATCAGTTCAGCGAGCTTTTTCCGGGCGTGCGGTGACCCAGTGGAGGGCGCCGCGCAGATGGGCGCGGAAGGCGGGGTCGGTGTACGCGGCGGCGGTGTGGCCGAGCGCGGTGTAGAAGGAGCGGCCCCCGGTGTGCTCGTGGCACCACACCAGGGGGTGATCGATGCCCATCCGGCCGCCGGTGTAGGTGGTTTCGTCGGCCGAGGCCAGCACGTGGACCCGGCCGCGCGGGCTGGCGGTGAAGTGGTACCACTCGTCGGTGAAGGTCCAGCGCGGTGGCAGGTGGGCGGTGGCGGGGTGGTCGTGGTCCTCGACCTGGATGACGCCGGGCTGGAGTTCGGGGTGCCCGTCGAAGCGGGCGCCGACCAGTTCGCCGTACCAGGGCCACTCGTACTCGGTGCCGGAGGCGGAGTGCACGCCGAGGAAGCCGCCGCCCGCCCCTTGGTGGGCGCGCAGCGCCTCGCGGGCGGCGGGGGTGAGGACCTCGCCGGTGGTGGACAGGAAGACGGCCGCCGTGCAGCCCGGCAGGGCGGCGGCGAGTTCGGCGGGGTCCTCGGTGGCCAGGACGGTCAGGCCCCGTTCGGCGCCCAGTTCCCGGAAGGCGGCGATGCCTTCGGGGATGGAGTCGTGGCGGAACCCGGCGGTGCGGGTGAAGACGACGAGCTGCTCGGAGGTCATGGATCCCTATGCTAGAAGGCGCTTTCTCCCGGGGGCGGGGCGAGTGCCGGGGGGCGCTTTTCCGTTCAGGGGGGTGTGCGGTCGGCGGCGCGCTTCAGGTCCGCTGGATCGTGGGAAATCACATAACAACCCGCCCAAGTGTCTTCCGCTGACTACCCCTGGGGCCCCATGATCTTGGGCATTCCCGAGTGAGGAGTACGGATGCCCCGTGATCAGGTTGCCCTCGTCTTCAGCAAGCAGGCCGATGCCTGCACCCGGTTGGGCTCCCCGCTGTACGGGGCTCTGCTGGAACGGGTGGCCCGGGACATCGGGGAGGACGGCCCCTGTGCGGCCGTCCTGGAGGGGTACGAGGAGGCGAGCCACGCCGATGCGCTGCCGCTGCGGCTGATGGGCGCGGTGCATGCCCTGGTGCTCACCGGTCGGGCGCCGGCGCTGGCGGAGCATTACCCCAGCGCCGGCGGGGTGTTCGATCCCGCGCACCCGGACGCGGGCTGGCCCGCCTTCCGGGCGGCGGTGGCGGCGGAGCCGGGCTGGGTGCGGAAGTGGCTGGAGCGCCCGCCGCAGACCAACGAGGTGGGGCGGGCGACGCTGCTGCTGGCCGGGCTGCTGTACGCGGTGCCCTCGGCCGCGCTGCCCGTCCGGCTGTTCGAGCTGGGGTCCAGCGCCGGGCTGAATCTGCGGGCCGAGCAGTTCCACTACCGGGCGCCGTCCTTCTCGTGGGGCAACCCCGATTCCCCCGTGCGGCTGGATCCGGTGTGGGAGGGCGAGGCACCGCAGTGGCTGGCCGAGGGGGCGCGGCGGCATCAGACGCTGCGGATCGTGGAGCGCCGGGGGTGCGATCCGTCCCCGATCGATCCGCTGTCCCCGGACGGGGCGCTGGCGCTGCGCGCCTATGTGTGGCCGGACCAGTCGCCACGGGCGCGGCGGCTGGACGGGGCGCTGCGGATCGCCGGCAAGGTGCCGGCCACGGTGGGGGCGGCGGGTGCGGCGGAGTTCCTGTCGGGGGTGGAACTGGAGCCGGGCACCTTGACCGTGGTGTGGCACTCGGTGATGCGGCAGTATGTGCCGGCCGCCGAATGGGCGCTGGTGGAGCGGGAGCTGGCGCGGCTGGCGGCGGCGTCCACCGCGGAGGCGGGGTTCGCGCACATCGCGTTCGAGCCGCGCGCGGTGGGCGAGCTGCACCGGTTCGCGCTGTCGGTGCGACTGGGCCGGGAGCCTGAAGAAGTGCTGGCGTTCGCCGCGCCGCACGGTCTGCCCGCGTGGTCGCCCGGCCGGGGCTGACGCACGATGGGGTCATGGGACATCTGATGACCTCGGACGAATGGCGGACCTTCGTCGGCACCGGCACCAGGACCGGGAAGCTGGCGACGGTACGCGAGGACGGCGGCCCGCACGTGGCGCCGGTGTGGTTTGTGCTGGACGGTGACGACATCGTCTTCAACACCGGGCAGGGCACCGTCAAGGGCCGCAATCTGGCCCGGGAGGGCCGGGCGGCGCTGTGTGTCGACGACGAACGGCCGCCGTTCAGCTTCGCGGTGCTGCGCGGGCCGGTGCGGCTCAGCGAGGACCTTACGGAGGTCAGGGAGTGGGCCACCCGGATCGCGGCGCGCTACATGGGTGCCGAGCGGGCCCAGGAGTACGGCGAGCGCAATGGCGTACCGGGTGAGTTGCTGGTGCGGCTGCGGGTGGAGCAGGTGTCCGCCGTCGCCGATCTCGCCGAGTAGGGCGCGCGCTACACGTCCCGCCAGGTGCGGCGGTCGCGGGCCGCGTCGTGGATGGTGCGGATCCGGTCCGGGGTGAGGGTGGCGCCGTACCGGGTGAGGCGGTCCAGCTCCTCCTCGCGCAGGATTCGGATGTCGTGCGGCGCCCTGGCGTACTCGATGGGTCCCGCTGCCGCGCAGATCAGCACGGGGGTGACCGGTACCGGGAAGCCGCAGCCCCGGGTGAGGGCGTGTGCGGCGCGGGCGGCGCCGCGGCGGCAGTGCCGCAGGTGGGGCTCGGTGCGACGGGCGCCGATCGTGACGAGTTCGCCGTCCGGGTCGGCGATGCGCAGGGGCCGGCCGCGGTGGCTGACGGTGTGGCAGCCGAAGACGCCGGGCGGGCCGATTGCCAGGTGGGGCAGGGTGGCGGCGCCGGGCAGCGGGATGGAGTGCAGGATTCGCCAGCCGGCGCCGGTGAGCCGGTCGAGGGCGGCGCCCGCGTGCTGTTCGCCGGTGAGGCGGTCGCGCAGGGCCGCCGTCTCGGCGTCGCGGCCGAGCAGGGCGCGGGCCAGCCGCCGGGCGGGGTGTGCGGGCCGGCCGCTGAGGATGCCGTGCAGGGTCTCGCCGGGCCGGTTGGGGGCCAGGTCGTCGTCGGGGTGCAGCCACAGCGGGCCGGCGCGGCGCCGGTCCTGGTGCCGTTCCTGACCGGGTTCCATCCGTCACCCCCTCGGGTCCATGACACCATCGTGAGGGCCCGGTGGCGAGCAGGCATCTCGCCGGGCGCGGGAAGCGGCGAAGGAGAGTGCGGATCGTGGCGGGGCTGATCGACACCGTGGCGTGGGTGTATCTGGAGGAGGGGCGGATTCTGGGGGTGCGGTCCCGGGGGAAGCGGCTGTTCTACATTCCGGGCGGCAAGCGGGACGGCGCGGAGAGCGACCGGGAGACGCTGCTGCGGGAGGTGCGCGAGGAGCTGACGGTGGCGCTGGTGCCCGAGACGGTGGCCCATGTGGGGACGTACGAGGCGCAGGCGGACGGTTATCCGGCCGGGACGCTGGTGCGGATGGCCTGCTATTCGGCGGATTTCCGGGGCACGCTGGCCGCCAGCAGTGAGATCGAGGAGTTGGCGTGGCTGTCGCTGGCCGACAAGGAGCGTACGGCGCCGGTGGACCACGCGGTGTTCGAGGATCTGGCGGCGGCCGGCCGGCTGCGCTGACGCTTACGATGGCGGTCTGTGGAGGAGGGTGACCGGTGGCGGCTGCGGCACGCGGTGACGGGCGGGTGGAACGGGGGAATGCCACTCGCCGCCTGGTGTTGGGCCGGACCATGGAGGTTGCCTCGGTGGAGGGTCTTGGGGGGCTTTCGATCGGGCGGATCGCCGGGGAGCTGGGGCTGAGCAAGAGCGGGGTGTTCGCGCTGTTCGGTTCCAAGGAGGAGCTTCAGCTGGCGACGGTGCGCGCGGCGAAGTCGGTCTTCGTGACGGAGATCGTGCGGCCGGCGCAGGAGGTGCCGGCCGGGCTGGCGCGGGTGCTGAAGCTGTGTGACGGGTATCTGGAGTATTCGCGGGGCCGGGTGTTTCCCGGCGGCTGTTTCTTCCTGGCCGTGTCGATCGAGTTCGCGGCCCGGGAGGGTGCGGTGCGGGACGCGGTGGCGCTGGCCCGCGAGGAGTGGGACGGGCTGCTGCTGGATGAGCTGGCGGCGGCGCGGGCGGCCGGTGAGCTGGGGGCGGAGTGCGATGTGGCGCAACTGGCGTTCGAGCTGGTGGCGCTGCTGGACATGGCGAACACGACGTCCGCCCTGCTCGGGGACGCGGCGGGGTACGGGCGGGCGGCGAGTGCCGTCCGGGAGCGGCTGCGGACGGCGGCCGTGGCGGGGGCCGGTGCTCAGGTGACCTGAGTCGGAGATTCTCAGGTCACTGCTGGACCGGGTCGGTGGCGGAGACGAAGTCCAGCACGCTGTCGATGACCCGGGGGTCGGCGATGACGCGGCGGTGGCCCAGGCCGCGGGTGATGAGCAGGTCGGCCTGGCCGCCGTAGGTGGCGGCGATGCGGCGGGCGTGGGTGGCCGGGATCATGTCGTCGTCCTCGTCGTGGATGACGAGGATGGGAAGGGTGAGCCGGTCGGGCCGGTAGGTGGCGGAGAACCGCTCCCAGATGTGGGGGACGCCGGGGAAGAGGTCGTTCTCGATGCGGGTGCGCAGCTGGGTTCTGGCGCGGCCGGTGAGTCCGGCCCGGTCGCAGAATCCGTCGACCAGGGTGGCGTAGTCGGGCATGGCGGCCAGGGTGATCAGCCGGGTGGCGGTGATCTCCTCGCGGACCGACCAGAAGGAGCCGAGGCCGCCGACGGAGTGGCCGATAACGGCTTCGTAGTGGCCGTCGGAGGGGGCGAGGCGGCGGGCTATCTCGCCGAATTCGAGGATGGAGGTTCCCCGGCCGGTCGATGCGCCGTGTCCGGGGGCGTCGAAGGCGACGGGGCTGTAGCCGTGTTCGGTCAGTGCTTGGACCAGGGGGGCGAAGCGGGAGGCGCGGAACATCCAGCCGTGCATCAGCAGGACGGGGCGTTCGCCGTTTCCCCAGCGGTAGGTGGCGACGTTCTTGCCGGCCACGGTGAGGGTCGCGCGGTGGGCGGCGCGCATCACGGGCTCTTCCGCGGGGCGTTGCCGGGCTCCGCCGCGGGTGTCCCGGAAGGCCGGCAGGGTGGCCCTGGCGGCGAGGGCGGGGGTCGTCCGGGAAGCGAGGCGGAGAGCGGCGCGGGTGAGGCCGGCGGTCAGGGCCATGCTGGATCCCCTCGGTGGGACAGTGGAGTGCCGAGATATTAGCACGATCGTTCGCTCAGTTTTATGCTCCGGCCGGGCCGCGCCCTGACCGGGGACGGGGCCGGCCCGCCCCCGGTCAGGGGGTCGGATCGAGGAGTTCCCGGTGCCCGGCGATCGCCTCGTCGCGGCGTACCAGTTCGGCGTAGCGGCCCTGGCGGGCCAGCAGTTCGGTGTGGGTGCCACGCTCGGCGATCCGGCCGCCGTCCAGCACGATGATCTCGTCGGCGTCGCGGACGGTGGACAGCCGGTGGGCGATGGTGATGGTGGTCCGGCCGGCGGACAGCGCGTCGATGGCCTGCTGGACGGCCCGTTCGGTCTTGGTGTCCAGCGCGCTGGTGGCCTCGTCCAGCACCAGCACCGGGGGGTCGCGCAGGATGGTTCTGGCCAGCGCGAGGCGCTGCTTCTCGCCGCCGGAGAACCGGTAGCCGCGCTCGCCGACCACGGTGTCGTAACCCTGCGGCAGGGCGGCGATGTGGTCGTGGATCTGGGCGGCGCGGGCGGCGGCCTCGATCTCGGCGGCGGTGGCGTCCGGCTTGGCGAAGCGCAGATTGTCGCCGACGGAGGCATGGAAGAGATAGGTCTCCTGGGAGACCACGCCGATCGCCCGGGCCAGGGAGGCGAAGTCCAGCTCCCGTACGTCGATGCCGTCCAGCCGTACCGATCCCGCGGTCACGTCGTAGAGCCGGGGCAGCAGATAGCTCAGGGTGCTCTTGCCGGAGCCGGTGGCGCCGACGACGGCGAGTGAGGCGCCGGCCGGGACCGTCAGATCGATGCCGCTGAGGGTGGGCGGGGCGGTGGGGTCGTACCCGAAGGACACCCCCGTCAGCCGGAGTTCGCCCTTGGCGTGCCGCAGTTCCACCGGGTCGGGGCGCTCGGTGATGTCCACGGTGAGGTCGAGGTACTCGAAGATCCGCTGGAAGAGGGCCAGCGATGCCTGGATGTCGACGCCGGTGGAGAGCAGGGAGACGGCGGGGCGCAGCAGTCCCTGCTGGAGGCTGACGAAGGCCACCAGGGTGCCGATGGAGGGCGGGGTGCCGCCGAGTTGCAGCAGGACACCGGCCGACCAGTACAGCAGGGCAGGGATCGCCGCCATGATCATGCCGATGGTGGCCATCCGCCAGCGGCCGGCCATCGAGGCGCGGATCTCCAGGTCGGCCAGCCGGGTCGACTCCCCCGCGAAATCCCGGGTGAGGCTGTGCGAGCGGCCCATGGTGCGGCCCAGCAGGATGCCGCTGACCGACAGGGACTCGGTGACCATGGCGGCCATGGTCGCCATCTGTTTCTGGCGCTGCGCGGTGATGCGCTTGCGCTCGCGGCCGACCCGGCGGGCGAGCCAGACGAAGAAGGGCAGCAGGGCGAGGGAGAGCAGGGTGAGTCGCCAGTCGAGGGCGAGCATGGCCACCAGGGTGGCGACGACGGCGGTGACGTTGGAGACCAGGGAGGTGGCGGTGGAGGTGACGGTGGCCTGCATGCCGCCGATGTCGTTGGCGATGCGGGACTGGACCTCGCCGGTGCGGGTGCGGGTGAAGAAGGCCAGCGGCATCTGCTGGAGCTTGGCGTACACCTGGGTGCGCAGATCGTGCATGACCCGCTGGCCGACGGTGGTGGAGATCAGTGTCTGGAGCACGCCGAAGACGCTGCTCGTGACGGCGGTGACGATCATGCCGAGCGCGAGGAGGGCGAGCAGGCCGGTGCGCTGCTGGGGCAGGGCGGTGTCGATGATCTCGCGCAGCAGGAACGGGGAGGCGACGGCCACCAGGGAGGAGGCGCCGACGAGCAGGGCGACGATGCCCAGACGGGCCCGGTAGGGGCGGAAGAGGGCGAGGACGCGGCGGATCTGTGCGGGTGTCCGGGGGACGGCCGGGTCACTGACGGGACCGTCGGACCGCGGGAGTGTGTCGTGCGGCATGTGCTCCTTCGGAGGGTGTCATGGGGGGACAGCCCTCCAGCGTACGTCGCGGCGGCGGTGCCGGGGGCGGGTGGCGCCCGGCGGACGCCCCGCGGGGTCAGTCGACGTGCACGGCGTGCGGGGTGATCCGTACCCGGCGGCGGGGTCCTTCGGTCCACTCCACGGTGATGTCCGTGGGGGTGGTCACCCGTACCCCGGCGCGGGTGGACAGGGGTGGGGGCGTGTCATCGCCGGTCAGCCGGGCGAGGGCGATGAAGACGCGGTCGGTGGGGGCCGGACCGGTGCGGCCGGTGAGGACGGGGAGCCGGGCGGCCGGGGTGTAGGCGGTGGGGAGGGCGGACAGCGGCGCTTCGGGGGTGTAACCGTGCACCGGGTGCAGCTCGGAGTGGAGCCCCTCCCCCGCCGCCCAGCCGGTGTGCCGTACCGGCACCTCCGGCGCACTATCGATCATCAGATGAATACGGGCTTCGGTGGCGCCGTGCGCCAGCACCACCGAGATCACCCGGTGCCCGCCCGCGTCATGGGCCGAGGCCGCCCAGCCCTCGCCGGCGCCCAGCGGCTCGATGCCGGTACGGGCGGCCGGGGTGCCGTCGAGCACCGGGCCGAAGTGGTTGTCGGCCGACGGGCCGGTGGCGCCGGCGGTGGGCCCGGTCACGGTGGAGTAGCCGAGCCGGGTGTAGTACGGGTCGTACCGGGCGTCCTCGCTGCCGTGGTTGTGCAGCCGCACCACCCCGTCCGAGGCGGTGGATTGCAGCAGCCAGCCCGGCACCGGCAACGGGGTGACGGCATCCGCGCGCTCGGCCGGGCCCGGCTCCTCGGTGGCCGTCCACACCGGATCGGTGGCGGGCAGCAGCAGCCCGGTGAACGCCTTGCTCGCCCAGTACGGCGAGGCCGGCCCCGAGTAGCGCTGGAGCACTCCCCGGTAGGGGCCGTGCCAGCCGAGCGACAGCAGCCCCTGGGGGCCGACCGCTCCCCGGTCCAGGAAGTAGCGCAGCGCGCCGGAGGCCAGCCGCCGGGTGACCCCGGGTGCCAGCGGGGTGTGGCCGCTGAGCGCCCCCAGCCACAGCGGGGTGGTGGTGGCCATCCGGTAGGTGAGCGAGCGGCCCTGGTGCAGGGGGGCGCCGTCGCCGCCGAACAGCCGGGCGTAGTCGGCGAGATGGGTGGCGAGCCGGCCGCCGTACCGGGCGAGGAGCGCCGGGTCCCCCGACTGCCGGGCGTGCAGCACCGGGTACAGGTGCATCGCCCAGCCGTTGTAGTAGTCGAAGTGCCGCAGCGGGCCGTCGCTGTACCAGCCGTCGCCGCGGTACCAGGGCTCGATGCGCTCCAGGCCGCGGGTGATGGCCGTCTCGGCGGCGGCCGTCTCGATGCCGGCCTCGGCCAGGAAACCGCCCACGGTGACCGGAAACAGCTCCCAGTTGCACTCCCATGCCTGCGCGGTGAGCGCGTCGGACAGCCAGCGGGCGGCCCGCTCCCGTACCTCGGTGGGCAGTTCGTCCCACAGCCAGCGCCGGGTCAGCCGCAGTGCCAGCGCGATCGAGGCGGCTTCCACCAGCGGCTGGCTGCGGTCGGTGATCAGCGGCCAGTCCTCGGGGCCGTCCCCGCCGGGGGTGCGGGTGCCGGCGTCGAGACCGGCGGCGTACCGCGCCAGGAAGCCGTGCGGGTCCTCGCCCTGGGCGCCGGCCACCCGGAAGGCGGCCAGCAGGAAGGTTCTGGCGTATCCCTCCAGGCCGTCCGAGCGCACCCCGGAGCCGCTGGGCTGCCCACCCGGCAGGTGGTACAGCGCCTTGCCGTGCGTGGCGTACGGGCCGACCGCGTGCAGCATGCCGTCGGCGAGGGCCTCCCAGTGGGCGCGGGTCCAGCCGGTGTACGGGCTCAGTGCCCGGTCCTCGTCCGGCAGGGTGAAGGGGTGCTCGGCCATGCGCGTGTCGCCTGCCTGATCGTCGGGGCTGATCCGCCGGGCACCCTATGCCAGGACAGTAAACGCTTTCCAGACCCCGGCCGGGATGCTGGCCGGAAAGCGGCGGACGTGCTAGGCAGTCCCTCATGCCTGCCCACTCCTCGTACGACGCCGTGATCGTCGGCGGTGGCCACAACGGTCTGGTCGCCGCCGCCTACCTCGCCCGGGCCGGGCGACGGGTGCTGCTGCTGGAGCGCCTGACACACACCGGGGGTGCGGCGGTCAGCGCGGCGGCCTTTCCCGGGGTGGCCGCCCGGCTGTCGCGGTACGCCTATCTGGTGAGTCTGCTGCCTGAACACATCGTGCGGGATCTCGGGCTGCGGCTGACGCCCGCCAAGCGTGAGTTCTCCTCCTACACGCCGGTGGTGCGAGCGGGGCGCGCGACCGGGCTGCTGGTGGGTGGCGGCACGGAGCGGACCCGGGAGGCGTTCGCCCGGCTGACCGGCTCCGAGCGGGAGTTCGAGGCGTGGCAGGAGTTCTACGCGATGACCCGGCGGCTGGCCGGGCGGATCTTTCCCACGCTCACCGAGCCGCTGCCCACCCGCGCCGAACTGCGGGCGCGAGTGGCGGACGAGGCGGCCTGGGAGGCGGTGTTCGAACGGCCGCTGGGTGAGACGATCGAGGAACGGTTCGCGAACGATCTGGTGCGCGGGGTGGTGCTGACGGACGGTCTGATCGGGACCTTCGCGTCGGCGCACGACCCGTCGCTGCGGCAGAACCGCTGCTTCCTGTACCACGTGATCGGTGGCTGCACGGGCGACTGGGACGTACCGGTGGGCGGCATGGGCGCGGTCACCGACGCGCTGGCCGCGGCGGCGCGGCGGGCCGGGGCGGAGTTGCTGACCGGGCACGAGGTCACCGGCATCACTCCGGACGGCGGGCCGGGCGGACGGGCGGAGGTGCGGTTCTCGGACGGCGAGCGGGCAGGGGCGGTGGGGGCCGGGCGGGTGCTCGTCAACGCGTCGCCGCAGGTGCTGGCTCGGCTGCTGGGTGAGGCGGCGGTGCGGCCGGCCGACCCGGCGGAGGGGGCGCAACTGAAGGTGAACATGTTGCTGCGCAGGCTGCCACGGCTGCGGGACGCGGAGGTGGATCCACGGGAGGCGTTCGCGGGGACGTTCCATGTGGCGGAGGGTTACGCGCAGTTGGAGACCGCCTACCGGGAGGCGGCGGCCGGGCGGGGGCCGGTGGCGCCGCCGAGCGAGTTGTACTGCCACTCGCTGACCGACCCCTCGATCCTTTCGCCGGAGCTGGCCCGGGCCGGCTATCAGACGCTTACGCTGTTCGGGCTGCACACGCCGGCACGGCTGTTCGCGGGGGGCGGGCGAAGCGAGGCGGAAGTGCGGGACGCGCTGCTGGCGGCGGCCCTGGCCCAGTTGGACGAGCACCTGGCGGAGCCGATCGCGGACTGTCTGGCGCTGGACGGGGAGGGGCGGCCGTGCCTGGAGGTGAAGACGCCGCTGGATCTGGAGCGCGATCTGTGGTTGCCGGGCGGGAACATCTTCCACGGTGATCTGGACTTTCCGTTCCGGGACGGGGAGAAGGCGGCTGACCGGCCGGTGGCGGGGCGGTGGGGGGTGGAGACGGAGCACGAGAGCGTTCTGCTGTGCGGGGCGGGCGCCGCGCGGGGCGGCGGGGTCAGTGGCATCCCGGGGCACAACGCCGCGATGGCGGTGCTGGGGCGCTGACGCGCCGGGGGCGGCGCGGGTCTGTGCGGGTCTGTGCGGGTGCGACGCCCCTCGGGGCCGGGGGATGCCGCCGCTGCGCGGCGTCCCCCGGCCCCGGGGCGGGATTGACCCCCGGGCGGGCCGGGGCACCGAGCCTTGCCGGCCCCTGCCCCTGCCGGGTCGGGGCCGGGGCAGGGGCCGGGGCTCGGGGCCCGGGGCAGGAGCAGGGTCGTCCAGGGCCGGGGCGGGCAGGGCAGTGGCGTGTCGGGTGGTGGCCGGGGAAGCCCGGCATCATGGTGTTCGGATCCGGATGACACGTTGAGCCTCGGGGCCATTGACTCTGACGGACAGAGCGAGCGCGACTCCGGCCGGCACCGGCGATTCCGTTCTCATACGGGGGCGGACGCGCAGCACCATCCACGCCCCCGGCCCCGAACGGCGGCAAGCAGTCACAACACCAACCCGGCAACCCGAGCGAATGACCCCGGCCGGCACCGGCGATTCCGTTCTCGTACGGGGGCGGACGCGCAGCACCATCGTCGCCCCCGGCCCGGGATGGCGGCGAGCGGTTACAACGCCCAGGCCCGCACAGCACGCCGGCCACCAACCAGGTAACGCGAGTGAGTGGATCCGCTCCTGTGCGGGCGGGCGGTCGTGTGGTGGTCGGTGGGGTGTTCCGTTGTCGGGGATGGTCAGTCGGGGAGGATGGGGAGGGGGTGGCCTTCTCTTGTGTAGAGGGGGATGTGGGACAGGGGGGCATCGGCCTGGAGCGTGCTGGCGCCGTCGTGGACGGTGCCGTCGTGGGCGTTGCGCCAGCGGGTGCCGGCGGGCAGGTACACCTGCCGGGCCCGGGCGCCGGGTTCGGTGACCGGGGCCACCAGCAGGTCGGGGCCCAGCAGGAACTGGTCCTCCACCTCCCAGGCGGCCGCGTCGTCGGGGAAGTCGTAGAACAGCGGACGCATGGGTGGGGTACCGGTGCGGTGGGCGGTGTCCATCTGCTCCTGGACATAAGGGCGCAGCCGTTCGCGCAGCAGCAGCTGCTCGCGGATGAGCGGGTAGGCCGGGCCGTACGACCAGGGTTCGTTGGGGCCGCCGGTCATGGTGACGCCGAAGGGCTGGTTCGGGTCGCGGTCGCCGTGCAGCCGGAACAGCGGGCAGTGCGCTCCGTACTGGAACCAGCGCACGATCAGTTCCTGGTAGGCGGGGTCGTCCGGGTCGCCGCCGTGGAAGCCGCCGATGTCGGTGGTCCACCAGGGGATGCCGCTGAGGGCGACGTTCAGCCCGGCGCGGATCTGGACGCGCAGCGCGTCGAAGGTGGCGGGGATGTCTCCGGACCACAGGGCGGCTCCGTAGCGCTGGCTGCCGGCCCAGGCGGAGCGGTTGAGGGTGATGATCTCGTGTTCGCCCTCGGAGGTGAGCCCGTCGTGGAAGGCGCGGGCGTGTTCGCGCGGGTAGAGGTTGCCGATCTGGCGGCCGTCGCCGCCGGCGTACTGGGCGCGTTCCAGCAGGGGTGGGGCGATGTCGGGTTCGCAGGCGTCCAGCCAGAAGACGCGGATGCCGTGCTGGAGGTAGCCCTCGTGTACCGCGTCCCACAGCAGTTGGCGGGCGGCGGGGTCGGTGGCGTCGTAGTAGTGGGTGGGGGCGAAGCCGGCGGGTGCGGGCCAGTTCTGGGTGAGCAGTCCGCCGTGCCGGTCGGCGACCAGGCCGTGGCCGGCGCGCAGCGCGGCGTGGTGGGTGCTGTCGGGGTGGACGGTGGGCCAGATGGAGACCATCAGCCGCACGCCCAGGGTGTCCAGTTCACGGACCATGGCGGCCGGGTCGGGCCAGTCGGCGGGGTCAAAGCTCCAGTCGCCCATCTGCTGCCAGTGGAAGAAGTCGCTGACGATGACGGAGAGCGGCAGCTCGCGGCGGGCGAATTCGCGGGCGACTGCAAGGAGTTCGTGCTGGGTGCGGTAGCGGAGCCTGGACTGCCAGAAGCCGGTGGCCCAGTGCGGCAGTGGGGGCGGATGGCCGGTGGCCGCGGCGTAGGAGGCCATCAGGTCGGCGGGGGTGTCGCCCGCGGTGATCCAGTAGTCGATCTGGTGGCTGTGTTCGGCGACCCAGCGGGTGGCGTCCTCGACGAGTTCGACGCGGCCCAGGGCGGGGTTGTTCCACAGCAGGGCGTAGCCGCGGGAGGAGATCAGCAGCGGGATGCTCACTTCGGCGTTGCGCTGGGCGAGTTCGATGACCAGGCCCTTCTGGTCGAGCCGGCCGTGCAGATGCTGGCCCAGGCCGTAGAGCCGTTCGTCGGGGTAGGCGGCGAAGCGCTGTTCGAGACGGTAGCCGCCGTCGCCGTGCGGGGTGTGGGTACGGGGTGGGGGCCAGCCCTTGTACGGTTCGGCGTCGGCGAGGAGTTCCTCGCCGGTGCTGGTGCGGGTGAAGCGGAGCCGGCCATGGGCGTCGAGGTGGGCGGTGATGCGGCCGTTGACGAGGCGTCCGCCGCCGCCGTCGGTGGGTTCGGTGTGCACGGTGCCGGTGTCGGGCGGCGGGTCGTCGAGGGCGCCGGGGGTGGTGGCGCGGATGCCGGCGGCGCCGGCGCGTACCCGGACGGCGTCGCTCCCCCAGGGTTCGACGCGGAGGCACTCGGCCGGTGACTGCCGTTCCAGGTGCTGTGGGTGGATGGTGACGGTGATGCTCATACGGGGTGTCCTCGGAGTGGGTGGGTGTTCCTTCCGGATCATGGTCGCCACGGTGCGGGGTAGCGGAAACCGAGCCGCTGTTGCGGAAACTTTCGAGTTCTGGCGCGATAGACAACCTTTTCTGTGATGGCGGTCACTATGGGGCGGCGGGGCGGTAGGACGTGCCGCCCCACCCCCCACGCGAAGGAGAGGCTTCCTCATGCAAGGACAGCACCGATCGGACCGGCCGAGCCGCCGGGGCATTCTGCGCGCCGCCGCCCTCGGGGCCGGTGTCGCCGCCGTGCCCGGTCTGGCCCACGCGGCGGGCGGTCTGCGGCAGGACCCGCCCCGGACGCTGGCGTTCGCGCACCCCGGGATGCTGCACACCGAGGCCGACTTCACCCGGATGCGTACCCGGGTCAACAGCGGCACCGCGCCGTGGATCAATGGCTGGAACCGGCTCACCGCCAACGGGCGCTCGGCCAGCAACTGGTCCCCCAGGCCGCTGGAGACGGTGATCCGGGGCGGTGACGGGCAGAACTATCCGCAGCTGTACAACGACATCCACGCGGCGTACCAGAACGCGCTGCGCTGGAAGATCAGCGGGAGCACGGCGCACGGCGACGCGGCGCGGAACATCCTCAACGCCTGGTCGGCGTCGCTGCGTACGGTGGGCGGAAACGCCGACCGGTATCTGGCGTCGGGGATCTACGGCTATCAGTTCGCCAACGCCGCCGAGCTGATGCGCGGCTACCCGGGCTTCGAGCTGGGGCGCTTCCAGTCCATGATGCTGAACGTCTTCTACCCGATGTGCGACTGGTTCCTGGTCAACCACAACGACGCGTGCATCACCAACTACTGGGCCAACTGGGATCTGTGCAACATGGCCGCCATCATGGCGATCGGGATCCTGTGCGACGACCAGGGGAAGTTCGACCGGGCGGTGAACTACTTCCACAACGGGGCCGGGAACGGCTCGCTGCGCAACGCGGTGCCGTTCGTGCACGGGGAACTGGCGCAGTGGCAGGAGAGCGGCCGGGACCAGCCGCACAGCATCATGGGCATCGGGCTGATGGGCACCGTGTGCGAGATGGCCTGGAACCAGGGGGTCGATCTTTACGGCGCGGACAGTAACCGGTTTCTCAAGGCGTGTGAGTATGTGGCGCGCTACAACTCGGGCGACAGCGTGCCGTTCACGACCTACCGCTGGGGCACCGGGCAGAACTGTGCGCCGCAGGAACAGACGGTCATCTCCGCGGCCGGGCGGGGCGAGGTGCGGCCGGTGTGGGAGCGGGTCTACCACCACTACTGGGGCCGGCGCGGGTTGGACACCCCCAACCTGTCCCGGATCGCCAGGTCGCTCAGCCCCGAGGGCGGCGGGGGCGACTACGGGCCGAACAGCGGCGGGTACGACGAACTCGGCTTCGGCACCCTGACCTACGTACGGCGCTGAGCCGGCCGGGGGCGGGCGGGGTGGCGGCCCCGTCCGCTCCCGGGCGTGGGGGTGTGCGTGGTACGGGGCTTCCGAAATTTTCGGTGCGGTCCGCCTGGTTCTCAGCGCGGGGCAGGGTCCGTACCGTCCCCTAGAAATCGTTTCCCATCCTCGCCGGGACGGGATGGCGAGGCGGAGTAACCGTTTACTCCAACCGGTTGTTCCGCCTTCCTCCTGCTATGCGCAAGGGAGAATCATGCTCCGCTCGTACCGAGCCGCCTGCGGGCCGCCGAAACAACGACCGCCGACCCGGCTGACCGGGATCGTGCTGGCGCTGACCGGTCTGGTCGCCGGGCTGCTGACCGCCACCACCGCCGGGGCCCAGGCCCGGCCGCCGGGCCCACCGGCCGGCACCCTCGATGTGCTGGTCTTCGGCGACCGTGCCTCGGAGGATTCCCATGGGCTGCTGGCCCCGGACACCTCGGTGGTCACCGGTGGTTCGGGTGAGCCGGCGCGGGTCGCCCTGCCGCTGGATCCGCCGCAGATCAAGGGCGGCGATCTGACCTTCACCATGGCCGTCGATCCGCTGGCGCAGAACTACTTCACCCTCAAGTTCTGGGGCTCGGACGCCTCGTCGCACAAGTCGGTGGCCTATCTCAACGGTGAGCAGATCGGTTACCGGCGGCAGGGTGACTACGAGGCCATCAACACCGGCAACGTCCGCCCGCTGCCCGGCCGTTATTACACCAACACCATCCTGCTGCCGCTGGAGATGACGCGCGGCCAGGAGCGGGCTCAGCTGACCGTCCGGACCTACAGCAACAACTTCTCCGCCCTGGTGACCGAGAACTCACGCGGCTACTACCGGGCCTACACCCACACCGGGGCGCGGCTGGACCGGTCGGCCGAGGAGGTGCCCGCGTACACCACCCCGACCAGGACGGCGGCCGATCTCTCCGAGGCGGAGAAGCAGCGACTGGTGGATGGTCACACCCAGTTGCAGGTCGACACGTTCAACGCGCTGTCCCGGCAGTTGGACGCCGATCCGGGGGCGACGATCTCCATCGAGCGGTACAAGGACGATCTGCGGTTCTACGCGAACTCTCTGCTCCAGGAGTGGTCTCCGGCGCGGAGCGACGCGGAGAAGGCCGCGGCGCTGGGGCGGATCTTCCAGGCCATCGACAATCATGTGATCGACTACTACGGCAATACGATGCTGCTGGGGAACGGCGGGCATCAGTCGGACTGGGGCGGCTATTACGGTGCGCTCGGCGAGGCCCTGTACATCGTGGAGAATCTGATCCGCGACGAGGACATCTGGGGGCAGGAGCGGTTCGACGCCTTTCTCGACGAACCGTTTTCCACCGGTACGGCCGCCGGGGAGACCTCGCTGGCGGACGCGGGGTGGGGCGGGGAGCCACTGACCCGCCGGCTGGCGTGGGAGCGGACGCTGAAGGCGAATTACGACTTCGCCCGCTCACGGCTCTCCTACATCTACAACCAGGTGATGTACACGTACGAGGGCGCTTGGGAGGCCCACGAGGGGCTGCGGCTGGTGGGCTCGGACTTCTACGAGGGCAAGGCGCGCAGCCACCGGATTCTGCGGGAGTCGCTGGGCCTGGATCCGTTTCTCGGCGAGGAGGTGCTCACCGGCCCTGACGGTACGGATCTCGATCTCTATCACTCGCTGTTCTTCCATGACCGGCAGGCCCGGTACACCGAGGACTACCGGCAGATCGTGATGAAGGGGCTGGCCCGCAGCGCGCTGAACGAGGACGGCACGGTGGTACGGCGGCTGCCGTTCGGTGAGCACTACACCACCGTGACGCAGGCCGGTCACACCCGGGAGAACGGCTATGTGGCCAACTACGGCGAGTCGACCAACTATCTTCCGGAGCATTTCTACCGCACGCTCGATCACGAGGGTGACGAGGCGCTGAACGATGCCATTCTGCGGCTGGCGCTGAAGAATCTGCACGCCCGTGGCTTCGCCCGCTACACGGATGTGGATGACAACGGCAACCGCTTCATGCGGATGGAGGGGGTCATCGACGAGCGCAACACGTGGTATCCGGGGCTGCCCGGTTATGCCACCCGGATCTCCGAGGGCCGGGCGCTGCTGTACGCCTCGCTGGAGCGGCACATGGCCGAGCACGAGGAGCGGTATGCCGGCCCGGAGTGGGAGTCGACCTGGGAGTACGCCAGGGAGGCGGTGGGTTATGTGCAGCAGCAGCTGGCGGATCATCAGTTCTTTCCGGCGTTCTCCTCGGTCCGGGACAAGTTCCGGGTCGATTACCGGGTCGCGGACACCTATGCCTATGTGACCGGGGAGCGCGGTGAGTACGAGCGGTTCGGGTCGGCCGTTACGGGGGTGGCGCATCCGCATACGGATTTCGCTGCCTATACCGGGGCCGAGCTGGCGGAACTGGGAGTGGATCCGGCGGAATACGCGGAGTTCGCCGAGGTGGATGTGGACAACATGTTCGTGTCGCTGCGGGACGGCGACACGCACATCTTCGGCGCGCTGAACGAACGGCAGCGCGGCTACGCGGGCAACGGCCGGCTGCATGTTCGCGAGCCGGCGGGCGACGCCATTGTGCAGCTGAAGACGGAGGGGGTCTTCGCGTACGAGGACTATTACGCCCGGCTGGACAATATCGATGTCGACTTCATGAGCGATCAGCAGACCGCCGACGGCACGGCACCACAGGCGCTGGCCGGAGAGATCGCGCCGATCACCCGTCAGCCGGGGGTGGGTGAGGTCAGCCGGGACAATTTCGAGGCGGATACCGCCTATTCCGGCTATCCGGATTTCCTCACGGCACGGTACGGGTCCTATCTGTTCGCGTTCAACAGCACCCGGGCCGAGTACGGCAATGAGCGCACCCATCGGCTCACGGTGCCTGGGGTACGCGGCGGGACGGTGCACGATCTGGTGTCGGGTCAGGCGGTTCGGGTGCGGGAGGGTCAGGTGAACGTCCCGCCGAACGCCGCGCTGGTGCTGCGGCTGCCGGAGCCGGTCCCGGATGCCCGGCCGTTGCCGTCGGGGGTGGACTTCGTCACCGCCGTGCCGGGCGCCGATGCCGTCGGGCTGAGCTGGAAGACGGCCGCCGGCGCCACCTCGTACACGGTCCGGCGCGCCGACCGCGAGGACGGGACGTACGCGGTGCTGGCCCAGCGGGTGGCCGGGACGTACTACCTGGACCGTACGGCGCGAGTCGGCAGGACCTACTACTACACCGTCACCCCGGTGGGCGCCGGCGGTGCCGGGCTGCCGTCCTACCGGGCGCAAGCCGGGTTGTCCCGGCCGGTGAGTGAGGGGCTGACCGGCGGCTGGCGCGATGACCGGCTGGGATCGATCGGCACGGGTACCGCCCGTACCCCCGATCACAGTGTCCGGATCACCGGCGGCGACGGCGGAGGGTTCGGCGAGGGTGACGACAATCTGCTGACCGGGCGCGCCATCGACGACGCGCTGCACTTCGTCAGCCGGCCGCTGGACGGCAGCGGCACTGTCACGGCGCGGCTGGACGGCCATGAGGGGCCGGCCGCCGGGTTGATGCTGCGGGACTCGGTGCGCCGGGACACCCGTTACCAGCGGTATGTGTACTTCGGCGCCGCCGCCGACGGCACCCTGGTGCTGCGTGACCGCAATCGGGACAGCCGGCACGACTGGGACGAGGAGCGCCGCAGTCCGCGCGAGGTCGCGGTGGCGGGCTTCACCTCGGCCTCGCATCCGTATCTGCGCCTGGTCCGGGACGCCGCCACCCATCGGGTGACGGGATTCGCCTCGGCGGACGGCCGGACCTGGGAGGCGGTCGGCTCGCTGTTCACGCCGATGCCGGGCGCCGTGCACGCCGGCGTGACGGCGGCACACCGGGCCGATTTCGGGTCGGTGGAGGTGCGCGGGATCGCGGCGGGCACCGTGCTGGCGTACACCGAGCGGGCGGCCGACGAGATCACGGTGCGCTGGAACAAGCCCAAGGACGCGGTGGCCTTCGAGGTGTACCAGACGCAGGACGCGGCGGTCAGCGGCGGCGATCCTGTTCTCGACCCGGCGGGCTGGACGCTGGTGGGCCGAGGTGATGCGGCCACCACCTCGGTCACCGACCGGCTGCGCACCGGTAACCGGTACTACAAGGTGGTGGCGCGGCTGGCGGACGGCGGGCTGCGCACCTCCCCGGTCGCCGCGCCGGCGGTGGCCGAGAGCCTGGCGCAGGTGCTGGCCCGCGCCGAGGCGACACCGGCCGGGCCGTACACCCGTGGCAGCCGGCATCTCTTCGGTGAGGAGGTGGCGGCGGTGCGGGCCGCGGCCGGGGAGCCGGGTGCGGACGAACCCGCGCTGATCGACCGGGTGTACGGAGCGTACGGTCTGCTGGTGTCCGCCGAGACGCTGCGGGAGCGCTTCCCGGTGACCCAGGGGATGGTGACCGCCTCGACGGTGCCCTGGGGCAGTGGCGGGGGCACGGCGGCGCAGAACGCGTGGCGGGCCTTCGACGGCGATGTGCTGACGTACACCGACACCACGACCGCCACCGGATGGATCGAGATCGATCCGGGTGCGGCCGGCCCGCTGGTCGTCGACTCCCTGCGGTTCCACCCCCGGGCGGGCTTCGAGACCCGGCTGAACGGGGCGGTGCTGCGCGGGTCGCGGGACGGCGGCGCGAGTTGGGAGGACGTGTACACGGTGGCGGGGGTCGCGCAGGCCCGTTGGTACCAGGTGGAGTTGGCGCGTGCCGTGAGCTATCCGCTGCTGCGGCTGGTGTTCCCGAGCGGTGGCAACACCAATGTGGCGGAGCTGGAGTTTCTGCGGATGCCGGCGGACGGCACGCTGGTGGAGATGCTGCTGACGCGGGCGGACGGGCTGGATCGCGCGCGGTACACCGGGGAGTCACTGGCCGTCCTGGATGCCGCGGTGGCGGCGGCCGGGGCGGCGCTGGCGGATCCGGCGGCGGATCAGGACCTGCTGGACGGGGCGGCGCAGGAGTTGCTCAGCGCCTGGCGGGGGCTGGAGGTGGAGGTGGTACAGCCCGGCCGGGTCTGACGCGCGGGCGAAGGTCCCGCCGCCGTCCCGGGGGCGGCGGCGGGACCGGCGGGTGCCCCACCTGGTACGGCGGCGGTCATCGGGGGTGTACGGGCGCGATGCCTTCCAGGGTGGGGCGTACGGGCTCGATGGTGCCGTCGGCGGCGAATCGCAGCCGGTCGATGGCGACCTCGCGGTGGGTGCCGTCGCCGCCGGGGATGGCGAAGCGGTGGTAGACGATGTACCACTCGTCGCGCCCCGGCACCCGGGTGACGGTGTGATGGCCGGTGCCGAGGATGCCCAGCGCCTCGTCCTTGGCGAGCACCGGGTGCGCGGCGGGGGTGATGGGCCCCAGTGGGCCGGCCATCTCGCCGTAGGCCACCCGGTAGTCGGGGCTGCGGGTGTCGTTCTCGGACCACATGGCGTAGTAGCGGCCCGAGCGGCGGAAGACGGTGGGGGCCTCGTTGTAGCCGGGTGGGGCGATGTTCACCGGTCGGCCGGCGAAGGAGGTCATGTCGTCGGCGAGCCGGACCGCCTGCATGCCGCCCTGGCCGAAGTAGAGGTAGTACGCGCCGTCCTCGTCGCGGAAGGCCGCGGCGTCGATGGACTGGTGGCCGTAACCGTCGCGGGCGACGAGGGGGTGCCCGAGCGCGTCGGTGAAGGGGCCCTCGGGGCGGTCGGCCCGGGCGACGCCGATCTGCTGGTCGGCGCTGAAGTACATCCAGAAGGCGCCGTCGCGCTCGATGACGCCGGGGGCCCAGGCGTGCCGCTGCGCCCATCCGACATCGGCCAGGTCAAGGACGGTGCCGTGCGCGGTCCACTCGGTCAGGTCGGCGGAGGAGAAGACCGTGAAGCGGGTGCCGGACCAGCCCGGGTAGCCGTCGGTGGTGGGGTAGAGCCACCAGCGGCCGGCGTGGAAGAGGATGTCGGGGTCGGCGTGGTGGCCGGGCAGTACGGGGTTGTTGTTGCCGGGTGCGGTCATGGTGGCGGCTCCTTGGCCGGGGACGACGCCCCCTGGCGGGGTGGTGACGGTGGTGGTGCGGTGGAGTCGCGGATCACCACATGGGTGCCGAGTACGGCGTGCTGGGCGGCGGAGGACACCTCGCCCTCGCGCAGGCCGAGCGCCAGCCGTACGGCGGTGCGGCCGACCTCCTCGTACGGCACGTGCACGGTGGTCAGCTGCGGTCGCAGGTCGGTGGCCGGGTCGACGTCGTCGTAGCCGGTGAGGGAGACGTCCTGCGGGACGCGCAGGCCGAAGTCGTCGAGGGCGGCGAGGGCGCCGGCGGCCGCGGTGTCGGTGACGGCGCACACGGCGGTGAAATCGCGGCCTTCGCGCAGCCGGGCGGTGAGCTTGTCGTACGCGTCGGCGCGGCTGAACTCGGAGGTGATGATGAGGGTTTCGTCGGCGGGGAGGCCGTGGTCGGCCAGCGCTCTGCGGTAGCCGGCGAGCCGGCCGGTGGCGGTGGTGGAGCCGTTGGCGGCGGCACCAAGGAAGAGGACGCGGCGATGTCCCTGGGCAAGCAGCCGGCTGACGACGGCGTAGGCGCCGCCCTCGTTGTCGTACTCGACGACGGTGGCCGGGACGTCCTTGCCCAGCGGGGGACGGCCGCACAGCACCAGGCGGGATCCGGAGGCGTCCAGGGAGTGCGCGATGGCCGTCATCTGGCTGCGGTAGGCGGCGTCGTCGACCACCCCGCCGATGAGGATGACGGCGCCGGCGCCCTGCTCGCGCATGGTGCGGACCACGGACAGTTCGCGTTCGGGGTCGCCCTGGGTGGTGCAGATCAGGCAGATCCGGCCGCGCCGGGCGGCCTCCTCCTCAACGCCGTGGGCAACGGAGGCGAAGGAGGCGCCGCGGACGTCGTTGAGGACGAAGGCGACGGTGGGGGTGCCCCGGCCGCGCAGGGCGCGGGCGTGGGTGTTGGCGACGTAGTCGAGGTCCTTGATGGCGCGCAGTACCCGCTGCCTGGTGCGCTGGGCCACGGGGTAGTTGTCGGCGAGGACGCGGGATACGGTGGCCATCGACACCCCGGCCCGCTCCGCGACATCGCGCAGAGTGGCCGGCGACCCGCCGGCCGGCGTCATGACGGCGCTCCGCAGAAAGCGTTTCTCCTCATTCGGCGCAGTCTAACCCCAGGGTGAGTGGTGGACTTCGCCGCTTCATGCCCTTGACGTGGTCTTGGGCCGGTGTTCAGGGTGGGCAGACAACGTTTTCTGAAATGGGGAGCTGACCAGCACCAATGCCCAGCATCAACAACGGCGGCGGGCGACCCGCCGGGCTGTTCGTCATGGACCCGGCGCATCTCCCCCGGCTGTTTCCTCCTGCGGTACGGGAGCGGTTGTCGGATGTGCTGCGGCTGCCGGAGGGTGCCGCGCCGCAGCCGGTGGCGGCCGGCGGCGTCGACCCGGCGGAGGTGGAGGTGCTGATCACCGGCTGGGGGTGTGCGCCGCTGACGGAGCCGGTACTGGCGGGGTTGCCGCGGCTGCGGGCGGTTCTGCACGCGGCGGGCAGCGTCAAACACCACATCACACCGGCCTGCTGGGAGCGCGGGCTCTCGGTGTCCTCGGCGGCTGCCGCCAACGCGCTGCCGGTGGCGGAGTTCACGCTGGGCGCGATCCTGCTGAGCGGCAAGGATGTGCTGGGTACGGCGGCGCGGTACGCGGCCACCCGCCGGCTGCCGGCGGCGGGGCGGACGTACTCCATGGGCAACTACCGGCGGCGGATCGGCATCGTGGGGGCGTCGAGGATCGGGCGCCGGGTGATCGAACTGCTGCGCCCGTTCGACTTCCGGGTGGCGGTGCACGATCCGTATCTGCCGGACGCGGAGGCGCGGGAGCTGGGCGTGCGACCGCTGCCGCTGGACGAACTGTGCGCGGTCAGCGATGTACTGAGCCTGCACGCCCCGGCGGTGCCCGCCACCCGGGGGCTGCTGGACGCGCGTCGGCTGGCGCTGCTGCCGGACGGCGCGACCGTGATCAACACCGCCCGGGGTTCGCTGGTGGATCACCGGGCGCTGGAGGCGGAGTTGGTGTCCGGCCGGATATCGGCGGTGCTGGATGTCACCGAGCCGGAGCCGCTGCCGGCGGATTCGGCGCTGTTCGGTCTGGAGCAGGTCCTGCTGACCCCGCACATCGCCGGGGCGCTGGGCAATGAACTGGAGCGGCTGGGCGAGGTGGTGGTGCAGGAGGCGGCGGCGCTGTACGCGGGCCGGCCGCTGGGGCATCAGGTGCACCGATCGGATCTGGACACGATCGCCTGAGATGGGGTGCGGGCGGCAACCTCCGGGGCACGGGCGACGACGGAGGGACGGACGGGGCGTGCGGGCGGACGTCGTCCGTCATGTCACGTCGTGTCATGTCCGTTGTCTCCCTCACGCTAGGAGAGTGCATGTCCCCCCTGAGGTCTGGGCGCAGATGGCGCGCCACGATGGTGATCGCGGTGGCCGCGGCTGCCATGGGTCTGGGTACGGCGCTGACCGCTCCCGCGACGGCCGCCGAGCGGCCGGCGGTGACGCAGGAGGCCGGCGCGGCGGTGGGCCGGGAGGCCCCGGCGGCAGCGGTGGCGGCTGCGGCACCGGCGAGCGTCGGCGCGGCGGCCGACTGGAATCCGCCGGCCCATCTCGTCCAGCCGCTGAACGAGGTCTGGCAGCACGTGGAGCAGACCTATCCGAACCTGTACGGATTCCGCAATTACGGCTGGGATCAGCTGATGGCCAATGGGGGCGGCTATCTCAACTACTGCGTGCGCTGGGAGTCCAACGCCCCGGTGACCGCGCAGTTGCGGGACCAGGTGCACCGGGTGCTCCAGGAGCAGTCGGACAAGTGGTACGACCAGATGCGCGGCTTCGACGGGTTCCCGCAGGCGCGGGTCCAGATCAATGTGGTGGGCTGGGCCACGGCCAACCGGTCCACCTTCCAGTGGACCGACAACGCGGTGGATCTGTACATCGGCAATCTGGACGGTGGCGGGGCGCCGCAGTGCGCCCCGGAGTGCGGCCGGTTCTTCAACCAGAACGGCAGCTACCCGCGCTGCCCGGGCGGGGCGGCGCGGCACTACGACCAGTCGCTGTGGCTGACGGACGGCTTCGGCGGCGGGGCCGGGGGCGACTGGGGCCAGCGGATCGGCCGGGAGTACTTCGTCGGGGCGATCAACCAGCCGAACATCCACATCCTGCTGCACGAGATCGGGCATACGCTCGGGCTGGACGACTTCTACGACTGGACGCCGACCGGGGTGCCCAACTTCTTGATGAAGGCGGGTTCGGCGACGCAGGTGACGGAGTTCGACGCGTGGATGGCGCGTGATTTCTGGCGGCATGTGAAGTACCGCTACAACGTTTAGCGCGGCGGGGCCGGCCGGGCCGGGGACGGTCCCGGCCGGTCCCGGGGCAGCGGCGCGCCCGTGCCGGGATCCGGGTCCACTCATTGGTATGGACATGACGCAACATCCGGCAGTACCGTCGGAGTTGGTCTAGACCGCAGCACTCGCACCCGTGCACGGAGCTCTTCACCCCCCACATCTCCGGGAGCGAAGCATGCGCAGAAAGATCACCGCCGCCGCCACGGGGCTCGGGCTCGCCGCGATCACGGTGCTCGGCACCGGCGGCACCGCCCAGGCCCACGGCTACAGCACCGCACCGACCAGCCGTCAGTCGTACTGCGCCCAGGGCGCGGTCAGCAACTGCGGCGAGATCCAGTGGGAGCCGCAGAGCGTGGAAGGCCCCAAGGGCTTCCCGCAGGCAGGCCCCGCCGACGGGCGCATCTGCGCGGGCGGCAACACGAGGTTCGCCCAGCTGGACGACCCGCGCGGCGGCGGCTGGCCGGCCACCCGCCTGACCTCGGGCCAGGGGTACACCTTCCGGTGGACCTTCACGGCCACCCACAGCACCAGCGAGTTCCGGTACTACATCACCCGGAACGGATACGACCCCAGGACGCCGCTGACCCGGGCCGACCTGGAGCCGCAGCCGTTCCTCACCGTCCCCCTGGGCGGCCGGCACCCGGCCGCCAACGAAGCGCACCAAGGCACCGTGCCCGCCGGAAAGTCGGGCCGGCATCTGATCCTTGCGGTGTGGGACGTGGCCGATACCGGCAACGCCTTCTACTCCTGCTCAGATGTGGATCTGTGAGGCGACGGTGACCGGATGACGACGGTCGTCCGCCGTTCCCCCTGACCGCCGCTGCCGCCGGGTGCCACGCGCTGACACCCCGGCGGCAGCGGCACCCAGCTATCGGGATCGGGAGGGCAGGCACAGGGCGTGCAGGGTCACCACGCACAGCGCGATGATCAGCACGGACCACAGCGGGAAGGCCGCCAGAAACGCGGCCTGGGCGATGGCGGCCACCATCGCCAGGACGAGGCCGGCGCCGGTGGCCCAGGACCGGTTGCGCTGGAGGGCGGCACCGGTGAGCAACTGGGCGCCGCCCAGCAGCAGCCAGATGACGCCCCAGGCGGGATAGTCGAGCGCCATCAGCCCGCCGGGTGCGACGAGAAAGTACTCGGGGCGCCCGAGCGCGGTCAGCCCGGCCAGCACATGGAAGGCTCCGGTCATGGTGATCAGCAGCCCGGCATAGCCGGGCCCGGCGGGCGGCGCGGCCGGCCCGGGCGCACCGGCGACCGGCGTGTCCTCGGCTCGTACGGTCGGCACGGTCCCCATGACGGCTCCCTTCGGCGTCCGGCTCCCCCACCCTCCATTACGAAGCCACCGGTCCCCACCCACCCGCGAGCCAAGACCATTCGGGTCAGAGCCGGGCGGCGTTCGGGCGACGTGCCCGGAGAGCACCGCAGGCCGGATCACGGTGTCGGCCCCGGACGGCAACCGCAGAACCGGGGCGCACCGCCCCTGGCCCGGCGCCCGCGCCGGCCGGCACCGGACGGGGCAACCGCGCCGCAGCGGGGCGGGCGACACCGCGCCGACGGAACCGCCGCCGATCGCCCGCGGGCCGCGCGCTTCGGGGCGGGCCCCGCACCCCGACCGCGTCCGGGCGGCGTCGGCCGTGTGCGAGGGGGTGGGGCGCGCCCGGGAGCCCGGGGGCCCGGCGCAGCGGTCCGTCCGTGGGCGGCGGGCCGGTGTGCCGGGCGGGGCGGGCGCGGGGGGAGGCCGTCACTCACTCCCCGCGCGCCCGCGGTCCTTCACCGCAGCCAGGGGTTGCGGGCCACCAGCGGCAGCCGGGCCCAGATGCCGCCGAGGCCCCAGGTCCGGCCGGCCGAGCACAGTGCGAGCAGCGCCAGGGCGACGACGTAGACGACGTGCTGGTCCACCAGCGGATTCGGCGACATGCTCGGCGTACCGTCCGACAGATGCCGGGCCGGCGGCCACTCGGCCAGCCACAGCATCAGCAGCATCAGGCCGCCGCCCAGCGCGGTGAGCCGCAGCGCGACCCCGGCCAGCAGCGCCGCGCCGATGCCGAACATGCCGGCCATGTACGCCCAGTCGACCCAGACCTGGCCGGCCCAGGACTGGTACACGGACTCCAGCGGCCCGGCGCTGACGCCGAGTAAGTAGCCGCGGGCCGGGGAGCCGCCGTTCAGCCAGGCGTTCTGGGAGGCGGTCGCGTAGCCGAGGCCGAAGGTCTTGTCCACGAAGGCCCACAGGAAGATGACGCCGGTCGCGATCCGCAGCACCGCCAGCGCGCGGCGGACCGCAAGCGGCAGCGGGAGATCGGCGGCCGGCGGTGGGGCGGAGCGCCGGGAGGCGCGGGCGGAGGGTTCCGCGGTGGTGGGTGATGGCATGTCGAGAGGCCCTTCTCGGTCATGGTCATGGCTCGGACAGCCGCCGGCCGGGGCCTCGTGGAAACGCCGGGAGAACCCGTACATTTGGGAGCGCTCCCAGACGACGGCGCATTTCTGGCACCTCATGCGGAGCGGCGCCGCGTCCGCCCCGGACGGCCGCCCGGCTGGGGGCGGTGGCCGTCCGGAGCGGGCCCGCTCCGGTCCCTGCCGTCCCTGACAGGACCGGAGCGGCGCGGCGCCCGCGACCCGCCGGGGCTCCCCCTGCGCGGGGGTCCGGAGCGGCGGCACGCCGACGGGTGCGGGAAGTCGGTGCACGGGTCCGGCAACCACCGCCCATCGGGGGCGGCTGCCGCCGTACTGCTGGTTACAGGCCCTCGCCCCGGCTTCGCCGGTTGAACGCACTGCGCCGGTTGGTCTCACGGAGCCGCGCCCACAACAGCGGGCGGCGGTCCGGGACCGGCCGGGGCGCCGGGCGTTCGCAAGGGGTACGGGTCACCGGCCCGGTGGTCATGGGACGGCCCGGCTCGGCCGGGTGCGGGGCGACGTGGGGGATGGCATGGCTGCGGCCCTTCTCCGTGGAGCGCGACGAGCTGAACCCACCGCTGAGCGGGCGCGCACCACGCGACCCGGATGGGAGCGCTCCCACTCAGCGGGGATGCCCCTCATGGTGGGAGCACGGGTGCCCGGCGTCAACACCTCGCGCATTCCTTTTCTGAACGGGAATCAGCTCGCGGGGCCCCGATGAGGCGGTGCAGGCTTCGCATTGCGCAGCCTGATGCCGCTGAACCCCAGGCTGCCGGCGGTCACGGCCGCCCAGTACGGCCACAGGTTGTCGAGAACCCGCGGCTGGATGCCTGCCGCCCGGTGCAGCTCCAGCAGATCCCCCACCGGCTCCGCCGGTCCCAGCGGCCGTACGGCGACGGTGGCCACGTGGGCGTGCGGAACGGGATCTCCGAACGGCCGGAAGGGGTGGGCCGGCAGCCGGTACGCGTACAGCACCGTGGTGCGCATCCGTTCCGGCCGGTCGTACTCGATGGCGTGCACCCGCTGACCGCCGCCCGGTCCGATGAGCCGCTCCCGGTCCCGCCGGGTGGCGCCGGGGACCGTCCAGGCCCTCGCCCACAGGCACAACCTCGCTGTCACCGCGCGATCACCACCGCCTCCACCGGGGCCCGGCCTGCAAAGAACAGCCTTCGGCAACGCCCTTCAGGAGGGCCGGGGCTGCGGAGCCTGGTCGTGCAGGCCCAGGCGGCGGTGTTCGATGTGGTAGACGGCCTCGTCCAGGAGCTGTGCCACATGGTGGTCGTGCAGGCTGTAGACGATTCTGCGGCCCTGGCGGCTGCCGCTGACCAGGCTGAGGGTGCGCAGCAGCCGCAGTTGGTGGGAGACGGCGGACTGCTCCATGCCGACCGCCTCGGCGAGTTCGGTGACCGGCAGCGGGCCCTCGCGCAGCCGGGAGAGGATCAGCAGGCGGGAGGGAGTGGCCAGCGCCTGGAGGGTCGCGGCCACGGATGCGGCGCTCTCCGCGTCCAGTTTGGCGGCCGGGGCGCCCCGGCGGTCGGCTCCATGTCCCATCCCCGTATGGTACGTGGCGGCCCCGGCCGGCCGGGAGCGCGGCCGACGGTGGGAAAGCATTTCCGAGGGATTATCGGAGGTTTTCCGCACGCCCCGGCGAATTGCGGCGGTGGCCGGGAAAAACCCGTTGATTTTGGCGGCCCCGGCCCATGAGGCTGGCCAGGTTGCCCAGTTCCGCACGTACTGACTCTGGGATGTCATGCACATTCGCGATCTTCCGCATTCCGACCCCGGTGAACCCGACGTCCGGTCGGGTTTCCGCTTTCTGCTGTGGCTGTTCCGCAAACAGGCGGGCGGTCAGGCGCAGGCCCTCGGCTGGGGCGTGTTGCACCAGGCGAGCATCGCCATGCTGCCGGTGGCACTCGGGCTGGTCGTCCAGGCGGTGGTGAACCGCTCGGGGCGCGACCTGGCGCTCACCGGCCTGCTGATGTTCGGCATCACTGTCTTCATGACGCTCGGCGACACCATGCTGCACCGCCGGGCGATCACCAACTGGATCACGGCGGCGGCCCGGGTCCAGCAGTTGCTCGCCCGGCGCGCCACACAGTTGGGCGGGATGCTCACGCAGCGGGTGGCGGCCGGTGAGATCGTCAAGGTCTCCACGGGGGACGTGGAGAAGATCGGCTGGTTCGTCGAGTCGGTCTCCCGGTTCGGGGCGGCCGTGCTGGTCACCCTCTCGGTGTGCACCGGTCTGATCATCTTCGAGCCGCAGTTGGGGTTGCTGGTGTTCGCGGGGGTGGCGGCCGTGGTGCTGTCCTTCGTTCCGCTGCTGCCGATGGCGGTGCGCCGCGCGGACGCGGAGCGCTGGAAGTCGGGGCGGGCGACCGAGCTGGCCTCGGACACTGTCGCCGGGCTGCGGGTGCTGCGCGGCATCGGCGGCGAGGAGTTGTTCCTGGACCGCTACCGGCGGGCCTCCCAGGAGGTACGGGCGGCGTCGGTACGCAGCGCCCGGATGTGGTCGCTGATCGACGCGGTGCAGGTGGTGATGCCGGGGCTGCTGCTGATCGCGGTGGTGTGGCAGGGGGCCAGGATGGCGGGCGAGGGGCGGATAACGCCGGGTGAGCTGGTGACGGTGTACGGGGCGGCCACGTTCTTGATGTTCCCGCTGCGGCTGTTCCAGGAGGCGGCGATGGCGTTCACGTTCTCGCGTCCGTCCGCGAAGCGGGCGGTGCGGGTGCTGGGGCTGCTGCGGGAGACCGGTGGGGTGGTGGCGGCGGCCGGGCAGGTCGGGCCGCCGCGTGGTGATCTCACTGATCCGGCCAGTGGTCTGGTGGCCCGGCGGGGGCTGTTGACGGCGGTGGTGTGCGGGGATCCGAACATCGCGGAGCGGCTCGCCGAGCGGCTGGGCGGCCATCCCCTGCACGGCCGGGGTGAGCCTTCGGCGCTGCTGGGCGGGGTGCCGCTGGACGGGGTGCCGCTGGCGGTGGCGCGTACCGCCGTGCTGGTGCAGGACAAGGATCCGGTGCTGTTGTCCGGCACGCTGCGGGAGTTGCTGGCGGTGCCGTCCTCGGGGCAGGTCGAGGTCGGGCGGGCGCTGGCGGCGGCGCAGTGCGAGGACGTTCTGGCGGCGTTGTCGCGGGCGGCCGAGGGGCCGGCGGGGGATCCGATGGAGGCCAGGATCACGGAGCGGGGCCGCTCGCTGTCGGGTGGGCAGCGGCAGCGGCTGGCGCTGGCCAGGTCGCTGGTGACCGATCCGGAGGTGCTGGTGCTGGATGAGCCGACCTCGGCGGTGGACTCGCACACCGAGGCGCGGATCGCGGAGGGTCTGGCGGGGTTGCGGGCCGGGCGCAGCACGGTGGTGTTCACCTCGTCGCCGCTGTTGCTGGACCGGGCGGACGAGGTGGTGTTCGTGCCGGACGGCCGGGTCGCCGCCAGCGGGGCGCACCGGGAGTTGCTGGGCTCGCACCCGGAGTATCGGGCGGTTGTCACGCGGGAGCCGCTGCCCACTCACTATGCGGAGGAGACGGCATGATCGGCGTTTCGCCACCCGACTACGATCCGGCGTCGGTCGAGCACGCCACCATTCTTCCGGTGGCGGGCCGGCACACGGTGCGGGCGTATGTGCGGGAGTTGTTGCGGCGGCACCGGGGGGCGTTCGCCCTGCTGGTGGGGGTGAACACGCTGGCGGTGCTGGCGTCCATGGTGGGCCCGTATCTGCTGGGGCGGGTGGTGCAGGACCTGTCGGCGGGTGTCGAGGAGTTGCATCTGGTACGCACGGTGGCGCTGTTCACGGTGGCGCTGGCGGTGCAGGCGTTCTTCGTACGGATGGTGCGGCTGCGCGGCGCGGTGCTGGGTGAGCGGATGCTGGCGGATCTGCGCGAGGATTTTCTGGTGCGGTCGGTGGCGTTGCCGCCGGGGGTGCTGGAGCGGGCGGGTACGGGGGATCTGCTGGCCCGGATCAACACGGATGTGGACCGGCTCGCGCAGGCGATGCGGGAGGCGGTGCCGCAGTTGGCGATCGCCGTGGTGTGGGCGGGGCTGCTGCTGGGCGGCATCGTGGTGACGGCTCCGGCGCTGGGTCTGGGGGTGCTGATCGCGCTGCCGGTGCTGGTGGCGGGGTGCTGGTGGTACTTCCGGCGGGCGCCGGGTGCCTACCGGGCGGAGGCGGCGGGGTACGCGGCGGTGGCCGCCGCGCTGGCGGAGACGGTGGACGCGGGGCGCACGATCGAGGTGCACCGTCTTGAGGCGGCGCGGGTGGAGCTGTCGGAGCTGCGGGTGGGTCAGTGGACGCGGTGGGAGCGGTACACGCTGTGGCTGCGGACGATTCTGATTCCGACGATCAACGTCTACCACGCGCTGATTCTGTCCGGTGTGCTGATGATCGGTGGCACTTTTGTGCTCAACGACTGGATGACGGTGGGTCAGCTGACCACCGGGGCGCTGCTGGCGCAGATGCTGGTGGAGCCGGTCGGGATGATCGTGCGCTGGTTCGACGAGTTGCAGGTGGCGCAGGTGTCGCTGGCGCGGCTGGTGGGGGTGCGGGAGATCGAGGACGGCGACGCGGATGCCTCGTTGTCGCCGGACGGCCGGGAGTTGACGGCTCAGGGGGTGCGGTTCGGTTATGCGGCGGGCCGTGATGTGCTGCACGGGGTGTCGTTGCGGGTGCCGCCGGGGACCCGGATGGCGCTGGTCGGTCCCTCGGGGGCGGGCAAGTCGACGCTGGGCCGGCTGCTGGCGGGGATCTACGCGCCGGGCAGCGGGGACATCACGCTGGGTGGTGCGCGGCTGGCGGGGATGCCGGCGGAGCTGGTACGGCGGCAGGTGGCGCTGGTCAACCAGGAGCACCATGTGTTCGTGGGCCCGTTGCGGGACAATCTGCTGCTGGCCAGGGAGGGTGCGACGGACGCCGAGCTGTGGGCGGCGCTGGGTGCGGTGGACGCGGACGGCTGGGTGCGGGAGCTGCCGGAGGGCCTGGACACGGAGGTGGGATCCGGTGCGGTGGCGGTGACTCCGGCGCAGGCGCAGCAGATCGCGCTGGCCCGGCTGGTGCTGGCGGATCCGCACACGCTGGTGCTGGACGAGGCGACCTCGCTGCTGGATCCGCGGGCGGCCCGGGATCTGGAGCGTTCACTGGGCCGGGTGCTGGAGGGCCGTACGGTGATCGCGATCGCGCACCGGCTGCACACCGCGCATGACGCGGACGTGATCGCGGTGGTGGAGGACGGCCGGATCAGTGAGTTGGGCAGTCATGACGAACTGGTGGCGGCCGACGGCGCGTACGCGGCGCTGTGGCGCTCCTGGCACGGGTCCCCTGCCCGGGAGGATGACGCCGAGACGGTGCGGTGACGCGGCGGGCCGGTGTCCGGCCGGCGACCGGGTCGCGGTGCGGTGCTTCCCTCAACGGGGTGGCACCGCACCGCCCGGCTGCCGGCACCGGGGGCGGTCGGCTCCGCCGGGCGGCGGCCCGAGCCGCGTTCAGGCGGCCAGGACCAGGGCGCCTATGCCGCTGGCGGCACCGACGACCATGAAGACCGGCATCAGTACCTTGTTCTCCACCCAGGCGCCGGCCTTGAAGCGCATGAAGGCGGGGGTGCCTACCGGGTACCAGCGCCGGCCCTTGATCGTGAGCGGCCACAGGACGGGGACGCCGGAGATGGTGAGGGCGTCGCCGAGGTTGTGCACCATGGCGCCGAGCACGATGGGGATGCCCAGCCACAGGTAGGGCTCGCTGAACAGCCAGGTGGAGCCGTTGCCGGGCTCGTCGAGGACGGCGGCCAGGATCCAGGCGCTGGTGGCGCCGAGCAGCCATACCAGGACGTCGCTGGACATCCGGGCCATCTTCCACAGCAGTCCCTCCACGGCGAGCACCATGTGGATGAACAGGATGATCAGCACGGCCCAGCGGCCGAAGAGGACGGCGCCGGCGGAGAAGCCGGCACCGATCAGCAGGGCCCAGGGCCAGGTGTGGGTGAGGGTGCGGTGGCCGCCGGAGCGGCGCCGCTCGCGCTTGGCGCGGGTGGCGTTGTAGACGGCCACGGACAGTTTGTCGATCAGGCCGGCCAGCCACCTGGAGGGTGGTCCGAAGGCGCGGGAGATCGTGGCGCCCTTCTGGTCGAGATCGGGTGCGAGGGCGGCGCCCGCGCAGATGAGCGTGCCGGCCAGCAGGACGGGCCAGGGCATCGGATGGTCGGCGGCGGCTGCTGCCAGGCCCACCCCCAGCCAGGCCATCGCGCCGGACAGTGAATGCGCCGGTCCCATCATTTGGGTGCGCCCCCGCCTTCTACTCGTCGTCTGTGGAGTTCTGTTGGCGGCACAGCGTAGTCCCATGTGATCTTGGGATGAGCAGCCGGTTGCGGTTTCGCCGCATGGTGCGGGCAGTATGGGACGGTGACCCTTATCGATCAGATGCCTGCCGACAGCGACCCCGATGCCCTCTTTGACGCGTTCTCGTCATGGGCGGAAGAGCGAGGGATCTCTCTGTACCCCGCTCAGGAGGAGGCGCTGATCGAAGTGGTCTCGGGAGCGAACGTCATCCTGTCCACGCCCACCGGCTCCGGCAAGTCCCTGGTGGCGGCAGGCGCGCACTTCGCCGCGCTGGCCCGGGACGAGGTGACCTTCTACACCGCGCCGATCAAGGCCCTGGTCTCGGAGAAGTTCTTCGATCTGTGCAAGATCTTCGGCACCGAGAACGTCGGGATGCTCACCGGGGACGCCTCGGTCAACGCGGACGCGCCGGTGATCTGCTGCACCGCCGAGGTGCTGGCCTCCATCGCGCTGCGGGACGGCGCGCAGGCGGACATCGGCCAGGTGGTGATGGACGAGTTCCACTTCTATGCCGAGGCGGACCGCGGCTGGGCGTGGCAGATCCCGTTGCTGGAGCTGCCGCAGGCGCAGTTCGTCCTGATGTCCGCGACGCTCGGCGACATGTCGCGGTTCGAGGAGGATCTGACCCGCCGCACCGGCCGGCCGACGACGGTGGTGCGCTCCGCCACCCGTCCGGTCCCGCTGAGCTATGAGTACCGGACGACCTCGCTCACCGACACCCTCACCGAGTTGCTGGAGACGCATCAGTCCCCGGTCTACATCGTCCACTTCACGCAGGCGCAGGCGGTGGAGCGGGCCCAGGCGCTGATGAGCATCAACATGTGCACCCGGGCGGAGAAGGACCAGATCGCCGCGCTGATCGGGAACTTCCGGTTCACCACCTCCTTCGGCCGTAATCTCTCCCGGTTCGTGCGGCACGGGATCGGGGTGCACCACGCGGGGATGCTGCCCAAATACCGGCGGCTGGTGGAGAAGCTGGCCCAGGCCGGCCTGCTGAAGGTCATCTGCGGCACCGACACCCTGGGGGTGGGGGTGAATGTGCCGATCCGCACGGTGCTGTTCACCGCGCTGACCAAGTACGACGGCAACCGGGTGCGGGTGCTGCGGGCCCGGGAGTTCCATCAGATCGCGGGCCGGGCGGGGCGGGCCGGCTTCGACACCGCCGGCTTTGTGGTGGCACAGGCCCCCGAGCACGTGGTGGAGAACGAGAAGGCGCTGGCCAAGGCGGGAGAGGACCCGAAGAAGCGGCGCAAGGTGGTCCGCAAGAAGGCCCCCGACGGCTTTGTGAACTGGAGCCAGAGCACCTTCGAGAAGCTCATCGCCGCCGAGCCGGAGCCGCTGACCTCGCGGTTCCGGGTCACCCACGCGATGCTGCTGTCGGTGATCGCCCGCCCCGGCAACGCCTTCGAGGCGATGCGGCGGCTGCTGGAGGACAATCACGAGCCGCGCCGGGCCCAGTTGCGGCACATCCGGCGGGCGATCGCCATCTACCGTTCGCTGCTGGACGGCGGCGTGGTGGAACGGCTGCCCGAGCCGGACGCGCAGGGCCGCACCGTACGGCTGACGGTCGACCTCCAGGCGGACTTCGCGCTCAATCAGCCGTTGTCCACCTTCGCGCTGGCGGCCTTCGAGGTGCTCGATCCGGAGTCCCCCTCCTATGCGCTGGACATGGTGTCGGTGGTGGAGTCGACGCTGGATGATCCCCGGCAGATCCTGGCCGCCCAGCAGAACAAGGCACGCGGCGAGGCGGTCGCCACCATGAAGGCGGACGGGGTGGAGTACGAGGAGCGCATGGAGCGGCTGATGGACATCAGCTACCCCAAGCCTTTGGAGGAGTTGCTCTTCCACGCCTACGGCCTCTACCGCAGGAGCCACCCGTGGGTCGGGGACCACCCGCTGTCCCCCAAGTCGGTGGTGCGGGACATGTACGAGCGGGCGATGACCTTCTCGGAGTTCGTCTCCCACTACGAGCTGGCCCGTACCGAGGGCATCGTGCTGCGCTATCTGGCCGGGGCCTACAAGGCGCTGGAGCACACCGTCCCCGACGATCTGAAGTCGGAGGACTTCCAGGACATCACGGCCTGGCTGGGCGAGCTGGTGCGCCAGGTCGACTCCAGTCTGCTGGACGAGTGGGAGCAGTTGGCCAATCCGGCCGAGGAGGACGCGGAGGAGGCCCAGGAGCGGGCCGACCAGGTCAAGCCGGTCACCGCGAACGCCAGGGCGTTCCGGGTACTGGTGCGCAACGCGCTGTTCCGCCGGGTGGAGCTGGCGGCCTGGGACCGTACCGCCGAGCTGGGCGAGCTGGACGGCGAGGCAGGCTGGGACGCGGAGCGGTGGGCGCGGGCGATGGACGCCTACTGGGAGGAGTACGACGAGTTGGGCACCGGGCCCGACGCGCGGGGGCCGAAGCTGCTGAGCATCGAGGAGCGGCCCGAGGACGGCTTGTGGCGGGTGCGGCAGACCTTCGCGGACCCGGCGGGTGACCACGACTGGGGCATCACGGCGGAGGTGGATCTGACGGCCTCGGATGCCGAGGGCCGCGCCGTCCTGCAGGTGGTGGACGTCGGTCAGCTCTGACCGCCCGGGGCCGGTGGGGCGGGTCATGCCGGGCACGGCGCCGGGGCCGTTCCGGGCGCGGGGCGGGCGGCCCTGGCGTCGGCGAGGTGGAGCAGGAGCAGTGACCGGTACCAGCGGACCTCTTCCGGGTCGGTCGCGAGCAGCACCCCCGCGACGAGCCCGGTGCGAGTGCCGCCCGGATCGCCGCTGAGCAGCGGCGGGCGCAGCCGGCCGAGACGGGCGCGCTCGTCGGCGTCGGGGACCGCCTCGCGCAGGGTGGGCGGCTCCAGGACGGCTGCCTGGACCGCTGCTTTCTCCCAGGGGCCGGTGGCCTGCCGGCCCAGCAGGGCGGTGCGACGGGCGCGCCATTTCCTGGGCCGCCAGTCCTCCCCCGCCGCGAGGGCTTTCCGCAGCCCCTCGGGGACGGGACCGCGCAGCAGGTCCGGGCGGTGCCCGGCGAGGTCGCGCAGCTCGCCGGCGGCATACCGCCACACGATGGCGTGGTAGCGGTTGATGTGGAAGCCGACCGGGCCGAAGCAGCCGCCCCGGGCCAGCCGGGCGAAGCGGGCGGTGCTGATGCCGAGCAGGTCGGCGCCGGCCGTGGCGTTGACCAGATGGACGCGATCGCGCAGCCCGGACCGGGTGCGGCGGTCACCGCGCAGCCGGTCGAGCGCGGCCTTGGGCACCCTGCGGCGCCAGGGCGCGCCCTCGCAGGCCACGGTGGGAAGCTCCTCCAGGTCGAGGGCTGCCTCGAACTCGTGGCGCCTCATGCCCAGTTCCCGGACGGCGGCGCGGGTGGCGCAGGTCCAGTCACCGATGGGCACATCGCCGGGCTGCGGCTGTGTGTCGTCCTCGTCCCCGAGAAGGGGCGGGGCGCCGTGGGCGTCCACGGTGGGCCGGCCGGGGCACGGGCCCGCCCGCAAAGGCGCGGCGCCGCAGCCGCCGGTGGCCGGCGTCCTGGCACCGGCCGGCACCGCAGCGGCCGGTGTGCCCGGCCCGGGGGCGCAGGCCGGCGGATTCGGTGTGTTCCCGGGTCGGGTCGCCCCGGGTGCGGCCGGTGCGCGGGAAAGCACGGGGCGGGCTTCCGCCGCCGTGCCGCCGGGGATGTCCGTGATGGTGGTGCGTTGCGGGCCGGTGGTCCGGCAGCGCACGGGCGGAACCGTACCGGCCGCACCGGTGGCCTCGGTGGTACGGATCGGGCCGGCGGCCGGTGGGCGGGGCCCGGGCGCGTGGGCGGGCGGGTCCGGTGTGGTCCGGGCGCAGGTTGCGGTGGGCGGGTGGGGCCTCGGGGGCTCGGGCCGGGCAGCTTCGGCTGTGCCCGGGGGGTGGCGGGTCGGGTTCGGCGGGGTGCCCCCGGGGGCATCGGGATGGGCACCTTCGGGTGACTTGGGCGCCTCGCCGGTCGTGGGGGTTGTGGTCGGCAGGCCCGGTGCTTGTGCTTCCGGGCTTCCGGGCCGCTGGGGACCGGTTCGGATGCTGTCCGGCCCGGTGCCGGTGGTGCCGGCCGGGGTCGGTTCGAAGTGCTGGTGGGGGGAGTGGGGGGACATGGTGGCCTCTTCTCGCCGCTTCTGACTACTCTCTGTAATCAGAGTAGGGCGCGCGACCACTCGCCGCAACAAAACGTGGCGATATCACTCCATAGAGTGACTACGGGGTCTCGCGGGCCGGCAGTCCCATGTGTTCGCCCACCTTGTTCACCAGCAGGGTCATCTCGTAACCGACCTGCCCGATGTCCGCGTCCGAGCCGGCCAGCACGCACAGACAGCTGCCGTCACCCGCCGCCGTCACCAGCAGCACGCCGTCGTCGAACTCGATCATCGTCTGCCGGACCCCGCCACTGCGGAAGTGTTCTCCCACCCCCTTGGCGAGGGAGTGCAACCCGGAGGCCACCGCCGCCAGATGTTCGGCGCTGTTGCGCTTCAGCCCTCTGCTCACCGACGTCACCAGACCGTCGCTGGACAGCAGCAGGACATGCCGCACGCGCGGCAGGCGCTTCACCAGATCGTCCAGCATCCAGTCGAGTGTGGTGCTCAGTGCCATCCCCAGCTCCCCCTTCTCGTAAGGCGACTGCTGTGTCAGCCTTCCCCAGTAAGAGGCCGTCGGCAACCACCTGTTTTCACCGCTATCCGGAAGGGACCGTACCGTTTCCCCTCCGGGGCCGCACGCGCGGGTGCCATCGGGAACACGCCATGAGGGATCTCACACCTCACCGGTCGGAGGCGCCCGGTGGGCGCCCCCGGTTCAGCGGCCCAGCTCCTTGCGCCCCACCCGGCGCACCCGGCGCCGCTGGGAGGGGTCGAGCAGCAGATACGCACCCGCCGGAACCCCGAAGATCACCAGCGCCGCGATCCAGAAGCTGGTCAGCCACCACACCACAAGTCCCGCGGCGATCCCCGCGATCGCGACCTTCGCACCTGTCGACATCGTCCGATTCCTCTCCGCCGCGAGGGGCGGCCGGTGCCGCCCCTCAGTTGAACGCACTCCCAGTGTCCCCCGTTCCGCCCGGAACATGACCGGCCCGCAGCGGCGCACCCACCGCGTGCATGTGGCTCAGCGCCTGCCGGTAGGAGTCGAGCAGCCCGGTCTCGGTGTACTTCACGCCCGCCTCCCGGCAGTAGTGCCGCACCAGCGGACGGGCCAGCCGCAGATGCGGGCGCGGCATGCTCGGGAAGAGATGGTGCTCTATCTGGTAGTTGAGCCCGCCCATCAGCCAGTCGGTGACCAGCCCGCCCCGTACGTTGCGCGAGGTGAGCACCTGCCGGCGCAGATGCCCCCAGCGGTCCTGCGGCCCCGGGATCTCCATGCCCTTGTGGTTGGGGGCGAAGACCGACCCCAGGTGCAGCCCGAACAGCGCGTGGTGGATCAGGCCGAACACCACCGCCTTTCCCGGCGACAGCACGGTGCCCAGCAGCAGCACGTACCCGGCCAGGTGGGCCGCCAGCAGCAGCCCCTCCAGCAGCCGGGGCCGCAGCCCCTGCCGCTCCCAGCCCCGCGCCGACAGCACCATCAGCAGACTGGAGACCTTCAGCGCGATGCCTTCCAGCAGCAGCAGCGGGAAGAAAAGCCGCGCCTGGTTGCGGGTGAGCCAGCGGCCGAACCCCTGCCGCTTCTCCGCCTGGTGGGCGGTCCACACCATCACCCCGACCCCCACGTCCGGGTCCTTGTCGAGGTGGTTGGGGTTGGCGTGGTGTCGGTTGTGCTTGTCGTTCCACCAGGCCGAGCTCATCCCCAGCAGCAGATTCCCGTGGATCAGCCCGAGCAGCCGGTTGGCCCGCCGTCCGGCGATCTGGGAGTGCCCGGCGTCGTGCCCGAAGAACGCGGTGCGGGTGGAGAACAGCGCCAGCGGTACGGCCAGCAGCAGTGTCCACCAGGTGTCGCCCAGCCGCACCATCGCGCCGATCACGAGGGCCAGCGCGAGCGCGTTGACGGCGATGGAGACCGCGTACCAGCCGCGGCGCCGCTCCAGCAGGCCCTGGCCCCTGATCTGCCGCAGCAGCGGGGCGAACTCGTCCCCGTGGGGTGCGGGCGGCACAGCCTCGATGTCGGGCACGGGCACGGCGGGGGCCGGCGCTTCTGGCATGGCGGCAACTCCGGTACGGGGTCGGCGGATCGGTTGTGATGAACCTATGAACCGCCGGCTGCCGGCCGCCATGGCAGCAACCCCCGGATCATGGTGTACCCAGCCCCACCCCCGTTGTGCGGTTTCCACCCGGCCCCGGCCATGGGGTACCCTCGGCCGCTCCCGCCGGCTAGTCAACTTTGAGGAATGCATGAGCGCCGCCGTCTTTCTCCCGGCTGACCCACCGCGCGCCTCCGAGGTGGCGTTCTGGCAGCCCGACGGCTCGCCACCCGCCCTGCCCGGCCGGCCACCGCCGACCGTCACGGCCGAGCCCCGCGAGCTGACCGTCGTCCTCCCGGCCGCCGGGGACACCGTGGCGGCGGTGACGGTCCCCGCACTGGTGCTGCCGGTGCGCGACGCCCTGCCGCTGCTCACCCGGGCCCGGGCCGCCGGCGCCGGCGCCGCCGCGTACTGGGGCGCCGCCGCCGTACTCGCCCTGCAACTCGCCGCCCGGGGGCGGCTGCTGCCCGGACTGAGCCCCCAGGAGTACGACGCCTGGCGGCTCGGGCCGCTGGACACCGCCGACGCCGAACGGCTGCGCGAACTCGCCGACGCCATGCCGGTGCACGCCCACGCCGTACCACTGCCCGGGGACAGCACCGGACCGGCCGACCCGCTGCGGCTGCCCGCGCCCCGCCAACTGCTGCGCGCCTTCCTCGACGCCGTCGCCGACACCCTTCCGCGCACCCCCGCCGCCGCCCTGGCCGCCGGCGGCCCCGCCTTCGCCGACCGCGCCGACCGCCCCGCCCAGCGCCGCCCCCAATTGCGCACCTGGGCCGCCGAGGTCGCCGCCGGACACGACGCCGGGGTACGGCTCTCCCTGCGGGTGGAGGCGCACGGACTCGACACCGCCCGGGGCCGGTTCCGCGCCGTGGCCCAACTGCACAGCCTCACCGACCCCACCGTCGTCGCCGACGCCGCGCAGGTCTTCGCCGGCACCGCCCCGGCCGGCGCCTTCTCCCCCACCGCCCGCACCAACGCCCTGCTGACCCTGCGCCGCGCGGCCACCGCCTGGGACGCCCTCACCCCACTGCTGTCCGCCGCCGTCCCCGACGCCGTCGACCTCGCCGACGAGGAGATCGCCGAACTCCTCGGCGCGCCCGTCTCCCGCGCGCTGACCGCCGCCGGCGTCCAGGTGCACTGGCCCCGCGACCTGGTGCGTACCCTCAGCACCCACGCCGTCGTCGGCGCCGACGACGACCGCTCCGCGAGCGGCCCCGGCACCGGCCTGCTCTCCCCCGACGCCCTCACCGCCTTCGACTGGCGGTTCGCCCTCGGCGACACCCCGCTCACCCGCGCGGAACTCGACCGGCTCGCCGAATCCGGCCGCCCCCTGGTCCGGCTGCGCGACCAGTGGGTACTGGTGGACCCCGAGGCGCTGCGCCGCGCCCGGGCGCGCCCCGAACGCAAGCTCACGGCGGTGGAGGCGTTGCGCGCCGCGCTCACCGGCCGGGTGGAGGGCGAGCACGCCGGTGACACCGACGATCAGGAGCAGATCGAGGTACGGGCCACCGGCGCGCTGGAAGAGCTGCGCCGCCAACTCGCCGACCCCGAGAGCCCCCTGCACCGGCCCGTGCCGCAGCCGCCCGCGCTCACCGCCACCCTGCGCGACTACCAGCTGCGCGGTCTTGGCTGGCTGCACCGGCTGACCTCGCTCGGCCTGGGCGCGGTGCTCGCCGACGACATGGGTCTGGGCAAGACCATCACGCTCATCGCGCTCCATCTGCACCGCCGCACCCTCGACGGACCGTGCGGGCCGACCCTGGTGGTGTGCCCGGCCTCACTGCTGGGGAACTGGCAGCGGGAGATCGAGACGTTCGCCCCCGGCACGCCGGTGCGCCGCTACCACGGCCCCGCCCGCCGGCCGGCTGACCTGGCGGACAGGGGGTTCGTGCTCACCACTTACGGCACCATGCGGCTGGACGCGGCCGAGCTGGCCGGCGCCGCCGAGTGGGACCTGGTCGTCGCGGACGAGGCCCAGCACATCAAGAACCACGCCTCCGCCACCGCGAAGGCGCTGCGCACCGTACCCGCCCGCGCCCGGGTCGCGCTCTCCGGCACCCCCGTGGAGAACAACCTCTCCGAGCTGTGGGCCATCGTGGACTGGACCACCCCCGGCCTGCTCGGCCGGCTGACCGCCTTCCGCGCCCGCTACGCCGACCCCGTCGAGTCGGGCGCCGACCCGGCCGCCGCCGAGCGGCTGTCCGCCCTGGTACGGCCCTTCCTGCTGCGCCGCCGCAAGTCCGACCCGGGCATCGCCCCGGAGCTGCCGCCGAAGACCGAGACCGACCGGGCGGTGTCGCTCACCCCCGAACAGGCCGGTCTTTACGAGGCGGTGGTGCGCGAGACGCTCGCCGAGATCGCCGACTCGCGGGGGGTGGCCCGGCGCGGGCTGATCGTCAAGCTGCTCACCTCCCTCAAACAGATCTGCAACCATCCGGCCCAGTTCCTCAAGGAGGAGAACGCGCCCCGGCTGGCGGGACGCTCGGGGAAGCTGGAGGCGTTCGACGAACTCCTGGAGAACATCCTGGCGTCCGGCGCCCAGGTGCTGGTCTTCACCCAGTACGTGCGGATGGCGCGGCTGCTGACGGAACACCTGGCGGCCCGCGCGGTGCCCGCCGCGCTGCTGCACGGCGGACTGCCGGTGGCCCGGCGCGAGGAGCTGGTACGGGACTTCCAGCGTGGTGAGCTGCCGGTGTTCCTGCTGTCGCTCAAGGCGGCCGGGACCGGGCTCAATCTCACCCGGGCCGAGCACGTCATCCACTTCGACCGCTGGTGGAATCCGGCGGTCGAGGCGCAGGCGACGGACCGCGCGTACCGCATCGGGCAGGACCGTCCCGTGCAGGTGCACCGGCTGATCGCGGAGGGGACGGTCGAGGACCGGATCGCGGCGCTGCTGCGGCGCAAGCAGTCGCTGGCGGACGCCGTGCTGGGCGGCTCCGGGGAGGCCGCGCTGAGCGAATTGACGGATGCCGAGCTGGCGGATCTGGTGACGCTGCGGAGGGTGACATGACCTGGGACGAGGAACCCCGGAACGAGAGCGAGCGGGTGTTCGCGGCACTGCCGCCGGCCCATGGGCGGGGGTTCGCGAGCAGTTGGTGGGGGGTCAGCTGGCTGAAGGCGGTGGAGGACTCGGCGCTGGAGGGCGCGCGGCTGGCGGCGGGCCGGCGGAACGCCCGGGCGGGCATGGTGGGCGCGGTGTCGGTACGGCCGGGGCGGCTGACCGCCGTGGTACGGGACCGGGACGGGGTGGGGTGGCGGGCGGATGTGACGCTGCGCCGGCTGGCGCCGGAGGAGTGGCAGCGGCTGCTGGCGGTGGTGGCGGGCGAGGCCGGGCACATCGCGGCGCTGCTGGACCGGGATGTGCCGCCGCATCTGGTGGCGGACGCTGCGGCGGCCGGGGTGGAACTGCTGCCGGGGATCGGTGATCTGGAGCCGGAGTGCGAGTGCGGGGAGTGGGACCACTGCGAGCACACGGCGGCGCTGTGCTACCAGGCGGCGCGGCTGCTGGACGAGGATCCGTGGGTGCTGCTGCTGTTGCGCGGGCGCGATGAGGAGGAGGTGCTGCGGGAGGTGCGGGCCGCCTCGGCGCCCTCCCCGGAGCCGGGGCGGAGCGCGCCGGAGGGGGTGCCGGCCGCCGAGCGGTACGCGGCGTGGGCGGCGGCCGGCGATCCCGCGCTGCCGGCCGCGCCGCCGATGGTGGAGCGGGCGGGAACGCCGCCGGCGCTGGTGCCCTGCGACGCGCCGGGGGTGGACGCGGCGGCGCTGGAGTTTCTGGCCGCCGACGCGGCGGCCCGCGCCCGGGCGCTGCTGGCGCCGGCGCTGCGGCCCGACCACGCGGGGCAGCCGGTGCCGGCCGAGTGGGAGGTGTGGCAGGACGCGGTCCGGCTGGCGGCGGGTGGCCCGGCGGATCCGGTGACGGCCCGGCTGGCGCGCGGTTGCCGGCGTACGGTGCGGGAGTTGCGGCTGGCGGTACGGGCCTGGCGGGCGGGTGGCAGCGCGGGGCTCGCGGTGCTGGAGGATCCGCCGGGGGCGGCGCCCGCCTCGGCGGTGGCCCAGTTGGCCGGCGCGTGGGCGGACGACGCGGCGGCGCGGCCCCGGCTGCGGGCGGCCGGCACGCACTGGACGGCGATCGGTGAGGGCGCGCAGTTGCGGTACGGGGCGGACGGCCGGTGGTGGCCGTTCCGCAAGGAGGCGGGCCACTGGTCGCCGGCGGGCTCCCCCGCCGGCGACCCGGCCGTCGCGTTGCTGACAGCACGGGAGGGGACCGCGGGGCCGGGGTGAGTGCCGCCGCCCCGCCGCGGGCGGGCGAGGCGCGTGCGGTGGGGCGGGTACGGAGACCCGCGAAAGCGGGCGCGGGGGCCGGGGGACCACCGGCCGGGGCCGGCCGCACCGGTTCGGGACGCGGACGGGGACCGTCGCGCCGCCGGCTCCCGTACGGCCGGTGGGCCGGGCCGGGGCCATCGGGCGGGCGGTTCCGCCGGTTCGGTGGAGTGAGGTGCCGGCACGGGCTCGCCCGGGTGGCCGGACAACGGGGGCGAAGGGCCGTGGGAGTCCCGGTACCGGGGTGGCCGTCGTGCGGGCGCCGGGCGACGGGTCCGCCCGACTCCGCGGCCCCGGCCGGCGCGGGCGGGTGCCCCCGGGCGGCGGTGCGGGCCGGCTCGCGACGCCGGTCGGATGCCGGACCGGCAGGTGGCGCCGGCACCGGGGATCGGCGGTGGGCCGCGACTGCCCGTGCCGGGCGTGTCGTCGGCAGCGCGGGGGGACACCGGCGGCGACCGGGTTCCGCCATCGGCCGGCCATCCGGCCGGTGGCGTGAGGTGTGCCGATCGGTGCCCAGGGTGGCCCGTGCCGGCGAGTTGGCACGTGGCGGGCGGGGATGGGGATGGGGCCGCCTCCTTTCGGAGGCGGCCCCATCGGGGGGTCAGGCCAGGCCGGCCAGAACCGGGTAGTAGCCACGGGACTGGCCGGTGGCGGTGGGGTGGTAGGAGTCGTTGATCGGCAGGGTCACACTGTGCAGCCATGCGTCGGACGAGCAGATCTCATGGCCGGTGAACGCCGGACGGACGTCGCCGTAGGTGAAGCCGTGATCCGCCGCCCGCTTGGCGGTGACCTCACTGAGATGGTCGGAGGCGCCGTTGATGGCGGCCCGGGACTCCTCGCTGATGCCGATCGCGCAACTGCCGGACAGTTGGTACATGCGCGGGTAGCCGAGCACGACCACCTGGGCGTTGGGGGCCTTGGCCCGGATCGCGTCGTAGACGGCGTCGAGCCGGCCGGGGAGGGTGGTGGCGATGTACTGGTTGGCGGTGGCGACTGCGGCCAGGCAGGCGCTGGTGCCGTTGAGTACGCAGGTCTGCATGCTGTCGGCGAAGCCGGCGTCGTTGCCGCCGATGCTGATGCTCACCAGTGTGGTCCCGGCGTTCAGCGGGCCGAGCTGAGTGTTGATCACATCGGTGGTGCGGGCGCCGGAGCAGGCCGTGAAGGCGAAGGAGGAGGGGGCGTTCGCGTTGGCCCACAGCTGCGGGTAGGCGACGGTGGACCGGCGGCAGTCGCCGCTGCCGCTGTCGTAGCTGCCGGCGCCGACGCCGGAGGAGTACGAGTCCCCGAGCGCCACATAGGAGGTCGCCGCGGCGGTGGGGGTGTCCTGTGCGGATGCGGCGGCGGGGGCGAGGGCGGTGACGCAGAGGGTGAGGGCCGCGGTGGCGGCCAGCTTCACCGTGCGGAGCAATGTCATGGAGCCTCCCAAGGAAGGTCTGTGGGGGGTTGGTTGGCGGTTCGCTCGGTGTGCGCCGTACCCGGCGCAAGTCGCGTCCATGCCACGGGAATTGCCGGAACGTTAAATCCAACGACAAAAGGGGCGCCTGGGTTGTGGCCGGCCCGCGGCTCTTGTCGGTTTTCTGACTTTCCCCAGGGGTTGTCGGAAGTCGGTTCGCGCTCTAGCGTGATCGAACAGCGCTGCACACATATCAACAGCACGCCGCCCGAGGAGACGCATGCACACCCGGCCCAAGGACGTCCCGCTCCCCTACTACGAGCAGCCTTCGCCCGGCACCGGCGCACTGCCGCCCCGCGCCTGGTACGCCGCCTCCGACGCCGCCCGGCTGAACCTGGGCGGCACCTGGGACTTCCGGCTCTCGCCCACCGCCGAGGGCGCGGACACCGACTTCACCAGCGACGACGCCGACCTCACCACCGGCGACTGGCACCGCGTCGCCGTCCCCGGCCACTGGGTGCTCCAGGGCCACGGCGCCCCGGCGTACACCAATGTCAGCTATCCCTTCCCGGTGGACCCGCCGCGCGTCCCCACCGAGAACCCCACCGGCGATCACCGCCATGTCTTCGACCTGCCCGCCGACTGGCCGGCCGGCGGCGACACCGTGCTGCGCTTCGAGGGCGTGGAGTCCTGTGCCCGGGTGTGGCTCAACGGCCAGGAGCTCGGCATCTTCCAGGGCAGCCGGCTGCCGCACGAGTTCGCGGTGGGCCCCCTGCTGCGGCCCGGGGGGAATGTCCTGGCGGTCCGCGTCCACCAGTGGTCGGCGGGCAGTTATCTGGAGGACCAGGACATGTGGTGGCTGCCGGGCATCTTCCGGGATGTCACCCTGCTGCACCGCCCCGAGCACTCCCCCACCGACTTCTTCACCCACGCCGGCTACGACCACACCACCGGCGAGGGCGTCCTGCGCGTCGACTCCGACCAGCCCGGCACCGTGACCGTCCCCGAACTGGGTATCGAGGTGCCCACCGGCGAGGAGGTACGCGTCCCGGTCCAGCCGTGGTCCGCCGAGCACCCCCGGCTGTACGCGGGCGAACTGGCCACAGCCGGCGAACGCATCCCGCTGCGCCTCGGCTTCCGCACCGTGGGGGTGAGCGACGGGCTGTTCCGCGCCAATGGCAAGCGGATCCTCTTCCGCGGCGTCAACCGGCACGAGTTCCACCCCGACACCGGCCGCACCGTGGACGAGGCCACCATGCGCGCCGACATCGAACTCATGAAGCGGCACAACATCAACGCGGTGCGCACCAGCCACTACCCGCCGCACCCCGCCTTCCTCGATCTGTGCGACGAGCTGGGCCTGTGGGTGATCGACGAGGCCGACCTGGAGACCCACGGCTTCTGCTACTTCCCCGACTGGCGCGGCAACCCCGTCGCCGACGACCGCTTCGTCCCCGCCCTGGTCGACCGGGCGCAGCGGATGGTGGAGCGCGACAAGAACCACCCCTGCGTGGTCATCTGGTCGCTCGGCAACGAATGCGGCGCCGGCCACGGGCTGACCGCCATGGCCTCGTGGATCCGCGAGCGCGACCCGTCCCGCGCCGTGCACTACGAGAACGACCCCACCTACCGCGACTCCGACTTCTTCTCCCGGATGTACGCCTCGCACGCTGAGGTGGAACGGATCGGGCAGCGCGCCGAGGAGCCGCTGGAGGACCCGGCCCTGGAGGCGCACCGCGCCTCGCTGCCCTTCCTGCTGTGCGAGTACGCGCACGCGATGGGCAACGGCCCCGGCGGGCTCAGCGAGTACCAGCGGCTGTTCGAGACCTACGAGCGCTGCCAGGGTGGCTTCGTGTGGGAGTGGATCGACCACGGGCTGCCCAGGCGGACCGCGGACGGGCGCCCGTACTCCGCGTACGGCGGTGACTTCGGGGAGGAGCTGCACGACGGCAACTTCGTGTGCGACGGTCTGCTCTTCCCGGACCGCACCCCCTCCCCGGGGCTGATCGAGTACAAGAAGGTCATCGAACCGGTGCGGATCACCGGGGACTCCGCGGCCGGGACGATCACCGTCCGCAACGGCCATGACTTCCTCGGTCTGGGGCACCTCGCCTTCGGCTGGCGCTACGAGGTCGAGGGGGAGCCCATCGCCTCCGGCGAGCTGACCGTGCCGGAGCTGGCCCCGGACGCGCACGCCGACCTGCCGCTGCCCGCCGTCCCCGTGACCGGAGCCACCGGCGAGGGGATCTGGACCGTGACCGCCGCGCTGGCCGCGGACACCGACTGGGCCCCTGCGGGGCACGAGGTGGCGTGGGGTCAGTTCGCGGACGCCGCACGCCCCCGTACCGCTCCGAGCGCGGGCGTGCCCGCCGTCGCACCGCGCCGGGAGGGCACCACCGTGACGCTGGGCCCCGCCGTCTTCGACGCGGCCACCGGTGAACTGCGCTCGCTCGCCGGACTGACCCTCCACCAGGGCCCCCGGCTCGACATCTGGCGCGCCCCGACCGACAACGACGAGGGTATGGAGTGGGTGAAGCAGACCCGGCTCGCCCAGCGCTGGCGTGATCTGGGCCTGCACCGGGTCCGGCACCGGGTGGACGCCGTGGAGCCGGGCGAGAGCGCGCTCACCGTACGCACCCGGGTCGCCCCGGCCGCCACCGATGTCGGGCTGGCCACCGTCTACCGCTGGACCGCGAGCGAGGACGGGGAGCTGCGGCTCGATGTCGAGGTGACCCCCGAGGGCGACTGGCAGGTGCCGCTGCCCCGGCTCGGCCTGCGCCTGGGACTGCCGGCCGGCTACGGCTTCGCCCGCTGGTACGGCGGCGGGCCCGGCGAGGCGTACCCGGACACCCGGGCCGCCGCCCGGATCGGCCGCTGGGAGGCGACCGTCGACGCCCTGCACACCCCCTATGTGCGGCCCCAGGAGAACGGCGCCCGCGACGGGGTCCGCTGGGCCGAACTGCGCCGGGCGCCCGGCACCGACGCCCCGGGGCTGCGGCTGACCGCCGGGGAGCGGCCCCTGTGGTTCGGCGCCCGCCGCTGGACCACCGAGCAGTTGGACGCGGCCACCCACACCCCGGAGCTGACGCCGGGTGACACGGTGTGGGTGCACCTGGACGCCGGGCAGCACGGCATCGGCTCGCAGTCCTGCGGCCCGGGCCCGCTGCCGCAGTATCACCTGACCCCGGAGCCGGCCTCCTTCTCGGTGGTGTTGCGCGAACTGGGCGGCCGGTGACGGCGACCACCGGGCGGGCCGGCGTCGCTGCGGCCACCGGGCTGTTCAGCCCGGTGGCCGCAGCCGCCTCCTGTGCCGCGTTCGTCCTGCTGGGCGCGCTCCAGGCGCTGTACGGTCCGGCCATCCCGGCGCTGCGCGAGGAGTTCGGGCTCTCCCCGGCGGGGGCGGGGCTGGGGCTGAGCGCCCACTTCACCGGCGGCCTGCTGGGGGTCCTCGCGGTGGACGCCATCGGCAGCCGGCTGGGCAACCGGACGCTGCTGGGCGTCGGTTGTGCGCTGATGGCGGTGGGCGGGTCGGGGTTCGCGCTGGCCGGCAGCTGGCCCTTGGCGCTGCTGGCGGCGTTCGTCGGTGGTCTGGGTTTCGGCGTGGTCGACTTCGGTCTCAACCATCTGTTCGCGGTCGGCTTCGGGGTCCGCAGCACCGCGATGCTCAATGTGCTCAACGCCTTCTTCGGCGTCGGGGCGGTGGCCGGCCCGGCGCTGCTGGCGCTGCTGGGTCCGGCCGACTACCCGTATGCCTTCGCCGGCTGCGCGGTGCTGGCCGCCGTGCTGCCACTGTTTCTGCGCGGGGTGCGCGACCGGGAGCCGGCGCCGCCGCCCCGGCCGGGCGCTCCCGGCGATCCGGCCGCGGCCCGGGTACGCCTGCTGTCCCCGGTGCTGTGCGGCTTCTTCGCGCTCTATGTGCTGAATGTGGCCGTGGAGGCGGGCACCGGCAACTGGGAGGCGAGCCATCTGGAGGCGGTGGGGTACGGCACGGCGTACGCGGCGGGCGCGACCTCGGTCTTCTGGCTGATGATGACGGTGGGCCGGTTCGCCGTGCTGCCGCTGGCGCTGCGCTGGTCCGCCGAGCGCATTCTGACGGTGTGCGGTGCGGGGCTCACCGGGGCGCTGGCCCTGACCCTGATACCGGGGGCGGCGCCGTACGCGTACGCCGCCGCCGGGCTGTTCATCGCGCCGGTCTTTCCGACCGGTCTGACCTGGCTCTACCGCACGGTGCCACAGGCCCGCCGGGCCGGGGCGTGGGTGTTCGCCGTCTCGTCACTGGGCGGGGTGGCCGCCCCGTCGGTGCTGGGGCTCGGCATCGGCATCAGCGGCATCCGCGCGGTGCCGGTGCTGCTGAGCGTGCTCTCCGCCGCCGCCCTGCTGGTCACCTGGTGGCTGGTCCGGGCCACCGCAACCGGGCTCACACCAGAAGGAAGTCGGCGTCCCCCGACTTCACACCCTGGATGAAGTCGGCCATCTCATGGCCGGAGTAGATCAGTGCGGGGCCGTCCGGGTCGGTGGACTGCCGCAGCGCCACCCGGCCGTCCCGCAGCCGCAGCGCCTCCACGCAGCTGCCGCCGTTGCCGCCGCTCCAGGGCTTGCGCCAGCCCTCGGTGGCCAGTTGGCTGGCCGGCATGCCGTTGTATATGCGATCCATGGTCAGATCTCCTTGCGAATACGACTGAGGATGACCTCAGTACGGTGCACCTGTGCGGCCTGTGCGCACATCCGGTCCAGCGCCTCCCGGAACTGTGAGACATCCTCGCGCTGGTCGAAGTACGCGGCGCCTATCAGGCTCTCCGCACAGGCGACATCGGGCAGTTCGGGGATGGGGAACCGGAAGAGGTGGAAGGGGCCGTACATCGCGGGATGCGGCCCCGCGCTGAACGGCATGATCTGGAGCCGTACATGCGGTGCGGAGACGGCCTCGATCAGCCGGGAGATCTGGGCACGCATGACGTTGGGTCCGCCGAAGGGGCGGCGCAGCACGGTCTCGTCGAGGACGACCCACAGCAGCGGTGGCTGCTTGCGCTGGAGCAGGTCCTGGCGGGCGAGCCGCAGCGCGACCAGCCGGTCGATCTCGCTGGCCGGGGCGTGCGGCATGCCCGAGCGCAGCACCGTGGCGGCGTATGCCTCGGTCTGCAACAGCCCGGGTACGTAGTGTGGTTCGTAGGCGCGGATCTGGTCGGCCTCGGCCTCCAGGGAGACGAAGGCGCTGAACCACTCGGGCAGCACATCGCGGTAGTGGTGCCACCAGCCGGGCCGGTTGGCCTCGCGGGCGAGGTTGAGGAAGCCCTCGATCTCCTCGGAGGTGGTGACTCCGTAGATCCGCAGCAGCTTTTCCACGTAGGGGACCTTGAGGCCGACCTGGGCCTTCTCCATCCGGCGGATGGTGGCGTGGGTGACGTCGAGGGCGGCGGCTGCTTCCTCGAAGGTGTACCCGGCCTCTTCGCGCAGGTCCTGGAGCCGTCTGCCCAGTACCACGCGCAAGGCGGTCGGTGCCGCGCCCGGCGTTCCTGCCACTGCCCGCCCCCATCCAGCCGCTGTCATCGGACAGCAGTGTGCCACGCACCCCGGCAAGTACAACAGAGTGATATCAACGGTTCTGTAATTTGCAGGATGCCCCTTGCCGGATGCGACGGTCAACACTCAGAGTATGGGGGTGGCTTCCTCCTCACACGCTCAGCCCTTAGAGCGTTATGACACCTCCCTTCTCGGGAACGAGCGTCTGAGCTTCCAGCTGCCCGCCGTGGACGCCTCCGTCGGCGAGGCCAGGCGCCGGGTCCGGGCCCAGCTGACCGAGTGGCGCTCGCCGGTGGAGCTGACGGACAACGCGCAGCTGGTGGTCTCGGAGCTGGTGACCAACGCGCTGCGGCACACCGGCAGCCGCTCGGTGGGCTGCGAGGTGCGGATACTGGGGTCGCTGCTGCGGATCGCGGTCTCCAGCGCGGGCTCGGGCCCGGCCGGGATGCCCACGGCCGCCACCATGGAGGACGAGGGCGGCCGGGGGCTGCTGCTGGTGTGCACGCTGGCCGAGGTGTGGGGGGTTCGGCCCAGGGACGCGGGGGGCGGGCACGTAGTCTGGGCCGACCTGGCGATCGGCCCGGCCGCGCGCTGAACGGTGCCCCGCCCGCCGGCGGGGCCATCTCCCGGCGTGCGTACCGCAGTTACCGAGAGGTTCGGCATGCAGCGCAGTGGCTCCCCGTACGTGTTGTGGTACTCCCGTCCGGCCGATGAGTGGCTGCGGGCATTGCCGGTGGGCAACGGCCGGCTCGGCGCGATGGTGTACGGCGGTACGGACACCGAGGAGTTGCAGCTCAACGAGGACACGGTGTGGGCGGGCGGGCCGCACGGGTACGACAATCCGGGGGCCGCCGCCGCGCTGCCGCGGGCCCGCCGGCTGGTCTTCGCCGGGGAGTGGGAGGCGGCGCACCGGCTGTTGGAGACCGAGGTGATGGGCCAACCGGTGCGGCAGATGCCGTATCAGACCGTGGGCAGTCTGCGGCTGGCCTTCGAGGGGGCCGGTGCGGTGAGCGGGTACCGCCGGGAGCTGGATCTGTCCCGGGCGGTGCACAGCGTGGAGTTCGTCCGGGCGGGGATACGGCACCGCCGCGAGGTGTTCGCCAGCGCCGCGGACCAGGTGATCGTGGTACGGCTGAGCGCGGACGCCCCGGGCGCGGTGGGGTTCTCGGCCTCCTTCGACAGCCCGATGGCCACCACGGCGCTCTCCCCGGACAGCGCCACCATCGCGCTGGACGGCCGCGGCGGCGACGCGGAGGGGATCGCCGGCCGGGTGCGGTTCCGGGCGCTGGTACGGGCGCTGGCCACCGGGGGCGCGGTCTCCTCGGCGGACGGGGTGCTGCGGGTGTCGGGGGCCGACACGGTGACCCTGCTGATCTCGGCAGGCACCAATCACGTCGACTGGCAGGATCTGGGAGGCGATCCGGCGGCCCGGGCGCTGCGCGATCTGACCGGGGCCGCCGGACGGCCGTACCAGGCGCTGCTGGAACGTCATGTGACCGATCACGCGGCCCTGTTCGACCGTGCCGCGCTGGAGATCCCGGCGACGGAGGCGGCGGGGCTGCCCACCGATGAGCGGGTCGCGGCGTTCGGGGACGGCAGCGCCGATCCGCAGTTGGCCGCGCTGTACTTCCACTACGGCCGCTATCTGCTGATCGCGGCCTCCCGGCCCGGCAGCCAGCCGGCCAATCTCCAGGGGCTGTGGAACGACCTGACCGATCCCCCGTGGGGCTCGAAGTACACCATCAACATCAACACCGAGATGAACTACTGGCCGGCCGGTCCGGCGAACCTGCTGGAGTGCTGGGAACCGCTGTTCGCCCTGCTGCACGACCTGCGGATCACCGGTGCGCGCAGCGCGAAGGAGATGTACGGGGCGCGCGGCTGGGTCACGCACCACAACACGGATCTGTGGCGGGGCACCGCGCCGGTGGACGGGGCGACCTGGGGGATGTGGCCCACCGGCGGGGCCTGGCTGTCGCTGGCGGTGTGGGAGCGCTATCGCTTCACCGGGGACGCGGAGCGGCTGCGCGCCGACTATCCGGTGCTGGCGGAGGCGGCCCGGTTCTTCCTGGACGCGCTGGTGGTCGATCCGGACACCGGCCATCTGGTGACCGTTCCGTCGATCTCCCCGGAGAACGCGCACCACGAGGGCGTGGGCGGCACGCTGTGTGCCGGGCCGACCATGGACGGGCAGATCGTACGGGATCTGTTCGCGGCGGTGGACTCCGCCGCCGGGGTGCTGGCGGTGGACGAGGAGTTGCGCGCGGAGGTGCGGGCCGCCGCGGACCGGCTGCCGCCGATGCGGGTGGGCGGCCAGGGGCAGTTGCAGGAGTGGCAGCAGGACTGGGACGCCCTGGCCCCCGAGCAGGGACACCGGCACATCTCGCATCTGTACGGGCTGCACCCCGGGGCGCAGATCACCCGGCACACCCCCGAGTTGTTCGACGCGGCGCGGGTGACGCTGGAACAGCGCGGGGACGCGGGAACCGGCTGGTCACTGGGATGGAAGATCAACTTCTGGGCGCGGCTGGCGGCCGGCGACCGTTCGTACAAGCTTCTGACCGATCAGCTGACGCCGGAGCGGACCGCGCCGAATCTCTTCGATCTGCATCCGCCGTTCCAGATCGACGGCAACTTCGGGGCGACCGCGGGGATCACCGAGTGGCTGGTGCAGAGTCACGGCGCGGAGCTGGAACTGCTGCCGGCGCTGCCGGGGGCGCTGCCACGGGGCCGGGTGCGCGGGCTGCTGGCGCGCGGCGGCTTCGAGGTGGAGCTGTCCTGGTCGGGCGGCGCGCTGACCGAGGCCCGGATCGGCTCCCGCGCGGACGGAACCGCCCGGGTCCGTACGGCTGAGCCGGTGACGGTCACGGTGAACGGTGCCGAGGTGGCCGCCGAGCGGGAGGCGGACGGGGTGACGGTGTTCGGGACCCGGGCCGGGGAGGTCTATTTGCTCACGCCGCGCGGGTGAGCCGGGTGGTGGCCATGGCACGCAGGGCGCGGGCGCCGGACAGCCCCATGACCACCGCCAGGGAGCCGAAGCCGAGGGCGAGGGCGTACGCCCAGCGGGGCCCGTGGTGCTCGACGACCACGCCGGTCAGGGCGACGCCCCCCGCCCGGCCGACGCCGACGGCGGTGGACAGCCAGGTGAGGCCCTCGGTGAGCATGTGGGCGGGGACGCCCTCGCGGACCAGGCTGTAGCCGGCGATGATCGCGGGCGCGGTGAGCATGCCGGCGAACAGCGAGATGGCCCACAGGGCGGGGACGCCGGGCATGGCCCACAGCGGGGCCATGCCCGCCACCACGGAGGCGATGGTGAGCAGGAAGAGCCGGTCCAGCGACAGCGACCAGTCGCGGGCTCCGTACCACAGGCCGCCGATCGCGGAGCCAACGGCGTAGGTGCCCAGGACGGCGCCGGTCATCCAGGTCCGGCCGTAGTGGTCGACGAAGGCGATGGTGGCGAGTTCGAAGGCGGCGAACATGGCGCCGGTGAACAGGTAGACGGCGCACATCCAGGGCATGCCGTGCGCGGTGATGGCCCGGGTACGGACCGGGCGGGGTGGGGCGACCGGCGGCTCGGTGCCGCGCTGGCCGGCCAGCAGCAGACAGCCGGTCACCCCGGTGAGCGCGGCGGCGACGACGCCGGCGGCGGGGTGGCCGAGGACGGCGAAGGCGACCAGCAGCGGGCCCACGGCCCAGATCAGCTCGTCGGCGACGGATTCGAAGGAGAAGGCGGACTTGAGCAGCCGGCCGCTGCCGTGACCTTCGGCCAGATGGCTCCAGCGGGCCCTGACCATCGCGCCGACCGGTGGCATGAAGGCGCCGAAGGCCGCTCCGGTGGCGCACAGCAGCCACACCGGGGCGTCCAGTTGTGCGGCCAGCAGGAACAGCGTGGCGGCGGTGCCGAACGCGGCGGCCAGCGGGCGCAGCACCCGGCGCTGACCGAAGCGGTCGATGAGATAGCCGAGTTGCGGAACGATCAGCGCGAAGCACAGGGCGCCGGCGGCGGAGACCAGGCCGGCGGTGGCGTAGCTGTCGGTGATCGCGGTGACGAGGAACACGGTGCCGAGGCTGAGCATCGCGGTGGGCATCCGGCCGATGACACCTGCCGCGATGAACCGTTTGGCGCCCGGCACCCGGAAGATTTCACCGTAGCTCCGCAGCCCTGCGGCACTTTGTCCCATGTTCCCGCATCATTCCGGTCGCCGAGGGGGCCCGCACCCGGTTTTCGCCCCAGGCGTAGCGCCCGCCCCATCCGGTCGGATGAACGCCAGGAGACGGCAGGGGAAACGATGGGCAGCGGATGTGTGCGTGGCGCGGACCTGATGCGTGCGGTTACGGGGGGATACCGCAGTGGCCGCGGGGGTCGGGCAGGATGGGCGGGACAACGGATATACCGGAGGATCAGTGGACGTCTCGTTGCCCATGTGGGTGCTCACCGTCGTGGTGCTGTGCGCCCTCATCGCTGTCGACTTCTTCTTCGGGCGCAAGCCCCATGAGGTCTCGCTCAAGGAAGCGGGCACCTGGACCGTCATCTGGATACTTCTGGCCGTGCTGTTCGGCATCGGCGTCGCGGTCTTCGGGGGCGGCCAGGCGTCCGGGGAGTTCTTCGCCGGCTATGTGACCGAGAAGTCGCTGAGTGTGGACAATCTGTTCGTCTTCGTGCTGATCATGGCGAAGTTCTCGGTGCCGGCGAAGTACCAGTCGCGGGTGCTGCTGGTGGGTGTGCTGATCGCGCTGGTGCTGCGGGCGATCTTCATCGCCGCCGGCGCGGCGCTGATCTCCACCTTCTCCTGGGTCTTCTACATCTTCGGTGCCTTCCTCATCTGGACCGCCTGGAAGCTGATCCAGGACGCCCGCAGCGACGACGAGGAGGAGGAGTTCGAGGAGAACCGCTTCCTGAAGGCGGTCGAACGGCGGTTCCCGGCGACCGACGAGTACCACGGCACCAAGCTGACGGTCGTGGAGAACGGCAAGCGGCTGATCACCCCGATGCTCATCGTGATGCTGGCGATCGGCAGCACCGACGTGCTGTTCGCACTGGACTCGATCCCGGCGATCTTCGGCCTCACCCAGGACCCGTACATCGTGTTCACGGCCAACGCCTTCGCCCTGATGGGGCTGCGGCAGTTGTACTTCCTGATCGGCGGGCTGCTGAAGAAGCTGGTCCACCTCTCGTACGGGCTGTCCGTGATCCTCGGCTTCATCGGCGTCAAGCTGGTGCTGCACGCGCTGCACGAGAGCGGGGTGCATGTGCCGGAGATCGGTATTCCGCTCTCGCTCGGGGTGATCGGCGGGGTGCTGGCCATCACCACGATCACCTCCCTGTACGCGACCCGGAAGACGACGGAGGGCTCGAAGACCGGTTCCTGAGGGTCTTCGGTAGGGTGCGGGCCGGGCAGGAACACGACAGGGCGATGGAACGTTTACTCCATTGGGTGTGACGTCCGGCACACAGTCGGCGACAGCAGGAGGCGGGTCATGGGGACGGGGCCGAAGAGCCGGGACGAGCCGGGCGGCGAGGAAGAGCAGCCCGGCCGGGACAGCTGGGACGAGGTGGTGCTGGATGAGAACTTCGTGCGCGGCGCCGAGGTCTCCGAGCCCACCGCGCGCACCAGGATGCTGACCGAGCGCTGGAAGAACCAGGCTCCCGATCCGCAGCCGTGGCGCTCGGACGAGCCGCCGGCCGGCTGGATCTTCAGCTCCTCCCGACGGCGGCAGCGGGCCCAGCGGCCCCGGAAGCGCCGCTGGTTCCGTCGCAAGAACAAGGGCGACGGGCAGGAGTGAGCACGGCGGACGGCCGGGAGGCGCGGCGTTCCTCGCGGCACATCCGTACCGCCAACCGTTATCGCGTGCTGCGCCGGGTGCTGGCCGGCAGCCCCGTGTCGCGGCCCGCGCTGGCCGCCGCCACCGGGCTCAGCCAGGCGACGGTGGCCACCGTCGTCGGGGAGCTGCACCGGCTGGGGATGGTGCGGCCGGCCGGCTTCGAGGACTCCGCCGGGGGCCGGCCGCGGGCGCTGCTGGCGGTGGATCCGGCCGGCGGCGTGCTGGTCGGCGTGGATGTGGCCGAGACCTATGTGCACGCGGAGTTGTTCGATCTGACGCTGCGGGTGCTGGCCACCGCGCGGCTGCCGCTGGCGCCGGGCGAGGACGACCCGGAGCTGGTGGTGGAGCGGATGGCCGGCGCGGTCTCCCGGGTGCTGGCGGCGGACGCGCGGGCCGGCGTGCCGGTGCTGGGGGTCGGCGTCAGCATGCCGGGCGTGGTGGACCGGGAAGGCGGGGTCTCGGTCTTCGCGGCGAACTGGGACTGGCACGAGGTGCCGCTGCTGGGACTGCTGGCCCGCCGCATCCCGTACCGCCTGTATCTGGACAATCCGCTGCGCGCCACCACGGTCGCCGAGCTGTGGTTCGGCGCCGCGCGCGGGCGGCAGGACGCGGTGGTGGTGAATCTGGGCACCGGGGTGGGGGCCGGTCTCGCGCTGGGCGGCGCGGTGCACCGGGGGGCCGCCAACAGCGCCGGGGAGTGGGGACACACCACCTTGGCGTACGGCGGGCGGTCCTGCCGCTGCGGACGGCGCGGCTGCGTGGAGAGCTATGTGGGGGCGCCGGGGATCATCCGGACGCTGACCGAGCTCTCCCCGGACAGCGCGCTGCTGCGGCCCGGGGACCAGATGGGCACCATCGCGGCGCTGGCGGCCGGCTGCCGGGCCGGTGATCCGGTGGCGCGGCGGGTGCTGGAGATCTGCGCGGATCAGCTGGGAGCGGCGGTCGCCGATCTGGTGAATCTGCTCAACCCCGAGGTCGTGGTGCTCAGCAGCTGGGTGGCGAGGGAGTTCGGGGCGCCGCTGCTGGCCGGGGTACGGGAGGCGGTCGGCCGGTACGCGCTGGGCCGGCCGCTGGCGAGCGTGGACATCGTGCGGTCGCCGGTGGCGGGCAATCCGGTGAGTCTGGGGGCGGCGACGTTCGCGCTGGAGGGCGCGTTGGCGTAGGGGCGGGGAGCGCGGCGTGGTTGTGCGCGGGTCACGGACGCCGATGCTGCGGGTTTCCGGGGCGGGTCGGGGCGACGCGGGGTTGCTGTGGCCCCTTCGGCTTTGCTCGTCCGGCGGTCCGTGGATACCGCCGGTATGCTGCCCGCGCCGGGGGTAACCGGTTACCGAGCGCGGGAGCACGAGATGCCGTTGTATGTGGCGGATTCCGGGGACGGCGGGGTGCCGCTGCTGCTGGTGCACGGCTGGGGCAGTGACGGGGCGGACTGGGCGCCGCATCTGCCCGCGCTGACCGCCCGGTACCGGGTGCTGGTGCCGGATCTGCCGGGCCACGGCCGTACCCCCGCCGCCGGGCACACGCTCTCGCCGCGCGCCGCCGCCCGGGAGCTGGCCGCCGAGTTGCGCCACCGCCGGGTGGGTCCGGTGGTGGCGGTCGGGCATTCGATGGGCGGGCAGGTGGCGACGGCCCTCGCCGTGGAACATCCGGAGCTGGTGCGGTCGGTGGTGGCGATCGCCACGGCGTACGGCGGGGATCCGGCGGAGGCCGGGCGGCTGCCGGTCGAGCAGGAGGAACTGCGCCGCGAGGGTGCGGACTGGGCGGTGCGTTTCGTACGGGGTGCCTTCGTCGACGCGACGCCGCCCGAGGTGCGGTCCCGGCACGAGCGGCTGATGGCGGCGATGGATCCGGCGGTGCTGCTGGCGTACCGGGAGGCGATGTATCTGGCACCGGATGCCTTCGGGCTGCGGCCGGCCGCCGAGTCCTATCTGGCGCGGCGGCGCTGTCCGGTGCTGGGGCTGCACAACCGGGTGGCGGCGGCGCGTTGGGAGGAGACGACGTTCAGCCATCCGCGGTCGCGGGCGGTGCTGTGGGAGGGCACCGGCCACTATCTGCACGAGGAGCGTCCGGCGGAGCTGGTGGAGTTGCTGACGGGGTGGTGCGAGGAGGGGTGATCCGATCCCCTACTCTTATGTTCATGCGATCGACTTACTGGCACGCGGTCACTCCGCCGCCGGCCGCCCACTGAGGGCGCACGGCGCACGCGCACACCGCGCGGCACCGGCCCACCCGGGCCACTGATCCCGGGTCGGGGCCGCTGTTCCGTATGTCCTCACTCCGCATCCCTCAACCGGATCTCCGACGGAGCAGGACGCACTCACCATCATGTCTTCGACCGCATCTTCCTCTTCCTCCGCTGCGCTCTCCCCCACCGCCGCCGCCCACCCGGCCGGGCCCGGCGGCGGGCCGCTGCTGATACTGGCCGCCTCAGCCCTGTGGGGCACCACCGGCACCGTGGCCTCCTTCGCACCGGCCGGCGCCTCCCCGCTGGCCATCGGCGCCGGCACCATGGGCCTGGGCGGGCTGCTGACCCTGGCCCTGGCCGGCCGCTCCACCCTCACGCTGCTGCGGGCCGGCCGGCAGGCACTGCGCTGGGCACTGCTCGGCGCGCTCGGCGTGGTGATCTACCCCCTCGCCTTCTACACCTCGATGGCCTGGGCCGGGGTCGCGGTGGGCACCGTGGTCTCGCTCGGCTGCGCCCCCGTCTTCGCCGCGCTGCTGGAACGGCTGCTGGACGGAACCCGGCTGACCCGCCGCTGGCTCGCCGCGGCCGGGGCGGCCGGGGCCGGCTGTGCCGTCCTGGTGGCGGCCGGCGGGCACGGCGGGGCGGAGGGCTCGCGCATCCCGGCCGGGGTGGCACTCGGGCTGCTGGCGGGCGCCGCGTACGCCGGCTACGCCTACTACGCGGGGCGGCTGATCCGGCACGGCCACCCCTCACGGGCCACGATGGGCGCGCTGTTCGGCCTGGGCGCGGTGGTGCTGGTGCCGCTGTTCGCCGTGACCGGCGGGCCGTTGCTGGGATCGGGCCGGGGCCTGGCGGTCATCGGCTATCTGGCGGTGATCCCGATGTGCCTGGCGTATCTGCTGTTCGGCGCCGGTCTGGTACGGGTACGGGCCAGCGCCGCGACCGTACTGACGCTCTTCGAGCCGGTGGTGGCGGCCGTGCTCGGGGTGGCCGTGGTCGGTGAGCGGCTCGGCGGCTGGGGCTGGGGCGGGGTGGCGCTGGTGGTCGCCGCGCTCCTGGTGCTCACCGTGCGGCGCCGCTGAGGCCCGGTCGGCCCATGGCGCCGGCCGGGCCCGCGACGTCCCCGTCCCCCGAAGGGCCGGGGACGTCGCGGGAATCCCATGACCGGAAGCGCCACCGGACACCTGCTCCCGGCGCGGCCCTCCACCGGTCCCCCGGGAAGGGCCGCTCCGCAGGGCGGGCTCACACGGTGGTGGACCGCCACTGCTGGTGGCCGCCCGAGCCGCAGGCGTACTGGATCAGCCGGGCGTTGTCGGCGGTGGACTCGTCGGACACGTCCAGGCACTTGCCGGAGTGCCGGGCGATGAGCTGGACATACCCGCCGCCGGCGTCCGCGAGCCGCCACTGCTGGCTGCTCGCGCCGGTGCAGGTGGTCTGCACCACGGCCGCGCCGTCGGCGGCGGAGCCACCCGAGGCCGCCAGACACAGCGAGCTGTGCCGCGAGATCAGCTCGGCATACCCGCCGCCCGCGTCCCGGGCCCAGAACCGCTGGTTGAGGCCGTTGTTGCAGCTGTACTGGATGGCCTGGGCGCCGACCGTCTGGGACTGGCTGGGGATGTCGACGCACTTGCCCGAGTGCCGGGCGGCCAGCGTCTGGTACGGGCCTCCGTCGCCCCGAACCGTGCCGGCCGCGGTGTCGATGGTGAGCTGTGGGGACCAGCTCATGCTCAGGGTGCGGGCGGTGGGGAAGGTCAGTGGCAGCCACACATAGCGGGAGTCGTTGACCCGGCCGCCGAAGGAGTTGCCCCAGCGGTCGCCCATGTAGAGGTAGGAGGTGGCCGAGGTGCCCTGGATGGTGAGCACGTAGGCGGTCTGGGAGTTGAAGGTGGTGGAGTCGCCCACATTGGCCATCGCGCTCCACGGCCCGGCGAGCGAGGTGGCGGTGGCGTACTGCTGCTGGTTGGGGCTCCAGCCGGTGGCGCCGGAGGTGAGCATGAAGTAGACGCCGTCCCGCTTGAAGAGGGCGGGCGCCTCGCGGTGGCCGCCCGGCCAGGGGTTGGCGACCAGGGCCGCGATGCCCGTGTAGTCGGCGGTCAGCCGGTAGATGTGCAGATCGTAGTTCTCACGGGCGGCGGAGACCATGTAGCCGGTGCCGTCGTCGTCGACGAAGGCGGTGATGTCGCGGGACATGTGGTCCAGCGGGCGGAAGCTGCCGCGCCAGGTGTAGTTGCCGTCCACGGTGCTGGAGACGGCGACGGCGGCCCGGGCCTCGCCGTAGTTCTGGTCGTTCTCCTTGTGCATCCACATCACGAACTGGCCGGTGGCCCGGTTGTGGATCACCTTCGGCCGCTCGATGTTGGCGGCCTGGAGTTCGGGGGCGGAGGACTGGGTGAGGACGTGGTTGCGGAACTGCCAGTTCCGCAGATCGGTGGAGCGGTAGGCGGAGACATAGCGGAAGCCGTTGCTGTTCTCCTGCCGGTTCTCGCCGAACCAGTAGTAGTAGCCGTCCACCTTGATGACTCCGCCGCCATGGGCGTGCACCGGCTGCCCGTTGGGGTCGGTGAACTGAGTGCCGTTGAGCACCGTGACCGGCGCCGCCTGCGCCGGCGAGATCATCAGCAGCGACAGCAGCAGCCCCAGTACGGCGGCGACCGACAGCCGCCACGCGCCACGCCCGCTCATATCTCCTCCCGCAGGACCGAGAAGTGCCGTACGGTGCCGGACAGTCCGGGCAGCTCGCGCGGTGCGCTCCAGGTACGCAGCCCGTCGTGGGTGTCGCTGTAGCGGTACGCGCCGTCCCGGTAGGCGTCGTAGTAAAGCCGCCAGCCGTCGCCGTCCAGCGGTACCAGCGCGGGGCCCTCGACCCAGCTGCCCCAGCCGGCCCAGTCGCCGGTGCCCTGCACGGTGTACGGGCCGGTCAGGGCCGGTGCGGTGGCGTGCTCCAGATATTTGGTGGTCTCCTGCTTGGTGATCGCGTGATAGGTGCCGTCCACGCGGATCACACAGGTGTCGATGTAGTTGGACCCGTCAAGACCTGCCATCGGCTGCGGCTCCGTCCAGGAGGTCAGGCTCCCGCTGGTCGCGGTGAGCACGTGGGGGGTGAAGCGATGGTCCCCCGTGGTGTCCAGGGAGACGATCACATGGATGCTGCCGTCCTCGTCCCGGAAGAACTCCGGTGCCCAGGTGCGCACCAGCCCCGGCACCCGCAGCCGGTGGTCGCGCAGATGGTTCCAGCGCAGCCGGTCCGTGCTGCGCGCGAAGCCGATGGTGTCGCCCTCCCAGCCGGTGGTGTGGACGAGGTAGTAGAAGCCATCGGTGTGCCGGAGCAGGCTGGGGTCGCGGAGCAGCCCGGCTGGCGGGGCGTAGCCGGGCTGCTCCGGCAGCGGCTCGTAGTGCAGGGCGTCGGCGGATTGGGCGACGAACAGCCGGGGCTCGCCGTGCTGGGTGAACCCGGTCATCGTGTAGCGGAACCCGGTGACCGCCGCGGTGACCGGAGTCGGTGCGGTCGGGCCGTCGGGAGCCGGCACCCCGAAGTCAGGGGTGCCGTCCGCGCGCCAGGCCAGCGGCTGGACGCGGGTGTGCCGGTTGGGGTCGTTCAGCGGATCGCCGGTGATGTCGCGGTAGTCGCGCGCGTGGTAGACGAGGAGGTCGGTCGTGCCGTCCTCGGCGACGGTGAAGCTGTTGTGGCCCGGCCCGTACTGGCCGCTCTGCTCGCTGCTGCGGAAGACCGGCACCGGGCTCTTCGTCCAGGCGGCCGGATCCAGCAGATCGCGGTCGGCGTCGGCGGTGAGCAGTCCCACGCAGTAGTGGGCGTCGGTGGCGGAGGCCGAGTAGGCGAGGAAGACCCGGCCGCCCCGGATCAGCGCGGCGGGGCCCTCGTTCACCTTGAACCCGACGGTCTCCCACTCCAGTTCGGGGTGGCTGACCTCCAGCGGGGCGCCGGTGATGGACCACGGGGTGTCCATGGCGGCCAGGAACAGCGAGGTGTTGTTCTCCCGCTGCGGATGGTGCTGGGCCCACGCGAGATAGCGGGTGCCGCGGTGCTCGAAGGTGGTGGCGTCCAGCGAGAAGGAGTCCCAGGGGGTGCGCAGTTGGCCCAGCTCGCTCCACATCCCGCTCAGCGGGTCGGGCGAGGCGTTGCGCAGCACATACATCCGGATCGCCCAGGGATCCTCCGCGCGCCCGGCGGCGAAGTAGATGTACCAGGCGCCGTCGATGAAGTGCAGTTCGGGGGCCCAAATGTGGGCGCTCATCTCGCCGCCGGTGTGCCGGCGCCAGATGGTGTGTTCCCGCGCCTCGGACAGCCCCTGGAGGGTGTCGGCGTGGCGCAGCACGATGCGGTCGTACGCGGGCACGGTGGCGGTGAACCAGTAACTGCCGTCCGGGCGCCGGGTGATGTGCGGATCGGCGCGCTGCCGGATCAGCGGATTGGTGTACGACGGGGCATGGCGGGACATGCCCGTTACGGTAAGGGCCGCGCCGGTCGGGCGGGAGTCCTTCCGGGCCGCTGAGAACTTTCGAAAGAACCGGAAAGTGGACGTATGGCTGTTAATCTGCGCCGCAGTAACCGCTTGCGGAGAGGAATTTCGCCATGCCTGACGGTCCGATACGGCTGACGGAGAACGCGCACGCCCGGCTGCGGCCCGCCGGCGCCGCCGAGATCACCGGCGGTTTCTGGGCCATCCGGCGGCGTACCAATGCGGAGGTCAGCATTCCGCAGGGGCCGCAGAAGCTGGAAGCGGCCGGAAATCTCCGCAATCTGCGGGCCGCCGCCGGGGCCGAGGACGCGGCGTTCACCGGGGATTTCCAGTTCCAGGACTCGGATGTGCACAAATGGCTGGAGGCCGCCGCCTGGCAGCTGGCCGACACGCCCGGCCAGGCGCTCGCGGACGAGGTGGACCGGCTGATCGGCCTGCTGGCCGCCGCCCAGGCACCCGACGGCTATCTCCAGAGCTACTACCAGGTGAAGCACCCCGAGCTGCGCTGGCGGGAGCTGGCCTGGGGCCACGAGTTGTACTGCGCGGGCCATCTGATCCAGGCCGCGATCGCGCACCACCGGGCGACCGGACGCGACGCGCTGCTGGCGGTGGCGCTGCGGTTCGCCGCGCACATCGAGGAGACCTTCGGTCCGGGCAAGGCCGTGGACGGGGTGTGCGGGCATCCGGAGATCGAGACGGCGCTGGTGGAGCTGTACCGGGAGACCGGCGAGCGGCGCTGGCTGGAGCTGGCCGCGTACTTCGTGGAGTTGCGCGGCCACGGCTCGCTGGAGGCGGGCTTCGACCGGGGCCACGACCGTTCGCCCGGCTCCGCCTACTGGCAGGACCGGGTGCCGGTGCGTGAGGCCCGGTCGGTGACGGGGCACGCGGTGCGGCAGCTGTATCTGCTGGCCGGGGCCGCCGATCTGGCCACCGAGACGGGCGAGAAGGCGCTGCGGGACGCCCTGGTGGAGCTGTGGGCGGAGATGACCCGCGGCAAGACGTATCTGACGGGCGGGGTGGGCTCCCGGTACGAGGGCGAGGCGTTCGGCGACCCGTACGAGTTGCCGCCGGACCGGGCGTACGCGGAGACCTGTGCGGCGATCGCCTCCATCCAGTTCAGCTGGCGGATGGCGTTGCTCACCGGTCGGGCGCACTACTCGGATCTGATCGAGCGCACCCTGTACAACGGGTTTCTCTCCGGGGTGGGGCTGGACGGTGAGCACTGGCTGTACGTCAACCCGCTTCAGGTGCGCGAGGAGTACGAGTCGCGGCCGGGTGACCAGTCCGCACGCCGTACGCCCTGGTTCCGGTGCGCCTGCTGCCCGCCGAATGTGATGCGGCTGCTGGCCTCACTGCCGCACTACATGGCCAGCGGCGACACCACGGGGCTGCAACTGCACCAGTACGCGGCGGGTTCGTACGCGGCGGGCGGCGGGGCGGTCACGGTGGCCGGTGACTATCCGTGGCACGGACGGATCGAGGTCACGGTGGATGAGGCGCCGGCCCGGATGTGGACGCTGGCGCTGCGGATCCCGCCGTGGGCGGACCGGTTCCGGCTGGACGGCGAGACGCTGGACCGGCCGGCCACCGGATGGCTGCGGCTGCGGCGGGTGTGGGCGCCCGGGGAGCGGGTGGTGCTGGAGCTGCCGCTGGAGGCCCGGTTCACTCATCCCCATCCGAGGGTGGACGCGGTACGTGGTGCCGTCGCGCTGGAGCGCGGGCCGCTGGTGTACTGCCTGGAGCAGGCCGATCTGCCGCCCGGGGTACGGCTGGACGAGCTGGTGCTGGACACCGGGCGGGCACCGGCGGCCGAGCACCGGCCCGCGCTGTTGGGCGGGGTCACGGTGCTGACGGCCGGCGGCCGGGTGCGGGGCGCCCTGGGCGCCGGGGAGGACTGGTGGCCGTACGGGGCGGGCGCCGATGCCCCGGCGGGCGCTCCGGTGGAGTTGACGGCGGTGCCGTACTACGCGTGGGCCAACCGCGCCGACGGCGCGATGCGGGTGTGGCTGCCGCGGGCTTAGGTCGGGTCTTTCGGTTCTTCATGGATCGGGCCGGGTCTCCCCGGGTGGCCGGCGGCGCGGCTCCGCGAAGATCCGGAGAAGCCGACCGAGGCGATGGGCGCGCTCCCCCGGGCCGGCCGGGGAGCGCGCCCCCGGCCGGCCCGCGACTGCCCCCGGCGCCGCCGGGGGCGTGCGGCAGGCGCGGGTGCTGTGCCGGGTCAGGCGGTGGGCCGCAGGGTGAAGGAGGTGAAGTCGGCGGGTGTCCGGGTGCCGCCCAGGTCCTGGGCGCACAGCCCGACGAAGGCGCCGGTGAAGCGCAGCCGGGAGCCGTAGTCGTCGGACAGTTTGCTCGCGTCCAGCACCGGGCCCACCGGGTGCCAGTCGGTGCCGTCCGGCGAGGCGGCGAAGCGCAGTTCCGCGCCGCTGATGGTGGCGCGCAGCCACAGCTGGGGCCAGTCGCCGGTGGGCAGTTGCTCCCCGGGCTCGTCGTACGCCCCCTGGTCGGCGGTGATCACCCCGACCACCCGGCCCAGCCGTTCGTCGTGGGTGACGCGCAGATAGCAGTGCGTCCCGGTGTCGTACCAGCAGATCAGCCCGGCGAGTTGGGTGGGGTGGGTGGGATCGTGGTCCAGCCGTACGGTGGCCTCGCAGTGGGTGGTGGTCAGCCGTCTGGCCAGCAGTGACTGGTCGAAGAGGGAGGCGAGGCTGTGCCGCCCGTACAGCCGCAGATGGCCGGGCCGGTCGGTGAGGGTGGCCCAGCTGTCGTCGATGGGGACCCGCAGCGCGCACCAGGCCGGGTCGAGGGCGGGTCCGGTGAAGTCGTCCCGTACCGGGGCGGGCCCGGTGGCGCGTACGGCGTGCGCGGTGGCCGGGCCCGGCACGTCGGTGGCGGGGTGGTGGCCACCGCCGGCCAGCCGGAGCCGGCCGTCCGGGGTCCATTCCACGCGCTGGAGGCAGGTTTCGCGGCCGAGCACGCTGCGCGGCCCGTCCGGGGTGGCCAGCGGGCGGGAGGCGAGGTGGGCGAGGAACCACTCCCCCTGGGGGGTTTCCACCAGTTCGCCGTGGCCGGCTTTCTGGAGCGGCCAGTTCGGGGCGTCTCGGGTGGTGAGCAGGGAGCCGGCCGGGTCCAGGGTGTAGGGGCCCTCGATGCGGTCGGCGCGGGCCATCCGGATGCCGTGGTTCCAGCCGGTGCCGCCCTCCGCGAGCATCAGGTGGTAGGTGCCGTCGCGCCGGTAGAGGTTGGGGCCCTCGATGAGTTCGGTGTGCCGGGCGATGATCCGGGGCGCGCCGGTGAGGGCGGCGCGGTGCGGGTCGTACTCCTGGAGCACGATGCCGGCGAAGGGGTCGTGCCCGGCGCGCTGGTCCCACTGGAGGTTGAGCAGCCAGATCCGGCCGTCGTCGTCGAAGAACAGGGAGGGGTCGAAGCCGGAGGAGTTGAGGAAGACGGGTGCGGACCACGGCCCGTCGATGGTGGGCGCGGTGACCAGATAGTTGTCGACGTCCTTGTAGGGCACGGTCGTGGTGCGCACGATGCTGTAGACGAGCCAGAAGCGGCCGTCGTGGTGGCTCAGTGAAGGGGCCCAGACGCCGCCGGAGTCGGGGACGCCGCGCAGATCCGCCAGTCCCGGGTGGGTGAGTACGTGGCCGGCCGGGGTCCAGTTGATGAGGTCGGTGGAGTGGTGCAGCGGTATGCCGGGGAACCATTCGAAGCTGGAGGTGGCCAGGTAATAGTCGGGGCCGACCCGCACGATGCTGGGGTCGGGGTGGAATCCGGGCAGGACGGGGTTACGGAGGTGACCCGGCGTCATGAGGGGCCCTTTCTGCGGTGGCACGGCGCGGACAGCGGCCGGAAATGCGAGGCCGCTGTTCGGGATTTCGGGCGGCGGTTTTCGAAACTCTTTCGGGACTTCGGTGGCCTGCGACAGGACTCTTCCCAGGCAGGTGGCGTTCCCTTAACGTAGGAAGCGCTTGCTATCAGGTCAATGTACCGACCGGCTGATCCGCGATATTCGAAACTTTCGCCGGCCGGGACCGGGAGAGGAGGAGTTCACATGGTCCGTCCCGCGGCAGCCGGAGGGCCGACACTCGCCGTGATAGCCCGAGAGGCCGGGGTGTCGGTGCCCACCGCCTCCAAGGTCGCCAATGGCCGGGAGGACGTCTCCCCCGAGACCCGCCGCCGGGTCACCGAGGTGCTGGACCGGCTCGGCTATGTGCGCCGGCCACGGTTCACGGCGGGCCGGCCGCCGGCGCTGATCGATCTGGTGATGCATCAGCTGGATTCCCCGTGGTCCGGGGCGATCCTGCACGGGGTGGAGCAGGCGGCGCACGAGGCGGGGGTGTCGGTGGTGGTCTCGGCCGCGCTCACCAGAACCCGCGGCGGGCGGCCCGAGCGTGGCTGGCTGGACCGGCTGTGTGCCCGCGGTTCGGCCGGGATGCTGTTCAATCTGGCGGAGCTGAACGCCACCCAGTACAGCTGGCTGGAGCAGCACGGCATCCCGTTCGTGATGATCGACCCGGTGCTGGAACCGCCGCCCGGGGTGCCCTCGGTCGGGGCCACCAACTGGCAGGGCGGAGTGAGCGCCACGGAACATCTGATCGCCCTGGGCCATCGGCGGATCGCGGTGATCGGCGGCTACCGGCGCAAGCGGTGCAGCACCGCGCGGGTGGCCGGCTACCGCTCGGCGATGGCGGCGGCCGGGCTGCGGGTGCCGCCGGAGTACGTGGGGTACGGGGCGTTCTCCGAGGAGGGCGCCCGGCAGCAGATGGAGCGGATGCTGGCGCTGCCCCAGCCGCCGACCGCCGTGTTCACCTGCTCCGATCCGATGGGGCTCGGCGCCTACCAGGCGCTGGCGGCGCGCGGGCTGCGGGTGCCGGCGGACATGAGCGTGGTGTCCTTCGACGATCTGCCGCAGGCCGGCTGGGCCAGCCCGGCGCTGACCACGGTGCGGCAGCCGCTGGCGGAGATGGCCGGCACCGCGCTGCGGCTGCTGCTGCGGCTGATGGCGGGCGAACGGCCGGAGGGGGTGCGTACCGAGCTGTCCACCCGGCTGGTGCCGCGCCACTCCACCGCCCCGCCGCGCGGGCTGCCGGCCTGACCGCCGTACCCGCTCCGCGCGGATACGGCGGCCGGCGGGCCGGTGGTCAGCCCCGGACGCCCAGCAGGTGGTCCATCGCCAGCTGGTCAAGCGCCTCGAAGGCCATGCCGCGCTCGGCCGCGGCGGTCACGTCGAACTCCTCGAAGGCGGAGACGTCGGCGAGCAGCCCGGCCGAGGTCTCCCCCGGTGCCAGCGTCGGGGTGGCCAGCTCGTCCAGGCGGGCGGCACGCAGCGCCTCGGCGACCTGCGGGTCGGCGCGGAAGGCGGCGGCCCGGTCCTTGAGGATCAGGTAGTTGCGCATGCAGCCGGCGGCGGAGGCCCACACGCCGGAGATGTCCTCGGTGCGCGGCGGCTTGAAGTCGAAGTGCCGCGGGCCGGTGTAGTCGGACCGCTCCAGCAGGTCGACCAGCCAGAACGCGGCCCGGGTGTCGCCGGCCCCGAACCGCAGGTCCTGGTCGTACCTGGTGCCGTGCTGGCCGTTGAGGTCGATGTGGTAGAGCTTGCCGGCCCACAGCGCCTGGGCGATGCCGTGCGGGAAGTTGAGCCCGGCCATCTGCTCGTGGCCCACCTCGGGGTTGACGCCGAACAGTTCGGGGCGCTCCAGCCGCTCGATGAAGGCGAGGGCGTGGCCGACGGTGGGCAGCAGGATGTCGCCGCGCGGCTCGTTCGGCTTGGGCTCGATGGCGAACCGCAGGTCGTAGCCCTGGGTGGTGACGTACTCGGCGAGCAGGTCGAAGGCTTCCTTCATCCGGTCCAGGGCGTCGCGGACGTCCTTGGCCCCGCCGGACTCGGCGCCTTCCCGGCCGCCCCACGCGACGTACGTCTGCGCGCCCAGTTCGACGGCGAGGTCGATGTTGCGGATGGTCTTGCGCAGGGCGTAGCGGCGTACGTCGCGGTCGTTCGCGGTGAAGGCGCCGTCCTTGAAGACGGGGTGGGTGAAGAGGTTGGTGGTGGCCATCGGGACCTTCATCCCGGTGGCGTCCAGCGCGGCCTTGAAGCGCTTGACGATGGCGTCGCGCTCGGCCTCGGTGGCGTCGAAGGGGATGAGGTCGTTGTCGTGGAAGGTGACGCCGTGGGCGCCGAGCTCGGCGAGCCGGTGCACCGACTCCACCGGGTCCAGGGCCGGGCGGGTGGCGTCGCCGAACGGGTCGTTGCCGCGCCAGCCGACGGTCCACAGACCGAAGGTGAACCTGTCGTCGGGGGTGGGCTGGTAGGACATCGCGGCTCCTCGGTGTGCGCTACAGCTATTCGTCATGTCCGTTGACAAATTAGTATGCCCCTGCCCCGGAGTGGAAGCCCCCGGCCGCCACCGTCGGCGCCGGGCGACGGAAGGACGCGATCATGGCCGCACCCGATGGACCTCTCGTGGTGGGCGTGGATTCCTCCACGCAGTCCACCAAGGCACTGGTGGTGGACACCGCCACCGGCACGGTGGTGGCGCGCGGCCAGGCGCCGCACGTGGTGACGGCCGAGGGCGACAGCGATCCCGGGCAGTGGTGGCGGGCGCTGGGCGAGGCGCTGGAGCAGTGCGGCCCGGTGCTGCGGGAGGCGGCGGCGGTCTCGGTGGCCGGGCAGCAGCACGGACTGGTGACGCTGGACGCGGACGGTGCCCCGGTGCGCAACGCGCTGTTGTGGAACGACACCCGCTCCGCGCCGCAGCGGGACCGGCTGGTCGAGGAGTTGGGCGGGGCGGCGTGGTGGGCGGAGCGGACCGGCAGCGTACCGGCCGCCTCCTTCACGGCGACCAAGTGGGCGTGGCTGCGCGAGCACGAGCCGCGGTCGGTGGCGGCCACCCGGGCGGTACGGCTGCCGCACGACTATCTGACCGGCCGGCTCACCGGGCAGGGTGTGCGCGGCGGCACCACGGACCGCGGGGACGCCTCGGGCAGCGGCTGGTGGTCGACGGCGAGCGAGTCGTACGACGCGCGGATCCTCGACCACATCGGCCTGGACGCCGCGCTGCTGCCGCGTGTGGTGCCGGCCGGTGAGCCGGCCGGCACCGTACGGGCCGGGCTGCCGCTCCCCGAGGGCATCCTGGTGGCGGGCGGCACCGGCGACAACATGGCGGGCGCGCTGGGGCTCGGCCTGGTGCCGGGGCGCCCGGTGCTGAGCCTTGGCACCTCCGGCACGGTGTACGCGGTCTCCGAGCGGCGGCCGGCCGACAGCAGCGGCGTGGTGTCCGGGTTCGCGGACGCGGGGCGGCACTGGCTGCCGCTGGCCTGCACACTCAACTGCACGGTGGCGGTGGACCGGTTCGCGGCGCTGCTGGGCCGGGACCGGGAGGCGGTGGAGGCCGGTGGCGAGGCCGTGGTGCTGCCGTTCCTGGACGGCGAGCGGACCCCCGACCTGCCGTACGCGAGCGGGCTGCTGACCGGGCTGCGGCACGACACCAGCGGCGGTCAGCTGCTCCAGGCCGCCTACGACGGGGCGGTGTTCGCGCTGCTGGAGGCGCTGGAGCGGGTGCTGGACGCGGACGCCGACCCGGCACAGCCGATCCTGCTGATCGGCGGCGGGGCGCGCGGGGTGGCCTGGCGCGAGACGGTCCGCCGGCTGTCGGGCCGCCCGGTGGTGGTCCCGGCGGCCCAGGAACTGGTGGCCCTGGGCGCCGCGGCCCAGGCGGCGGGCCTGCTGCTGGGCCGCGACGCGTCGGCGGTGGCCCGGGACTGGAACACCGCACAGGGCCCGGCGTACGAGGCGGTGCGGCGCGACGAGGCGGCCCTGCACCGGCTGTCCACGACCCTGCACGACGCGGCTGCGCTGCTCGGCCCCCGTTGAGGTGTTCCCTTGGCCGACGGGGCCGCCGCGCGGCGTTCGTCCTCCCCGACCCGTACCACCCCTGGAGTTCCCTTGACCGGCACATCCCCCCAGTCGCAGGCCCAGGTGCGCCGGCACAATCTCTCGCGGGTGCTGCACGCGCTCGCCGATGAGGGGGCGCTGTCGCGGGCCGAGGTGGCGGGGCGGATCGGGCTGACCCGGGCGGCGGTGTCCACGCTCGTGGACGAACTGCTGCGCGGCGGGCTGCTCACCGAGCGCGGCCCCGGCCGGTCCGGGACGGTGGGGCGGCCGGGCAGTCAGCTGCTGCTCGCCGACCGGGGGCCGTGCGGCTTCGGGGCCGAGATCGGGGTCGATCATCTGTCGGTCTGCGCGATGGATCTGCGCGGTACGGTACGGGCCCGCCTCGATCGCCGGATGCCGCTGGAGGGCAGCGATCCGGTGGTGGTGCTGGACGGACTGACCGCGCTGCTGGGGCGGCTGGCCGCCGACGTCACCGCGCTGGGGCTGTGGCCGGCCGGCCTTGCGGTGGCCGTGCCGGGGCTGGTGGCCCGGGGCACCGCCACGGTCACCCGGGCGCCCAATCTCGGCTGGCGCGAGGTGGATCTGGCGCCCCTGCGGTCGGCCACCCGGGGCCCGCTCACGGTGGACAACGAGGCCAACTTCGGGGCGCTGGCCGAGCTGTGGGAGGACCGGGGCGCGGCGGGACCCGCCGACTTCATCCATGTGTCCGCGCAGATCGGGATCGGCGCGGCGATCGTGGTCGACGGCGCCGTGCTGCGCGGGGCGCACGGCTTCGCGGGCGAACTGGGCCATGTCCCGGTACGGCCCGGGGGTCCGCGGTGTTCCTGTGGTGCCCGGGGCTGTCTGGAGACCTACGCGGGCGAGGCGGCGCTGCTGCGCGCGGCGGGGCTTGATCCGGGCGCCGAGCCGGGGGTGCGCACCGGGGAACTGGCCGAGCGCTGTGCGGGGCGCGACCGGGCCGCGCTGCGCGCGGTGCGGGAGGCCGGGACGGCGCTGGGCATCGCGCTGTCGGGGGCGGTGAATCTGCTCGATCCGCAGCGGGTGGTGATCGGTGGTTCACTGGCCGGGCTCGCTCCCTGGCTGCTGCCGCCGGTGCGCCGGGAGCTGGCCCGCCGCACCATGCTGACGGCCGGCGGCCGTACCACCGCGACGCCGGTGACCGGCTCGCTCATCGGCCCGGCCGGGCCGCTGCTGGGCGCGGCGCGCAGTGCGGTGCGCGGCGCGCTCGACGCGCCGGCCCGGCTGCTGACGCCGCCTCAGGTCGGGCCGATGGCATGACCGCCCGGCTCTCGGCAGGGGCGGGCGGGCGGTCGGCATGTGATCCTTCCGCCCGCTCCGGCGGGCGCCGCCCGCAGCCCGGGAGACCCCCATGGCCCGGAACGTCCCCCGGCCGTCCCGCAGATCACTGCTGCGCGGCTCCGCCGTCCTCGCCGCGGGCATCGAGCACGAGGGCTGGGTGGATCAGCCCCGGTGGTTCACCGACGTGATGTACCAGAAGTCGGCGACCCTGACGGCGCGGATCCGCGACCGGTTCGGCATCGCCAGGGCCCGGTCGTGGATCGTCGGTCACCACGAGGTGCCGGGCGCCACCCCCACCGACCCGGGTCCGCTGTGGGACTGGGACCGTTGTGTGCGGCTGGTCAGGGCGGCCTGAGCGGCAATCGCCCAACCATGCACCACCGCACCGTTTTTCATCACATCAGGCGAAAACATCGTCACGGCCGGGCGACCTTGACGGCGCCCCGCGCACAATCGCCTCCGTGACCACTGGGCAGCAAGCGCGACGCGCCGCGGTCGGCGCCGGATGTGTGCTCCTCGTGCTGGCCGCCACCTCCGGGGTGGCGGCCGGCACGGCGGGCGGGGAACTGTTCGGTCCCGGCTCCGGCGTCGGCATGACCATCGAGGCGGATGGTCCGGGCGGCTCGGCCACCGTGGTGATCCGGCACGGCGGGACATGCGGTGGCTCCTCGGTGTCGGTGAGCACCTCGGGGGGCGCCTCGGCCGTGGTGATCTCCGGTGGGGCCTGCCGCCCGCCCAAGCCTCCGGAACCCCCGGAGCCGCCCGAACCCCCCGAACCCCCCGAGCCACCGGAGCCACCGGAGCCCGAGCCTCCCGCTCCGCCCGAGCCACCGGCGCCCCCTGAGCCGCCCGAGCCCGCGCCGTCCCCGGCACCGCCGGCGCCACCGGCGCCCGCACCCGAACCTCGACCCGAGCCCGTACCGCAGGCGCCGCCGGCCCCCAGCGCGTCACCGGAACCGGCTCCCGAGCCCCCGCCCGAGCCGGTGCCCACGCCGGAACCGCAGCCGGTGCCCTCGCCGGAGCCCGTCCCCGAACCGGAGGCGGTGCAGATCGTCGCGGGGCCGCCCCCGACCGGCGCGGACCGGGCCGACCGCGGCATGCCGATGACCACCCGCACCCTGCTGATCCTGGCCCCCGCCGTACTGGCCGCCGCCATCCTGCGCCCACGGACCCGGTCGGGGCCGCGCAGCACCTCCTAGGAGATCCGATTGTCCGACTGGCTCACCCTGTTGCTCACCATCACCGCCACCTGCGCGGTGATCTTCGTGGCCGTACAACTGCGGCACCGCCGCGCCACCGTCCAGGAACAGGCGGGCGGCTCCTCCGACACCCCCGATGTCATCGAGTACATGACGATGATGATCGGGATGGTGTACGCCATCGTGCTGGGGCTGGCCATCGCCGGCGTGTGGGAGGAACGGGGCGCCGCCGAGGAGTGGGTACGCCAGGAGGCCCAGGCGCTGCACGAACTCGGCGAGCGGGCCCGGGTCTTCCCGGCGGAGACCGAGGCGGCCGTCCGGCTGTCCGTGGACACCTACGTCGGCCACACCGTGAACGAGGAGTGGCCGTACATGATCGACAACGAGGAACTCGGCCCGGAGGGCGACCGGCTGTTCGCGGAGATACGGGACACGGTGTCGGCGCTGGAGCCGGCCACCGGCCCGCAGGGTTACGCGTACGAGGGGATGCACTACCAACTGGCCACCGCCGCCGAGGCCCGCGCCGCCCGCGGGATGAGCGCGGAGCCCACCCTGCCGGGGGTGGTGTGGGTGGGGCTGATCACCGGCGGGGCCGTGGTGGTGGGGATGCTGTTCGCGCTCCAGATCAGGCGCACCGGCCGGGAGCTGCTGCTGGCCGGGCTGTTCAGCGCGCTGATCGTGTTCCTGCTGTATCTCATCTGGCACTTCGACGCCCCGTTCGCCCGGGGGTTGTCCGACTCGACGGAGGCGTTCCAGTCCCTCTTCCCCCAGGTTCTGTCCGGTGATGGGTAACTGTCTGCGGCAGTCGCCCACTTGACAGTGTGTCGGCTTAGGCCGGGGTAGCTTCGCGGGGCCGGTGGGGCGCGGCTAGTGTGACCCGCACGTGCTGAGGGATGGAGAACCGCGATGTCACACGAGAACGCCGCCTCCGAGCAGGGCCAGTCCACTTTCATCGATACGAGCAAGCCGAGCATCGCCCGGGTCTATGACGCCGTTCTCGGTGGCAAGGACCATTACGACGTGGACCGCGTGGTCGCCGACCAGGTGCGGATCACCATGCCGCACATCGGCGACGTGGGCCAGTACAACCGGCAGATCCTGGGCCGGATCGTGCGCCATCTGGCGGCCGAGGCCGGGATCCGGCAGTTCATCGATCTCGGTGCCGGGCTGCCCACTCTGGAGAACACCCACCAGGTGGCGCAGCGGCACGCCCCCGACGCGCGCGTGGTCTATGTCGACAACGACCCGATCGTGCTCGCGCACGGGCAGGCGCTGCTCCAGGTCGATGACCAGACTGCGGTGGTCACCGCGGATCTCCGCGACCCGCAGGGGGTGCTCAACCACCCCGATGTGCAGCGGCTGATCGACTTCTCGCAGCCCGTCGGGGTGCTGCTGATCGGTATCCTGCACCATCTGCACGACGACGAGGACCCCAAGGGCATCGTCCAGTCCTACATGTCGGCGGTGCCCTCCGGCAGTTACCTGGCGATCACCTGCTTCTCCGACACCGGCCCGGAGGCCCGTGCCGTGGAGGAGACCATGCTGGAGTTCCTGGGCACCGGCCGGTTCCGCACCATGGCGGAGATCGAGGACTACTTCGAGGGGTACGAGCTCCAGGAGCCCGGCGTGGTGGCGCTGCCGCAGTGGCGCCCCGACGAGCCGGTCGCCGAGCCGCTGAGTGTGGCCCACCGGCTGATGAGCGGGGGCATCGCGTACAAGAAGTAGTGGTGGGGGACGCCGTTCAGGCCGCGCCGCCGGGCAGACCGGCGAGCGCGGCCAGTCTGCGGTAGGAGTCCAGCCGGTCCGCCGGGTCGTGGGTGGTGAGGGTGACCAGCACCTCGTCGGCGCCGGTGCGGGCGAGCAGTTCGTCCAGCCGCGCGGCCATCTGCGGACCGTCGCCGTACAGTTGCCCGGCCCTGGACCGCTCCAGATAGCCGCGCTCGCGCTCGCTCAGGGCGCGGCCGGCGATCTCGTGCGGCGGGTCGAGGGGCGGGAAGACGCCGTCGATCCGGGAGCGGGCGGTGGCCCACGCCTCGGGGAGCTGGAGCAGCGCCGCTTGTTCGCGGGTGGCGGCGACGGCGGCGTTGACGGCGAGCAGCACATGGGGCACGGGCTGCTGGGCGGAGGGACGGAAGCCGGCCCGGTAGCGGTCGAGCGCGGCCAGTGTACGGTCGGGGTCGGCGTGCAGGGCCAGCACCACCGGCAGGCCGTGGGCGGCGGCGATGTCGGCGCCGGAGCCGACCGCCAGTACGTAGGCGGGGACGTGCAGCCCCTGGGACGGCATGGCGGCAACGGCGGCGCTGCCGTCCGGCGGTTCGCCGAAGTAGCCGAGCAGCTCGGTGAGTTGTTCGCCGAACCGGTCGGCCGCCGCCTTGTCGACGCCGAGCGCGCGGCGGACCGGCCCGGTGAAGCCGACCGAGCGGCCCAGGCCCATGTCGATGCGGCCGGGAAAAAGGGACTCCAGGACGCCGAACTGCTCGGCGATCACCAGGGGCCGGTGGTTGGGGAGCATCACGCCTCCGGTGCCCACCCGGATCCGGGAGGTGGCGGCTGCCACCGCGGCGGCCAGCACGGTGGGGGCGGAGCCGGCGATGCCGGGGACGGCGTGATGCTCGGCGACCCAGAACCGCTGGTACCCCAGGCGTTCGATCTCCCGGGCGAACTCCACCGTCTCCCGCAGCGCCCCGGCGGCGCTCCGACCCCGCCGGATCAGCGCCCGGTCCAGCACCGACCAGCGCACCTTCGTCCGTACCGCCTGTGTTCCGTCCACCTTGTGTGCAACAGCGGCGGGCGCTCAGGATTCCCGGTCGATGACGCCGGCGTCCTGGGTGAGCAGCGCGATCTGCACCCGGTTGTTCAGCTCCAGCTTGGCCAGGATCCGGGAGACGTACGCCTTGACGGTGGGCACGCTCAGATACAGCGTGGCGGCGATCTCGGCGTTGGACAGCCCCCGGCCGACCGCGACGGCGACCTCCCGCTCCCGGTCCGCGAGTGCGTCCAGCCTGCGCCGGGCGCGGCGGGTGTCGCGTTCGCCGCTGGTGAGGGCGCCGATCAGCCCCCGGGTGACGGCCGGGGAGAGCACCGGGTCACCGGCCGCGACCCGGCGTACCGCCTCGACGATCTCGGCGGGCGGGGTGTCCTTGAGGACATAGCCGGCCGCCCCGGCGCGCAGCGCGCGCAGCACCTGGTCATCCGCGTGGAAGGTGGTGAGGACCACCACCTCGGGCGGGGCGGGCGCGGTGCGCAGCGCCTCGGTGGCGGTGAGGCCGTCCACCCCGGGCATTCTGATGTCCATCAGCACCACATCGGGGGTGACCCGCGCCACCAGTGCGGCGACCTCGGCGCCGTCCGCCGCCTCGCCCACCACCGCCAGGTCGGGCGCGGCGCCGAGCATCAGCCGCAGCCCGGAGCGGACCAGCGGATCGTCGTCCACGAGCAGTACCCGGATCGTCATGGGGGCCACGGTAGCCAGGCGTGCAGCCGGAACTGTCCGCGGACCCGGCCGGCCTCGACGTGGCCGCCGGCCAGGGTGACGCGTTCGCGGAGCCCGGTCAGGCCCTGGCCGGAGCCGGGGATGAACCGGGCGGGCAACTGGGGCGCGCCGACGGGGTTGCGGAGTTCGACGGTCACGCCCGTGCCTGGCCCGCCGTCGACGGTGACGGTGGTCTCGGCGCCGGGGGCGTGTTTGCGGGCGTTGGTGAGTCCTTCCTGGACGATCCGGTAGACGGTGCGGCCGGTGTGCTCGGGCAGTGCGTCGGCGTCGGGGCCTGCCAGCCGCTGGTCGAGGGTGACCGTGGCGCCGGCCCGGCGGGACTCCTCGGCGAGCCGCGGCAGTTCGCGGTGGGTGGGCTGCGGCCGGACGCTCTCGGCCCCGGGCGCTTCGCCGGGGGCGGCGCGCAGCACGCCGATCACGTCGCGCAGTTCCTCCAGGGCCTGATGGGCACTGTCGCGGATCACCCCGGCGGCGCGCTGCACCTCCTGCGGGGAGGCGCCGGCGGCGTACTCCAGGGCGCCGGCGTGCACGCTCAGCAGCGAGAGCCGGTGGGCGAGCACATCGTGCATCTCACGGGCGATGGTCTCCCGGGTGGTGCGCTGCGCCTGCTCGTACAGGGTGGTCAGCAACCGGCGCCGGTACCGTACGGTCATCCCCCAGCTGATGACGGCGGTCACCATCACCAGCGAGGCGATGATCACCGCTCCGTCCGGGACCCTGGACTCGGGGCGCAGCGCGAGTGAAACCGGCCGCAGGGCGAACGACAGGCCGACGAGCAGGGCCACCACGCGGGGGCGGCAGTGCACGGCGGCGGTGAACAGGGCCACCCACAGCGGCCCGCCCATGAAGTGGGAGAAGGGAGACACCAGGACGAGGGCCAGGGCCACGCCGAAGGGGTGGGCGCGGCGCAGCCACAGGGCGGCGCAGGCGCCGGCGGCGGCGATCTGGTCGACGACCACCAGCCAGTGCGGCTCGCGCACCTCGCCGAAGAGCACCCCTGAGGTGAGGACGGAGAAGGAGGCGGCGACCGCGATGGCACTCATGTCGACGATCCAGTCGCGTCGGCTGCGGATGACCATGCCTCGACGGTAGCGGGCGGGGAGGGGCCGGCGGCGGGGCGGCCGGGGGTCCGGTACCGAAGTCGGGCGGCGGTATACCTTCGGCCGCTGCCCGGGTGCGGGGCCGGTGCCCAGCATGGCGGGTATGAAGAGCGTGTTGGAGGGCGTGGGGGTACTGCTGGTGCTGAACGGCGTGGCCGGTCTGGTCTACGAGGTGATCGACTGGTTCGGTCCGTGGTCACTGGTGCACCGGATGGGCGGGCCGCTGGCGGGGATGGAGATCTTCGCGAACCTCGTGCTGATCGTGCTGGGGGTGGCGGTGTGCGCGGGGGCGGAGCGGATCAGGCGCCCGGGGTGACCGGGGTGGCCTGGGCCGGGGCGGGGAGCGGGAAGTCCTCGACCCGGTCGCACCAGCGGCGCAGCAGCACCCGGTCGTGGCCCACCGCGAGCAGGGCCGCGCCGCTGGCGCGGCGGTACTCCTCGACGACGGCGACCAGGGCGGCGGTGGTGGAGGCGTCCAGCATGGCGGTCATCTCGTCGCAGATCAGCAGGGCGGGGCGGAGGATGAGGGCGCGGGCGAGGCAGGCGCGCTGGAGTTGGCCGTCGCTGACCTGGTGGGGGCGGCGGCGCAGCAGTTCGGTGCCGAGCCCGGTGGTGGTGGCGAGGGCGGTGACGCGGTCGGCGAGGCGGGTGGTGTCGGCGGTGGCGCGCAGCGGTTCGGCGATCAGGTCGTGGAGGGTGAGGCGGGGGTCGGCGGCCTGCCGGGGCTGCTGGAAGACGACGCCGACGCGGGTGCGCAGGGCGCGCGGGGCGCGGTGCCGGAAGCCGGTGACGGGCTGACCGGCCAGGCGTACGGTGCCGGACCGGGGGCGGTGGAGCAGGGCGGCGACCCGGGCGAGGGTGGATTTGCCGCAGCCGGAGGGGCCGAGCAGGCCGAGGGCCTCGCCGTCGGCGACGCGCAGCGAGATGTCGCGGACGACCGGGGGGCGGCGTTCGTAGCCGGCGGTGATCCCGGTGAGTTCCAGGGCGGGGGCGGCGGGTTCAGGCATCGGCGGGCTCCGGGGCGTGGTGGCAGGCCGTGCCGTTCAGCAGCTGGGGCGGTTCGGCGCAGCGGGCGGTGGCGCGCGGGCAGCGCGGGGCGAAGGCGCAGCCGGGCGGCAGGGCGTCCAGTGCGGGCGGTTGTCCGGGGATGGGGGTGAAGTCCCGTTCCGGCAGGGCGCCCAGCAGTCCGGCGGCGTACGGGTGGCGGGGTCCGGGGGTGCCGAAGAAGCGGGCGGCGGGGGTGAGTTCCACGATGCGGCCGGCGTACATGACGGCGACCCGGTCGGCGATGCGTGCGGCAGCGGCCAGGTCGTGGGTGATGGCCAGCAGGGCGCGGCCGTCGTCGGTGTGCCGGCGCAGTTCGTCGACGGTGCGGGCGACCAGGTCGCGGTCGAGGCCGGTGGTGGGTTCGTCGGCGATCAGCAGCGGGGCGTCGCCGACCAGGGCGAGAGCGGTGGCGGCGCGCTGGGCGAGGCCGCCGGAGAGCTGGTGCGGGTAGCGGTCGAGGTGGTCGGCGGGGAAGGCGGCGCGGGCGGCGGCTTCCCGGGTGGCGGCGGCCAGGGCGGTGCCCCGGGTGCCGTGCAGTTCGCGGATGGTCTCGCGCAGCTGGGACCGTACGGTGCGCACCGGGGTGAGGTGCCCGGCCGGGCTCTGTGGCACCAGGCCCAGGCGCCGGCCGCGTACCGTGCGGGCCATGGTGCGTTCGTCGGCGGCGAGCAGGTCCAGCGGCGCGGTGCCGGGTTCGGCCGCCAGCAGGGCGCTGCCCCGGGTCCGGGCGTTGCCGGGGAGCAGCCCCAGCAGGGCACCGGCCAGGACGGACTTGCCGCAGCCGCTCTCCCCCACCAGGGCGAGGCACTCGCCGGCGGCGAGGTCGAAGGAGACGTCGTCGACGGCCGCGACGGGGGCGCCGGCGGGCATCAGGAAGCGCACGGACAGCCCGCGTACGGACAGCGGCAGGGTGGTCACAGCACCAGCTCCGATCGGCGGCGCGGGTTGATCCGCTCCCGCCAGAGGCCGGCCAGCCCGGCGATGGCGAGGGTGGGCACGATGATGAACAGGCCCGGGAAGAGGGTGGGCCACCACTCGCCGGTGAGCAGGGAGCCCCGGGCGCCGTTGATCATGGTGCCGAGGCTGGCCTGGTGGGCGGGGATGCCCAGGCCGAGGAAGGACAGCGCGGATTCGTGCCAGATGGCGTGCGGCACCATCAGGACGGCGGCGAGCCCGGCCTGGGGCAGTACGGCGGGCACCAGGTGGCGGCGGGCGATCCGCAGCCGGGAGGCGCCGCCGGAGATGGCCGCGTCGATGTAGGGGCGGGAGCGCAGCGAGAGTACTTCGGCGCGCACGATGCGGGCGGTGGATACCCAGTGGGTGAGGCCCACGGAGGCCACCACGGGCCAGATGCCGGGGCGGAACATCGCGACGATGAAGATGCCCATCAGCAGGTGCGGTACGGCGGTGAAGGTGTCCACGGCGCGCATCACGACGCGGTCGGTGCGCCCGCCCAGTGCCCCGGCGGCGGCGCCCACCAGCAGGCCGAGGAGGGAGGCGACGAGGGCGGCGGTGAGGCCGACCAGCAGGGAGACGCGCAGTCCGTAGACGCTGCGCAGCAGCAGGTCGCGGCCGACCTCGTCGGTGCCGAAGGGGTGGTCGGCGGAGGGGGGCAGCAGTTTGGCGGTGAGGTCGACGGCCTGTTGGTCAAGCGGGTGGAGCAGGGGTACGAGGAGGGCGGCGGTGGCTGCCGCGGCGGCGAGGAGGCCGGCGGACCAGGCCCGTACCGTACGGGTGCCGCGCCGGGTGGTGGCCCGGCCGCGCCAGGGGGTGCCGGTGGCCGGGTGGGGGTCGGTGGCGGTCATGGGCGGGGTCACATCTCGTCGTGGTCGACGCGTGGGTCGGCCAGCCCGTAGAGGAGGTCGGCGAGCAGATTCCCGGCGAGGACGGCGAGCGCGGAGATCACGGTGAGCGCGGCCAGCAGCGGGAAGTCGGTGGCGGTGGCGGCCCGTACGGTGGCGGAGGCCATGCCGGGCCAGCTGAAGACGGTCTCCACCAGCAGGGCGCCGGTGATGAGTTCGGGGACGCGGGTGCCGATGAGGGTGAGGACGGGGAGCAGTCCCGAGCGCAGGGCGTGGCCCAGCAGCACGGTGCGTTCGCCGATGCCGCGGGCGCGGGCGCCGCGTACCGGGTCCTCGTGGAGCGCGTCCAGGACGCCCTGGCGGGTGTAGAGGACGAACCAGGGCAGCTGGGAGACGGCGAGTACGGCCACGGGCAGTGTCAGGTGGCGGGCCACGGAGCCGGCGGTGATCGTGTCGGAGCCGGTGTCGGTGAGGCCGCCGGCCGGAGTGACGCCGAGGTGGAGGGCGAACAGCCAAATGGCGAGGAGGGCGAGCCAGAAGGGCGGGGCGGCCTGGAGGACGTAGCTGAGCGAGGTGACGCCGCGGTCGAGGACGGAGCCGGGGCGGCGGGCGGCGAGCACGCCGAGGGCGGTGCCCAGGGTGAGGGAGATGACGAAGGCGCAGCCGCACAGCAGCAGGGACCAGCCGGCGCGTTCGGCGATGACCTGGGTGACGGGCTGGCGCAGGGTCAGGGACTGGCCGAGGTCGCCGGTCAGGGCGGAGCGGAGCCAGGCCCACCACTGTTCGGCGAAGCTGCCGGAGGCGGCGAGGTTCGCCCGCAGGGTGTCGAGGGTGTGCTGGGAGGCGCCGATGGCGTCGGAGCCGATGTACTGGCGGACCGGGTCGAAGGGGGAGGCGGCGGCGACGGCGAACATGCCGAGGGTGACCACGGCGAGGACGGGGACGGCGGCCAGCGCGCGGCGGCCGGTGAGCCGGGCCATGGCGGCCCAGGGCAGGGCGGGGCGGCCTTGGCCCGTACCGCGTTGGGCGGCGGTACGGGCCGGGGCCCCGGTGGTGCCGGTGGTGCCGGTGGTCACGGACGGATCCGCCAGTCCTCGACGTTCCACCAGGGGCCGTGGCCCAGGCCGTGGTCGTGCGGCTCGGTCTGGGTGCTGACGCCGTCCCACGCGTCCTTCATGACGTAGACGTGGTCGATGTGGGTGAGGAAGGTGTAGCCGGGGTCGGCGGCGAACTCGCGCTGCACGGCGTCGTACGCGGCGGCCCGTTCGGCGGGGTCCGCGCTGCGGCGGCCGAGGTCGAGCTGCTCGTCGACGGCGGGGTTGTCGTACCGGGCCATGTTGTTCCAGCCCTCGCCGGCGAGGGCGGAGTACAGCAGGCCGTACAGCTCGAAGTCGGGGTCGGCGGGGTCGCCGCCGCCGCAGAGGACGGCGTCGGTGTCCATCCGGCCCTCGATGATCTCCCAGGAGCCGGATTCGACGGTGATATCGATGCCGATCTCCTTGGCGTCGGAGGCGTAACCGAGGGCGTGTTCCTGGCGCAGCCGGTCGCCGGCCGGGTACCAGAGGGTGAAGGCGGCGCGCTGCCCGTCCTTGGCGCGGATGCCGTCGCCGCCGGTGGTCCAGCCGGCCTCGTCGAGCAGGCGGCCGGCGGCCTCGGGGTCGTACGGGCGCTCGGTTCCTTCGGCGAACCAGTCGCCGGCGGTGGGGACGGGGCCGTAGGCGGGGTGGCCGGCGCCGGTGAGGATGCTGTCGACCATCAGTTCGCGGTTGACGGCGAGGTCCAGGGCGCGGCGGATGTCGCGGTCGCCGGTGACGGGGTGGCCGGTGGGCAGGGTGACGGCGCGGAAGTCGGCGCTCTCGGCGTGCAGGGTGGTGAGGCCGGCTTCGCCGTCGAAGGTGGCGGCGAGGTTGGGGGGCAGGACGGCGGCGTCGAGGTCGCCGGCCCGCAGCCGGGTGGCGCGGATGTCGTCGTCGGGGATGACGGCCATGGTGAGGCGGGTGACCTCGGGTGTGCCGCCCCAGTAGTCGGGGTTGGCCCGGAAGGTGAGGCGTTCTCCCCTGGTCCAGCCGGTGAGGAGGTAGGGGCCGGTGCCGATGGGATCGGTGTTGTACGGGCCGGTGTTGATGTCCTGGCCGGCGGCGGCGTGGGCGGCGGCGATGGGCAGGACGGTGCGCTCGGCGAACGGCGCGTAGGGGTAGCCGAGGGTGAAGACGACGGTGTGGTCGTCGGTGGCCTCGACCGTGTCCAGGGCGTCGAGTTCGTCCTTGTTGGGGTTGAGGGTGGCGTCGTCGAGGATGGTCTCGTAGGTGAAGACGACGTCGGCGGCGGTGAAGGGCTCGCCGTCGCTGAAGGTGATGTCCTCGCGCAGCGGATAGGTGTAGGTGAGGCCGTCGTCGCTGACTTCGGGGAGGGCGGCGGCGAGGGCCGGCTGGAGGTTCATGTCGGCGTCGCGGCTCAGCAGTCCGTCGAAGAGCTTGGAGTTGCCGTCCTTGCCGTAGCCGAGGAGCGGGCTGAGGGTGTCGGGCTCGCCGGCGATGCCGACGACCAGGGAGTCGGCGCCGCCCGGTGCGCCGCTGTCGCCGCGGTCGCCTTCGGTGGGCGTGGAGCAGGCGGCGAGCGCCAGCATGGTGCCGGCGGCGAGTGCCGCAACCGCTGTCCGTACGGTCCGGGCCGTCATGTGCACCCTCTCCTGAACATCTGACGTTATTGCGAAACGTTCGCAATTAAAGCGCACGGGTTGTTACTGGGGAAGGGCGGACAGGGTGACGGACATGACACCGCCCCCGGCGGATGACCGGGGGCGGTGCGGGGAAAGCGCTCAGCTCACGGTGGCACCGCCCAGTCCCCGGGCGGCGAGCCAGCGCAACTGCTCCACCGGCTGGGAGCCACGGCCGCCGGCGTGGTCACCGAACGGCCAGACCGTGATGTCCTTTTCCCCGGCGTAGTGGTTGTAGGCGCCGAAGACGGTGGACGGCGGACAGACCGGGTCCATCAGCGCCACGCTGAACAGGGTGGGGGCGGCGGCGCGCGGCGCGAAGTGCAGCCCGTCGAAGTAGTTGAGGGTACGGAAGGCCCGGTCAGGATCGTGCCGCTGATGCATGCCCAGGTAGTCGGCTATCTCGGGGTACGGGCCGTCGCCCGCGATGTCGGCGGCGCGCCGGAAGTGGCACAGGAACGGCACATCGACCAGGGCGGCGGCCACCGCGTCGCCGGCGAGCCCGGCGGTGGACAGGGCGAGACCGCCGCCCTGACTGCCGCCGGCCACCACGATCCGGGACGGGTCGACGGCCGGATGCTCGCGCAGCGCGTCCACCGCGCGCACGCAGTCGGTCATGATCCGGCGGTAGTAGTAGGTCTCCGGGTCGTCGATGCCCCGGGTCATGAAGCCCCTGACGTACTGCGGGGTGGGCATCGGGTCCGGGTCCGGGGTGTCATGCCCCTGACCTCGGCTGTCCACCACCAGATGCGCGTACCCGGCGGCGCTCCACAGCAGATGGTCGGTGTACAGACCGCGCCCGCCGCTGTACCCGATGTACTGCACCACGGCGGGCAGCGGGGCCCGGGCGCCGCGCGGCAGCAGCAGCCAGCCGGCGATGGGCTGGCCGCCCCAGCCGGGGAAGCGGACATCGAAGACCTCCACGGCGGCCAGCGGGGAGTCGGTGACCGGCGTGTAGGTGGCCGGCTGCCCGGCGGCGGCGCGGGCGGTGGCCAGGGTCTTGGCCCAGAAATCGTCGAAGTCGGCGGGGGCCGGCACCTCGGGACGGTACCCGCGCAGCTCGTCCAGCGGGAGATCGGTCAGCGGCATCGGGGCCTCTTTCTCGAAGGTGAAGCGCTTACCAGCCAGAAGCAAAGCCGCTGTTCCCCCGCTGGTCAACGGGCGGATGATACGGATACGGCATGGAGTGGTTCGGCGACCCCGACGCCTGGCTGAGCAGAGTGGTGATCCAGCGCGGGCTGGCGGTGATCTACCTGATCGCCTTCCTGACCGCGCTGCGCGAGTTCCGCCCGCTGGCCGGCGAGCGGGGCCTCACTCCGGCACCGCTGTTTCTGCGCACGGTGCGGTTCCGGGACGCCCCCGGCCTCTTCCGGCTCGGCTATACCGACCGCCGGCTCACGGCGGTGGCGGGGACGGGCGCCGTACTGGCGGCAGCGGTGGCGCTCGGCGCGGCCGACGCGGTCCCGCTGTGGGTGTCGATGCTGCTGTGGTTCCTGCTGTGGCTGCTCCAGCTGTCCATCGTGAACATCGGCCAGGTCTGGTACGCGTTCGGCTGGGAGACGCTGCTGCTGGAGGCGGGCTTCGTGGCGATCTTCCTCGGCAACGCGGAGATCGCCCCGCCGGTACCCACCCTCTATCTGCTGATCTGGCTGGTCTTCCGGGTCGAGCTGGGCGCCGGGCTGATCAAGTGGCGCGGCGACCGCTGCTGGCGGCGGCTGACCTGCCTGTACTACCACCACGAGACGCAGCCGATGCCGGGCCCGCTCAGCTGGTACTTCCACCACCTCCCCCGGCCGCTGCACCGGGTGGAGGCGGCGGCCAACCACGGTGCGCAACTGATCGTCCCGTTCGCCCTGTTCGCGCCACAGCCGGTGGGCAGCTGGGCGGCGGCGGTGGTGATCGTGACCCAGCTGTGGCTGATCGCCTCGGGGAACTTCGCCTGGCTGAACTGGCTGACCCTGCTGCTGGCCGTGGCGGCGGTGGACGGCGCCCTGGCGGCCCGCCATCTGCCGCTGCCGTCGCCGCCGGGCGGCCAGGGGGATGCGCCGGTGTGGTTCGCCGTCCTGACCGGGGCGGTGACGCTGCTGGTCGCGGTGCTCAGTTACTGGCCGGTACGCAATCTGCTCTCCCCCGGCCAGGCGATGAACCGGTCGTTCAACAGCCTCCACCTGGTGAACACCTACGGCGCCTTCGGCACCGTGACCCGGCAGCGCTACGAGGTGGTACTGGAGGGCACCACCGACCGGCGGCCGACCGCCGACAGCAGGTGGCGGGCGTACGAGTTCCACGGCAAACCGGGAGCGGTGGACCGCCGGCCACGGCAGTTCGCCCCGTTCCACCTGCGGCTCGACTGGCTGATGTGGTTCGCGGCGCTCACCCCCGGCTACCCGGCCCCCTGGCTCCCCCGCCTCATCGACCGCCTGCTGGCCGGCGACCGCCCCACCCTGCGCCTGCTGCGCGTCAACCCCTTCCCCGACGCCCCACCCGCGTACATCAGGGCCCGCCTGTACCGCTACCGCTTCACCACCCCCGCCGAACGCCGCGCCACCCACACCTGGTGGCACCGCACCGCCCTGGGCGACCACCTGCCGCCCCGAGCAAGCACCCGCTGAAATGGGGTACAGTTCTACTACCCGCTGACGAGGGGCAAAGCTCCAGGTCAGAAGGTGCCGGGACGTGGCGCAGCTTGGTAGCGCACTTGACTGGGGGTCAAGGGGTCGCAGGTTCAAATCCTGTCGTCCCGACGGTACAGGTACAGGCCAGGGGCCGTTCTCCGTGAAGGAGAGCGGCCCCTGGTGCGTTTTCCGGTACCTCTGGGTCGTGTGCTGGACCGTACCGGGCGGTGGATCTCAGACAGGGGTCGGCCACTCGCCCGGGTGCCGGGCCGCCCGGGGCACCGCGAAGTGCGCCGCACCCCGGCGGGCCAGATAGGCAGCCACCGAGGTCGGTATCACGTCCGGGTAGTCGTCGTTGCGCACGTCGCGCAACGAGGCCGTTCCGTCGAACATCGCAACCTGGGCTTGCAGCGCTACGTATTCGACCACGCTGGACGCCGTGAACTGCCGACGCGCGATCTCCGCGCGCAGGTCGTCAAGGGTGCCCCTGCGCACCAGTTCCCATCGCCGCCCGGAGGCCGCCTCGATCTCGTTCCGCAGGTCCAGCATGGACAGCTGCTGGCCGACCACGTGCACCTCGCGGCCCGCGGTCTTCGGGTCGAGCGCGATGGCGGCCGTGAACGCGGCGGTGTCCGCAATCGTGGTGATGTCGATCGCGCCCGTGCCGTCGCCCCATACCGAGAACGTGCCCGCGACCGGGTCGAGCACCTCGTGGACCGGGCCAAGAAAATACTCCGGGAACGCGCCGATCGCCACCGATGTACGCGCGACCGTAGAGGTCGCGAACTCGTCCGCGAATACCCGGCGCAGGTCGGACAGCACGTTGATGCCGTAGCCGTACCCGAAGAGGTTGATCGAGAAGTCGGACGGGATCATACGGTGTACGCCGGCCCGCTCCGCTGCGCGCAGCAACTCCCGCTGCCCGTCGATGATCACCTCCGGTCCACCTTGGACTGCGGACACCACGACCTCCACACCGTCGACGTGCCGCTGTAGACCTTCGGACCCGTCTGCCAGGTCGCCGACGCACAGCGTCAGATTCGGGTGTGCCACCAGCTTGTCCACGGAGGACTGACGGACCAGTGCTCGTACGTCCGCGCCGCGCTCCAGAAGGTTCTTCACGATCGAGCTGCCGAGGCTACCGGTTGCGCCCGCCACCAGTACTGTCGTCATACGGTTACTCCTTGTTCGATCTGCTTGCGAGTAGCTCAAAAAGCATCCATCCCTGCTGCCCGCATCGACAAAGAGCACCGAAGTTACTTACTTTGGAGAAGTGACCAGATCGCCTGACTCCTCTGTCGACGAGGAGAGTTGCCACCGCATCCTGCGCGCGCTCGACATCATCGGGGTCCGCTGGACCGGACCGATCCTGCTCGCCGGGGCCCGGGGCGCCCGCCGGTTCAAGGAGTACCGCGCTCTGGTCCCGGGCATCTCGGATCCGCAGCTGACACTGCGACTCAAGCAGCTCCAGAGCCGTGGGCTCATCGAACGCACAGTCGTCCCCAGCACGCCGGTCCAGATCACGTACGCCCTCACCCCCGACGCCGAGGAGCTGATCTCCGCCCTGCGGCCGTTGTCCCACTGGAGCGAACGAAATCTCCCTGCGCGAAGCGAGGCGTGACGCGGAACATCGCTCTACCGTTGAGCATCTCTCGCGATCGGGCCGGGGTGTCCGGCGGCGGGCACCGGACCTCTTCGCAGGCCCTGGCTCTGCGGTGTCGGATCGTGCTGGAGAGCGCAACCGGCGTGGCGAACAAGGACGTTGCCGCCCGTCTGGGTGTCGAGCCACATACGGTCGGCCATTGGCGGGCCCGGTTCGTGCGCGACCGGCTGGAGGGCCTGACCGACGAGCCTCGTCCGGGCGGGCCGAGGAGGATCACCGACGATCAGCTGGAAGAGGTGATCGTCAGGACACTGGGGAGCACACCAAGGGACGCCACGCACTGGTCGACCCGGACGATGGCCAAGGAGGTGGGCCTGTCGCAGTCGGCGATCTCGCGGAGCTGGCGGACCTTCGGCCTCAAACCCCACCTGGTGGACACCGTCAAGCTCTTCAAGGATCCACCGTTCATCGAGAAGGTCCGCGATGTGGCTGGATCAAGGTCTGGAACGAAGACCCGAAACCCTTCGTATGGACGAAAATCGCAGACGAGATCCTTGAACGCCTCGCCGGATATCTGAACCAAGGCCCTCGGTTACCACGACAAGACCGCCACCCGGCTTGTCACCGAGGCCGGCGGCACCCTGGAGCCGATACGCCCCCGCGACCACACGCGGTGGGTCGGCACGTTGTACCCCGGTTGACCGCTCTCGTCATTCGGGCAGCGAAAATCCCAATTCGCGCAGGCGAGGCAGGCAGGATTCGAGGCACTGCTCCACCGAGGCGGCATCGGTTCGCACGAGGATGTCGTCGCGCAAGGGGGCGCCACTGGCCACGAATGTCCAGGGCTTGCGCCGCTCTGCCATCCGCTCGGCGTCGGCCTTGAAGAGCACGGTGATGCCCTGTTCAGCCAGTGCTTCCATGATTGCCACAACGTCCACCGGTGGCCTCCCCCTCAGAAGTGCTTCGAACACACCACCGTGAACCTACCTGTCCAGGGCCCGACCACGAGCACCGACCTCACTACTCAGAGCGACCCGTCCCAGCCCTGGCAGGTGGAACATGCGACACCTCAACATGCGTGCCTACCAGTCGCAGTAATGGGATCTTGGGTGAGGTACTCGGCCTGTACGAGGAGGAGTTCAGAGCCGCGGAACTTCAGGGTGCGGTCGCCGGCCATGGTTGCGGCGTACTTTGCGCTGCCGGGTGCGGTTCCGCCGTCGCGTGCCCTGTCCTGCCCCGGGGCCGGATCGTCCACCTCGACCGGTCCGAGCACGAACAGCTCACCATGTACTGAAGCGGGCCCGCACTGCAAGGCCCTCAGGTCAGGGCCGGGTGGCCGCCTCGGTGGCTTCCATCAGGTCCGGCTGCTCCGTTCGCCGGACGGAGGCCGGTGAGCCGCAGTACCCGCGGGTGGCGGCGGGCCGTCCCGTCGGGGATCGTGTGGGCCCGCCGGGCCCGGGGGTCACGCTGCCTGGACGGCGGTCCTCGTCGGCCAGGACCGGTCAGGGAGCGCTGCGTGGCAGGCCGGGTGGGTTGATGACGGAGGTCTGCACCGCTTCGTCCGCCAGGCCCCACCGTTCGAGGACCTGGTGGTAGGTGCCGTTCTCGATCACGGCGTTCAGCGCCTCGTTGAGGGCGATGACCAGTCCACTGTCCTTCTTCGTGGTGGCGGCGATCTCGCCCTGGAGCTCGTCGCCCGCACCGGAGAAGGAGCCGATCACCTCGGTCTCCCCGGTGACGGCCGCGTGGTAGCGGGCGGTCGGGTTGGGGCCGAGGTAGGCGTCGATGCGGCCGGAGGAGAGCGCGAGGTAGTAGTCCGAGGGGTTCTGGAAGTACTTGATGTCGGTGGCCTCCAGGCCCGCGACGGTGTTCTCCGCGCTCCAGTTGACGAGCAGTTCCTCCTGATTGGTGCCGGAGCTGACACCGATGGTGCGGCCGGCGACATCCGGCGGGCCCTCCACCGTCCACCCGGAGTCCTTCGGCGCCTCGAAGGCGATGTTGTCCAGCCGGTAGGTCGCGAAGTCGTACTTGTCCTTGCGCTCCTCGGTGACGGTGATGTTGGTGAAGCCGACGTCGTAGCGCCCGCTGTCCAGACCGACGAAGACATTGGCCCACTCGGCGACGTTGAAGACGGGTTCGAGTCCCAGCGCGTCGGCCACCAGCGAGGCGATGTCGGTCTCGACGCCGATGACCGTCCGGTCGTCGGTGGCGTAGAAGTTGAGTGGTGGGGCGGTGCCGGCCGTGTTGATGATCTCCAGTGTGCCGCGCTCGCGGATCTCCTCGGGCAGCAACGCGGCGAGCGCGGCGACCGGTTCGGTGGTCACCCGGTCCTGGTCGGGGCCGAGATGGAAGCCGCCGGCCGTGGTGGTCCCGCCACCGGGCGCGGGGTCCTCCACCGGATCGGCGCAGGCGGTGAGGGACAGCCCCAGGAGCAGGGCGACGGCGAGTGGGAGTCGGCGCTGGGACGGACCGGACATGATCTTGCTCTTCTCTGCCGGAGGACGGGGGACGATGCTCACAGGACCTTGGAAAGAAAGGCGCGGGTACGTGCCTGGCGCGGGTTGTCCAGAAGCTCACCCGGAGTGCCGCGCTCGGCGATACGGCCCTCGTCCATGAACAGGACCGTGTCGGCGGACTCGCGGGCCAGGGCGATCTCGTGGGTGACGACGAGCATGGTGGTGCCGCCGCGGGCCAGATCCCTGATGACGTCGAGGACCTCGCCCACCAGTTCGGGGTCGAGGGCCGAGGTGGGTTCGTCGAACAGCAGCACCTTGGGGTTCAGGGCCAGGGCCCGGGCGATGGCCACCCGCTGCCGCTGACCGCCGGAGAGCTGCGCCGGGTAGGCGGAGGACCGGTCGGCCAGGCCGACCCGGGCCAGCAGCGCCTGCGCGGTGGCGACGGCCTCGGCGCGGGGGCGGCGGAGCGCGGAGAGCGGCGCCTCGGTGATGTTCTCCAGTGCGGTCAGATGGGGGAAGAGATGGAAGTTCTGGAAGACGAAACCGATGTGGGTGCGCTGCCGCAGGACATGGCGTTCCTTCAGCGCGCGCAGGGTGTTGCCCGCCCGGCGGTAGCCGATCGGCTCGCCGTCGACGCACACCAGTCCGCGGTCCGGTTTCTCCAGGTGGTTGATGGCGCGCAGCAGGGTCGACTTGCCGGATCCCGAGGGGCCGAGCAGGACGGCGACCTCACCCGCGCGGATGCTCAGGTCCACGCCCCGCAGTACCTCGGTGGTGCCGTACCGCTTGTGGAGATCGCGGATGTCGATCATGACGTGTCCGGTGCCGGTCACCGACGTTTCTCCTCGCGTGGGACGAGCGGCCCGGCGGCCGGTGCTCGGCGCGGCACCGGGCGGGGTCGACGGAGGATGGGGCGCGGGGCGCGGTCGCCCGCGCCCCGGGCGAAGTGCCGCTCGACGTAGTACTGGACGACGGAGAGCACGGTGGTGAGGACGATGTACCAGACGGTGGCGACCATCAGGAGCGGTACCACCCGGCCGTTGCGGCCGTAGATGACCTGTACCTGGTAGAAGAGTTCGCCGATCGCCATCACGGAGACGATGGAGGTGCCCTTGAACAGGGAGATGATCTCGTTGGCGGCGTTGGGCAGGATGCCGCGCATGGCCTGCGGGAGGATGATCCGGCGCAGCTGCCGCAGCGGGGGCAGGCCCAGCGCGGCGGCGGCCTCCCGCTGGCCCGGGTCGACGGCGAGTACGCCGCCGCGCACGATCTCCGCCGCGTAGGCGGCCTGGTGCAGGGCCAGGCCGATGACGGCGGCCGGGATGGCTCCGATCAGGCGCAGCGTCTCGAACTCCCACAGGACGGGGCCGAAGGGGATGCCGATGCCCAGTTCCTGGTAGAGGTAGGCCAGGTTGAACCAGAACAGCAGTTGGACGATGAGCGGGATCGAGCGGAACGCCCATACGTAGGTCCAGGCCACGCTCTGGAGGATGCGGCTGTCGGACAGCCGCATGAGGGCGAGGACGATGCCCAGGGTGAAGCCGAGGAGCGTGCCCCAGAAGGTCAGCTGGAGGGTGAGCCAGACGGCCTTGAGGACGGTCTCGGTGGTGAGGTAGGTGAAGAACGTCTTCCAGTCCCAGCCGGGGTTGGTGGCCAGGCCGTGCAGGAACTGGGCGAGCAGGACGAGTACGGCGGCGCCGGCGATCCAGCGTCCGTAGTGTCGGGTCGGGATGACCTTGAGGGTCAGCAGATGTGCGGCGCCGGAGACGGCGGGGTCCGGGGCGGGGCGTGTCGCACGCAGGGTGCTGTCCATGGGTGCTTCCCTCTCACCGGATCGCGGCCGGGCCGGGAAGCGGCTTCTCGAAGGGCAGCAGCCCCGTGGCCGGCGGATCGGCGGTGAGGTCGAACAGGGGGGTGTATCCGGTGGCGAGATAGAGGGCGCGGGCTTCCGGCTGCCGGGGACCGGTGGTGAGCCGGATGCGGCGGTAGCCGTTCGCGTGCGCCTCCTGTTCGAGTGCGCCGAGCACCCGGCGGGCCAGGCCGCGGCGCCGGTGGGCGGAGTGGGTCCACATCCGTTTGAGGTCGGCCGTCTCCGCGTCCCAGCGGCGGTAGGCGCCGCCGGCCACCGGCTGCCCGTTGTGGAGCAGCAGCAGAAGGGTGCCGTGGGGCGGGGCGAAGTCGTCGTCGGGGTAGCGGGTCATCTCCGCCCGGGCGCTGTCGCCGTAGCGCGTGACGTACTCGTACTCCAGTTCTTCCAGCAGTGGCTGGGCGAGGGGATCGCCGGCGGCGACCCTGACCAGGGTGAGCGGTGGGTGGCAGGCGGGGCGGCGACGGTGGGCCGGCGGGGCGGCGCCGGTCGGCTCCGGTGGCATGGGGCAGCCTTTCAGCCAGGAGGGGACGCGCCGCTTCCGCACGGCCGTGCGGAAGCGGGCGGGGGGAGGGACCCGTGGTCGGCGGGCTGACCGCCTGGTACGGGAGCGGGTGCCCGGAGCACCGGGTGTCTCAGGCGTGGCGGGTGTCCGCGCCGGGGCGCCCCGGTGCCGGGTCAGGACGACGGACGCGGTCCGCCGGTGCGGCGCTCCGCGAGGCGGCGGAGTTTCCTCGTCCGGGTGCCGCGGCGCGGTGCCGGGCCGGCGGCCGTGGGCGGGGGGTGTCCGGCGGGCCTAGGCGCGACAGGCGCGACAGGCGGCGGAACACACCCGGCAGAAGTCGATGTGGTCGCGCGTGACCAGTGCCAGCGGGAAGTTCACCCCCGTAGTTGAGCATTGGCCCCCGGCCGCGTCAACACCACTCCCGGAACCCGGCAGATTCGGCGACGGCTGCCCTTCGCGCGGGGGCAGCGTCACCTCATACGGTCCAACGCCTGGCGCAGGTAGGCCAGTTGGTCCGTGATGACCGATCAGGGCACAGGGTGCGGAGCCGGGCGGGCGCGCACCTCCAGGGCGGTCCTGGCGGGGTTGCCGCAGCGGCCGTGCTCGTACCCGACGCGCAGGCCGCCGGCTGAACGTCGAAGGTCCGGTGGATCGGTGGGACGACAGCACCGGTCAGGGCGTCGGGGCGTTCCCGGCGTGGCCGGCCCGGGTCGCAGACCGGGGCCGGCCTCCGGGGCGTGCGCGGCGCTCATGAGGCGACCCCGGCGCGGCGGCTGGGGAAGCCCTGGTGGGAGAGGACCACCGCCGCGGTGACCGGTACCAGCAGGATCAGCACGCTCCAGGGGAAGGACTGGGAGCCGAAGGCGCTCAGCAGGACACCGCCGACCACGCCGCCGGCGGCCATCGCGGCGTTCCACAGGGTGCCCAGCATGGCCTGCGCCGCATCGCCCCCGACATCGATCGCCGCGGTCTGGAGCAGGGTGGGAGCGCCGCCCCAGCCCAGGCCCCACAGCACGACGGCGAGGTACACGAGGGGGGTGCTGTCGGCGAGCACGGCCAGGATGGCGGCGGCCACGGCGACCAGGATGATGCTGACGAAGGTCAGGGCGCGCGGCCTGCGGTCGATGTGCTGGCCGGTGATCACGACGCTGACGATCGAGGCGATGCCGAAGACCAGCAGGATCGGACCGGTGGAGCCCTCCAGCCCCAGACGGTCCAGGAAGGTGGCGGTGTAGGTGTACAGGACGGTGTGGGACAGGACGAAGACCAGGGTGACGAACAGGACGGGGCGCACGCCGGTGATGTTCAGCGCGCCGAGGACCGGGGTGCGTTCGCCGGCCGGCCGGGATGGTCCGGGACCAGAGCGAGGATCCACACCAGCAGGCCGGCGGTGAGCACCGACATGAGCCCGAAGGCGTAGCGCCAGCCGATGGCGTCGCCGAGGAAGGTGCCGGCGGGCACGCCGAGGGACAGGGCGATGGGGATACCGGTCATGACCAGGGCGATGGCCGAGGAGGCGGGCGCGCTGCCCTGGACCGAGGAGGAGCGGCGGCTGGTCGCGGACCGGGTGGACACCCAGTTCACCGGCGCACCGCACGAGGTCACCGGACAGCTGGACGTCCTGCGCCGGGCGACCGGCGCGAACGAACTGCTGATCACCACCATCACCCACGACCACGCCGACCGGGTGCGTTCCTACCGGCTGCCGGCCGAGGCATGGGCCCGCCGGTGACTGCCCGGGCCACGGACCGCCCGCCGAGGCGGCCGGCCCGGGTGACCGATTCCCGGGAGCCGTCGTTTCCGGGAGGTCAGGGCAGGCGGCCGCTGATGGCGTGGGCCGGGGCCGCGGCCCAGGAGGCCAGCAGGCGCAGCCGGTCGTAGGACACGGTGCCCGGCGGCGCGGTCCAGACAATGAGCTGGAGGTCGGGATCGGCTCCCCAGGTGACCACGCTCCAGTCCAGGTCCAGATCACCCACGACCGGATGCCGCAGCCGCTTGGTGCCGGTTCCCCGTGCGGCGACGTCGTGGGCTGCCCACCATTCCCGGAACTGTGCGTCACGGGCCGAGAGTTCATCCACGAGCCCGGCCAGCCGCGCGTCGTCCGGATGGGCCGCGTTGTGCATCCGCAGCTGGGCGATGCCGAGCCGGGTGACGCCTTCCCAGTCCGCGTACAGATCGCGCATCGCCGGGTCGGTGACCAGCAGCCTGATGTAGTAGCGCTCCGGCGGGGGGATCTCGGCGAAGTCGGTGACCAGCGCGGCGGCCATGGCGTTCCAGGCGACGATCTCGGTCCGTGGTCCGAAGGCCCAGGCGGGGGCGTAGGTCATGGCGTCGAGCAGGTGCCGGACCTGCGGCTGCACCGTGGGGCCCGCGAGGAGGCGGGGCGGGGGCCGGTGGCCGGCCCCGGCCGCGAGCTCGTACAGGTACGTGCGCTGGTCGTGGTCGAGGCGCAGCACCCGGGCGAGCGAGGCCAGAACCGCGGGTGAGGCCGCGATGCGGCCCTGTTCGAGCCGCGCGTAGTAGTCCGTACTGATGGAGGCCAGCACCGCGACCTCCTCGCGGCGCAGTCCGGCGACCCGACGAGAACCGCCCTCGGGCAGACCGACGGCTTCGGGGGTGACCTCGGCCCGGCGGGCCCTGAGGAAATCTCCCAAGTCGTGGCGGTGACGATCGCGGTTCATGTCCTTCAGTCTCGCATCGGAGGATCGCCGTGTCAGGGGGAGAAAACCCTCCCCCCTTCCCCGGCCCGCCCGGCGGCCGGGGAGGGCGGAGCCGGGGAGGGATCTGTCCCTGTTCCGCCGCGCGCGGCCGGGGCACCGTGGTGGACGTACGCCGGATGACCTCATGTCCAGGAGCAGAACCATCATGTCTTCTTCGATCCGACCCAGCGTTGTCATCGCTTTCCACTCCGGGTTCGGACACACTGCCGTGCTCGCCGAAGCGGTCGCCCGGGGCGCCGCCTCCACCGGCGCCGATACCGTGTCCGTCCCGGTCGACAGGATCACGGACGAGCGGTGGGCCCAGCTCGACGCCGCGGACGCGATCGTCTTCGGCTCGCCCACCTACATGGGCACCGCCTCGGCGGCCTTCCACGCCTTTGCCGAAGCCGGTGCCAAGCGCTGGGCCGCCCAGTCGTGGGCCGGGAAGCTGGCCGCCGGGTTCACCCACTCCGGTGGCAAGTCCGGCGACAAGTCCTCCACGCTGGGCTACTTCGCCACCCTGGCCGCCCAGCACGGCATGCACTGGGTCGGCCTGGGACTGCTGCCCGGCTGGGGCTCGACCACCGGCAGTGAGAACGATCTCAACCGCCTCGGCTACTTCGCCGGGGTGGGCGGCCAGAGCCCGAACGACGCCGGCCCGGAGGCCATCCACACGTCGGACATCGCCACCGCCGAACATCTCGGCGCCCGTGTGGCCCGCGAGGCCCGGTTCTTCGCCGCCGGTCGCGCCGCGCTGGGTTCCTGAAGCGGCGGCTTCCCCTTTCCTCTTTCCTCCTGCACACCGGAGAACATCCCATGACCACCCCCACCCCCGCCCCCGCACCGGCGGCTCCGTCCGTGCATCGCCGGGCGCTGATCACGTGGCTGGCCGTCTACCCCACGATCACAGTCGTGTTCGCGATGATCGGTCCGCCCACGGCGAACCTGCCGCTCGCGCTGCGCACCCTGATCCTCACCGCGATCGTCGTCCCGATAGCCGCCTACCTGCTCGTTCCGGCGCTGTTCAGGGCCAACGCCGCTCTCGCCCGCCTTGCTTCGTCCAGGTCGGCCGGGGGCGTACGTTCGGGGGTGCAGCGGTCCGTCAGCGACCCCCGGTAGCGGCCGGTCCGCCGCCGGTGACGGCGGCGGACCGGCGGATGTGTCAGCCGCTCCTAGCTCGTCGCTGTCGGGCGACGGAACAGGGCGGTGGCTTCGGTGACGTTCGGCAGAGGGCGGAGCCGGTAGGTGTAGGTGTAGTCGCGGTGGGTGAGCAGCTTGTACTCGTCGTGGGTGTGCGCGCCCCAGCTGTTGTCGCCGCCGACGCCCATCTGGCGGTGGTTCAGCCGCAGGACGATCTCCTCGCGGGGGTCGAGCTGGTAGTCGTGGCGGCGGCCCAGGGACAGGTCCTCGGGGGTGTGGTGCGAGGCGTTGAACTCCAGCAGCGGTTCGCCGCAGACCAGCAGTCCGCTGCCCCGGCGGTCGGTCAGGGCGACCCAGCGGATGTCGGTCTTGTTGCCGTTCTCCTGGGGGCGGCTGTAGGGGGCCCACTGGCCGGAGACGGTGCCGGAGTAACGGCCCACGTCGGTGCCGTTGTTGCGGTCCCAGTGGTTCTCCTGCGGGCCGCGGCCGTAGTAGTGCAGGTGCTCCAGGCGGCCGGGGAGGAAGAGGATGGTGCCGACCTCCGGGAGGTAGGGCAGGGTGGCGGCGCCGGGGCGCAGCGTGTTGTCGATTTTGATCTCGCCGTTGCCGAAGATGGTGTACACCGTGGTGTAGGCGGACTCGACGGTGGTGGGCAGGGTGCCGGTGACGGTGATCTCGACGGCCCGGTCGCTCAGCGGGAGCGCGCGCACCTCCGTCACCTTCCGGCGGGCGCCGGCGTCGCGCCAGGTCTGGTTGCGGGTGTGCTGTCCGTTTCCCTTGTCGTTGTCGGTCGGCGCCCGCCAGAAGTTCGGTGCGGGCCCCGAGTCGATCAGCCGGGCTCCGCCGGCCTCGTAGGAGGTGATGACGCCGCTGAGCTTGTCCAGGGTGACGGAGAAGCCCTCGCCGGTCACGACGATGGACGCGTCGCGGTCGTCGTGGCGCAGGGCCGGCACCGAGTGCAGGGGCTGTGCGCGCACGGCCGGGCTGCCGGCGTCGACGGCGAGCTGCTGCGCGGCCACCTCGAAGCCGGTGTCGGCCCAGGGGGTGGGCTCCTTGAGGGTGAACGACAGCCGCAGGAAGTACTCGGTGCCCGGCGCCGGGTTGCGCGGTCTGCTGAAGGGGATGGTGATGTCCTTGCCGGACAGCGGCGGGAGATCCAGCTGGGTACGGGTCAGCCGGCCGTGCTGCACGGTTTCGCCGTCGGCAATGAGGGCCCAGCTGCCCCGGAATTCGCGGAGGTTGGTGAAGAGGTACTCGTTGGTGAGGGTGATCGTGCCGGTGGTCAGGGTGTCGGCGCCGTCGGCCGGGGCGGCGTCGATGGCCTGGTGGATCCGCTTGATCTCCGCGACCTTGGCGGTGAGGGCGCGGTCGGCGAGGACGATGCCGTCGCCGGAGAAGTTCCCGTCGTTGGGGAAGTCGCCCCAGTCGCCGCCGTAGGCGAGGAAGGTCCGCTCCTTCGGGCGCCGTTCGGTGTACCCGGCGTCGGCGGCGTCGAACCAGAACCGTACGCCGTCGTCGCCCGGGCCCCGCCGGTCCGAGGCGAGTTCGGTCGCGGTGAGCGCGCGGGCGTAGACGTGCGCTCGTGCGATGGTGCCGCTGAACTCCCGGGTCCAGTTGTCGGCGTCGGTGGCGAGCGCGAGCGGCGCGGTGTTGTCGGCCGGGCGCAGCGTGGTGGTCTGGGTGGCCTTCACCTCGCCGTCGACATGGAGGGTGAGCGTGCCGGCCGAGGCGTCGAAGACCCCCGCGATGTGGTGTTCCCGGCCGGTCCAGCCGTCCGCCGGCGGCGCCCAGCGGGCGGTGATCCACTGGCCGGCGGCGTGGATGAAGAACTCCAGGTGCTGGTTGGTCTGCTTCAGGGCGTACTGGGTGTCGCCCTTGGCGAGGATCGGCTGGTGGTTGCCGGTGAAGTGCGGGGTGATCCACGCCTCCAGCGTCAGGGAGCCGGTGATGTCGAGGGCGGTGTCGCGGGCGAACACGGTGCCGCCCCTGATTCCCGTGGCGCGGTCGAAGGTTCCGGCGGGGGCAAGGATCTCTCCGTGGAGAGCGGCGGGTCCGCTCTCGGTGAGCAGGATGCGCGCCGGGGTGGGCCAGGTGAGGGCCTGGTCGGCGAATTCCCAGATCCAGCCGCCCTGGAGCACGTCGTGGCGGCGGATGATGTCCCAGTACTTCTTGAAGTTGCCGTTCGAGTTGCCCATCGCGTGGGAGTACTCGATCAGGACGTACGGCCTGGTGTCCCCGGTGTCCTGCGCCCGGCGCTCGATGCCGGCGGGGCTGGTGTACATCTCGGAGCGGATGTCGCTGATTCCGGGGCGGTCGTCGCCCTCGTACTGGATGACGCGGCTGGGGTCGTGGGATCGGATCCAGTCGTGCATGGCGACGAAGGTGCTGCCGGTGCCGGCCTCGTTGCCGAGTGACCAGATGACGACGGAGGGGTGGTTCTTGTCGCGGTGGACCATGTTCCGGGCGCGGGCCACGCACGCCAGGGTCCAGTCGGGGTGATTGCCGGGGTACTCACCCCTGATGGCGTGTGTCTCCAGGTTGGTCTCGTCCACCACGTACAGGCCGTACTCGTCGGCGAGTTCCAGCCACAGCGGATTGTCGGGGTAGTGCGAGGTGCGGACGGTGTTCATGTTCATCCGCTTGATGATCCCGATGTCCCGCACCATGTCGGCGCGGGTGAGGGACATGCCCCGCTCCGGGTGCATCTCGTGCCGGTTGGTGCCGCGGAGGGAGACGGGGCGGCCGTTGATGCGCATCAGGCCGTCCTTGATCGCGAATTCGCGCAGGCCGACCCGGTGCGAGAGGATCTCGGTCACCCTGCCCGCCGGGTCGCGCAGCCGCAGCACGGCCGTGTAGAGGTAGGGGTGCTCGGCGGACCACAGCTTCGGCTCCGGCACGGACTTGGCCGCCCGGACGGTGACGTCCTGGCCGGCCGGGGCGGAGCCGAGGTCAACCGGCCGGCTCAGCGGGCGCTGCCAGACGGCCCGGCCCCGGTCGTCGTAGAGCTGGGTCTCGACGGTGTAGCGGCCGGTGGCGCCGGCGGCATCGTAGGCGCGGACGGCGGCGGTGACGGAGAGTTCGGCGGTGGTGTGGTCCTCGCCGAGCGGGGTGTCGAGGGTGAAGTCGCGCAGGTGGACGACGGGTGTGGAGAAGAGGTAGACCGAGCGGAAGATCCCGCTCAGCCGGATCATGTCCTGGTCCTCCAGCCAGTCGCCGTCGGAGTAGCGGTAGACCTCGACGGCGATCTGGTTGGTGCCGGGCGTGAGGTACGGGGTGATGTCGTATTCGGCGGCGGTGTAGGAGTCCTCGCGATAGCCCACCGGCTCGCCGTTGACCCAGACGTAGTGGGCGGACTTGACGCCTTCGAAGTGCAGGAACGTCTGCCGTCCCGTCCAGTCGCGCGGAAGGGTGAAGGTGCGGCGGTATTGGCCGACGGGGTTGTAGCGGGTCGGTGCGAAGGGCGGCTGCGCCTCCTCGCCCAGGCCGTTGGGGCCCCACCACGGATAGGTGATGTTGACATAGATCGGGCGGTCGTAGCCGTGCAGTTGCCAGCAGGACGGCACCGCGATGGTGTCCCAGGAGCTGTCGTCGAGGTCGGTACGGTGGAACCCGGGATCGCGGTCCTGCGGCCGGTCGGAGCAGGCGAACCGCCACGGCCCGTCCAGGTCGAGCCGCCACGGCGAGCGGGTCCTGTCCCCGGCCAGTGACTGGCCGACGTCCGCGTACGGCATGAGCGTGGTGTGCGGCGGCTCGGAGCCGATGTCGAAGACGGCGATGTTGTTGTTCCACTCCGGATAGGCGGCGTGGGTGGTGGCCGGGGTGGCGGCTCGGGCGGCGGTTCCGGGGAGGGCGCCCAGGGCGAGGGCGCCGAAGCCGGCGGCGCCCCCCTCCAGGAGGCGGCGCCGGCTGAACACGGGCGGCCCCGGGGGCCGGCCCGCCGGGGACCGGGACTCGGATGCGGAAGCGGATGAGTGCGGCATGGCAGGACCCCTCGGACGACGGCGCGTGCGGAGCGGTGACACCACGCGTTCTACTTGCGCACCCGGAAGTTGTCCAGTCCGGACCGGACGGTACTGGTGGTACGTACCGATGGTGGTGGGGGCACCCGCCCCGGGCCGCTTTCAACGGGTTGGCCGCCGCCCGCCGTCCGGTGGGTTGTCCCGGTGCGGCGCGACAGGGCGGGGGTCAACTGATTCTGGTGCGGCCGATGGAGACGTTGCGGGCCCGGTAATAGGTGTCGGTGGTCGGGCCGGAGTCTCCGGACGGGCCCTCCATCTGGAGGTTGCAGATCAGCTGGAGCGGCTTGCCGACGAAGCCGGTGCCGCGGTGTACGGCGGTCCAGGTGCCGTCCAGGTAGTAGTGGATGTCCACGTCGGTGGCGTTGACCTTGGTGATCCACGCCTGGTACTTGTGCCAGTTGCCGGGTGAGGAGACCGGGACGATGGTGCGCGCCACGTCCGAGGCGGTGCGCCAGGTGTTGAACCAGTTGCGGTTGTCGCCCATGAACTCCACGATGTCGCTCTCCGGCGGCCAGCTGTCGACCCCGTTCAGCCAGAAGGCCGGCCAGGTGCCGGGGGCGCTCGGCACCTGGAACTCGCCGCCGACCTCGTAGTCGGGGAACTGGTCGGTGATCGTGATCCGGTGCTTGGCGTGGATCGCGCCCGAGTGGTAGCGGATCGGCAGATGGGGCGGGGAGGCGCTGGTGCCCTCGTCCCCGGTGACGCGGGCGGCGCGCAGCGTCAGCACGCCGTCGCCGGAGAGGTAGACGTGGTCGTGGTCGGTGGTACTGGCGTACATGCGGGCGCTGCCGTTGTGGTCCGGGCCCCAGGGGTAGCGGTAGTTCCAGTTCGCCTCCAGGCTCGGGTAGCCGGCGAACGAGTCCGTGCCGAGCACGGTCTCCCAGGTCTCGGCGGCATGGGACCGTCCCGCGGTGCCGAGCGTGCCGGCGGCCGTCGCGGCAGCGATGGTCGCTGCCCCGGTGAGCAGCCGACGGCGGCTCATCCCGTTCAGTAGAGATAGGGATTGGTCTGCGCGTTCGGTCACATCGACCTCCATGCGGATGGCTGCGGTGGCGATCTGAAGTGATCAGCACCTGAAAGAATTTCACTATAGTGAAACTCCGATGGCCCAAGGTCAATGCCGCCGCCGGCTTCTTCAGACCATCGAGGGCTGCGGGCGGCCGATGGTCACGGCGCCGTGGAACGGGTCGGGCGGGATGGCCGACATCGTGTCGAGTGAGCAGTCGGGGACGGGCAGCAGGTGGGCGTCCAGCCAGGTGTCGCCCGTGGCCGCGTTGGCCCACGGGTCCTCGATCACAACAGCACCGGGAACAGTGCCGTGACAGAGCACCCAGTGCGGTACGTCGAAGCCCTGCATCCCGGCGAGCGAGACCAGGAGCAGTACGTGCTCCCGTCGGTCGATCGCGCTCCGGATCGCGGCCACCGGGAGGCGATGCGGGACGATCGGCACGCCGATGCGGCCGGCTTCCCCGCGAGACATGCGCTGGAGGTGGGCGCGCCACTCCTGCTCGCTCTCGGAGAGGTGGTCGAGCAGAACGGGGCGGTCCACGTCGAGGTGGACCGTGACCGGGGAGGTCGGCCACGCCCGGCGGACGGCGACACCCAGTCCGACGGGTTCGCAGGCCGGGAAGTTGGTCGCCTCCCGCCACAACGTCAGCTCGGTGTCCCGGTCGAGTGCCGGTGCCGGCCGGGTCCCCGCGTGCGCCTGGGCGACCAGGGCGGTGACGGCGCCGCACGAGAAGTACGTGCTCTGGTGGTAGTACGGCGGTTCGGTGCCCGTGCCGTCGCCCAGCCAGCGGACGTAGCCGGCGGCCGGCCCGGCCTCGTCCGCGGCCCGCGTGAGCGGCGGACGCAACGCGGTGAAGCCGGTGGCGGCGGCGTCCTCGGGGCGCACCGTCCAGCCTTCCCACTTGACCTGCGCGAGTTCCCGGCCGCGGGCGTGGGCGACGACGGCCCGGACGGCCGCGGGCACCTCGCCCACGGCGTCGACGATCTTCAGGTAGGAGGTGTGCGGGCGGCTCGTCACGAGCGCCGCCGCGGCCCAGCTCTCCTCGTCGTCACCCGTGACGGCCACGATGTGGGGGGTGTGCGCGGAGCGGTCGGCCGACTGCCAGCGCTGCCACACCTCGTGGGGCGCGAGCCGGCTCAGGGGCGTCGGCGGCGTGCCTTGCTCGAACGGGATGACGGTGCTCTGCACGATGGCTCCTGATGGGTCGGAGGGAGGGTCATGCGCGGGACCGGCGGAGCATCCAGATGAAGTAGGGGCCGCCCACCAGCGCGATCATGAGGCCCGCCGGGATCTGGGCGGGTGCGACGAGCGTGCGGCCGAGGGTGTCGGCCACACAGACCAGCAGCGCGCCGAGCAGCATCGCGACCGGGATCGCCCGGCCGTGCCGGGCGCCCACCAGTGACCGGGCGAGGTGCGGGGCGACGAGGCCCACAAAGCCCACGACACCCACGGCGATCACGCTGAGCGCCGCGAGCACGGCGGCGATCGACAGGGCGGCGAAGCGGGTACGGGCCGGCCGTACGCCGACGATGCGCGGGGTGTCCTCGTCGACGGCGAGCAGGTCGAGCTGGTGGCGCATGGCGAGCAGCACCGGGAGGGCGAGCGCCAGGGCCACCGCCACCGGTACGACGTCCGGCAGCGTGCGCCCGTACGTCGTGCCGGAGAGCCAGGTGAAGATCCGGGGCGTGTGGTACGGGTCGGCGCGCAGCAGCAGAAAGGTGGTGATGGCGCTGAGGCCGTACCCGCAGCCGATGCCGATCAGGACGAACCGGTCGGGGAGGAAGCCGCCGCGCCACGACAGCAGGGCGATCAGCGCGAAGGTGGCGAGCCCCGTCGCGACGGCGGTCGCGATGAGCAGCGGCCGTCCGCCGGACAGACCGGAGGTGACGACGGCCGCCGCGCCGAGTCCGGCGCCCGCCGTGATGCCGAGCACCCCCGGCTCGGCCAGCGGGTTGCGTACCGCGCTCTGTACGGCGCAGCCGGCCAGTCCCAGTGCCGCGCCCGCGAGGACGGCGGCGAGCACCCTCGGGACCCGGTCCTCCAGCGCCTGCCCGATCAGGGCGGGGGCGTCGCCTCGGGCCCAGAGCGCGATGTCCCCGGTCCGCAGCCACAGGCTGCCCGCCAGGAGCGCCACCAGGGCGGCCCCGGCCAGGAGGATCACCGCGCCGAGCACGACGAGGAGGAACGCGCGGCGCGACCGTGCGGCGACCCGTACGTGCGGGGGTTGCCGGAGCCCGCCGGTGTCGCGGAGCCGCAGGGCGAGGACCACGATCACCACGGAGCCGAGCAGCGCGGTGGGCACGCCGGTGGGAATGGCGGCGGCGCCGTCCGCGCCCCGCACCGCGCGCAGCGTCGCGTCCGCGAGCAGGATGAGCAGCGCGCCGAGCAGCCCGGCGGCCGGTACCAGGAACAGGTGCCGGCGCAGCGCCCGGACCCGTCCCGCGACCAGCCGGGCCAGTACGGGGGCGCCGAGGCCGACGAAGGCGATCGGGCCGGCGAGGGTCACCGCCGTGCTGGTCAGGAGCACCGCGCAGAGCACGGCGGTCAGCCGGGTGGCGCGGATCGGCACGCCGAGGGTGGCGGCGGCGTCGTCGCCGAGGTTCATCACGTCCAGCCGCCGGGACAGCGCCAGGGCGACGCACAGCACCACGGCGATCAGCGGGAGGGCGCGCGTCGAGGCGTCGATGTTCAGTTGGGCGAGCGAGCCGCTCCCCCAGGCGAAGAGCCCGGTGGTGTTCTGGTTGAAGAGGATGAGGAGCATCGAGGTCGCCGCCTGGAGGGCCATCGCCGTGGCCGATCCGGCGAGGATCAGCCGGGTGCCGGCCGTGCCCGCGGCCCGGCCGGCGAGGAGCAGCACGAGTGCCGCCGCCGCCAGGCCGCCGGCGAAGGCCACGGCGCCCGACGCCCACAGCGGGACGGCGAGACCGAAGGCCGCGACGAGCGACAGGGTGAGGTGGGCCCCGGCCGTGACGGCGAGGGTGTCGGGGGAGGCGAGTGCGTTGTGGGTGACGGATTGCAGCAGCGCGCCGGCGCAGCCGAGGGCCAGCCCGACCGCCACGCCCGCGAGCAGCCGTGGCAGCCGGGAGCCGACGAGGATCTCGCCGACCGGTGTCGCGCCGGTGTTCCGGCGTTCCCCGGCGAGGTACCGCAGCAGGTCGCCGGCGCCGACGCCCGAGGTGCCCTGCGTCAGGTGCCACAGGCCCACCAGGGCGGTCAGCGCCAGCAGGAGTGCCAGGACGGCCACCCCGGTGGGAGCGCCGCCGCGCTCGGTGCGGGGCGGCGTTTCCACCGGGGGTGCCGAGGTGCGTGCTGTGCTCACCTCTGGTCGAGTACGTCGACGTACGCGTCGATCGCCTGCGCGCAGGAGCGCGGACCGCCGGCGCCCCACACCCGGGCGGGGAAGGCGTGTGCGCGGCCCTCCTGCACGGCCGGCATGGTCTGCCAGAGCGGGTTCTTCTCCAGCGCTTCGACGTACCCCCCGACGCCTTCGTCGTTGGCGTAGAAGAGGTTGGCGTGTCCCACGGCGGTGAGGCCCTCGATGTCGGTCTGCGCGAGGCCGTAGGAGGCGTTGACGCCGCCGTCGCCGTGGGCGCTGTTGATGTCCTCGCTCCACACGGGGTTCAGGCCGAGCTCTTCGCCGATCTCGGTGAACAGGGCGCCCTTGCTGTAGGGGCGGACGGTGAGGTTGCCGCCCTGGAGCCAGCCGTCGAAGAACAGGAAGTCCCTGGTCGGCAGCTCGGCGTCGGTGACCTGCTGCTTGGCCGTCGCGAGGTGTTCGTCGAACTCCTGGAGTACCTGGCCGGCCCGCTCGGTGCGCCCCGTCGCCTCGCCGATCATGCTGAACACCTCCCGCATGTTGCCGATCGGGTCCTCGGGGTTCGCGCCCCGGGTGGCCATCACCGGGACGCCTCGCTTCTCCAGCCGCGCGATGGTCTCGTCGTCGGCGTCGAACGCCTCCACGACGATGAGGTCGGGGTCGGCCGCGTAGAGGGTGTCGAGGTCGGGCTCCCCCCGGGTGCCGATGTCGGTGACCCCGTCGGGCAGTTCCTCTGCGCTGACCCAGGTGCGGTAGCCGTCCGCGTCGGAGACCGCTACGGGGGTGACGCACAGGGTCAGGGCGTCCTCGATCTGCTGCCATTCGAGGACGGCGATCCGTTCGGCGGGCTTGTCGAGCCGCACCTGCCGGCCGACGCCGTCGGTGAGGGAGACCGGGTCCGTGGAGGTGGTCGTGCTGTCCTCGGCGCAGCTCTGCGACGCGGGCGGGGCGTCGGCGTTGCCGCCGGTGTCGCCCTTGTCGACGTCGGTGGTGCCGCAGGCCGTTGCGGCGAGCACGATGAGCCCGGTGGTGGCCGATGCCGCCAGGCGACGGGCACGGTTCATGAAAAATCCTCTTTCCTGCGATGAGACGCGCATCGTGGCTGAGATGCCCGGCGATGTGGTGGGTGGGGTGTGGTGGCGCGGGCGCCGCCTCAGGCGGGGTGCCGGCCGAGCGGGTCGATCCGGAGCCGGCCGGTGCGGGGGTCGACGCCGACCTCGACCCGGATCTCGTAGACCTCGCCGATGTTCCGGGCGGTGAGCACGTCGGCGGGTGGGCCGGCCGCGTGCACGCGGCCGGAGCGCATCAGGACCAGGGTGTCCGCGACGCGGGCCGCCTGGTCGAGGTCGTGCAGCACGATGCCGACCGCGATGCCGTGTTCCCCGACGAGGTCGCGCACCAGGTCGAGCGTTTCGATCTGGTAGCGCAGGTCGAGGTGGTTGGTCGGCTCGTCCAGCAGGACGACGCCGGTGTTCTGGGCCAGGCAGGCCGCGAGCCAGACCCGCTGCATCTCTCCGCCGGAGAGTTCGCCGACCGGCCGGCCGGCCATGTCCCGTACGCCGGTGACGCCCATGGCGTGCTCGATCGCGCGGCGGTCCTCGGCGGTCGGTCCGGCGAAGCCCCTCCGGTAGGGGTGGCGTCCGAACGCCACGACCTCGGCGACCGTCAGCCCCTGGGGTGTGGGCCTGGACTGGGAGAACAGCGTGACCTCGCGGGCGAACCCGCGGGCGCTGAGCAGGGCCGTGTCGCGCTCGGCGGGCCCGTTGGGGGTGCCGAGTGTCACCCGGCCGCCGTCCACCCGGTGCAGTCGTGCGAGTGCGCGCAGCAGGGTGGACTTCCCGCTGCCGTTCGGCCCCACCAGGGCGGTCGCGCGGCCGGGTTCCAGGGCCAGCGAGGCGCCGTGGACGACCGGGGTGCCGCCGTACCGCAGCACCAGGTCATGGCCGTTGAGGGCGGCGACCGGCGCGGCGGGGTCGGTCACGGGGTGACCGGCGCGCCGGAAGGGGCTTGTGAGCATGGAGTGGTCCGGACGGTCGGAGGGGCAAGGAGCGCGGCACCCTCCGTCCGGCCGTCACCGGCCGGGGGCGGATTCTCGCGCGCACGGACAGCGCCGTGCACGGCGAGCAACAACTAAGGGTTACCTAACTCCGAGCAGGTTATATTCCGCTCGCGATGTCGACAATCAGGAGGTCTGGACACGCGATACGGGATTCCGGACATCTCCCGGGATGCCACCGCCCCCGTCGCCCCCGTCTGCCGCGGCGAAGAAGGCGCCCGGCGTCGTTCCCATGACCCGCCGAAAGGCCGCGATGAACGAGCTGGGCTGCGCGTAACCGAGCGCGTCGGAGACCGACATCACATCGAAGCCCTCGGAGAGCAGCGTCAACGCCCGGTGCGCGCGCAGCATCTGCCGCCACTGCGCGAACGACAGACCCGTCGCGTGCCGGAACGCCCGGGTGATCGTGCGGTCACTGATCCCCAGCGACCGCGCCCACTCCTCCAGCGAGCGGCCGTCGGCGGGATCGTCCAGCAGGGCCTCGGCGATGACGTCGATCCGGGCGTCACCGGGCAACTGCAACGCGAACTGGCGCTCGGCCGGCCGGAGCACGTCGAACACGACCGACTCCGCCCGCGCCCTGGCCGCCGCGTCGAGATCCGCCCGGGACAGATGGACCAGCAGCGATTCGAGCAGCGGCGTCATCGCGATCGTCTTCGGTTCCCCGAACGCGAACGGGGTGCGGTCCGGGGCGAAGAAGGCGTCGTGGAACTCCGCACCCGCCGTCGCCCGGCCCCCGTGCACCATGCCGGCCGGCATCCACAGCCCGTGCCCCTGCGACACGGTGAAGACGCGGTCCGCCACCCGGGAGGTGAGCGTGCCCCCGCGTACCCAGACGAGTTCGTGCAGGGCGTGCGAGTGCGGCGCCCACTCGGTGGGCACCGGGGGAATCCGGAACCCGGGGATGATGGCGAAGGAGTCCGCCGCCCGCCCGGGGAGCGGCCCGGCCCGGCGCACCGCCGTACCCGGCTCGCGCCGCCACATCCCGGGGCTCACCTCACCACGGGACGGTCCGACCATGCCCACAAGTCTATCCGGGCAGGCCAGGAGGCCACTTCACGCCTGGTGCGCGCCGCGCACCGCCCGTGGCCGCGAGCGCCCCGGGGGGAACTCCGCACGCTCTACCGGTGATCACGGGCGGCGGAAATGATGAAGCCGCGGCGCCCGAACCGGGTGATCCGCACCCTGTCCCCTGTCCTCGGCCAGGCGGACCCGGCGGAAGGAACCCCTCGTGTTGCTTCTCATCTCCCCGGACGGCATCGAAGAGGCCCGCGACTGTGCGACGGCGGCGCAGCACCTCGACATCGTCGACGTCAAGAAGCCCGACGAGGGCTCGCTCGGCGCCAACTTCCCCTGGGTCATCAAGGAAATCCGCGACGCGGTCCCGGCGGACAAACCGGTCTCCGCCACCGTGGGAGACGTCCCGTACAAGCCCGGCACGGTGGCCCAGGCGGCGCTCGGCGCGGTCGTCTCCGGCGCCACGTACATCAAGGTCGGTCTCTACGGATGTACGACGCCCGAGCAGGGCATCGAGGTCATGCGCGCGGTCGTCCGGGCGGTGAAGGACCACCGTCCCGGGGCGCTCGTCGTCGCCTCGGGCTATGCCGACGCCCACCGGATCGGCTGTGTCAACCCGCTCGCCCTGCCCGACATCGCGGCCCGCTCCGGCGCCGACGCCGCCATGCTCGACACCGCCGTCAAGGACGGGACACGGCTGTTCGACCACGTTCCGCCGGAGGTCTGCGCCGAGTTCGTCCGGCTGGCCCACGGTGCCGGGCTGCTCGCCGCCCTCGCCGGCAGTGTCAAGGAGGCCGATCTCGGCACGCTGACCCGCATCGGGACGGACATCGTGGGCGTGCGCGGGGCGGTCTGCGAGGGAGGCGACCGCAATGCCGGGCGGATCCGGCCGCATCTGGTGGCGGCCTTCCGGGCGGAGATGGACCGGCACGCCCGGCAGCACGCGGCCGGCGTCGCCGCCGTGAGCTGACCGCCGGTATGCCGATCTGCGAGCCCGATGGGGTTGCCGGCCGCCGGGCCGCGCGGTTCGCCGTCGTGGACCCGGCCAGCGGGGAGATCTTCGACGAGGCTCCCGACCGGCGGCCGGACGAGTTGGACGCCGTCATCGACCGGGCCCACCGGGCCTGGCCCGGCTGGCGCGCCGACCCAGCCGCCCGCAGCGGCGCGTTGCGGGCCGCGGCGGACGCCGTGGAGCGGGCCGGCGACGGCCTCGCCCGGCTGCTGACCCGGGAACAGGGCAAGCCACTGGCCGAGTCGTCCGCGGAGGTCGCCCGTACGGTCGCCAGGCTGCGCTATTTCGCGGACCTGGCCCCCAGAACGCGGCGGATCGACGACGGCCGCCCCGTACGCAGCGAGATCCGCTGGCGATCGCTGGGGCCGGTGGCCGCGATCGTGCCGTGGAACTTCCCGCTCCAACTCGCGGCGGCGAAGTTCGCTCCCGCGCTCGCGGCGGGCAACACCGTCGTCCTCAAACCCTCCCCGTTCACCCCCCTCGCCACCACGGTGCTCGGCTCCGTGATCGCCTCCGTCCTGCCGGAGGACGTGCTGACGGTCGTCACCGGCCGCGAGCCCCTCGGCGCCCGCCTCGCCGCCCACCCGGGCATTCGCCATGTCACCTTCACCGGCTCGGTGCCCACCGGGCGGGCCGTGGCCGGGGCGGCGGCGGCCTCCCTCGCCCGGGTCACCCTGGAACTGGGCGGCAACGACGCCGCCGTCCTGCTGGACGACGTCGACGTGGACCGGATCGCGGACCGGCTGTTCTGGGCCGCGTTCCGCAACTGCGGACAGGTCTGCATGGCGGTCAAACGCGTCTACGCCCCGGCCCGGCTGCACGCCGAGGTCGTCGATGCCCTCGCCCAGCGCGCGAAATCCGTCGCCGTCGGGTCCGGCCTGCACCCGGACACCCGGCTGGGCCCGGTCAACAACGCCCCCCAGCTGGCCCGGGTCGAGCGGGTGACCCGGCAGGCTCTGGCGGACGGGGCCAGGGCCGCGGCCGGCGGCCACCGGCTGGACCGTCCCGGCTACTTCTTCGCCCCCACCATCCTCACCGATGTCCCGCCCGACAGCCCGGTGGTGACCGGGGAACAGTTCGGGCCGGTCCTGCCGGTGCTGCCGTACCGGACCCTCGACGAGGCCGTCGAGGCGGCCAACGGCACCGGCTTCGGCCTGGGGGGCTCCGTATGGGGCACCGATCCCGACCGGGCCGAGGCGGTGGCCGGCCGGCTCGAATGCGGCACGGCCTGGATCAACCACCATGCCGAACTGTCCCTCGCCCAGCCCTTCGCCGGTGTCAGGAACAGCGGGGTCGGCGTCGCGGGCGGACCGTGGGGGCTGTACGGCAACCTCCGGCCGTTCGTCGTCCACCGCCCGCAGGAGGGCCGGCCATGAGGTTTCGGGCGGCCGTACTGCGCGGGTACCGGGCCCCGTTCGAGGTGGAGGAGGTGGCGCTGGCCACGGAGCCCGCCGCCGGGGAACTGCTGGTCGAGATCGCGGGCTGCGGGATGTGCCGCACCGATCTCGCGGTACGGCGATCGGCCGGCCGCAGTCCGCTGCCCGCGGTGCTCGGCCATGAGGGGGCCGGGGTCGTGGTGGCCGGCGGCGGCCGGGACAACCCGATCGGCGTCGGTGACCCTGTGGTGCTGAGCTTCGACTCGTGCGGACACTGCCGGAACTGCCGTGGCGCGGCACCCGCCTACTGCGACTCCTTCGCCGCTCTCAACCTGTTCGGCGGACGCGCGGAGGACCCGCCTCGGCTCACCGACCGGCGCGGCGCGGCGCTGGCGCCCCGGTGGTTCGGCCAGTCCTCGTTCGCGCAGTACGCGCTGGTCCCGGCCCGCAACGCCGTCCGGGTCGACCCCACCCTGCCCCTGGAACTGCTCGGGCCGCTGGGCTGCGGCTTTCTCACCGGCGCCGGGGCCGTACTGAACACCTTCGGCGCCGGCCCCGGCGACACCCTCACGGTTCTCGGCGCGGGAGCGGTGGGCCTGGCCGCCGTGATGGCGGCCACCGCCGCCGGCGCGCCGACCGTGGCCGTCGACCGGCACCCCGGGCGGCTGGCGCTGGCCGAACGGTTCGGCGCGATCCCGCTGCCCGCCACGGCCACCGGACTGCCCGAGCGGATCCGGCGGCTGACCGACGGCGGCACGCGGTACGCGCTGGACACCACGGCCTCACCCCAGCTCATCAACGACGCGCTGCGGGCGCTGCGTCCGACCGGTGTCCTGGGCCTGGTGGCACGGCTGCACACCGCCCTGCGGCTGGAGGTGGGCACGCTGGACCGGGGCCGCCGTATCCGCCACATCTGCGAGGGGGACGCCGTGCCCGCGCTGCTGATACCCCGGCTGACCGGGCTGTGGCGGGCCGGACGCTTCCCCTTCGACCAACTGATCCGCACCTACCCGCTGGCCGACATCAACGAGGCCGAACGCGACTGCGAGGCGGGGCGCGTGGTCAAGCCCGTCCTGCTTCCGCAGGGTGGCGGCCGATGAACGGGGCTCCCGGCGCCGGCCGGCACCTCGCGCTCCCCCACTCCCGCTCCCTTGGAGGACATATGGCCGGTACAGCCCCGCAGCACCTGGACGTGGAAGGCGTGGCCGAAGGCGTGGGTCTGACCGCCCTGCTGGTCGCCGCCTCCCGGGCGATCGAGACCCACCGCCACGACAGCCTGGCCCAGGACATCTACGCGGAAGCCTTCGTACGCGCCGCCCCGGCGTGCGCGGGCTGGCCGGTGCGCATCGAGCAGGTCCCGGACGGGGACGGCAACCCGCTGTGGGGGCGGTTCGCCCGCTACTTCGGCCTGCGGACCAGGGTCCTCGACGACTTCGTGCTCCGGTCGGTCCGGGCCGGTGCCCGCCAAGTGGTTTTGCTGGGGGCGGGGTTGGACACCCGCGCGGTCCGGCTGGAGTGGCCGCCGGACCGCGTGGTCTTCGAGATCGACCGGGCGGGCGTGCTGGGGTTCAAGGACCGGGTGCTCGCGGACCTGCCGGCCGCCGTCCCGCGGGCGAAGCGGGTCCCGGTACCGGCCGATCTGCGCGACGACTGGGTCACCGCGCTGACCCGGGCCGGCTTCGACCCGGCCGCACCGAGTGTCTGGCTGGCCGAGGGGCTGCTGTTCTATCTGCCGGGCCCCGCCGAGCGGCGCCTCATCGACACGGTGGACCAACTGACCACGGCGGGCAGCGCGCTGGCCTTCGAGGCCAAGGTGGAGAAGGACCTGCTGAAGTACCGCGACAGCGCCACGTACACGGCGACGCGGGAACAGATCGGCATCGACCTGCTCCAGCTCTTCCACAAGGGGCCCCGGCCCGACTCCGCCGGCGACCTGACGGCCAGGGGCTGGTCCACCCGGGTACGTACCCCCTTCGACTTCACCCGGCAGCACGGACGCGGGCCGCTCCCCGAGTCGAACGACGCGCTGGAGGGAAACCGGTGGGTGTTCGCGCGCAAGCCCCGGCCCTGACGTCCGCCGGGCCGGGGCAACGCGCGGGCCGGTCAGTTCGGGCAGCCCTTGGCGTCGTGCCGGCACAGCGAGCCGATGGTGTAGCTGCCGGCGAGGTTGCCCTTGTTGCCGCTGAGCGTGCTGCCGAGCCGGTTCTTGTAGTTCTTGTCCAGGTAGTAGTGGTAGCGGTGACTGGTGCGGTTGTAGACGGACTTGGCTGTCGTCCCGTCCTTCATCCAGCTGCACTGGGGCCGGGTGTCCGGGTTGAGTGCCGAGCTCCACTGGCACTTGCTGCCCTGTCCATCGGCCTTGGAGTAGAAGCAGATGTAGCCGCTGTCACAGCTGTAGGCCAGTGCCCCGACGTCGCTGAAGCCGATCGCCTCGCCCGGGGCCACCGAGATGCCGCTCCCGGCGGTCGGCGTCGCTTCCGTCGCGGCCCCGGCCGGGGCAACTCCCGCACCCAGCAGGCCGCCCAGTGCCAGTGCCGTGGTGGCCGCCGTCATGACGAGCCTCTTGCGCAGTCGCATGCCGTCCCCCTCGTGTCGTCCGAGATTGTCTGCACCCCTACGCTGCCCGCCGCACCGCCGGCGCGCCGCTCGTTTCAGCCCTGCGTGAATGCTGACTGGCGCCGCCGTCGGTGTGGTAGGGAAGAAGGGCATAAACGGGGGAACGTACGGTATGGGCAGCGGGGGGGACCACGTGCTCCGTATTCATTTCACGGCGGATGATCTCGGGCGTACCCGGATGGCGGCGGGGCCGCTGCCGATGTGGGAGACCGTGCTGAGCCTGCACCGGCTGCAACGCCGGGACGGCGGGCTCTTGTTGCAGCAGTGGCGGCGGGCGGTGTGCGCCCGGCTGCCCCGGGCGTGGGAGCCGCTCGCCGCGCTGGTGCCGCCACGGGGATACTTTCCCGACTTCCTCACTCCGCCGCATGCTTGTCTGGACGAGGCGCTGGATCGGGTCCTGAGTACGCCACGGGCCGAGCTGGGCCGGGACATGGCCGCGCTGGCGCAGGACCGCGCGCCCTCGTCGTGGATCAGGGAGCTGGGCCGGGGCCGGGTGCCCGCGCTGAGCGCCCTCAAGGCGGCGTTGACGGCGTATCACCGGGTGGCCGTTCAGCCGTACTGGGAGGCGATCTCGGGCCAGGCGCAGCACAGCAGGGCGCGGGCCGCCGACCGGGTGCTCAGCGAGGGCAGCACGGCGATGCTGGCCTCCTTGCCGCTGTCGATGCGCTGGCGGGGGCGGGTGCTGGAGGCCGAGTACCCGGTGGAGCGGGATCTCCATCTCGAAGGCCGGGGGCTGCTGCTGGCCCCGTCGTTCTTCTGCCATCGGACGGGGGTGACGCTGGTGCACAACGACGACACACCCGTGCTCGTCCATCCGGTGGAGCACCGGATTCCCGACGACGGCCGGCAGCAGGCTCCCGCCGATCGCAGGCTGGCGCTGGCCGCGCTGCTCGGGCATGCCCGGGCGGCCGTCCTCGAAGCCCTTCAGTCCAGTGGCACCACCAGCGAACTCGCCTGCCGGGCCGGGGTGCTGGCCTCCTCGGCGAGCCAGCACGCGGCGGTGCTGCGCAACGCGGGTCTGGTGCGCAGCGTCCGCAGCGGCAGGACGGTGACGCACTCGCTGACCCCGATGGGGGTCACGCTGCTGCGCTGCGGGACGGTCCCGCCGCTGACGGCCATGGGGGGCCGCTTCGGCTCCGAGGACCCGGGGGCCGCGTCTTAACCAGCGCTTAAGCGCGGCTGAGCCGACGCTGATCACCGGGGCGTTCCGGCCGGGACAGCCGCCGGGGAGCAGCGGGTGGGAACCGCCCTCCACCTGCGGCTGGACCCGGCGTCCTGGGGGTGGGGTGTGGTTCCGGGGCGGAAGAGGCTCCGTTGACAGGTGGTCAGGCCGCCTCCTAGCTTCGCGAGGGCCGGAAGCGCTTTTCCGGTGGTGCCCGTGTTCCCCCACGTTTTGAGGTAGCAGATGAGCCAGCATCGCGTGAGCCGACGACGACGCCGGATCGCACTGACGGCCGCGGCAGCGGCTACGGCGGCAGCCGTCACCGGCGCCCTGGTGATCCCCTCCGCCGGAGCCGCCGAGGTCCCGGTCGGCAGCGGCAGCTACTCCGACACCCGCCCGGCCGGCGCCCAGGGTCCCACCGACAACATGGGCACCCCGGTGCTGCCGCAGGTCACCGACGCGGTCGCCGGGCAGCCGGTGCCCACCAACAAATGGTGGTCCTCGCTCGTCTTCAAGCGCTACCCCGACAACCCGTACTCCCAGCCGATGTACGGGCATCCCCTCACCTACCAGGCCGTTGCGCAGGGTCTCCAGGTCGGCTACCCGACCGGCCACGCCATCGTCGGTGAGGGGCGGCAGTACGAGTACCCGCACACCGCCGATCTGACCCTGAGCGTCGCCGGCCTCAACTCGCCCGATGTGAAGGCGGACGGCTGGTCCGACTGGACCGTCACCCCCTACTGGGGCGACGGCGACCGCGAACTGCGGGCCACCATCGGCCACGGTCTGCCGTATGTGTACGCGGAGGCGAACGGCGGGGACGCGGAGATCATCACCAACGGCACCCCGGAGGTCTTCGCCGACGACGGCAACGTCCTCGGGGTGACCGTCGCCGGCCACCACTACGCGCTGTTCGCGCCCAGCGGCAGCGACTGGAATGTCTCCGGCACCTCGGTGACGGCGGCGCTCGGCGGCAGCGACTACTACTCGGTCGCGCTGCTGCCCGAGCGGGAGGCGCTGGACACCTACAGTCAGTACGCCTTCAGCTTTGTCACCGGCTCCGAGGTGTCCTGGAACTACGACCCGGCGGCCGGGGAGGTCAGCGCCACCTACACCCTGGAGACGGAGGCCCGCGAGGGTTCGGAGACCGGGACCCTCCAGGCGCTCTACCGCCACCAGTGGCTGCACACCGACGACGCGCTGCTCGACCATGAGTACGTCTCGCCGCGCGGCGCGTTGAAGGTCCGCGAAGGCAACTCCTTCACCACCACCCAGTCGGTGCCCGGGGTGCTGCCGGTGCTGCCGGAGAGCGACGGCATCGACGAGGGCCGTCTCGGCGGCTACCTCGCCGATGTCCTGGGCTCGGCCGATCCCTTCGAGGGCGCCACCGACACCTACTGGACCGGCAAGCAGCTCGGCAAGCTCGCCCAGCTCACCACGATCGCCGACCAGGCCGGCGACGACGCCTCCCGCGACCGGCTGCTGACGCTGATCAAGGACCGGCTCCAGGAGTGGTTCACGGTGGGCGGCCCGGCGGAGTTCTCCTACGACTCCGACTGGTCGACCCTCACCGGGTATCCGGCGTCCTACGGCAGCGACACCGAGCTGAACGACCACCACTTCCACTACAGCTACTTCGTGATGGCCGCCGCGATCGTCGCGCAGTTCGACCCCGAGTGGGCCGAGCAGTCCGCGTGGGGCGGCATGGTGAACGAGCTGATCCGCGACACCGCCAACCCGGCGCGTGACGACGACCGTTACCCGTTCCTGCGGGGCTTCGACCCGTACGCGGGCCACAGCTGGGCCTCCGGCCACCAGGGCTTCGCCGCCGGCAACAACCAGGAGTCGTCCTCGGAGTCGATCAACCTCAGCGTCGGCCTCATCCTGTGGGGTTCGGCCACCGGTGACGACCAGCTGCGTGATCTGGGCGTCTTCCTGCTGACCACCGAGGCCGAGTCGATCCGCCAGTACTGGTTCGACGCCGACCAGGCGGTCTACCCCGACGACTACACCCACCCGATCGTCGGCATGGTCTGGGGCTCCGGCGCCGCCTACGCCACCTGGTGGACCGCCAACCCGGAGGAGATCCACGGCATCAACGTGCTGCCCGTCACCGGTGGTTCACTGCATCTGGCCGCCGACCCGCAGGCCGTGCACCGTAATCTGGAGCACCTGGTCGAGCAGAACGGCGGGCCGTTCGAGGAGTGGCGCGACCTGCTGTGGGAGTTCCAGGCCCTCGCCGACCCCGAGACCGCCAAGGCTTCCTACGACGCCGACGGTGACGCGTACGAGCCGGAGGCCGGCGAGACCCGCGCCCACACCTACCACTGGATCAACACCCTGGCCACGGTGGGCACGGTCAACCTCGGTGTGACGGCCGACATCCCGACCGCCGCAGTCTTCGAGAAGGACGGTGTACGCACCTACACGGCGCACAACTACGCCGGCGCGGAGCGGACGGTGACCTTCTCCGACGGCACCACACTGACGGTCCCGGCCCGCGCCTCCGCCACCTCGACCGGCTGACGTCACCCGACCGCCGCCGTCGGCCGGCCCCGCCACGGGGCCGGCCGACGGCGTTCTCCTTCCGGTCCGTGGCCCACGGGCCGCTCACAGCGGAGCGCCCGGCGGGATCCACGGCGGCGCGGGCAGCGGGGAGTTGTCGGCGGCGGCCGGGTGCTGGTCCCGGACGGCGTTCCGTACGACCTCGTGGGTGCTCTCGTCGGCGAGCAGGGCGCGCAGTCCCCGGTGGACCACGCCGGCCGCCGTCTCCAGCAGTGCCCGGGTGACGCCGTCGGCCGGGGCGTGGGCCGCCGGAGCGATCGCCGCCAGCAGGGCGGCGACCACATCGGTGGGGGCGGGGAGTTCCGGGTCGACGGCGTGCTGCCAGGCCAGCCGGTTCAGCAGGGACGGCTTGAGCAGTTCACCGGTGACCAGGGCGGCGGCGGCCTCCGCCGCCGTGAGGGGGTCGAAGACCCGCCCGGCCCGGCCCCGCAGCGCCTCGGGGTCGCGGTCGTAGCGGATGGCCGGGGGTGTGAGGGTGGTCAGCACGGCGGGCGGCAGCGCGAGCACGGCGGGGTCCAGCAGTTGGGCGGTGCGGCGCAGGGCGCGCCACTGGTCGGCGGCGGGGACGGGGGTGGTGCCGGCCGCGCCGTCGTCGCCGGCCTGCGCGTAGTCGTACCGTACGCCGGCCACCAGGCGGGCCACGGCGGTCAGCTGGTGGCGGTGGTAGAGGTGGAGGAGGATCGCGCGGTCCTCCAGTTCGCCGGTCTGCCGGTCCGGGGGCAGCACCGCGCGGGAGAAGCCGGCGAGGGCTACCCGGCGTACCTCCAGGGTCTGGTCGAGCGCGGCGAACGGGTCGGGGACCGGCACCGTCCACGGCACGGCGTCGGCGTGGGCGGCATCGGGGCCGTTCGCGTCCTCGTCGGCCGTGTACAGCAGGCCCCGGTCGGTGGCCGCGCGGCGCAGCCGGGCCAGGGCGGTGGGGGTGTCCTCACCGGGGAATCGTCCGTAGGCGTGGGCGACCAGGTGGTGGTCCCACGGGCCGAGGCCCCCGCTGTAGGCGCGGGTGGTGTCCAGCCGGCCGTCGGGGGTGACGGTGAGGTGCGGGTGGGGGTAGTCCATGACGGACGGTCGGGGATGGTGGTGGCTGGCGAAGTTGTGCATGAAGCCGAGGGCGTGGCCGATCTCGTGGGCGGCCAGGTGCCGGATGCGGCGCAGTACGAGGTCTTCGACGGCGGCCAGCCGTGCTGCCTCGTCGGGCTGTCCGTAGGGGGCGAGGAGGGCTTCGGCGAGCGCGGTGACCTGGGCGACGCGCTGGGAGCCGAGCCGGACCCGGCCGTGCAGGACCTCGCCGGTGCGCGGGTCGGAGAGGGTCTGGCCGTAGGACCAGCCGCGGCCGTCGCGGTGGACCCACCAGACGGTGCTGTGCGCGGGGTCGCTCAGGTCGAGGTCGGGCGGGGCGGTTTCGACCCGGAAGGCTCCGGGGAGGCCGGCGGCTTCGAAGGCTTCCTGCCACCAGTTTCCGCCCTCGACGACGGCGGAGCGCAGCGGCTCGGGGATGGCCGGGTCGACCAGGAAGACCACCGGGCGGGGGGTGCCGTCGGGTTCGGCCAGCCGGAACCGGGGCTGGAGGCGCACCACCGTGCCGGGCACGGGCAGGCTGTGGTCGCGGGGGCCCATGCCGTATCCGCCGGATGCCGGGTGGTACGGGCGGGCCGGCAGCGAGGTGGCGGGCAGCGGCAGCAGTTCCAGGTGCTGGACCAGGGTGAGGGCGTCGGGCAGGGGGGCGAGGGAGCGTACGGCCTCGCCGGTGGCCCGGCCGCGCAGGGTGAGCAGGGCGGGCAGCCGGACGCCGTGCGGGCCGCCGGAGGCGTCCTGGGGCCGGGCGAGGCTGGTGGCGGGGTCCACGGTGTAGTCGCCCTGGTCGCGTTCGCGCAGATGGGCGGCGATGCCGTGGAGGTCGGTGAGGGCGAGTGCGGTGATGTCGACGACGGCCGCCGGGCCTTCCTCGCGCAGAATCCGGCCACTCCACAGTACGGAGCCGGCGAAGGCTTCGCGGCCGGCCCGGGTGGCGGGCGCGTCGCCGCCGGCGCGGTGGTGCTTGTTGTGGACCAGGAGCAGTACCCGGTCACCGGAGCGCCGGAACTCGGCGACGTGGTCGGGGCCGGCCTTGCCGCGGTCCAGGGCCAGGGCGCTCGATCCCAGTCCGTGCGAGAGGGAGGCGGTGAGCAGGAAGGGGGTGTCGAACTCGGCTATGGCGAGGAGGAGTTCGCCGTCGGTGCGGCCCGGCAGCAGGCGCCAGCGGGGGGCGGGGTCCGGGGTGGGTATCGGGGTGGTCATGCGGTGGGGCCTGTCCTGTTGGCGGGGATCTCGTAGGCGAGCCGGAAGCGTTCGCCCGGGACGACCAGGTCGGCGGTTTCCAGGGCCAGCGCGTCCGCGTAGTAGGTGCGTTCGATGGCGGCCACGGCGGCGCCGGGGGTGAGGTCCAGGGCGATGGCCTCCTCGCGGGTGCACGGGCGGGCGGTGACGGTCTCGGTGGAGTGTGTCACCCGGATGCCGATGTATCCCATGCGGGCCACCACGCTCTCGCCCGCCATCGGGCCCGCGCCGGGGAGCGATACGGGGGTGCCGCCGGTGATCTCCAGCGGCTCCCAGCTGACGCAGACCATGGCGGGGAGGTCGTCGCGGCTGAGCCGGTAGCGGCTGCACACCACCTGTGCCCCGGGGTCGAGGCCGAGCCGGGCGGCGATGGCGGGGGCGGCCGGCTCGGTGGTCGAGGTGGGGGTGCTGCGGACGGTCCGGCCCGCGTCCCCGTCCCCGTCCTCCGCCCCGCCCTCGGCCGGGCCGGAGACCGCGAGGGTGCCCAGCAGCCGTTCCCTGGTCCAGGAGCGTGCCATGGTCCCGGTGGAGGGTTGTTCCCGCAGATAGCTGCCCCGGCCGGCGCGGCCTTTGACGGTGCCCTCGGCGGCCAGCAGGCGGACGGCCGCGGCGGCGGTGTTCGAGCCGACGCCGTACTGGCGGGAGAGTTCCGCGCGGGAGGGCAGTCGTCGGCCGTCGGCGAATTCGCCGGCCGCGATGCGCTGCCGCAGTTGGTCCGCCACCCTGCGATAGGCCGGAACCGGCATCACGCGTCTCACCTTCTGGACATCGTCTCGATATTCGAGACACCGTTGGAGCAAAATCGACGGTCCATCGGAGGCTATCGGACGCGACGGCCGAAAAGCAGGGGCCAGCCTGATGCATCAGGTGGCACCGAAAGTCCCCTTTTCCGGTGCCGCGACCCGGGGACCCGGCCACCTGATGCATCAGGACGGCCCGGCCGCAGGACGGCGGCAAGCCCCCGTACCAGCCCGGCGCGGGCATCGTTTCCGCCGGTCAGGGCTTTACGGTGAGGGCCGGAGCGGGCTACTTTGCTCAGGCGGCACACACGTGGCGGACGAGCGGGACGCATCTCGCCCCGCGGTGTCTCATTTCATCGGTCAGCATGCGGACGAATTCTCGCGGAAGGAGGACGGACATGGTCAGTGGGCCGCCCCCGGGCTTCCGTCGCTCCTGTCCCGGCGGCTCCTGTAGCCCGACGTCCGGTCTCCGCTCCCCCGTGAGCGCGGCGGCACACCGCCGCTGACGGCCGGACGTCGTCCCCGGGACGCCCACCGCGTCCGTCCCTCCCCCGCTCGTCACCCCATCCGGAGCCCCGTCATGCCCACTCGCCCACGCCGTCCGCTGGCCCTCACCACCGCCGCCGCCCTCACCGCCGTACTGGCCGCCTCCTGCGCCTCGCCGGACACCGCGGCCAAGGACGGTGACACCACCACCATCACGTTCATGGGCTTCTACGGAACCTTCCAGGACGAGTTCACCGAGCACGTCATCAAGCCCTTCGAGAACGCCAACCCCGGCATCAAGGTCACCTACGTACCGATCCAGAACTCCGCCGAGGTGCTGGCCAAGCTGCGGGCCAGCACCTCGCGCCCGGCCGCCGACGTCGCGCTGATGGACAGCTCGGTGGCCCCGACCGCCAACGAGGAGGGGCTGTTCGCCCGCCTCGACCCGGAGCTGGTGCCCAACCTCGACCGGCTGGTCGACAGCGCCCGCAGCAAGGACGGCTTCGGACCCGGCCTGACCCTGGACAGCCTGTCGATCCTCTACAACACCGAGAACATCGACACGGCGCCCACCAGCTGGAACGACCTGTGGAACGAGGAGTACCGCGGCAAGCTCGCCATGCCGATCGCCGACACCCGCGGCGTGGCGCTGATCATCGCGCTCTCCCACCTCCTGGGCACCGACTACCAGCAGGACATCGACCCCGCCATCGACCGGCTCAAGGAGCTGGCACCGGGCGTGGAGACCTGGCAGCCCGCACCCGACGTCTACACCGCCGTGCAGTCCGGTGAGGCCGGGGTAGCGGTCGGCTGGAACGCCCGTGGCCAGTACTACAAGGACACCTCGGGCGGGGTCGTCGAGCCGGTGCTGCCCCAGGAGGGCACGGTGACCCAGATCAACACCATCAACCTGGTCAACAACACCCCCCGCGCCGAGGCCGCGCAGAAGTTCATCGACTACGCGATCGGCGCCGAGGCCCAGAAGGCGTTCGACGAGGCCGCCTACTACGCCCCCGTGAACCAGGACGTCGAACTCGCCCCCGAGGTACGGGAGCGCACCACCGCCTCCGACGAGCAGCAGGCCAAGCAGATCCCCGTCGACTGGAGCTGGCTGACCACCCGCTACACCTCCTGGGTCGACCGCATCAAGCAGGAGGTCATCGGTGGCTGACCGGGGGCCGGCGGTCGCGGACCGGACGGCGGGGGCGGCGGCCCCCGCCCCCGGGGACGGCTATCTGCGGCTGGACGGGATCACCAAGGTCTTCCCCGGCAGAAGCGGTAGTACGGCGGGCGCCGCCGTGGCCGGCGTGGACCTGACCGTCGAGCACGGCGAACTGCTCGCCGTGCTCGGCCCCTCCGGCTGCGGCAAGTCCACCACGCTGCGGATGATCGCCGGACTGATCGAACCGAGCGCCGGCACCATCGCGGTCGGCGGGCGCGACATCACCCGGCTGCCGGCCCACCGCCGGGACATGGGCGTGGTCTTCCAGTCGTACGCGCTCTTCCCGCACCTGGATGTCGCCCGCAACGTGGCCTTCGGCCTGGAGATGCGCAAGACCGGCAAGAGCGAGGTACGCGAGCGGGTCGCCCGCGCGCTGGACCTGGTGCGGCTGGGTCATCTCGGCGACCGCCGGGTCTCCCAGCTCTCCGGCGGCCAGCAGCAGCGCGTCGCCCTGGCCAGAGCCCTGGTCATCGAGCCGGACGTCCTGCTGCTCGACGAGCCGCTGTCCAACCTGGACGCCCAACTGCGCGGTGTGATGCGGGACGAGATCCGCCGGATCCACCAGGAGACCCGGATCACCACGGTGTTCGTCACCCACGACCAGCGCGAGGCACTGTCCATGGCGGACCGGGTCGCCGTGATGAACGCCGGCCGGATCGAGCAGCTGGGCACCCCCGAGGACGTCTACGAGCGGCCCTCGGGACGGTTCACCGCCGCATTCGTCGGCCGCGCCAACCTGGTGACCGGTACGGTCACCGGCCGGGGCCCCGGCGGTGCCGAGGTCGCCGTGCCCGGCCTCGGCACCGTCCGGGCCACCGGCGGCGCGGCGCCGGAGCACGGCAGCGCCACCGTGATGCTGCGCCCGCACCGGATCACGCTCCGCTCCGCCGGGACGGGCAGCGACGGCGGCCCGCGCGGGACGGTGCTGTCGGCCGGCTACAGCGGAGAGGTCATCGCCTACCGGATACGTACCGCTGACGGCGGCCCCGAGCTGGAGGTGGAGCGCCCGGCCGGCACCGGCGAGACCTTCGGCCCGGGCACCGAGGTCGTCATCGGCTGGGACGCCGCCGCGCCCCGGCTGGTGGCCGACCGGGCCGAGGACACCGCGTGACGACGGCCACCACCGCAACCACGCCACCGGCCCCGGCACCGGCCCGGGCCAGGCGGTTCCGCCCGGCCCTGTGGCTGCTGGCGCCCGGCGCCCTCGCGCTGCTGCTGACGTACGCCCTGCCGCTGGTGTGGGTGGTGCGCATGGCGCTGAACCGGCCGCTGGACGGCGGCGCGATCCTCCAGACCGTCACCCTGTCCACCTTCACGGACGTACTGTCCAGCGCCCACTACTGGAACGTCATCGGCCAGACCGTGCGACTGGGCGTGCTCACCACCGTCTTCACCCTGCTGCTGGCCTATCCGGTGGCGCTCTTCCTGGCCCGCACCACCAGCCGCTGGCGGAGTGTGCTGTTCGCCCTGGCCGTGGCGCCGCTGCTGATCTCCTCGGTGGCCCGTACCTTCGGCTGGATGGCGATCCTCGGCAACCAGGGCGTCATCAACAAGACGCTGCTGGCCATCGGGGTGATCGATGACCCGGTGCGGCTCGCCAACAACATGACGGGGGTGGTGATCGCCTCCACCGAGATCTACCTGCCGTTCGCGATCCTGGCGATGCTCGCCGGGTTCGGCCGGCTCGATCCCGAACTGGAGCGCGCCGCCGCCTCACTCGGCGCGGGCCGCCTGTCGGTGCTGCGCCGGGTGGTGCTGCCGCTGACCGCGCCCGGGGTCATCACCGCCTCGCTGCTGGTCTTCGTGCTCAGTCTCAGCGGGTACGTCACCCCCCGGCTGATCGGCGGCGGCCGGGTCTTCGTGCTGGCCACCGAGATCTACGACGAGGCGATGAACTCCCTCAACTGGCCGGTGGCCGCGGTGCTGTCCGTGGTGCTGCTGGTGCTGTTCGGGGTGGTCGTCGCCCTCCATCTGTGGGCGCAGCGCGCGCTGGAGGCCAGGATCACCGGCCGGGCGGGGGGAGCGTCATGAAGGCCGGCCTCGCGGCCCGGATCGGCTGGGCCGTCCTGCTGACGGTGCTGTATCTGTTTCTGCTCGCGCCGGTGATCATCGTCTTCATCGAGTCGTTCGACACCAGCACCTATCTGCGGTTCCCGCCGGAGGGGTTCAGTCTCGAACCGTACCGGCAGGTGTTCGCCAACCCGGACTTCCAGGACGGGCTCAAGGTCAGCGCGGTGACCGCCGCGACGACCACGCTGCTGGCGCTGGTCTGCGGCGTCCCGGCGTCGCTGGCGCTGTCGAGGCTGCGCTTTCGCGGGCGGGGCGCGGTGGAGGCGGCGTTCCTGTCGCCGCTGCTGGTGCCGAACATCGTGCTGGGCCTGGCGCTGCTGATCCTGTTCGCGCCGATTCCGCTGACCGACACGTACTGGGGGCTGATCCTGGCGCATCTGGGCGTCACCATCCCGTATGTGGTGCGTACCGTGTCGGCGGCACTGGCCGGTGCCGACCCCCGGGCGGAGGAGGCGGCCCGTACGCTCGGCGCCGGTCCGTTCACCGTCTTCCGCCGGGTCACCCTGCCGGCCATCCGTCCCGGGCTGTTCTCCGGCGGGATCATCGCCTTTCTGCTCTCCTTCGACGAGACGGTGATCTCGCTGTTCGTCTCCGGCCACACCGTGCGGCCGTTGCCGGTCGCGGTGCTCCAGTACGTCGAGTACCGCAGCGATCCGTCCATCGCGGCGCTGTCGGTGTGCCTGGTCCTGCTGTCCGTCGTGGCCGTCGTGCTCGTGGAGCGCGGCCTGGGGCTGCGCCAGAGCCTGCGTTCGTAACCCCCCAACCCCACCCCCTGGAGTCTCCGTGTCCACCGCGCCCGCCCCGGCCTTCGACCCGGCCGCACTGCACCGTGCCAGCGTGGTCTTCAACGCCCTGGACTGCACCCCGCTGAACTGGGCCGATGAGATCTATCTCGGCAAGCTGGCCGCCTCCGGTGTCACCGCCGTCAACCACGCGGTGTCCATCTCCCAGGACTACGACGGCGCGGCGGCCGGGATCACCGGCTGGCAGCGGCGGCTGGCGCAGACCGGCGGGCGGGTCTTCCAGGCGCGCGATCTCGCCGATGTGGACCGGGCGCACGCCGAGGGAACGGTGGCGTGGTTCGCCGGGTTCGAGGACAGCAAGCCGGTCGGTGAGGATCTGTGGCGGCTGCACGCCCTGTACCAGATGGGCCTGCGCTTCATGGGCCTCACCTACCAGAACCGCAACTACGCGGCCGACGGCAGCGGGGAGAGCGCGAACGGCGGGCTGAGCCGGTTCGGGCGGGCGCTGGTGAAGGAGTGCAACGAGCTGGGGGTCGCCCTCGATCTGTCGCACACCGGTGAGCGCTCCACGCTGGAGACCATCGAGGCGTCGAGCAAGCCGGTGCTGGTGACACATGCCGGGCTCACCCGTTCGGTGGCCAGCCCGCGCAACAAGAGCGATCAGGTGGTGCGGGAACTCGCCGCGCGGGGCGGGGTGTTCGGGCTGGCCGCCAAGTCCGGCTTCCTGTCCCCCACCGGGCTCACCCGGGGCGCGGACCCGGAGGTGTTCGCCGACAACATCGACCACCTGGTGGAGCTGGCCGGGATCGAGCATGTCATCGTCGGCACCGATGTCGGGGACGAGCGCAAGTACTCCAAGGCCGGCATGGCGCGGGTACGGCGGCTGTACCCGGAGATCCCGATCGTCGGGGACGATCTCAATCTGGACCTCATCCACCCCGAGGGCATGGGTACCCCGGCCGATCTCCCGCGCATCACCGAGGTGCTGGCGCGGCGCGGCTACAGCGCCGCCGACATCACGGCGGTGCTGGGCGGCAATCTGCGGCGGGTGCTGGCGGAGATCTGGGACGTCCCGAGGTGAGCGGTGGCCGGGGCGTGGTCTCGGTGGCGGTGCTGGGCGCGGGGCCGCGCGGCCTGGCGGTGCTGGGCGCGCTGCTCGCCCACCTGGGCCCCGGCGGACCCTGGGCGGGGACCGGCGCCGACCTGCACGTCGTCGAGCCGGGTGAGCCGGGGGCGGGCCGGGTGTGGTCGCCCGGCCAGCCGGCCGCGCTGCTGATGAACACCCTGGCCGGGCACGCCACCGCGTTCCCGGACGCCTCGGTGCGGGTGGCGGGGCCGGTGCTGACCGGCCCCGGGCTGCTGGAGTGGTCGCGGGAGTACGCGCCGGGGCGGGAGCCGGTCCTGGCGCCGTGGGATCATCCGAGCCGGGCGCTGATGGGGCGTTATCTGACGTGGGCGTACGAGTGGCTGCTGGCGCGGGTGCCGGCCGGGGTCCGGGTGGTGCGGCACCGGACCCGGGCCACCGCGCTGGAGCGGGTGGCCGGCGGCGGGCTGCGGGTCCGGCTGGCGAGCGGTGGGCCGGCGCTGCGGGCCGATGCCGTGGTGCTGGCGACCGGGCACACCGACCAGGTGCCCGGCCGCGAGCAGCGCGAGTTGAGCGGCTTCGCCGGCCGGCACGGGCTGGTGCATCTGCCGCCGGGGTATCCCCACGAGGCCGCGCTGGACCGGCTGGAGCCGGGAACGGACGTACTCGTGCGGGGGCTGGCGCTGAACTTCTTCGACCAGGTCACCCTGCTCACCACCGGGCGCGGCGGGCGGTTCGCCGAGCGCCGGGACGGGACGCTGCGCTATCTGCCGTCGGGCAGGGAGCCCCGGCTGATCGCCGGCTCGGGGCGCGGCGTTCCGTACCTGGCCCGGGGTCAGGCGCCGGGGTCGATGCCCCGGGCCCACCGGCTGCGGCACTTCGACGACGCGCGGACGCGGCGGCTGACGGAGGGTGAGCCGGGCGGTGTCGACTTCCGTACCCAGGTGTGGCCGCTGATCGCGCGCGAGGCGGGAGCGGCGTGGTACGAGACGGCGCTGCGGCTGCGCCCGGGGATGTCGCGGCTGTCGCCGGAGCGGTTTGTGGCCCGGTACGGCGCGGTGGAGCACGGTTCGCCGCAGTGGGCCGAATTGCTGGCCGAGGCGTTCGCCGACCCGGCGGACCGCTTCGACCCGGCGGCGCTGGACCGTCCGCTGGACGGTGTGGTGTTCCCCGACCGTGCGGCGCTGGGTGAGTGGATGCGGGGATTCCTGCGCGCCGATCTGGCCGCCGCCCGGGACCCGGACCACAGCCCGCTCAAGGCCGCGGCGGCGGCCGTCGCCGCGACGAAGGGGCAGGTACGGAAGATCGCGGCGGCCGGGGTGCTGGGCCCGGGCGGGCAGCGGGAGCTGCGGTGGTTCCGGGCGTTCGGCGCGCATACGGCCAGTGGCCCGCCGGCTTCCCGGATCGCGGAACTTCTCGCGCTGGCGGAGGCCGGGGTCGTGGAGTTCGCGGGTGCGGGGCTGACCGTGGCCGGCGACCGTGCCGCGGGGCTGTTCAGCGGCCGGTCCGCGACGGTCGACGGGCCGCCGGTGCACGCCGGTGCGCTGCTGGACGCCTGGCTGCCCGGCCCGGATCTGGCCACCACCGGCAGCGCGCTGCTCCGCTCGCTGGTCTCCGGCGGCCTCGGCCGCGCTCATCGCCCCGGCGGGGTCCACCCGGCGGACCCGACCGGCGCGCTGGACGTGGATGGCGCCGCCTGCCGGGTCCGGGACGCGACCGGAGCACCGCAGCCCGACCTGTTCGCGTGCGGCATCCCGCTGGAAGGCGTCGAATGGAACACGGCGATCGGCGCCCGCGCCGACGGCAACGCCGCCCTCTTCCGCCAGGCGCACCGGACGGCCCACGCGGCACTCACGACGGCAATCGGCGCGGGGCACCCCCGCAGGGCGTGAAGCACCGGGCCGCGGCACGGCGTCGCGCCCCAGGCGGCACCGCGTACGGGCGCGCCCTGCGTCGGGCGGAGGGCATCGCCCGTGCGGCGCTCCGATGGCGGTGGCTGTGGTGATCAGTGGGGTTCGTCGGTGGGGAGGCCGGCCAGCAGGGCTCGGCGGCTGGCTCGTACGTGTTCGCGCATGACGTGTTCCGCGCTGTCGCCGTCCTTCTCCAGGATCAGCTCCAGGACGAGATGGTGCTCGCGGTCCGACTGCCGGGCCCGCCCGGGCTGGCTCAGGGAGGTGGTGACCAGCCGGGAGTACGCCAGCTGGTTCATCAGCATCCGGTAGTGCGCCTCCAGCTTGCTGTTGTCGGCCCCTGCGATGAGCAAGTCGTGGAACTCCTGCACCAGCACCGCGTACCGCTCCCGGTCATCCCGGGCCACCGCGTCGTCCGCCTCGCGCAGGTTCTGTTCCAGCAGGCCGATCTCCGCGACCCGGCCCCGCTGGGCGAGGAGCCGGGCCGCCGCTCCCTCCAGGAGTTGCTTCATCTCGAAGAGTTCGGTGATCTCCCGGCGGGACGGGGCGGTGACGAAGGTGCCGACCCGGGGCCGGATTTCGACCAGCCCCTCGGTCTGGAGCTGTTTGAGTGCTTCGCGCACCGGTGTGCGGCTGACGCCGAACTCGTCCGCCAGGGCGAGTTCGGCGAGCGGCGCTCCGGGCCTGATGTCGCCCCGGATGATGCGGCTGCGCATCTCGGCGATCACCCTGGCCTGCATCGACCCGTTCTTCGGTTCGCTCTGTCCGCGATGCACCGGTCCCGTCCTCCGTCTCCCGAGCCGCCCGCTGGTCATCCCAGCGGCGCGAGCGCGCCACCGTCGAAGAACTTACCCGCGCTGTAGACCATCGGTTGGTGCTCGGCGACCGTCGCGTGCACCACCCGGCAGATGAAGACGGTGTGGGTGCTGGCCTGGAGCCGTTCGCGGATCTCGACCTCCATCCGGGCGCTGCTGCGCGCGATGAGCGGGCTGCCGTACGGGCCGCTCTCCCATTCCAGGTTTCCGAACTTGTCGTCGGACTTGGCCGCGAAGGTGGCGACGACGTCGAGCTGTTCCGTGGAGAGGATGTTGATCGCGAGGTGATCGGCCCGGAACAGGCAGTCGTGGGTGGCGGAGGTGCGCTGGACGCACACCATCACGGTGGCGGGGTCGAGGGAGATGCTGGAGAACGCGTTGACCGCCAGCCCTTTGGGGGTGGTTCCGTCCATCGCGGTCACGACGGTGACTCCGGTGACGAACTGCCGGTTGACCTGCTTCATCACGTCGATGCCGGGCTGCTGGGCAACGGTGGTCATGGGGGTGCTCCTTGTCATCGTGGTCGTCAGTCCTGTCCCACCGGGATGATGCCGAGCGCCGAGAGCAGCGCCCGCGGGTCCCAGGTGACGTGCTCCTCGGTGATCCGGCCGGCCTCGAAGCGGGCGAAGGTGGCGCCCTCGACGTGGACCCGGCGTCGGGTGGCGGGGACGCCGAGGAACGGGTTGAGGTGGGTGCCGTCGCTGTGCCAGCGGATCGCCGCGCGGTCGCCGTCGATCACCAGGTCGTCGATGGTGGTGGTCAGGTCGGGGAAGGCCGCGCGGGTGGCGAGGATGGTGGCCTTGAGGGCGTCGCGGTCCTGTGGCCGCGGGTCGCGGCCGTACCGCAGGTAGGCCGGGCTCAGGAGCGTGTCGAGGGTGTCCACGTCTCCTCTCCCCCAGGCGGCGGCCCAGCTCTGTTCGATGAGCGCGCGGCGGGCGTCAGTGTGGGACATCGGTCTTCTCCTTCTTCTTTTCCTTCTTCTCGTGCTGTCGGTCCGCGTTCAGTTCCTTCCAGAAGGACACCGTCAGACCGGCGATGACCACGAGGAAGGGCAGGGACGTCACGATGACGGTGTTCTGGAGGGCGGTCAGTCCGCCGGCGAGCATGAGGGCGACGGCGGTGGCTCCGGTGATGACGCCCCACAGGATGAGGACCGGACGGCGCGGGGTGAGCGATCCGTCGGAGGTCATCATGCTCAGGACGTAGGTGTTGGAGTCCGCGCTGGTGATGAAGAACATCACGATCAGGATGACGGCGATCAGTGAGGTGGCGCCGGCGATCGGGAAGTGGTCGAGGGTGGCGAAGAACGCGCTGTTGAGGTCGGCCGCGGTCTGCCGGGCGATGTCGCCGCCCTCGAACAGGTCGATGTGCATGGCCGTGCCGCCGAAGACGGTGAACCAGGTGAAGAACGCCAGGCAGGGGACGACGAGTACGCCCATGATGAAGCCGCGGACGGTGCGGCCCCGGGAGATGCGGGCGAGGAAGATGCCGACGAAGGCTCCCCAGGAGACCCACCACGCCATCATGAAGTAGGTCCACAGCTGCATCCATTCGAGCCCGCCGAACGCCGTGCCCTGGAGGCTCATCCGCAGGAAGTCGTTGGCCCACTGGCCCACGGACTCGACGTACAGGTTGGCGATGAAGGTGGCGGGGCCGACGATCAGCATGAAGGCGATGAAGGCGATGGACAGCAGGGTGCTGCCCTGACTCAGGTACTTGATGCCCTTGTTGATCCCGGTCACCGCCGAGATGGTGAAGAGCGAGGTGACGGCGGCGATGATCACCACCTGGCTCGCCGAGTTGACCGGGATGCCGAAGAGGGTGCCCAGGCCGTTGTTGATCTGGAGGGCGCCGAGCCCCAGGGACGTCGTGGTGCCGAACAGCGTGGAGAAGACGGCGAGTATGTCGATCGCCTTGCCGATCGGCCCGTTCACGCGGTCGCCGAGCAGCGGGACGAAGAGTTGGCTGGGGAGGGTGCGGCGGCCCTTGCGGTGGGTGGAGTAGGCGATGGCGAGGCCGAAGACGGCGAAGATGGCCCAGGCGTGCAGGCCCCAGTCGAAGTAGGAGTACTGGAGGGCCCGCACCGCGGCGTCCGGGGTGTGGGGCTCGGCGAGGCCGTGCGGCGGGTTCGCGAGGTGGGAGATGGGTTCGGCGACGCCGTAGGAGATCAGTCCGATGCCCATGACCGTGGCGAGGAGCATCGCGAGCCAGGTCGGGGTGGAGAACTCGGGGCGGTCGGTGTCCTTGCCGAGCCGGATGTCGCCGGCCGGGCTGACGGCGAGGAACACCAGGAAGATCAGGATGGCGAGGGTGACCACCAGGTAGGTCCAGCCGAAGCCGGCGGTGACCCAGTCCAGCGAGGCGCTGGTGACCTTGTTGAGGTTCTCCGTGAAGAGCACCGCCCAGGCGACGAAGACGGTGGAGATGCCGATCGATGTCCAGAACACCGAGCCGAGCCCGCTGAGCGCCCCGCCGGCCTTGGCGGGTTCGGCGTCGGTTTCTCCCGGCGTTGTCCGGGGCGTTGGTTGCGCTCCCGTTCGAAGGCGACTGGACATGAAACTCCTTGAGTCCGCAGACAGCTTCGTCGCTGGCATGCAAGAAGCAGTAAGGCATGGCACAGTTTGAGCGTCAAGGGTCCGGTGCGAACCCATCGGGAACCGATCCGAGATTTCATTCAAATCAGCAGGTGGACGGTGACTTCTTAGGGACGGACCGCGGCTTGGCGGGGGTTCGGGGAAGTCCCGGGGCTCGACCTCTTGACCGAAACCAGTGAGGTGCCTATCGTCCTGTGGCATGCAAGAGCGCATCTCGGATCGTCCTGACGAACGCATCGGTCTCCGCAAGCTCGTGCTCTACCGCGATGTCGTCCTCACCGAGGCCGGCGCGGCGCCCGCGCGGCCGGCCCGGCGGGCCAGCGTCGCCGCTGTCATCCGCAACCCCTGGGTGGGCGCCGGTCCTGCGGCCGATCTCTCCGAGCAGCAGGGCCGTATCGCCCCGGTGCTCGCCAGACTGCTGACCGACCGTCTCATCGGCGCCCTGGGCCGGGTGGAGGAGATCGAAGCGTTCGGCAAGGCCGCCGTCGTCGGCACCGCGGGCGAGATCGAACACGCCGGTGCCCTCATCCACACCCCGTACTTCGGCAATCTGGTACGGGAGTTCCTCGGCGGCGAGTCGATCATCTGCTTCGCGGACTCCCGGGGCGAGGCCGGCGAGACGCTGACCGTCCCGCTCTGGCACAAGACCCACGCCGCGACCCGCAGCCACTACCAGACCATCAGCGCCCGGGTACCGGACGCCCCGCGGGCCGACGAACTCGTCGTCATCGCCGCCGCTTCGACGGGACCCCGCCCGCACCCCCGCATCGGGGACCGCACCACCGACCGCACCGTCACCGCCGACACCCTGGAGGCCACCCGCTCATGAACATCCGCAAGATCGTGACCGTCGTCGAGGAGATCCGAACCGAGGGCGGCCGGGAGGTCGGCCGCCCGGCCCGGGTCGCCGTCGTCGCCGCCGTGATCGAGAACCCGTGGGCCGGTCAGGGATTCGTCGAGGACCTGAACCCCGGCATCGACGCGCACGCCTCCGACCTCGGCGCGCTGCTGGCCCCCGCCGTGCTCGACGCGCTCGACGCCCCCGCCGAGGCGTACGGCAAGGCCGCCATCGTCGGCCTCGACGGCGAGATCGAGCACGGCTCGGCCCTGATCCACACGCTCAGGTTCGGCGACCACTTCCGCAAGGCCGCCGACGCCACCACGCTGCTGCCAGCGGTCGAGAAGCGCGGGCCGGCCGGCGTGCTCTTCGACATCCCGCTCAAGCACATCACCGACGCCACGATCCGTTCGCACCACCAGAGCGTCGAGGTGAGGATCACCGACGCCCCGCACCCGGGCGAGATCGTGGTCGCACTCGCCGCCGCCGCCCAGGGCCGGCCGCAGCAGCGCCTGGCGCCGCTGTCGACCGAGCAGTAGGCCCGCCGCCATGAGCAAGCCGACCGTCGTGCTGCTGCACGGCGTCGGGCTGGACCACACCATGTGGGAGCCCGCCGCCGCGCTCCTGTCCGACCGCTTCACCGTGCTCACCCCCGACCTGCCCGGCCACGGCACCCGCCCACCGGTCCACGACGGGGTGACCCTCACCGACCTGGCCGACGGGGTCGCCGGAGAGATCCCGGCAGGCTCGCATCTGGTCGGATTCTCGCTCGGCGCGCTGGTCGCCCAGCGACTGGCGCTCCGTCACCCCGGACGGGTGGCCACCCTGACCTCGGTCAGCTCGGTGTGCGAGCGCACCCCCCGGGAGCGGGCGTCGGTGCTGGAGCGGCTGGGCGCGGCGCGGGCCGACTTCGCGGCGAGCGCCGCCGCCTCCATCGAGCGGTGGTACGCCGGTACGGAGGTCGGCGCCGACCGGATCGCCCGCACCGAGGCCACCCTGCTCGCAGGCGACCTGGGGTCCTTTCTGGGCTGCTATCGGGTGTTCGCCACGGCGGACGCCGAACTCGCCCCGGAGCTGGGCGGCATCGCCGTGCCCGCGCTGGCCGTGACGGGCGAGCAGGACCCCGGCTCCACCCCCGAGATGACCCGCCGGCTCGCCTCCGCGCTGCCCGACTGCCGTGCGGTGATCGTCCCCCGGGCACGTCACATGCTGCCCGTCGAGCGCCCCGAGGCGTTCGTCGACGTCCTCACCTCGTTCATCGGAGAACGCGCACATGTCTGAACTCACCACGCTGGGGCACTTCATCGGCGGCGCACGGGTCGAGCCCGCGTCGGGCGAGTACTTCGAGAGCACCAACCCGGCCACCCGCGAGGTCCTGTACCGAGCGGCGCGCGGGAACGCCGTGGACATCGGGCGGGCGGTGGCCGCCGCGAAGGAGGCGTTCGAGGATCCGCGCTGGCGTGACCTCAGCCAGACCCGGCGGGGGCATCTGCTGCGCCGGCTCGGTGATCTGATCGCGGAGAACGCCGGGGATCTGGCCCGGATGGAGACGCGGGACAACGGCAAGCTGCTGCGCGAGATGCGCGGGCAGCTGGCCACCCTGCCGGAGTACTACCACTACTACGCCGGTCTGGCGGACAAGATTCACGGCGATGTCATCCCCACCTCCGACCGCCGGGTGCTGAACTACACTTCCCGGGAGCCACTGGGTGTCGTCGGGGCGATCACCCCGTGGAACTCCCCGCTGACACTGACCAGCAGCAAGCTGGCCCCGGCGCTGTGCGCCGGCAACACGGTGGTGATCAAGCCCTCGGAGTACACCTCGGCGACGGTGCTGCGGCTGGCCGAGCTGGCGGTCGAGGCCGGGTTCCCGCCGGGCGCGGTGAATGTCGTGACCGGGTTCGGTGCCGAGGCCGGGCAGGCGCTGGTCGATCACCGCGATCTCGCGAAGATCTCCTTCACCGGCAGTACCGGCACCGGGGCCAGGATCGCCGCGACGACGGCGAGCCGGTTCATCGGCTCGACGCTCGAACTCGGCGGCAAGTCACCCAACATCGTGTTCGAGGACGCGAACATCCACAACGCGGCGATGGGGGTGGTCGCCGGGATCTTCGCGGCGGCCGGTCAGACCTGCATCGCCGGCAGCCGGGTGTTCGCCCACCGGTCGGTCTACGACGAACTGCTGGAGCGGGTGAGCGAGCGGGCCGGGAGCATCCGGATCGGCGACCCGCTGGACGAGCGGACCGAGCTGGGTCCGCTGGCCTTCGCGGCGCAGCGGGACAAGGTGGCGGGCTATGTCGAGCTGGGACGCGGTGAGGGCGCCCGGGTGCTGACCGGTGGGCGCGCCACCGACGGCGGGCTCGGCGGCTACTTCTACGAGCCCACCATCCTCGTGGATGTGGACAACAGCATGCGGGTGGTGCGCGAGGAGATCTTCGGCCCGGTGCTGGCGATCATGCCGTTCGACTCCGAGGAGGAGGTCGTGCGGCTGGCGAACGACAGCGAGTACGGCCTGGCGGCCGGGGTCTGGACGACGAACCTGTCCCGGGCCCACCGGATGGCGGACCGGCTGGACGCGGGGACCGTGTGGGTCAACACCTATCGCGCCATGTCCCCGATGTCGCCGCGGCAGGGCTTCAAGACCAGCGGGGTCGGCGTGGAGCACGGCACCGAGACGGTCAAGGAGTACACCCGGCTCAAGAGTGTGTGGATCAACACGAGCGAGGAGCCGGTGGCCGACCCGTTCACGATGCGGAGCTGACGATGCCCCAGATCGACATCACCCTGGCCGAGGGCCGCACTCCGGCGCAGTTGCGGGAGCTGATCCACGAGGTGCACGCCGCGGTGCTGCGCACCGCGAGCACCCGGCCGGAGTACATCCGGGTGGTTCTCCACGAGGTTCCGCGTACGCACTGGGCCACCGGTGACGTCACCCTCGCCGAGATGGACGCGGCGGGGCGGGGTCCGGCCACCACAGCGACAGCGACAGCAGACGAGGAGCAGTGATGAGGTTTTCGTTGTTCGTGCACATGGAGCGCGAGAACGAGGAGGTCAGTCACCGGCAGTTGTTCGAGAACCTTTCCGAGCTGGCTCTCATGGCCGAGGCGGGCGGGTTCGGCACCGTGTGGATCGGTGAGCACCACGCGATGGAGTACACGATCTCGCCGAGTCCGATGCCGCTGCTGGCCCATCTGGCCGCGCGGACCTCCACCATCCGGCTGGGCGCGGGGACCATCATCGCCCCGTTCTGGCATCCGATCCGGGCCGCCGGTGAGTGCGCGCTGCTCGATGTGATCAGCAACGGCCGGATGGAGGTGGGGCTGGCCCGGGGCGCGTACCAGTTCGAGTTCGACCGGCTGGCGGGCGGGCTTTCGGCCCGGGACGGCGGGAAGCATCTGCGTGAGCTGGTGCCGGCCGTCCGGGCGCTGTGGCAGGGCGACTACGCGCACGACGGGGAGATCTGGCAGTTCCCCACCTCGACCAGCACCCCCAAACCGGTGCAGCAGCCGACACCGCCGATGTGGATCGCCGCCCGGGACCCCGATTCCCATGACTTCGCGGTGGCCCAGGGGTGCAATGTGATGGTCACTCCGCTGATGCAGGGGGATGAGGAAGTCGTCGATCTGAAGCGGAAGTTCGACACGGCGGTGGCCAACCACCCCGAGGTGCCGCGCCCTGATCTGATGGTGCTGCGCCACACCCATGTGCACGCGCCGGACGAGCCCGAGGGCTGGCGCCCGGCGGCGGAGGCGATCAACCGGTTCTACCGGAGCTTCGACGCCTGGTTCGGCAACCGGTCCACCCCGCGGAACGGGTTTCTGGCGCCCAGCCCGGAGTCGAAGTTCGACGGGCGGCCCGAGTTCGAGCCGGAGTCGCTGCACCGGACGGCGATGATCGGCACTCCGGCCGAGGTGATCGAGCGGCTGCGGGCGTACGAGGAACTGGGCGTCGACGAGTACAGCTTCTGGATCGACACCGGACTGTCGCACGAGGAGAAGCGCAGGTCCCTGGAGTTGTTCATCAAGGAGGTCGTGCCGGCCTTCTCCTGATGCGGCACCGTGCTGGTTCCGGTGGCCGGGGCCCCTTCCGCTGCGGCGGGACGGGGCCCTTCGACCTTTCACACCCTGCCTTTATAGTGAAACTTTTGAGCCATAACAGGGCCGCCGGTGGCTGGTTCTCCCACCTGCGTCTCTCCGCACTTTGCCCGGACAGTTCGCCATATTGCGCCGCCTTGCCGTGTGCGGATCATGTCAGGTTGCCTACAGCTCTCTTTCACTAAACATTGACTACCGCCGAGTAGCGGCTCAATGATGCTCCTGCGTGACCAGCCGTCACATCAGCATCAGGCGCACCGGTGAACCACGCCGGACCCCGGTCACGAAGCGGTCCCGCCGAGCGGGCGGGCCGAGCGCAGTCCCACATCTGCATCCAGCGGGGAGAACCACACATGTCCAACACGCACGTGCGCCACCGCACGCTGGCCCTCGCAGCCGCCACCGCGCTGCTCGCCGGCGTCATCGCCACCACCCCGGCCCTCGCCGCGGGGGACGACATTCCGCCCTCCGCCGCCGCCATCGCGGCCATCGACAAGGGCGGCGCCGGCCAGGGCGCGCCCGCCGAGTTCTCCACGCTGGCCGTCGGCCCCCAGATCACCCGCACCGAGGTGATCAACCGGGCGGCGAACTGGGTCGGCAGAGGACTCCAGTACAGCTGGACCAACACGTACCAGGGATACCGCACCGACTGCTCCGGCTATGTGTCGATGGCCTGGAAGCTCGGCACCCCTGGACTCGACACCACCAGCTTCGTCCCCAGGGGTTACGCCTCCTGGATCACCAAGGACGCTCTCAAGCCGGGCGACGCCCTGCTCAACGACGCGGCGGGCGCCAGCGGTCACATCGTCCTGTTCGCCGGCTGGACCGACGCGTCGAAGAGCTCCTACCGGGGGTACGAGTTCACCGGCAGCGGGGTGCACTACCGGACCATTCCGTACCCGTACTACTCCGGTTACGGCACCTTCAAGCCGGTCCGCAACAACAGCATCGTCGACGACGTCACCCCGCCGGCTCCCGTCGACCCGGGTCCGGACAATGTCGGGATCTACCGGCCCTCCACCAGCACCTTCCACCTGCGCAACGACGACGGCAGCCTCAAGACGATCAAGTGGGGCACCACCGGCGACATCCCGGTGTCGGGCAACTGGGACGGCGGCCACCTGGAGAACGTCGGCATCTACCGCCCCTCCACCAGCACCTTCCACCTGCGCAAGGACGACGGCGGCCTGATCGAACTCAAGTACGGCACCACCGGCGACATCCCCGTCTCGGCCAACTGGGACGGCGGGCACGCCGGCAACGTCGGCATCTACCGGCCCTCCACCGGAGAGTTCCACCTCCGCATGGACGACGGCAAGACCACCGTCATCAAGTACGGCACCACCGGCGACGTGCCGATCTCCGGGAACTGGGACGGCGGCCACGCCGACAACGTCGGCATCTACCGGCCCTCCACCAGCGAGTTCCACCTCCGCATGGACGACGGCAAGACCACCGTCATCAAGTACGGCACCACCGGCGACCGCCCCGTCTCCGCCAACTGGGACGGCGGCCACGCCGGCAACATCGGCATCTACCGCCCCTCCACCAGCGAGTTCCACCTCCGACTCGACGACGGCAAGACCAAGGTCATCAAGTGGGGCACCACCGGCGACATCCCCGTCGCCGGCAACTGGGACGCCAAGGGCTGACCCCCCGATCTCCCGGTGGCGTGGCCTCCCCCGCCACGCCACCGGGGCACCCACCCCATTGTCATCCGACCGGAAGCCGAGAACCCCCCTGTGAACCGCACCGCGCGTCATCGTCTTGCCTCCGCCGTCACCGTCACGGCCATCGCCGCCGCGCTCCTGAGCGCCGCGCCCGCCGCCCAGGCCGACGACGAGTTCGACCTCTCCAACCCGACGGCCTTCGCCCTCGCCGCCCCCGACTACTCCTGCGGGACGATCCTGGCCTCGGACTCCACCATCGCGAGCCGGCTCAGCGGCAGCCTGACCGGAACCCTGCGCAACTACCTGACGGCGTACCGGGTGTCCTGTGCCCGGGCGATCGTCAAGGCCGTCCAGGACCGCGGCCTTCCGCAGCGCGCCGCCGTGCTCGCCGTGACCACCTCGATCGTCGAGACCACCCTGCGCAACAACCCCAACATGGAGGACCACGACAGCGTGGGTCTGTTCCAGCAGCGGGCCAGCTGGGGTTCCTTCGACCAGCGCATGAACCCGACCTGGGCGACCAACGCCTTCCTCAACGCGCTGCTCAATGTCTCGAACTGGCAGACCCGGCCGATCGGCGAGGTCTGCCAGGCGGTCCAGCGATCCGCCTACCCGGACCGGTACCAGGTCCAGGCCGCCGACGGCCAGCGGATCGTGGACGCGCTGTGGGTCACCCCTCCCGTCGACCCGGGTCCGGACAATGTCGGGATCTACCGGCCCTCCACCAGCACCTTCCACCTGCGCAACGACGACGGCAGCCTCAAGACGATCAAGTGGGGCACCACCGGCGACATCCCGGTGTCGGGCAACTGGGACGGCGGCCACCTGGAGAACGTCGGCATCTACCGCCCCTCCACCAGCACCTTCCACCTGCGCAAGGACGACGGCGGCCTGATCGAACTCAAGTACGGCACCACCGGCGACATCCCCGTCTCGGCCAACTGGGACGGCGGGCACGCCGGCAACGTCGGCATCTACCGGCCCTCCACCGGAGAGTTCCACCTCCGCATGGACGACGGCAAGACCACCGTCATCAAGTACGGCACCACCGGCGACGTGCCGATCTCCGGGAACTGGGACGGCGGCCACGCCGACAACGTCGGCATCTACCGGCCCTCCACCAGCGAGTTCCACCTCCGCATGGACGACGGCAAGACCACCGTCATCAAGTACGGCACCACCGGCGACCGCCCCGTCTCCGCCAACTGGGACGGCGGCCACGCCGGCAACATCGGCATCTACCGCCCCTCCACCAGCGAGTTCCACCTCCGACTCGACGACGGCAAGACCAAGGTCATCAAGTGGGGCACCACCGGCGACATCCCCGTCGCCGGCAACTGGGACGCCAAGGGCTGATCTCAGCGGCCGGATCCACCACCATCGTTCGGCGTGCCACTCACCGGCACGCCGAACGTGGCCAGTTGGGCGGCGGCGGCCACCACCGCGGGCAGCTCCCAGACCGCCGCGACCTGTTCGAACCAGCGGATCTCGGCGTCCAGGTCCAGCGGGTCCCGGACCTCCGGCCGGCCGCCGTGCACCGCCTCCCGACCCGCCAGTTGAGCCGCGAGGGCGTACCGCAGCAGCACCGCCTCGACGGCCGGGGCCAGTCGGGCGCCGTCGATGCCGGCCGCCCGCAACGCGGCCTCGGCGGCGGGCGGATGGCCGGCGCCGAGGTGCGCCTCCACCGCGAGCGCGCTGTCGCGGATCTCGATCACATACCGGTACAGCCGAAGCCGGGGGTTCTTGCGCCGCAGTTCCTGCGGCAGCGGCAGCACCACTCCCGGCATCGCGGCCTGCAATCGCCGCCACAGCGGGGCGATCCGGTCGGCCTGCCGGACGGCCGCCCGCTTGCGCCGGTAGTCGGCGAGCGCCGGCCAGGTGACGCCGAGCGCGAAGAGCAGCAGGGTGAGCGCCAGCAACACCTGGGTGGTGCCGGCGACGACGGCCGAGGTCGGCAGGGACATCCGGGCGTAATGCGCGGTCACATAGGCGAAGCGATGGAGCAGATAGGCCGCGCCGAGCAGGGTGGCGGTCCGCATCAGCCACAGCGAGGTGCGGACCGGGCCCGGCATGGCGCACTTCCGGTCGATCCAGCAGATGCGCGCCGCCGCCGCCAGACCGAGCGCGGTGTATCCGGTCAGCAAGGCCCAGTAGAGGTATCCCGCCACCGAGCTCTGGCTGTAGGTCAGCAGATCGATGTCGCCGTGCGGTCGGGGCATCACCGCGAACGCGGCGGCGACGGCGGCCGATCCGGCCGCCAGCGCGGCCAGGTTCCACCGCGACAGCCGCCCGTCCGCCCGCCCCGTCATCTCCCGGACGAATTCCACCACGGCCGTCGTGCCGGCCATCCCCAGCAGATGCACCGGCAGATTGGTGACGCTGTTCACGCCGATCAGCGCGTCGACCACCCGCCGCACCGCCGGGGTGCCCAGCGTGACCGAGACCGTGAAGCAGGCCCACACCACCAGCAGCATCCGGTTGCGGCGCGGCGCGGACCGCCATCTGCCCAGCCCGTACGGGGCGAGGAACCACAGCAGCGGCAGCACGGCCATCTCGTACAGCCTCATACGGCCTCGATCGGCCCCTTCCACTCGTAGGCGTCGGCGAAGGTGCACATCACCAGGGAGAGGGTGTCGGCCGACTGGTGGGAGGAACCCGGCCGGATGACCGGGTGGCTGTCGAAGTGCTGCCACATCAAGGAGGCCAGCAGTTCGGCCTCCTGTTCCTGGTCCGTGGTGCTCCGGGTGCGGTCACGGGCCAGCAGCCGGGCGGCCATCGCAGGGTCGAGGTCGGGGAAGAGCCGGCCCAGGCTCGCGTGGTCCGGTTCGCCGTCCTGGCGGTGTTCCAGCAGGATGTGGGCCAGCTCGTGCAGCACGATGTGCGCCTGGTGGACAGGGCTGGTCACCACCGAGTAGTACACGTGATCGGCGTCGCCGAGGGCGATCCACACCCCGCAGATCCCCGATCCGGCGGCGTCGGTCCTGGGCAGCGGAATCAGCCGCAGCGGCCGTCCGCGCCGCCGGGCCACGGACTCGGCCAGGGCCTCGATCGTGAACGGCCCGGGGACGGCCAGCCGACCGATCAGATCGTCACAGCGAGCCTTGAACCGGCGCCACTCCCGGCCCTCCATACGCGCTCCCGTATCAGCAACAGTTCCCCCGTCACCGAGCGGATCTTAAACGAGCGGCCCGGTGGGGTCCGTCGCCCCGGTCCCCTTGCCACCCGTCTCGGCCTCGGCCCCGGCCCCGGCCCCGGCCCCGGCCTCCAGCGCGCCGCTGCGTTCGACCAGAGAGCGGACCGCGTCGACGCCGTGCGCCGACATCGTCGCCACGGCGGCGGCCCGCAGCGCCACCGACCGTACGTCGTTGGCCCGCATCGCCGCGATCAGCGCCAGCTGTGCGGCGACCCGGTCCGCCACCTCGTCGTCGATGAAGTACGCCTGCGGGACGCCGAAGAAGTCCCCCAGTGCGCGCAGGGTCCCCACCGTGGGGTTTCCGGCCCGCCCCTTGAGCAGCGTCCACAGCCGCCCGACCGAGATCTTGGAATCCCTCGGCCCCGCCGAGTCGCGGATGCCGTCCACCACCTCGTTCAAGGTGTACCGGCGCCCCAGCGGTTGCACGTACGTGAACAGGAACTCGATCCGCTGCCCCAGCCGCTCCCCCTCCGGGTCGGACGGCCGCTCCTCCGTCTCCGGCTCCGCCTCGTCCTCGCCACTGTGCCCACGCATGTCCATCACCCCTCCACCCGCCGCCGCTCGCCGGTCGACCCAGTATCGGACACGATCGCGCCCGCCGATTCCGGCCACGGCGGGCCGGGGCCGGATCAGGGGCGCTCGGGGAGGAGTTCGGTGAGCAGGAGGCGGATGCGGCGCTCGATCTCGTCGCGGATCGGGCGGACCGCCTCGATGTCCTGACCGGCCGGGTCCTCCAGCGTCCAGTCGAGGTACCGCTTGCCGGGAAAGACGGGACAGGCGTCGCCGCAGCCCATGGTGATCACCACGTCGGACGCCCGCACGGCGTCGACGGTCAGCACCTTCGGTGTCTCGGCGGACATGTCGATGCCGCGCTCCGCCATCGCCCGCACGGCGACCGGGTGCACGGCGTCGGCCGGTACCGACCCGGCGGAGCGGGCCTCGACCCGGCCCCGGGAGAGGTGGGTGAGGAACGCGGCTCCCATCTGCGAGCGGCCCGCGTTGTGGACGCACACGAACAGGACGGACGGCTTGGGCTCAGACACGGGCGGACCCTTCGGGAAAGAAACGGCGGGCGGACAGGGCGACATGGACCAGGCCCAGGAGGACCGGGACCTCGATGAGCGGGCCGACCACTCCGGCCAGGGCCTGCCCCGAGGTGGCGCCGAAGGTCGCGATGGCCACCGCGATGGCGAGTTCGAAGTTGTTGCCGGCGGCGGTGAACGCCAGTGTTGTCGCCCTCGGGTGATCGAGGCCGACCGCGCGGCCCACGGCCAGGGAGCCGGCCCACATCACCACGAAGTACACCAGCAGCGGCAGGGCGATCCGGGCGACGTCCAGGGGCTTGGCGGTGATGGCGTCGCCCTGGAGGGCGAAGAGGACCACGATGGTGAACAGCAGCCCGTACAGGGCGAACGGGCCGATGCGCGGGATCAGCCGGGTCTCGTACCAGGCACGGCCCTTGGCCCGCTCGCCGATGCGGCGGGTGAGGTACCCGGCGAGCAGGGGGATGCCCAGGAAGATGAGCACGGAGCGGGCGATCTCCCACAACGACACGTCCAGGGTGGCCTGTTCCAGGCCGAGCCGGCCGGGCAGCACGCTGAGGTAGAACCAGGCCAGGGCGGCGAACGCGATCACCTGGAACGCCGAGTTCAGCGCGACCAGGACGGCGGCGGCCTCGCGGTCGCCGCCGGCGAGGTCGTTCCAGATGATGACCATCGCGATGCAGCGGGCGAGACCGACGATGATCAGCCCGGTGCGGTACTCGGGCAGGTCCGGCAGGAAGATCCAGGCCAGCGCGAACATCAGCGCGGGACCGGCGATCCAGTTCAGGGCCAGGGAGGGGATGAGCAGGCGCCGGTCGCGGGTGACGGTGTCCAGGCGGTCGTAGCGGACCTTGGCCAGTACCGGGTACATCATCACGAGCAGGCCGAGCGCGATCGGCAGGGAGACCCCGGTGACGGTGATCTCGGCGAGCGTGTCCCCCACCCCGGGGAGGAGCCGGCCCAGGCCGAGGCCGGCGGCCATCGCGAGCAGGATCCACAGGGCGAGGAGCCGGTCCGGGAGGGGCAGTCGCCCCGGCGCCACGGTGACGGCGGTGTCGGTGCTCACCGGGCCGGGCCGGCGGGGCGGGTGAGAACCGTGGCCAGGCGGTCGGTCATCTGTGGCAGCAGGCGGTAGTACACCCATGTGCCGCGCCGTTCGGAGTCGATGAGACCGGCCTGCTTCAGCAGCTTGAGGTGGTGGGAGATGGTCGGCTGCGACAGCTCGAACGCCGGGGTGAGGTCGCAGACGCAGACCTCACCGCCGTCCCGCGAGGCGATCATGGACAGCAGCCGCAGCCGCACGGGGTCGCCGAGCGCCTTGAACACCCTGGCCAGCTCGGCGGCCTGCGCCTCGTCCAACGGGGCGGTCAGCAGGGCGGGACAGCATCCGTCGTCGCCGCCGGCGGCGCCGTCGCCCTGGCCGAGCACCACAAGCTCTTGTTTCGACATGCTTCTATGTTGACGTTTTTCGATCCAAGGCGCAACCTTGAATCGACAGACATCAATGCAAGAAGATCGGGGAGACCGTCATGTCCCGTGCCCAGCTCGCGCTCAACGTCGCCGACCTCGAAGCCTCCATCGCCTTCTACACCAAGCTGTTCGGCGTCGAGCCGGCCAAGCGGCGCCCCGGCTACGCGAACTTCGCCATCACCACCCCGCCGCTCAAGCTCGTTCTCATCGAGGGGGAGCCGGGCCAACACACCCGCCTGGACCACCTCGGCGTCGAGGTCGACACCACCGAAGAGGTCACCGCCGCCACCCACCGGCTCCGCGACGCCGGGCTCGCGACGTTCGAGGAGAACGACACCTCCTGCTGCTACGCCCTCCAGGACAAGGTGTGGGTCCACGGCCCCGGCCAGGAGCCGTGGGAGGTCTACGTCGTCAAGGCCGACGCCGACCGGATGGGCAAGAGCCCCGCACCGGCCGCCGAGGGCTGTGCCTGCGGCGGTTGACGCGGCCGTCACGCCGCCGGGGATTCCCCCGGCGGCGCCGGGGGTTCACCGAAGCGGGCCAGGGCCAGGGCACCCGCGACGGCGACGGCGAAGCCCGCGATCGCCAGCGGGGCCAGCCCCTCGCGGGTGCGGTCGCCGAGCCAGACGACCCCGATCAGGGCCGGGCCGATGGTCTCGCCGATGACCATGCCGCCGGTCGCGGCGGTCACCGAGCCGCGGTGCAGGGCCGAGGTCAGCAGCAGGAACGCCGCCCCGCCGCCCAGCAGCAGCGCGTACAGCGCCGGGTTGGTGACCAGACCCGCGAGCGCGACCGAGTCGATGAGCCGCACCGAGACCTCCACCACACCGAACCCGAAGCCGGAGCCCAGGCCCAGTGCCAGGGCCCGCGGTTTCCCCCGCAGACGTCCCGCCGCCGCACCGACGGCGAGAACCCCGGCCGCCGCGCCGAGCATCGACCAGCGCAGCGCGTCCGACCCCACTTCGTCGCCCTCCGCACCGGAGGCCGGCCCCAGCAGCGCCAGCCCGGCGCAGACCGCGGCAACCGCCCCCCACTCGGCACGCCCCAGCCGCACCGGCAGCAGCCGCGCCGCGACCACCGCCGTCACCGCGAGGCTCGCCGCGAGCGCCGCCCCCACCGCGTAGATCGGCAGCGTGCGCAGCGCCACGATCTGGAGGACGAAGCCCGTGCCGTCCAGCGACAACCCCAGCAGATAGCGCCACTGGCGCAGCGCCCGCAGCAGCAGGGCCGCGTCCACGCCCGAGCCGGTGCCGGGGACGGCACCACGGGCGGCCATGGCTTGGAGGACGGAAGCCGTGCCGTAGCAGACGGCGCAGCCGAGCGCGCAGATCATCCCGAGGACCACGACAGGGACTCTAGGCAGGAAAGGCCCGCGATCCGGGGAGCGGAGAGCGACGGGTCGACAGGGCTACCGCCGGGGCGGTGACCCGGGGCAGGGTGGGGCCCATGAGCGACGTTGCCCTCTATTTCCCGTACGTCAATCTGCCCGACGATGCCTGGGTCAAGGCCGCCGCGCTGCACTGGCCGCAGCTGGGACGCATCCACCCGTACGACTACACCGACCTGCGCGACTCCGACACCGTCGGACGGCTGCGGGACGAGCTCGGCTTCATCGTGGAGGTGCGGCCGGGTCGGGGAGGCCACCCCCACGGCACGCTGGTGGACGAACAGATGCTGGCCCGCGCGGATCCGGAACGCGCTTTCCGGCTCCGGCATCTGGAGACCGAGGACCAGGCGCAGCTGCTGTTTCTCGATTTCCTCGACCGGCATCAGGAGGAACTCGTACCCCGGTACGGGGCCCCGGCGCTCGGCTATGAACCCCCCCGTGGGTACGGCGTGCACGAGGGTCGGCCGCCGCTGGATGCCCGGTTGGAGAAAGTGCATCCGGCCAAGGTGTCCTACGCGTTGCGGGACCGGCTCCAGCGGGCCGGATTGCTGATGCATCGGGAATACCGCTGGCGCCGGGCGTCGGACGGTGCGGTGCGCCACGATGCCGACTTCCTGATGCACCGCAGGCTGGCGCGGGTGTATCTGGCGGTCCTCGCGAACGCTGTCGCGCGGGAGAACGGGATGACCCCGATCACCGATCAGCCGCCCATGTGCTCCGTCGCGTCGGGGTGGACGGTCGAGGCCATGGCCCGGATCCTGCTCGCCGACGACGAGGAGAGCGCGGCGGCGCCGGAGGATCCCACGGACCACAGCCAGGTGTTCGCGGTGCTGGCCCTCCAGACGGTGCTGCCCCGGAATCTGGCGCGGCTGCCGGTCGAGCGGATCATCGAGGCCCGCCGAAGACTGCTGCCGGAACTCATGACGTACCGCGCCTTCCTCGACTCGCTCACCCCGGACTTCGTCGAGATCAGTCAGGTGCCGGACCCCGAGGTACGGGCGGCCAGGCTGCGCAACCATGTCGAGCGGCATGTCGCGCAGCCCATCGCGCGGATGGAGCGTGAGCTGGGCCGGCTCGGTCTGGAGCCCGTGCGGGCCGTCCTGAGTCTTCAGACCCTCGCTCCGCCGGCGGCGCTCGGGGTGCTGGCCGGCTCGGTGCAGCTGCCCTCCGTCGTCACCGGTGCGGGGGTGGTCGCGGGGTGTCTCGTCGGGGCGTCGAGCAGCGCGCTCGGCCGGCGGAGGCAGATCGTCGCCGGCCACCCGGCCGGCTATCTGCTGAATCTCCGCCACGAACTCGGCCCCTCGGACACCGTCGCGCGGATCCGCTCCGCCATCCGCCGGGCCGACCCCGGGCGGCGTCGCCGGCCCGCCTGAGCGGCGGGCAGGGCGAGCGGGAGGCCGCGGCCGGAGGCGGCGCCGGTGCGACACGCGACCGATCGGGTGCTTCGGGGGGTGAGCGGGCCGGGACCCCATGATCGTGACGGGTTGTCCGACACCGGGTGCCGTGGGAAGGAGCGCTGTGCTGACGCTGCTGGGCCTGCATGCGCTGGTGGCCCTGGTGCTGCCGCTGCTGGCGGGACGGCACCGGGGCGCCGCCTGGCTGCTGGCGGTGCTGGTGCCGCTGGCGGCGGTGGTGTGGGCGGCGCTGTGGAGCGGCCGGGTGCTGGACGGGGAGGTGCCGCAGGAGACCCTGTCGTGGGCCACTGGACTGAATCTTGAGCTGGTGCTGCGCCTGGACAGCCTCTCGCTGCTGATGGTGTTCGTGATCAGTGGGGTGGGGGCGCTGGTCCTGGTGTACGGCTCGGGGTACTTCGCCGCCGGGGGCCGGGAGGCCGGGCTGCTGGTGGGGTTCGCCGGGGCGATGTTCGGGCTGGTGACGGCCGATCATCTGATCGCCCTGTACATCTTCTGGGAGCTCACCTCGGTGATCTCGTTCCTGCTGATCGCGGGCCGGGGCCAGGGGGTGGCGAACCGTAAGGCGGCCGAGCAGGCGCTGCTGACGACGGCGGGCGGCGGGCTGGCGATGCTGTTCGGCTTCATCCTGCTGGGCCGGGCGGCGGGCACGTACCGCATCTCGCAGCTCGTCGCCGATCCGCCGCCCCCGTCCGGCGCCCTGACGGTGGCCGTGGTGCTGGTGCTGTGCGGGGCGTTCGCGAAGTCGGCGCAGCTGCCGCTGTCGGCCTGGCTGCCGGCGGCCATGGTGGCGCCGACCCCGATCAGTGCTTATCTGCACGCGGCGGCGATGGTCAAGGCCGGGGTGTATCTGGTGGCCCGGCTCACCCCGGCGCTGTTCGAGGTGCAGCCCTGGCAGCCGGCGGTGCTGGCGATCGGTCTGCTGACGATGGTGCTGGGCGCGTGGCGGGCGATGCGGCAGACCGATCTGAAGCTGCTGCTGGCCTATGGGACGGTCAGTGAGCTGGGGATGCTGACGGCGCTGCTGGGCGCGGGCGGGCAGACGGCGATGCTGGCGGGTGAGGAGATGCTGCTGGCGCACGCCTGTTTCAAGTCGGCGCTGTTTTTGACGGTGGGGGTGCTGGAGCGGGCGGCGGGCACCCGGGAGCTGCACCGGCTGTCGGGGGTGGGCCGGGGGCTGCCGGTGGTGTGCGGCGCGGCGGTGCTGTCGGTGGCGTCGATGGCGGGGCTGCCGCCGCTGGTGGGCTATCTCGGCAAGGAGGCGGCGTACGAGGCGCTGTGGCATGCGGAGTTCGCGGGCCGTGGGTGGGCGGTGGCCGGGCTGGCGCTGGGGTCGGCGCTGACGGTGGCGTACTGCGCGCGGTTTGTGTGGGGCGCGTTCGCCGTCAAGCCGGGGGTGCCGCGTACGGCGCTGGGCCGGGTGCCGGTGGTGCTGGTGCTGCCGGTGTGCGTGCTGGCGGCGGCCTCGCTGCTGCTGGGGGTGTGGTTCCGGGTCACCGCCGATCTGACCGTGCCGTACGCGCGTTCCGCGCAGCTGGTGCCGGATCCGGCGGGGCCGTACCACGTGACGCTGTGGCACGGGATCAGCGGTCCGCTGCTGCTGTCGGCGGCGATGGTGGTCACGGGGGTGCTGCTGCATGTGGGGCGGCGCGGGGTGGAGCGGGTGCGGGTCCGGCTGCCGTCGCTGCCGGACGGCCAGCGCGGTTACGACGGCACGGTGGCTGGGCTGGGCCGGCTGGCGGTGTGGTTCACCCGGCACACCCAGGTGGGTTCGCTGCCGGTGTATCTGGCGGTGCTGCTGCTGACGGTGATCGCGGTGCCGGGCACGATGCTGCTGTGGCACCGGCCGCCGCTGCCGGACATGACGGCCTGGCACTCGGCGGTGCAGCTGCCGCTGGCGGCGGTGGTGCTGGCCGCGGCGGTGGCGCTGGTGATCACCGGCCGGCGGCTGACGGCGGTGCTGCTGGTCGGTGCGATCGGGTACGGGGTGGCGGGTCTGTTCCTGGTGCAGGGCGCGCCGGATCTGGCGCTCACCCAGTTCCTGGTGGAGACCTTGACGGTGGTGGCGGTGGTGCTGGTGCTGCGGCGGCTGCCGGCCGACTTCTCGCCGCAGCGCACCGAGCGGCGGACCGTGTGGTTCCGGGTGGTGGTGGCGACGCTGGCCGGGGTGTGTGTCGCGGCGCTCGCGGTGTCGGCGACGGCGGCACGGCGGTCGCTCGATCTGCCGCGCGAGATCCTGGAGCGGGCGCCGGAGACCGGTGCGTACAACGCGGTGAACGCCCTGCTGGTCGACTTCCGCGCGCTGGACACCCTGGGAGAGATCAGCGTGCTGCTGGTGACGGTCATCGGGGCGGCGGCGCTGCTGGGCCGCCGGGGACCGGGGCGCGGCCGGCCGGTGGGCGGCCGGCGGCGGCCGGACGAACGGCTGCGCCGGTCGGCGCGGTTCGGTGAGGCGCACTGGGACGTGCCGCGCGAGATGTGGCTGCCGGAGGCGCTGGATCTTCCGCACCGGGAGCGTTCGCTGCTGCTGGAGGTGGTGGTGCGGGTGCTGTTCCCCGCGGTGCTGGTGCTGTCGGTGTATCTGCTGTTCGCCGGGCACAGCCGGCCGGGCGGCGGGTTCGCCGGCGGGCTGGTGGCCGGTCAGGCGTTCGTGCTGCGCTATCTGGCGGGGCGGTCGGCCGAGGCGGCGTTCCCGCTGCCGGTGACCCCGCGCGCGGTGGCCGGTGCCGGGCTCGTGCTGGCGGCGGTCACCTCCCTCGCACCGCTGGCGGCCGGCGGAACGCCGCTGTCCAGCGCCCAGTTGCACGCCCATGTGCCGGTGCTCGGCTCGCTGCATCTGGCGACCAATGTCTTCTTCGACCTGGGGGTGTATCTGCTGGTGCTGGGCGTGTGCCTGAAGCTGCTGTACGCGCTGGACCGGGTGCGCGACGCCGGCGACACCCTGGCCCCCTACGGGGGTCCCGGCCGGAGGAGGGCGGTGACATGACGACGCTGGACCTGGTGATGGCCGCGGTGGTGGGCGGTCTGTTCGCGACGGGGTTCTTCCTGCTCCTCGACCGGTCCCTGATGCGGATTCTGCTGGGCGTCATCGTGCTGGGGCACGCGGCGAATCTGCTGCTCATGCTGACCGGCGGCGCCCCGGCCGCGCCGCCGGTGACGGGCGGTCACGGGGACGCCGGGCGGCTGGCGGATCCGCTGCCGCAGGCGATGGCGCTGACGGCGATCGTCATCACGTTCGGCATCACGACGCTGCTGCTGGCGCTGGTGCACCGGGCCTGGCAGTTGGACGGGCACGACGAGGTCCGTGACGACGTGGAGGACCGCCGGATCGGTACGGTGCACGACCGCGCGGAGGCCCGAGCCGCCGCGGGCTCCGCCGGTGCGGGGGCCGCGCCCGGGGAACGGGGGGAGCGGCCGTGACGGCCTGGCTGCTGGTGGCGCCGGTGCTGCTGCCCGTCCTGGTCGCCGCGCTGTCGTTCGCGCTGTCGGGAAGCCGGCTCACCCAACAACTCCTCGGGGTGGGCGTGCTGACGCTGACCCTGACCGACGCCGTGGTCCTGCTGGTGCTGGCGCAGCGCGACGGAACCCAGGCCGCCTCGATGGGCGGCTGGCCGGCGCCGCTGGGCATCGCGCTGGTCGCCGACCGGCTCTCGGCGCTGCTGCTGACGGTGTCGCTCGCGGTGGCGCTGGCGGTGCTGGTCTTCGCGATCGGCCAGGGCAACGCGGACTTCGGCCAGTCCTCCCCCATCGCGTTCCATCCCGCTTATCTGCTGCTGACGGCCGGGGTGGGGATGGCGTTCCTGGCCGGCGATCTGTTCAACCTGTTCGTGGCCTTCGAGATGATGCTGACCGCGTCCTATGTGCTGCTGACCCTGGGGGTCGGCTCGGGGCGGATCCGGGCCGGGATGACGTACACCATCACCAGCCTCACCTCCTCGCTGCTGTTCCTCACCGCGATCGCGCTGTGCTACGCGGCGACCGGGACCGTCAATCTGGCCGATCTGAGCGTGCGGATGGGTGCGGCGCCGGAGGGGGTGGCGGCCACCTTGAGTGTGCTGCTGCTGGTGGTGTTCGGCATCAAGGCGGCGATGGTGCCGCTGCACTTCTGGCTGCCGGACAGCTATCCGACCGCCCCGGCGCCCATCACGGCGATCTTCGCGGCGCTGCTGACCAAGGTCGGCATCTACGCGATGGTGCGCACCCAGACCCTCATGTTCCCGCGCGAGGAGGTGTGGGTGCTGCTCGCGGTGGTCGCGGTGCTGACGCTGCTCACCGGGGTGCTCGGCGCCATCGCGCAGGACGACATGAACCGGCTGCTGTCGTTCGTGCTGGTCAGTCACATCGGGTTCATGCTGTTCGGTCTCGCGCTGTCGGATGTCGCCGGGCTGACCGGCACGGTGCTGTACACGGCGCATCACATCGTGGTGCAGGCCGGGCTGTTCCTGGTGTCGGGCATCGTGGTGCGGCTGTCCGGCACGTCGTCGCTGGCCGCGCTGGCGCACCGGGCGCCGCCGCCGCCGGTGGTCGCGGGGCTGTTCATGCTGCCGGCGCTGGCGCTGGCGGGTATCCCGCCGACCTCCGGTTTCGTGGCGAAGTTCGTGCTGTTGCAGGCGGGCGGGGCGCGGGGCGGCTGGGCGGTGAGCGCGCTGGTGGCGGCGGCGCTGGTGACCAGTCTGCTGACGCTGTACGCGATGACCCGGGTGTGGCGGGCGGTGTTCTCGGCGGGTCCTGACCGTCCGGTGCCGAGGCGGGAGGCGGGCGGGGTGCTGATGCTGGCGTCGACGGTGGGCATTGTGGCGCTGGGCGTGGCGATCGCGGTCGGCGCGGGCCTGTTGGGCGACATCAGTGAGGCGGCGGCCCGGGATCTGGTGGATCGGGACGGCTATCGGGACGCGGTACTGGGAGGTGGTCCCGGATGAGGGCGGATCCCGGGGACGCGCGGGAGGGCGGGGCGCGCGGCACGCCGCGGCGCGGGGTCCGGCGGCGGCCGTGGCGGCACGTGCCAGCGGTGCTGTGGCTGACACTGCTGTGGGCGGTGCTGTGGGGGAGGTTCGGTGTCCCGACGCTGCTCGCCGGTGTCGTGGTGGCGGTGGGGGTGCGGGCCGCGTTCGCGCTGCCGCCGCGCTCGGCGGGGCGCCGGTGGGCGCTGCCCCGGCTGTCGGGGCTGGCCGGTCTGGTGGCCCTGGCCGGCTATCTGCTGTGGGATCTGGTGGTCTCCTCGGTGCTGGTCGCGCGGCAGGCGGTACGGCGCGGGCCGCCGGCGCCGGCCGGCATCGTCGAGGTGCGGCTGCGGGCCGGCACCGACGCGCAGATCGCGACGATCGCGCTGCTGACCCTGATGGCGCCCGGGTCGCTGGTGCTGGAGGTGGACCGGGAGCGCCGGTTGCTGTACGTGCACGCGCTGCCGCTGCGCGGTGCCGCCGACGCGGCGGGCCGCAGGGCGGCGGTCGCCCGGATCGAGCGGCGGTTGCTGGCGCTGTCCGCCGCCCATGACAAGGAGCGTTCCCCATGACGACGGTGGCCGCGATCGCGCTGGCCCTCATCTGTGCCGCCGCGCTGCTGGTGACGGCGCGTCTGGTGCGCGGTCCGGCCGCGCTGGACCGGATCGTGGCCCTGGACACGCTGGTCACCCTGATCATCTCCGGGACGGTGCTGGGCACGGTGATCCGGGGCGACCGGGTCAGCGGTTATGTGCTGGTGGTGGTGGCACTGCTCGGGTTCATCGGGACGATCGCGGCGGCCCGCCTGGTGGAGCGACGGGAGGACATGCGGTGACCGGGGCGCGGGAGATCGTGGGGTCGGTGCTGATGCTGGGCGGGGCGGTGTTCTCGCTGCTGGCGGGGGTGGGGGTGGTGCGGTTCCCCGACACCCTCGCGCGGCTGCACGCGGCGGCGAAGGCGCAGACGCTGGGGCTGCTGCTGGTGCTGGTGGGTGCGGCGGTGCACCAGGTGGGGCCCAGTGCCCCCTCGCTGCTGCTGATCGGGGTGTTCACGCTGGTCACCGCCCCGGTGACGGGCCATGTGGTGGCGCGGATCGCCTACCGTACGGACGCGGTGGCGCGGGAGCGGCTGACGGTCGACGAACTGGCCGAGCGGCTGGAGCCGCCCCGTCGGTGATCGCCGCGCGGGGTGCGGGTTCAGTGGTGGGGCGGGCCGTTGTCGGGGTGGGTGAGGTGGGCGTGGTCCTCGGCCGATTTGGCCAGCAGTTCCAGCATCGCGGACTCGGCTCGGGCGGGGTCCTTGTCCCGTACGGCGTCGAGTACCGCGCGGTGGCTGGGGACGGGATCGGCGGCGTCGGCGTGCGCGTGGACCCTGTGGTCGCGTTCGCGCAGGCCGGGTTCCAGCAGCAGGTCCATTCTGCGCAGCATCTCGTTGCCGGTGGCGGCGAGCAGCGCCCGGTGGAAGGCCACGTCCGCTTCGGCCGCGTCGGCGTACCGCTGTGCCCTCCCCATGGCGTCGAGGGCGGTGGTGAGGTCGGTGAGGTCGGCGTCGGTGCGGTGCAGGGCCGCGCGGTGTGCGGCGGCGGGTTCGACGATGGAGCGCACATCGGCGAGATCGCGCAGCAGTTGGGTGCCGTCCCCGGTCTCCATGCGCCAGCGGATCACGTCGGCGTCCAGCAGGTTCCAGTGGGTGCGTGCTCGCACGTAGGTGCCGCGTTTCTGCCGGGCGTCGGTCAGTCCCTTGCCGGCCAGCACCTTGAGCGCTTCGCGCAGGACGGTCAGGCTGACGTCCCATTCGGCGCCCAGGGCGCCGATGTCGAGTATCTCGCCCTCGGCGATCTCACCTCCCACGATGCGGGCGCCCAGTCGGTGGACGACCTGTCCGTGCACGCCACGGCCGGAGTAGGACGCCATGCGGTTCTCCTCGGGGTGGAGGTGGGGTGGTGAGCACCGCAGTCTATCGCTGGGCATTATTTATGAATACATCTTGACAGGGGTGCGGGCTGCCCCGACGATGAACCCACTTCCCCGGCCGCCGCCCGCCCCGCAGGAGTTACCGGTCATGCTGACGCTGCACCTCCACGACCGCCCCGGACCGCCGCCGGACCGGCTGCCGATGGGCAGCCGGGCGGGCACCTTGGTGCCGGTGGCGGCCGACAGCCGCAGGCTGCTGCGCGGCGCCGGGCCGTGGCTGCCGGTGATGGGCGAGTTCCACTTCAGCCGTGCTCCCGCCGCCACCTGGCGCGAGGAGTTGCTGAAGATGCGGGCCGGCGGGATCGACATCGTGGCCACGTATCTCTTCTGGAACCAGCACGAGGAGGAGCGCGGCACCCTGCGCTTCGACGGCGACCTCGACCTGCGGCGCTTCCTTGCGTACTGCGCCGAACTCGGGCTGCACGCGGCCGTGCGCATCGGGCCGTGGTCGCACGGCGAATGCCGGGGTGGCGGCTTCCCCGACTGGCTTGCGGACACGGACTGCGTCCCGCGCACCGACGACCCCCGCTATCTCGCGCTCGTCGAGCGCTACTACGCGCGGATCGCCCAGGAGTTGCGCGGGCTGTCCCACGACGACGGCGGCCCGGTGGTGGCCGTCCAGGTGGAGAACGAGCTGTACGACCAGCCGGCCCATCTGCGCACGCTGCGCGCCCTGGCCGAGCGGGTGGGCATCAGCGCGCCGCTGTGGACGGCGACGGCCTGGGGGGCCGCCGACCTTCCCCCGCAGGTGCTGCTTCCGCTGTACGGCGGGTACCCCGAGGCGTTCTGGGAGGACGCCCACCCGGGCTGGGCCCGTGGGATGCGGCGGCACTACTTCTTCACCCCGATCCGCGACGACCACGCGATCGGTGCCGACCTGCGCTCCACCGCCCCGGCCGGCACCGGGCCCGACGACCGGCGCCACCCGTACGCGACCTGTGAGCTGGGCGGCGGCATGGCGATCGCCTACCACCGGCGGCCCCTGGTGCCGGCCGCCGACGTCTCCGCACTGGCGCTGACCAAGCTCGGCTCGGGCTCGGTGTGGCAGGGCTACTACCTGTACCACGGCGGCTCGCAGTGGCAGGGCGGGGCGCTGCCCAATCAGGAGTCGCACGCCACCGGTTACCCCAACGACCTGCCGGTCATCAGTTACGACTTCCAGGCGCCGCTGGGGGAGTACGGGCAGGTCCGGCCGTCCTTCCACGCGCTGCGGTTGCAGCATCTGCTGATCCGGGACAGCGGTAAGGACCTGGCGGACCTGCCGCTGCACCTGCCCGACTCCGGCCCGGCCGGGCTGGACGACGTGACGTCACTGCGCTGGTCGGTGCGCGCCGATGACCGGCGGGGCTTTGTGTTCGTGAACAACCATCAGCCGCACGAGCCGCTGCCGGACCGGCACGGGGTACGTTTCCGGGTGCGGTCCGGCGAGCGGGTGATCACCCTGCCCGCCCAGGAGGTGACGATCCCTTCGGGCGCGCACTTCGTGTGGCCGCTCGGCTATGACGCGGGCCACGGGCTGCGGGTGGAGTGGGCCAGCGCGCAGCCGGTGACCCGGCTCGACCTGGACGGGGTGCCGGTGGCGGTGTTCGCGGCGACCGCGGGCATCACCGCGCAGTTCGCGCTGCCGGCCGGGTGCGAGGTGTCGGGGCCCGTGACCGTGGAGCGCTCGCCGGGATCGGTGGTGGTGAGTGTGCCCGAGCCGGGCCACGGGGCGCTGGTGTCGGTGACCGGCCCGGGCGGGCCGGTCCGGCTGCTGGTGCTCTCCGAGGAGCAGGCCCTGACGGCGCAGCGGGTCCCCGTCGGCGGCACGGACCGGCTGGTGCTGTGCCCGGAGCCGGTGCTGGCCGACGGCGCCGAGCTGCGGCTGCACACCACGCGCCGGGAGGTCCCGCTCGCGGTGCTCACCCCGGACGGCGGGGGGAGCTTCGCCCGGTGGACCCTCACCCCGACCACGGCCGGCGGGGTACGGCCGGCCGTGGTCGAGTGCGTACGGGCCAACGCCGTGGCGCCGCCCGCCCGCACCGGCGGGCCGCACCACCGGGCCTCGGCCCCGCGCGACGCGGACTTCGACGCGGCGGCCGTCCATCGCGTCGACATCCCGGCGGAGGTGCTCGAAGGCGAGGGGGAGGTGCTGCTGCGGCTGTCGTACACCGGTGATGCGGCGCGCGCCTATGTCGGCGGCCGGCTGGTGGCGGATCACTTCTGGTACGGCCCCGACTGGGAGATCGGCCTGCGCCGGTTCGCGGACGGGGTGGTGGCGCACGGCGTCGAACTCCGGGTGCTGCCGGCTCCCCCGGACAGCGCGGTGTACGTCGATCCGTCGGCGCGCGCCGGGCTGGCCGCCGCGCGCGGCCGGGCCTCGGTGGACCGTGCCGAGCTGCTTCCCGTCCACCGGATCACCCTGCCGTTCTCCTGAGAGGTCCCGACCATGCCGATCGCCCGGCCCGATCATCTTCCCGATGCTCTGCGGATCACGCTGTGGGACTTCAGCTGGTACACCCGTACCGGCCCCGGCGAGCCGTTCGCCGATCTGGACCGCGCCTTCGCCGAGGCGGTGGAGCGCGGCTACAACACCGTCCGGATCTGCGCGATGCCGTATCTGCTCTTCGGCTCCGGCCTGGACACCGGCCGGCTGCGTCTGGGGCCGCTGGGTGGCGGGTACGGCCGGCGGGTGCGCTGGTACGACGTGCGCGCCGACACCGAGATCGATGGCCGTGCCCGGCTGCTGGCGCTGTTCGAGGCGGCCAGGCGGCACGACTGTTTTGTCATCCTGTCCAGCTGGGAGTATCAGCAGTCGGCGTCCTTCGCCCGCGATCGCGCCTGGTTCGACGCCTTGATGGCGGTCGACCCCGAGCGGCGCCCGGTGGCCCTGGCCGACGCGCTCGCCGATCTCATCTCCTTCCTGGCCGCCCATGACGGCCTGGACGACCGGATCGCGTTCACCGAGTTGCACAACGAGGTGCAGGCCGGTTTTCTCGCCGACGGCCTGGCGGGTGACCGGGTGGTGGCGCTGCGCCCGCGGCTGGAACGCGGCCTGGCACGCTTCCGGGCCCGGCACCCGGACCGGATGGTGACGGTCAACTACGCGGAGGTGCCGGTCGGATCGCTGCGCGGCGTGCCCCGGGACATCGATGTCGCGGTCTTCCACCCCTATGTCTACGGGGTGCTGAACGAACTGCTGGACGCCTTCGCGCTGCGCGACCCTTCCCGGCCCTTCCCCCAGGAGCGGGCCCGGCGTGAACTCCTGCGGCCGGACGCGCCCGACCTGGAGGAGTGGCAGCCGCCGGCCGGGGAGCGCGGGCGGCTGGCGGCCACGGTGCTGAGCCCCCGGGAGATCTACCTCCACGACTGGTGCGACCCGGCGCGCTGGGACGCCTGGCTGTACGACCGGTACGCCGTCCACCGGGCCGCGATGGAGCAGTTGCTGACCGTCTGGATCGCCGCCGCCGCCGACTGGGCGGCGGCGGCCGGCGTCCCGTTCGTCTTCGGGGAGGGCTGGGTCGGCTACACCCCGCTGTACGGCACGTTCGAGGAGGGCCCGGTGGGCGCGGGCCTGTGCCGGCTGGCGGTGGCCGAGTCGGTGCGGGCCGGGGCGTGGGGGTCGGTGGTGTGCTCCAACGCGGCACCGCAGCACCCGATGTGGGCCGACATCGCGTTGCAGCGGGAGTGCAACGCCCTGCTGTCCTCCTGAGCCGGCGTCAGCGGATGGCGCTGCCGGGCGGGGCCTGGAGGAGGCCAAGTTCGTCGCGGTGCGGCAGGCTCTCCCAGTCGCCGCGGCCGGCGACGGCGAACGCTCCGGTGATACCGGCCCGGCGGAGCCGGTCGGCCGGGGCGAGGCCGTCCAGCAGCCCGGAGAGGTAGCCGGCGCAGAAGGCGTCCCCGGCGCCGACCGGGTCCACCACCGTGACCCGGTGGGCGGGCTGGTGGAGGTGGTGGCCTTCGGCGTCGTACAGGTCGGCGCCGGCGCCGCCCCGGGTGACGATCACCTCGCGGGCCCCGGCGGCCAGGACCTCCGCCACCCGGTCCGGCTCGCCGCCGGTGGTGGCGTCGCCGGCGATCAGCGGCAGTTCGTCGTCCGAGGCGATCAGGATGTCGAGGGAGCCGAGCAGCGGGCGCAGGGTGCTCGCCGCCTGCTGCCGGCTCCACAGCCGGGCCCGGTGGTTGATGTCGAGGACCACCGTCCAGCCGTGCGCCCGGGCGTGGTCGGCGGCGGCGGTCACGGCGGCGGCGGGGCCCGGGCCGAGCGCGCAGGTGATGCCGGTGAGATGCAGGACGCGGGCGCCGGCCGCCAGCGCCGCGGTGAGGTGTTCCGGCCGCTGGCGGGAGGCGGCGGATCCGGCGCGCCAGTAGTGCACCCGGGTGACGTCGGACACCAGGCGTTCGCGCAGCAGCGATCCGGTGGGCGCGTCGGGGTCGGTGGTGGCGTGCGTCACGTCGACGCCTTCGCCGCGCAGGGTGCGCAGGATCAGCCGGCCCGGTTCGTCGGCGCCCAGCCGGCCGGCCCACGCGGCCCGGTGGCCGAGGCGGGCCACTCCGATGGCGACGTTCGACTCCGCGCCGGCCACGGCGGTACGGGCCGGGGCTCCGTTGGCCAGTGGGCCGTCGGTCTGGAGGGACAGCATCGTCTCGCCGAAGGTGAGGACGTCGGGCGTGGCTGTTCCGGGGTACTGGCTCATGCGGGGTGCTCCTGTCGCTCGGCGCGGCGGGCCGGGGCGGTCACCATTCGGCGAACGAGCCGTCGGAGTGCCGCCACACGGGCCCGCGCCAGTCGGGGGTGCTGTTGTCGGCCGCGCGGACGGCGCGCTCGTCGACCTCGATGCCCAGGCCCGGCGCGGTGGGGCGCAGGAAGCAGCCGTCGTGGAAGCGGAACACCTCGGGGTCGGCGAGGTAGTCGAGGACTTCGGCGCCCTGGTTGTAGTGGATGCCGATGCTCTGTTCCTGGATGAGGAAGTTGGGGGTGCTGAAGGCGATCTGGAGGCTGGCGGCGAGCGAGACCGGGCCGAGCGGGCAGTGCGGGGCGAGCGGGACGTCGAAGGTTTCGGCGAGCGCGCCGATGCGGCGTACCTCGGAGATGCCGCCCGCGTGCGAGAGGTCGGGCTGGAGGACGGCCACGCCGGCCTGGAGGGCGGGCAGCACGTCGGTGCGGGAGTACAGCCGCTCGCCGGTGGCGATCGGCACCGGGGAGCCGGCCACCAGGTCGCCGAGCAGCCGGGTGTACTCCGGCAGGACGGGTTCCTCGACGAACAGGGGGTTGAAGGGGGCCAGGTGCGGCAGCATCTTGCGGGCGTTGGCGGCGGTGAACCGTCCGTGGAAGTCGAGGGCGAAGTCCCGGTCCGGGCCCAGCACCTCGCGGGCCGCCGCCGCACGCCGCACCATGGCGTCGATGTCGCGGGTGGTGGCCAGCCGGTTCATCCGTCCGGAGGCGTTCATCTTGACGGCCGTGAAGCCGGCTTCGACCAGGGCGGCGACCGCGTCGGAGATCTCGGCGGGCTCGTCGCCGCCCACCCAGCTGTAGGTGCGGACGCGGTCGCGCACCGGGCCGCCGAGCAGGACGTGGACCGGGGCGCCGAACGACTTGCCGGCGATGTCCCACAGCGCCTGGTCGAGGCCGGCGACGGCGCTGGAGAGTACGGGGCCGCCCCGGTAGAAGGATCCCTTGGTCATCACCTGCCAGTGGTCCTCGATGCGCAGCGGGTCCTGTCCCAGGAGGAGTTCGGCGAGTTCGTGGACGGCGGTGCGTACGGTGGCGGCGCGGCCCTCGACCACGGGCTCGCCCCAGCCGACGATGCCCTCGTCGGTCTCGATCCGGCACAGCAGCCAGCGGGGCGGAACGGCGAAGGTTTCGACGCGGGTGATCTTCATGGGTGGGCTCCTGCGCTGCGTGGGGTGGGGCGCTTGCTAGGCGGAGGTCTTGAGGACGCTCCAGCCGCCGTCGACGACGAGTGAGGCGCCGGTGACGAAGGAGGCGTCGGGGCCGGTCAGGAAGGCGATGGCGCCGGCGACTTCTTCGGGGCGGCCGAGCCGGCCCAGGGCGGTCTGCTCGGCGCTGGTCCGCCGGTCCGCCTCGTCGATGTCGTCCCAGGCCCGGGTGAGGACCGGCCCGGGGAGGACCGCGTTCACGCGGACGTCGGCGCCGTACTCGACGGCGAGTTGCCGCACGAGTCCGGTGAGTGCCGCCTTGGTGGCGGCGTAGGCGGGCCGGCCCGGCAGGCCGACCAGGGCGTGCACGGAGGAGACGAACACGGCGCTGCCGGCGGTGGCGCGCAGGTCGGCGAGGCAGGCCCGGAAGCCGAGGAAGGTGCCGGTGAGGTTGACGGCCAGTTGCCGCTCCCACTCGGTGCGGTCGATGGCGTCGGCCGCGCCGACCCGCACCGTGTAGGCGTTGCTGATCAGTGCGGCGACGGGTCCGAAGTGCTGGTGCGCGGTGCGCAGTACGCCGTCCCAGTGGGTTTCGTCGCGGACGTCGCCGTGGCGGTAGACGGCGCGTCCGCCGGCGACCCGGATGGCGTCGGCGGTCTCCTCTCCGGCGGTGTCCCGTACGTCGACCAGGACGACGCCGGCGCCGTCGGCGGCCAGCCGGTGCGCGGTGGCGGCGCCGATGCCGGAGGCGGCGCCGGTGACCACGGCGCAGGGCCCGGTGGATCGGCGCTCCTGGGGCGGGGGCGGGTTCACACGCGGCTCCCGGTTGGCTTCGTCGCGACGGGGGGAAGGGCGCGAGCCCATGGGCGGGCCGGCCCGCACCATTAAATATGAATTAACGGTGTCCGCCAAGAGGTCGGGCCGGATTCCGCCTTTCATTGGTCTGTACATGACGGGGTGCCGCGCCGTACTGTCCGCCGAGTGCGTCCCCCACCCCTTCCGAGGAGCGGACCCCCCATGTCCCTGCGTACCCGGCCCCGTTACCAGGCCGCCCTCACCGGCCTGCTCTCCCTCGTCACCGCCGCCGTACTGTCCACCGCCCCGCCCGCCGCCGCCACCACAGCCACCCCGGCGGCGGACACCTGGACCGAGATCGGCACCGACCGCGCCGATCCCCTCACCGAGAGCCAGGGCCTGACCTCCATCGAGATCCCGGCCAACAGCCCCTTCCGCTACACCGGCATCGGCACCATCCCCGCCGACCTCAGACTCCGCGGCTGGAACCACGTAGGCGACCCCGACGCCTCCTACGACGGCCACTACATCGAGCCGTACCAGCGGGACTCGGGCAGCACCAAGATGTTCCGGGTACAGGCCCCCGGCGGCGGCTGGTCGGAGTACGTGCACACCCTGAGCCCCGGCGAGGCGCTCAACAACTCCTGGGTCGCCGTCTCCCCCGACGGCCAGTGGATGCTGGCGGGTGAGTACGGCACGATGAACCGGCTGCTGGTCTTCCCCACTCCCGGCGTCAACCCGGCCACCTCCCCCGCGGCCAACCTCCCGCAGGTCGCCACCGTCCACCTCGACCGCCCCGTACGCGACGTGCAGGGCTGCGACTTCTCCGGGCCGACCACCCTGTTGTGCTCCTCCGACGACCCGCAGGGCAGCCTGTTCGGCATCACCAAGCCGCTGCTCCAGGTCGACCTCTCCGGCGAGCCGAACGGCACGGCGGATGTCTCCGGCCGGGTCACGGCGCTGCGTCAACTCCCGCTTCGCAGTGCCTGCTCCGGCACGTTCGAGGTGCAGGGCATCGACTACGACCGGCGCACCGGCACCCTGCGGGTGATCGTGATGTCGCCGGGCTTCTGCGTCCTGACGGACAGCATGACGTACCGCTTCACCCGTTGACCGGCCCTCAATACCGCCCCGGGATGATCCGGTGCGGGACGATGTCCGCATGTACCAAATGCCGCACAACGCCCACATCGGCTATCTGGTGTGGGCTCTTCTCTTCGCCTGCCTGTTCGCGTGGGAGGCCATCGGGCTGATCAACCCCGTCGACTCCTTCCCGACCCTCAGCCAGACGCTCAAGGCGGTGATGCGCCACCAGATCGGCCGGTGGGCCCTGTTCGCCGCCTGGCTCTGGTTCGGCTGGCACGCGTTCGTGCAGGGCTGGCACTTCCTGCTCCGCGGCCCGGTCCTGTAGCGGCCCCGATGGCGGACAAGCTCGCGATCGGCACCGTCTGCGTCGTCTATGTGCTGCTGATGATCTACCTCCGGATCGGGCTGCGGATCATCCGCGCCGACCCGCACGGCCTGCCCCGCCGGCGCCATCCGGAACGGCGGGGGTGGCCGGAGCTGGTGCGCCAGGTCATCCAGACCGCTGTGTGCGGCTGGCTGCTGCTCATGGTGGTGATCGTCGGCTACTACGGCGGCCTGGCCCGGCACAACCCCTCCTTCGTCCTGCACGCCGTCACCGGCACCCTGACCCTGATGGCCATGACCCTCCCGCTCTTCCTCGCCGCCAGCTGGCTGGCCACCCGGCGCACCCGGCCACGGCGGAAGACCCGGTAGCAGCCTCCCCGCCCGGTCCAGGGCCTCATCGGGGTCGACCCGAGCCGCCCCGGTCGAGGACGGCCGGCGTCCCCCGGAGGACGAGCGGGCGAGCACGATCCGGTGCTGGGCCTTCCGCCGGGCCGAGGGTGGGTCAGCCGCCGCCGAGACCGGTGGTGGCCACGGATCTGACGATGCGGCGCTGGAAGAAGAGGAAGACGATGATGAGGGGGGCGGCGGCCAGCATCGCGGAGGCCGTGGACTGCGCGTACTGGACGCCGTACGACTCCCGCACGGTGGCGAGGCCCACCGGCAGTGTCATCAGCCGTGAGTCGTTGATGATGATGAACGGCCACAGGAAGTTGTTCCAGGCGCCGATGAAGACGAAGACCGAGACGGCGGCGACGATCGGCCGGGACAGCGGCAGTACCACGGAGCGGAACACCCGCAGCTCGGAAGCGCCGTCGAGGCGGGCGGCCTCCTCCAGTTCGCGGGGCACCGCGTCGAAGAAGCGTTTGAGGATGAAGACCATCATGGGCGCCACCACCTGGGGCAGGATCACGGCCCAGTAGGTGTCGACCAGGTCGAGGGCCAGCATCTGCTGGAACAGCGGGACGATGAGCAGTTGCGGCGGCACCATGATCGAGGCGACGGTGACGGCGAGCAGCACCCGGCGGCCACGGAAGGTGCCCCGGGAGAAGCCGTACGCGGCCAGTGTGGAGATCAGCACGGTGATGGCGGTGACGGCGGTGGCGATCAGCAGACTGTTGAAGCCCCACAGCGGCAGGTTGCCGCGTTCGATGACATGCCGGTAGGAGGCCAGCGTGAAGGCGCCCTTGACGGGGTTGAGGCCGGGCGCCGAGACATCCCGTTCGCTCTGGAAGGACGTCGCGACGGCCACCGCGAACGGCAGCAGCCACAGCAGGGCGAACACCGTGAGCGCGCCGCCGGCCAGGGCCCGGGGCAGTCGGCCGTGGCCCAGCAGCAGGGCTGATCCGGCGCGTTCGGCGGTGGGACGGGGGCGGGTGGTTCCGCTGGTGCGGGGGGTCGTGGTGGCGGGCATGGTCGCTCAGCCCTCCTGACGCGGGAAGAACCGCAGCTGGGCGATGGAGATGACGATGATGAGCGAGAAGAACAGGTAGGAGATGGCGGAGGCGTAGCCCAGCCGGTAGCCGGCGAAGCCGACGTCGTAGATGTACTCCAGGATGGGGCGGGTGGTGTCGTTGGGTCCGCCCTTGGTGAGGATGTAGATCTGGTCGAAGACCTTGAGCGAGGCCAGCACCTGGAGCATGCCGACCAGGGCGGTGGTGCGGCGCAGTTGGGGCAGGGTGATGGACCACAGCCGGCGCCAGGCGCCGGCGCCGTCGAGGGCGGCGGCCTCCAGGAGGCTGTCGGGCTGGGACTGGAGCGCGGCCAGATAGAGCAGGAAGTTGAAGCCGACGGTCCACCAGACGGTGAGCAGGGCGATCGACCACATGGCGACGGCGTCGTCCGAGAGCCAGCCGACCGGGCCGATGCCGAGCGTGCCGAGCAGTTGGTTGGCCATGCCGAGGTCGGGCTGGTAGAGCCACTGCCAGATCAGGGTGACCACCGCCACCGGCAGCAGGTAGGGGGCGAAGAAGGCGAGGCGCCACAGCCACTGGCCGGCCAGCCCCGTGTGCACCAGCAGGGCCATGGCGAGGGCGATCAGTACCAGGGGCACGGTGGTGATCAGGGTGAAGAAGACCGTGTTGCCCAGGGAGTTCCAGACCGCGGCGTCGCCGAACGCCTCCGCGTAGTTGGCGAGGCCGACGAAGGAGGTGCCGGTGAGGGTGAGCGATTCGTCGGTGAGGCTCATGACGATGCCGTGGCCGATGGGCCAGGCCATGAACAGCGCGAAGGCCAGGGCGAAGGGGAGCACGAAGAGCGCTCCGGTGCGGCGCCTTCGCGGTGCGGGGCGGTGGCCGGGCGCCGGTCGCCCCTCGGGTCCGGTGCCGGGCCCGGTGGTGACGGTGTCCCGGGAAGCGGTGGTGCTCATCGGCGCGCTCCTTGTGTCTCCGTCGGCCACGTCATCGGACGGGGTTGGGCTGGTCGAGCAGGCCCTCGCACTCGCGGACCATCCGCCGCACGGCGGACTCGGCGGAGGCGTTGCCCAGGACGGCGGACTGGAGGGCCTGGGACATGCGTTGCTGGAAGACGGAGCCGGAGCCGGCGAACCAGTTGGGCGGGTCGAGTACGGCCAGATCGCCGGCCTCGGCATAGGAGGACTGGGGGTTCAGGCGGGCGTACTCGGGTTCGTCGAGCACCGGCCGGTAGGCGGGTATGTGGCCGGCCGTCGCCCAGGTGAGGGAGCGCCGCAGGATGGCCGCCACATAGCGGTGCGCCTCCCGGCGGCGTGCGGGGTCGGGGTTCTCCTGGCGGGGCAGGACGTAGCTGTGGGAGTCGGTGGAGACGGCGGGTGCTCCGAAGACGTTGAGGAACGGGGCGGCGCCGAGCCGGATTCCGGTGCCGCGCAGGTTGGGCAGTTCCCATTCGCCGACGGCGATCATCGCGCCGCGGCTCTCGCTGAAGGCGGCCAGCGCGCCGAAGTAGTCGAGGTGGTTGGGGTTGGTGCGGCCGTCGAAGAGTTCCTGGAGGAAGGAGACGACCCGCAGCGCGGCGTCGGTGTCGATGGCCGGGCCGTCGTCCGGCAGGTCGAAGGCGGCGCCGGTCTGGGCGTAGAGGGCGTTGAAGATCCGCCAGTTCTGGGCGGAGTCGGTGACGTGGCCGAAGATCAGTCCGGCGCCGCCGCCGGCGTCGGCGAGCGCGGCGGCGGTCTCCAGCGTCGCCTCTGGCGTGCCGGGCTGGCGGAGTTGGCCGGCGTCGTCCAGGACGCCGGCCCGTTCGGCGACGTCCAGGTCGTAGAAGACGATGAAGGGGTGGGTGTCCAGCGGGACGGCGTACAGTCCGCCGGCCCACTGGGCGCGGTCCCACAGGGCGGGCGGGAAGTCGGCGCGGGTGATGCCGAATTCGGCGAGCAGGTCCACGTCGAAGGGGTCGAGCAGGCCGCCGGGGGCGTACCCGGCCATCCGGGAGAGGTGGAGCACCGCCACGTCGGGGCCCCGGCCGCCGGCCGCGGCCATGGCCAGCTTGGTGTAGTAGGAGGGGCCCCACTCCAGGATCGTCCGGTCCAGGGAGAAGCCGTCCGGGCCGGCCCGGACGGTGTCCATCATCTCGTCCATCAGCAGGCCGTCGCCGCCGGAGAACAGGTCCCAGACCGTGAGTCCGGTGCCGCCGCCCGATCCCGGGACGGCGCAGCCGGTGAGGAGGCCGGGGGCGAGGGTCGCTCCGGAGGCGGCGAGGGTCAGGCGCAGCAGCCCGCGCCGGCCGATCGGTGGCCCGCCGCGGTGTCGTGGATGGTCTCCGGTCATCTCGCACCTCTCCGGCCCGACGCTGGGGTTGTTCCGGAGGGTTGTACATCGGGGGGCAACTCCCGTGAAGAGAGGTGACCGGATGGCTTTCGGTGGTGCGGGCCGGGCGCCCCGGGTCGCCGGTCGGCGACCCGGGGCGCAGCCGGCCGGCCGTCAGGGCTTCCGGGCCACGAGTCCCCACTGGTACAGCTGGTCCTGCGGGGGCTGCACGCTGGGGTGGTCGGGGCGCCACAGGGCGATCGGGCCGAGTCCCGGCGGGAGCAGTTCGAGGCCGGCGGCGGTGGCGGCCAGCTGTGCCTCGGAGCGCGGATAGTAGGGGGCGGCGCCGGAGGCGGCGTAGTCCTCGCACAGCGCCATGACTTCGGGGTCGTCGATGCTGTCGCAGGTCACCAGGTAGCTGCCGGAGGGCAGCCGCCGGGTGTACTCCTGGACGAGTTCGGCGGCCGGGTCGGGCTCGATGTGGCCGAGCATGGACAGCAGCATGAGGGCGACCGGCTGGTCCAGGTCGAGGTCGGCGCCGGCCCGTTCCAGCATGACGTCGACGTCGCGGACATCGGCGTCGAGATAGGTGGTGGCTCCTTCGGGGGTGGAGGTGAGCAGGGCCTGTGAGTGCATGAGGACGGTGGGGTCGGTGTCGGCGTAGACGATTTTGGAGTCGGGGGCGTAGCGCTGGGCCACCTGGTGGGTGTTCTCGGCGGTGGGGAGTCCGCTGCCGATGTCGAGGAACTGCCGGATGCCGACGTCGCGGGCGAGGTGGCGGACGGCGCGGCCGAGGAATTCGCGGGACGCCACCGCGATGCCGGCGATGGTGGGGTACTGCTCCCGCAGTGCGTCGCCCAGTTCCTTGTCGACGGGGTACCAGTCGTCGCCGCCGAGCCAGTAGTTCCAGAACCGCGCGGAGTGCGGCACGGTGGTGTCGATCTTGAGCGGGGCGGAGCGGTGGTGGGCGTCATCGGCTGTGCTCATGGCTGCCTCCCTGGGAGCTGAAGCGTTCCTTCATCGTCTGCTCCCCGTTGGCATCTGTCACCCACCCACGCCCGGATCACTTGCGGCACTCCCCCACCACGGCGGGGCGGTCAGCCGGCCCGGGCGCGGTCGCGGTCACCGGCCAGCAGCCACAGCAGATAGCCGCCGCCGAGGGCTCCGGTGACCAGTCCGACCGGGATCTGGAAGGGGGCAAGCAGGCGTTGGGCGAGCAGGTCGGCGGTGGCCAGCAGCAGGGCGCCCATGGCCATCACCGGGCCCACGGTGACGCCGGGGGCGCGGGTGAGCCGGCGGGTCAGCTGGGGTGCCGCCAGGGCGAGGAAACCGATCGGACCGGCCACCGCGATCGCCGCGCCGGCCAGGGCGACGCCGAGCAGCAGGACCAGTCGGCGGACGCGGGGGACGGGTACGCCCAGGCCGCGGGCCAGGTCGTCGCCCATCTCCAGCAGCCGCAGCGGCCGGGCCAGCGCCAGGGCCGGGCCCAGCAGCAGGGGCAGGGCGATCAGGACGGGGGTGACGCCCTGCCAGCCGATGGCGTTGAGGCTGCCGTGCAGCCAGGCTTTGGCCTGTTCGGCGGAGCGGAGGTCCGCCCTGGTGAGCAGATAGTCGTTCAGTGAGGCGAGCATGGCGCCGATCGCGAGGCCGACCAGCACCAGCCGGTTGCCGCTGACGGAGCGGACGGCGGCCAGCGCGTACACCACGATCGCGGTGGCCAGACCGCCGAGCAGCGCGCCCAGGCCCACCCCGATCCCGCCCGCGCCCTGGGTCTGCTGGACTCCCCCGGGGTCGGCGACCAGGATCACCAGCAGCGCGCCGGAGGCGGAGCCGGTGGTGAAGCCGATGATGTCGGGGCTGCCGAGCGGGTTGCGGGACAGGCTCTGGAAGAGCGCGCCGGAGAGCCCGAGCGCGGCGCCGACCAGCAGGGCCGCGGTCACCCGTGGCAGCCGCTGGTCCAGCACGATGAACCGGTCGGCGGGTGAACCGCCGCCGGTGAACACGTCCCACACCCCGCCGGCGCCGATCCGGTAGGTGCCGGTGAACACCGTCACCGTCCACACCAGGGCGCACGCGGCCAGCAGTGCGCCCAGCACCCATCGGGTGCGGCGGTGGCCGTTTCGCGGGGCGGTCATGCGGTGGCCCCCTTGCGGCGGGTGACCAGCCACAGCAGCACCGGGGCACCGATGAACGCGGTGACGATTCCGGCCTCGATCTCGCCGGGCGGTGCGAGTACGCGTCCGGCGATGTCGCTGAGCAGCAGCAGGGCGGGGCCGGCGGGCAGGGCGAACAGCAGCAGGAGGCGCAGGTCGGGGCCGAGCAGCAGCCGCAGCGCGTGGGGAACGACCAGGCCCACGAAGGAGATCGGTCCGGCGGCGGCGGTGGCGGCCCCGCACAGCGCGATGACGGCGGCGAAGCCGGCGGCCCGGATCCACGACGGGCGCAGGCCGAGGCCGGTGCTCAGGGCGTCGCCGAGTGCGAAGGCGTTGAGCGCGGGCCCCAGCGCGAGGGCGATGAGCACTCCGGCGGCGACGAAGGGGGCGATGGTCCGCGCGGTCATGGCGCCCCGGTTGTCGAGCGAGCCGACGACCCAGAAGCGGTAGGAGTCGAACGCCTCGCTGTGAAACATGGTCAGGATCCCGGTGCAGGCGCCGAGGCAGGCCGAGAGCGCGGCGCCGGCGAGGACCAGGCGGATGTGCTGGTGGCCGCCCCGGCCGCCGGAGCCGAGGGTGTGGACGAGGGCGGCGGCCAGCAGTGATCCGGCGAAGGAGAACCAGATCCAGCCGGCGGTGCCGTGGATGCCGAGGAAGACGATGGAGCCGACCACGGCGAGTGCGGCGCCCGCGTTGATGCCGAGCAGTCCGGGTTCGGCCAGTGGGTTGCGGGTGAGGGCCTGCATGAGGACCCCGGCCACGGCCAGGGCCATGCCCACGGCGACCGCCAGCAGGGTGCGGGGCATGCGCAGTTGCCACACGATGATCGACTCACGGCTGTCGTCGGGCCGCAGGACGACGTGCCACACGTCCGCGAGCGGGATGCCGCGCGCGCCCACGGAGAGGCTGAGGCCGGCGAGCAGCAGGACGAGGGCGACGCATCCCAGCCACAACAGCGCGCGTCGCAGGGGGTGTTGCGGGAGCCCCCGCCGGTCGGCGGATACGGAGAGTGATGCAGTGGGCGGGTCGGCGCGGCATTCCCGCACGTTGTGACTCACGGCATATCCCTCTCGGCTACTCCTTGTTGCTTAGGACAGCCTAAGCTAACTTCCCATGTCCATGTCTCGTCATCGTCGAAGCGGCCTCACCCCCGCCCTGCTGGCCCTGGCCGGAACCCTGCTGCTCGGCGGCTGTTCGGCCGCCGGGGATCCGGCGGATCCGTCCGCCGCGCCCACCACCTCCGGCCCCACCGAAACCGTCCACACCGCCCCCCGGGTCATCCCGGACGGTATGGGCAGCGGGGCGCAGGACGGCCGGTTCCCGCGCACCGTGCGGCACTTCACCGGGGAGACCGAGATCACGGCCGAGCCCAAGAAGGTGGTGGTGATCTCCACCGGCCAGGCCGACGCGCTGCTCACCCTCGGGGTGGTCCCGGCCGGCAGCACCCGGGGCGACGGCGCCGAGCTCGTACCGGACTATCTGCACGACGCGTTCCCGCAGTTCGCCGACGGGCTGGCCCAGGTGGCGGATGTCGGCTCGCGGGTGGAGCCCGACCTGGAGACCATCGGCAATCTCGACCCCGATCTCATCCTCATGAACGCGGCCGGCAAGGACGCCGAGACCCTGTACACCGCGCTGAGCCGGCTGGCCCCCACCGTCGCCACCCAGGGCACCGGCCTGTACTGGAAGCAGGACTTCCTGCTGCTGGCCGACGCCCTGGGCCGTACCGAGCAGGCGCAGGGGGTGCTCGACGCCTTCCACGCCGAGGCCGCCGAACTCGGCGCGGCCCTTGACGAACCGCCCACCGTCTCCTTCCTGCGGCTGAACGCCGACCGGCTGCGGGTGTTCGGTGTGCCCTCGTTCACCGGCTCGATCGCCGAGGACGCCGGGCTGGCCCGGCCCGAGAGCCAGCAGTTCGACGAGACCTCACAGGACATCAGCAACGAGGAGCTGGACCGCGCCGATGCCGACTGGGTGTTCTACGGGGTCCAGGGCGACGCGGAGAAGGCCGCCGAGCTGACGCGGGCACCGCTGTGGCCGACCCTGGAGGCGGTGGCCGGCGGCACGGCGGTGCCCGTGGACGACGATGTCTTCTATCTGAACACCGGCCCCACGGCCGCCGCCGGGGTGCTCACGGAGCTGGAGCGGCGGTTGCTGCCCTGACCCGGCGCGGGCGGCAGCCCGCCGAGCTGAGCCGTGGGCCGGCCGGGTGCCTCACGCGCCCGGCCGGCCCGGCCCGCCCACTCCTCGTGCGTCAGTCGGTGCCGGACTCCATCGCCGCGCGGTCCAGCAGCTCGTCGTCGGCGTCGACCTCGCCCCGGGAGGCGATGGCCTCGGCGCCGCCCTCCGGCATGGCGCCGATCAGCCCGGTGGCGGCGGCCTGGGCGGCGCCGGTGACCACTCCCCCGGTGCCGATCAGGCCGATCCCGGCGTACTGCTCCAGCTTGGCGCGCGAGTCGGCGATGTCGAGGTTGCGCATGGTGAGCTGGCCGATCCGGTCCACCGGGCCGAACGCCGAGTCCTCGGTGCGCTCCATGGACAGCTTGTCCGGGTGGTAGCTGAAGGCCGGGCCCGTGGTGTCGAGGATCGAGTAGTCCTCGCCGCGCCGCAGCCGCAGCGTCACCTCGCCGGTGACGGCCGCGCCGACCCAGCGCTGGAGGGATTCGCGCACCATGAGGGCCTGCGGGTCCAGCCAGCGGCCCTCGTACATCAGCCGGCCAAGCCGCCGGCCCTCGCTGTGGTACTGGGCGAGGGTGTCCTCGTTGTGGATCGCGTTGACCAGGCGCTCGTAGGCGGCGTGCAGCAGGGCCATGCCGGGCGCCTCGTAGATGCCACGGCTCTTGGCCTCGATGATGCGGTTCTCGATCTGGTCGGACATGCCCATGCCGTGCCGGCCACCGATGGCGTTGGCCTCCATCACCAGCTCGACGGGGGAACCGAACTCCTTGCCGTTGATCGTGACCGGCCGGCCCTGCTCGAAGCCGATCGTCACCTCCTCGGCGGCGATCTCGACGGAGGGGTCCCAGAACCGGACGCCCATGATCGGCTCGACGGTCTCCACCCCGGTGTCCAGGTGCTCCAGGGTCTTGGCCTCGTGGGTGGCGCCCCAGATGTTGGCGTCGGTGGAGTAGGCCTTCTCCGTGCTGTCGCGGTAGGGCAGGCCGTGCGCCAGCAGCCACTCGGACATCTCCTTGCGACCGCCGAGCTCGGTGACGAAGTCGGCGTCCAGCCAGGGCTTGTAGATCCGCAGGTGCGGGTTGGCGAGCAGCCCGTAGCGGTAGAACCGCTCGATGTCATTGCCCTTGAAGGTGGAGCCGTCGCCCCAGATCTGGACGTTGTCCTCCAGCATCGCCCGCACCAGCAGGGTGCCGGTGACGGCGCGGCCCAGTGGGGTGGTGTTGAAGTACGCCCGGCCGCCGGAGCGGATGTGGAACGCCCCGCAGGCGAGGGCTGCCAGCCCCTCCTCGACCAGCGCGGCGCGGCAGTCGACCAGGCGGGCGATCTCGGCGCCGTAGGTCTTGGCGCGGCCGGGCACCGAGCCGATGTCGGGCTCGTCGTACTGGCCGATGTCGGCGGTGTAGGTGCACGGGACGGCGCCCTTGTCGCGCATCCACGCGACCGCGACCGAGGTGTCGAGGCCGCCGGAGAAGGCGATGCCGACGCGCTCGCCGGCGGGGAGGGAGGTGAGGACCTTGGACATGGGAAGAGTATGCACAAATACGCATGATCATGCAAAGTCGGGGTCGGAGCGGGAGATCATCCGGGAGAGCCACTCCGGGGCCCCTTTTACCGCCGGAGACTCATTCGTACGAGCGATGCCACCTCCCGGCGCGGCCCCTACTGTCTGGGCGATGACCTCGTTCCCGCTGCCCCGGCCGCAGTTCCTCGATCCGCTGATCGCCCTCGCCGCCGTCTCACCGGCACTGCTGGACCAGGCGACCACGGACGGCTCCCGGCCGGCCTGGACGGCGCTGGCGATCCACACCGCGGTCGCCGCCGGCGGGCTGCTGTTACGGCGCCGGTGGCCGCTGACCGGGTTCGCGGGAACGCTGCTCACGCTGGCCGCCATGGAGATCTGGTGCGCCGCACAGGAGGTGCAGCTGGGCAATCTGGCGGTCCTGCCGCTGGCGTTCTCGCTGTACGCGGTGGGCGCGTACTGCTCGGTGCCCCGCGCGCTGACCGGGGTGTGCGGCGGCACGGTGCTGGTGTGCCTGGGGGTGATGGTCAACCACGCCACCGCGAGCCCCGACTGGCGCGGCGGCTCCGACGTGTTCGCGGCGGTCGCCCCGGTGCCGGTGGCCTGCGCGCTGGGCATCGTGGTGCAGAGCCACCGGCTGACCCTGGAGACGGTACGGCGGCGGGCCGCCGACGCGCAGCGCGAACACGCGCTGCTCGCCGAGCGCGCGGCGGCGGCCGAGCGGGTGCGGATCGCGCGTGACATGCACGACGTGGTGGCCCACTCGCTGACGCTGCTGGTGGTGCACGCCGAGACCATCCGGGCCCGGTCCGCGGACCTGCCCCCGTGGGCGAACCGGCAGGTGGACGCGCTGGCCGCCGCCGGGCGGCAGGCGACGGTGGAGATGCGGGAGCTGCTGGGGGTGCTGCGCAACGGGACGCCGGAGAAGGCGCCACTGACGCCCGCCCCCTCGTTCGCCGAACTGCCCGCCCTGGTGGAGTCGGCGCGGCAGGCCGGCAATCCGGTGCGGCTGGAGACCCGGGGGGAGCCGGGCGCGCTGCCCAAGCCGGTGCAGCTCATGTGCTACCGGATCGTCCAGGAGACGCTCGCCAACGCCCGCCGGCACGCCCCGGGCGGTGCGGTGGCCATCGAGCTGGTGGTGACGGAGACCGCCGTACGGCTGGCGGTGACCACCGCGCGCTCCCCGTACCAGGTGGAGCCGGTGCCGGGGGCCGGCACCGGGTTGCAGGGGATACGGGAACGGGTGACGGCGCTGGGCGGCGCGTTCACGGCGGGCGGCACCGGGGACGGCGGCTTCGGGGTCACCGCGTCCGTGCCGCTTCCGCAGCGGACCGGGCGGGCGTGGTGAGGGCGGGGCCGCGGCCGATCACCGTGGTGATCGCCGACGACGAGTCGACGGTGTGCGAGAGCCTGGGGCTGATCCTTGAGGCCCAGCCGGGCGTGGAGGTGGTGGGCACCGCCTGCGACGGTGAGGCGGCCTTGCGCACCTGTACCGAGCTGCGGCCCGATGTGGCGCTGCTGGATGTGCGGATGCCGGGCCGGGACGGGCTGTGGGTGCTGTCCTCGCTGTTCCGGCAGGGGCTGGTGGGGGCGGGCGCCACCCAGGTACTGATGCTCACCACCTTCGACAACGGGCGGTATCTGGCGGACGCGGCGGCGCACGGCGCGCGGGGGGTGCTGCTCAAGAGCCTGCCGTGGGAGGAGCTGGTGGCGGCGGTCCGGGCGGCCCACGCGGCGGGGCGGGAGGGGTGAGTACGGGCGCGGGCCCCGGTCAGCGCAGGCCGGCCCTGCGCACCAGGGCGGCGGCCTGGCCCCGGTCGCGGCAGTCGGTCTTGCTCAGCAGTCTGCTGACATGGGATTTGACGGTGTGTTCCGACACCGACAGCCGCTCGGCGATCTCCAGGTTGCTCAGCCCTTCGCCCAGCAGCTGGAGCACATCGCGTTCGCGGGCGGTCAGGGCGGCGACGCGGGCGGCGTCGGAGGCGTCCACCGTACGGTCGGACCGGCCCCGGACGTAGCCGTCGATGATCCGCCGGGTCACGCTCGGGCTGAGGAATCCGTCGCCCTGGGCGGTCGCCCGGACCCCGGCCAGCACCTCCTCGTAGGAACTGCTCTTGAGCAGGAACCCGCTGGCGCCGCCGGCCAGCGCCTCGTCCACGTACTCGTCCAGGCTGAAGGTGGTGAGCATCAGCACCCGGCAGCCGCCGTGGCCCAGCAGGCCGCGGCGGGTCAGCTCGGCGAGCACCCACAGACCGTCGCCCTGCGGCATCCGGACGTCCAGCAGCAGGACGTCGGGGCGCAGTTCGGCGCACTGGCGCACGGTCTGGCGGCCGTCGCCCGCGCTGCCGACGACACACAGGTCGCGCTGGGTCTCCAGGATCAGCCGCAGTCCCTCGCGGACCACCGGTTCGTCGTCCGCGATCACCACGGACACATGGCGCTGCGTTGCCATCGTCACCTTCCCCCAGGTCGCGTTCCCCATGCCCGTGCGTCACGGGAGCGATCCCGCCGCCGTCCCCTGGTCCTGGGGGCGGGCAGGCGGCGGTGTCTCCCGGGCGGGTCCGTGCGCGCTGGGGGTCATCCTCATCCATGGCGGGGAAGCGCATCAAGGCCGCACCCCCGGGCGCCAATGGGCCGACCAGTGGCGAGGGCAGGGGCCGGTGGTGCCGGAGGGTCCGGGAACGACGGGTGGTGGCTCCTCCGTTCGACGCCGGGTGCTCCCTCTCACGGCGGACGGGCGGCGGCCGGCGGGCGGTCCGGCGTCATTCTCAAGAGTGCATGGGGCAGCCACGGATGCATCCTTAGCGGCGATGCCGCCTTCGCGGCGGGCGTGCTGTCATGGGCCAGCGCTCACGAGTTCCGCCGGTCCCACTGCCACCCAGCGGTGTCCCGACCACACACCGTCCCACCCGAACTGGCCTCACAGCTCTTCGGCGCACAGGTATCGCGTCATGCGATCACGGGGCCCTGACCAGGAGTTGACCTTGACCTGCCCGCTGTCGTGCCGCACGGGCGGAGCTCTGCCGTGCGCTGCCCGGATGATCAGAATTGCGCGCTGCGTTTCACGCCGTTCGTGCCACTCCCCCACGGAGAACACATGCGTAACGAACACCACAGCACCATTCGGATCGCCCTCGTCGACGACGAGGGGCTGGCGCGGGACAGCTTCAGTGCCGTCCTCACCCACGAGGAGGGAATGGAGTTGCTGACCGTCACGGATTCGCCCCGGGACGCGGTACTGACCGCCCGGCGGACCCCGCTCGATGTCATCCTCACCGACCTGACGGTAGGCCGGGAGAGAGCCCTGGAGATCCTTGCCCAGGCCCAGGGTTTACGCGCGAAGATCGTCGTGATCACCAGCCGGGACTCCGAGGAGAGTCTGTTCCGCGCCCTGAAGCTGGGCGCCCGCGGCTATCTGCTGAAATCCACCACCCGGCATGAACTGATCGAGGCGGTACGGGCGGTGGCGCGCGGCAACGCGTACCTGTGCCCGGTGATGGTCTCGCTCATGCTGGACCGGTTCAAGATCCTGCCGCCGGCCAACGGGTCGCAGGGCAGCGCCTTCTCCGAGCTGAGCGAACGGGAGGTGGAGGTGCTCAAGGGGATCGCGCTGGGGATGTCGAACAACGAGATCGCGCAGGATCTGAGTCTGACGATCGCCACCGTGAAGTCCCATGTCTCGAATGTGCTGTCGAAGCTGGGGCTGCGGGACCGGTTGCAGGCCGGAATCCTGGCGCATCGCAAGGGGCTCGCCCCGCACTGACGAAGGGTGTGGTCCTCCGCAGCGCGGGGGTGCGAGGGACCTCACCCCAGTGGCCGCCCGGCCCCATGGCCGGGGCTTTCACCCGCTGGCACACTGACACCCGGGAAGCCGGAGAGGAGCACGTGAGGGTGGACGCGGACAGCCTGGCGGCGGCAGCCGGCCATGCCGAACCGTGGGCGTACGCGGTGCTGTTTCTGGCCACCGCCGCCCCGCTGGCGCCCAACGGCACCCTGGTGGTGCTCGCCGGGATGCTGGCGGCGCGCGGCGATCTGTCACTGGTGCTGGTGGCCTCGGCGGTGCTGGCGGGGACACTCACCGGCGATCTGGGCGTGTACGGCTCGGCGCGGCGGCTGCGCGGCCGGGTGGCCGGCCGGCCGTGGCCGGTGCCCGGAGCGCTGCGCGGGGCGCGGCTGGCCGAGTTGACCGGCGCGGCCTCGGCACGGTTACGGAGCGGCGGCGGGGCGTTCCTGGTACCGCTGCGGTTCGTTCCGTGCGGGCGGGCCACGGGTGCGGCGGCGGCCGGCCTGAGCGGCTATCCGGTGGCCAGGTTCGCGGCCTTCGCGCTGCTGGCCGAGGTGTGCTGGACCGGCCTGTACGTGGCCGTGGGATACGGCGGGCACGGCGCCGTCGCGGGTCCGGCCCCGGTGTGGGCGCTGGGCGCGGCGGCGGGCGCGGCCGGCGGGGTGTGGTGGCTGCTGGCCCGGCGCCGCCGGGGCCGGGGCCGGGGCCGGTGGCCGGCCACGGCAGGGAGGGCGGCGGGATGAGCGGACGATGGCGGCCGGCGGCGGAACTGACGCTGGCCCGTACGGTGCACGCGCTGCTGAATGTGCCGGCGGGCGCGGTGGCGCTGCTGACACTGATCGCGCTGCCGCTGACCGGCCACCGGCGGTGGCGGCGGCGTGGCGAACAGGTGCGCCAGGACGTGTTGTTGCGCGCCGGGCGCGCCGAACGGGCCAGGCTGCGGGCCTGTGGTGTCGCGGACGTACCCGATCCCACCGCGTCGGTCCCCGAGCCGCGGACGGGGGTGCCGGCGAAGGACGCGGGCGCCGAGGCGTACCACGAGGTGCTGGCCGACACCGGGCGGCGTACCGGCTCGTGGCTGGTGGGCCGGGTGACGGTGGGTCTGCCGGCCGGGGTGGCGGTGCTGCTGTGCTGGTCCTTCGGGGTGGCGCTGGTGGCCTCGCCGCTGTACCGGGCGGATCCGCGATTCCTGAGCGAGGCGGTACGGGTGCTGGCCGGGGCGGCGGTGCTGGCGCTGGCGCCGTGGGGCGCCGGCGCGCTGGCCCGCTGGGACGCCCGTGCCGCGCACCGGCTGCTGGGACCCGGTGAGCCGGCCCGGCTGGCGGCCCGGGTGCGGGCGCTGATCCGCTCGCGGGCCTCGGTGGTGGAGGCGGTGGACGCCGAACGGCGGCGCATCGAACGGGATCTGCACGACGGGGTCCAGCAGCAGCTGGTGGCGCTGGCGCTGCTGCTGGCGGGCGCCCGGCGCACCGCGAGCCGGGTGGCGGACGGGCGGCGCCCCGGCGCCGAGTTGCTGCCCGCCCTGGACCGGGCGCACGAGAACGCGCTCCAGGCGCTGACCGAACTGCGCGATGTGGCCTGGCGGGTGTATCCGGCCATTCTGGACGACCGCGGTCTGGACGCCGCGCTGTCCGCGCTGGCCGAGCGGTCGGCGGTGCCGGTGCGCATCGACTACCGGCTGCCGTGGCGGCTGCCCGCCGGGATCGAGCCGGTGGCGTACTTCGCGGTGTCGGAGGCGGTCACCAACGCGGCCAAGCACGCGGCGGCCGATCTCATCCGGGTCAGCATCCGCGCCGAGGGCGAGCGTGCTCTCATAGTGATCGAGGACGACGGAGTGGGCGGCGCGGACACCTCGGGGGCGGGTCTTTCCGGGCTGATGCGCAGAGTTGCCGCCGTCGAGGGTGAGATGTCCGTGACCAGTCCGGTGGGCGGGCCCACCGTGATGACCGTGGAGCTGCCGTGCGCGTCGTGATCGCCGAGGATTCCGTGCTGCTGCGCGAGGGGGTGGCCCGGCTGCTGGAGGACGAGGGGCACGAGGTGGTGGGCCGGGCCGGGGACGCGGTGGAACTGATCGTGGAGGTGGAGCGGCACACCCCGGACGTGGCGGTGGTGGATGTGCGGATGCCGCCGACGCACACCGACGAGGGGCTCAAGGCGGCGCTGCTGATCCGGCGGCGCTGGCCCTCGATGGGGGTGCTGGTGCTGTCGCAGTACGTGGAGGAGCGGTACGCCACCGAGTTGCTGACGCATGACGCGGGCGGCATCGGCTATCTGCTGAAGGACCGGGTGGCGCGGGTCGAGGAGTTCATGGACGCCCTGGAGCGGGTCTCGCACGGCGGCACGGCGCTGGATCCGGTGGTGATCCGGCAGTTGTTCGCGCGCAGCAGGCGCACCGATCCGCTCAGCACGCTCACCGAGCGCGAATCGCGGGTGCTGTCGCTGATGGCCCAGGGGCACACCAATGAGTCGATCGCGCGGCAGGTTTATGTGTCGAGCAGCGCGGTGGAGAAGCATGTCAATTCCATTTTCCGCAAATTGGGTCTGGACATGGCCGAGGGCTCGCACCGGCGCATTCTCGCCGTGGTCCACTATCTGAAGTCATGACGGCCGCCACGACCACCGGCGCCGCTCGCGAGGCACGTCCGGCGCCGCCCGCCCCGGACCGCCGGCTGCTGATCACCGGCGGTCTCTCGGCGGCGTGCGTGGTGCTGTTCCTGAGCGTGTTCATCGCCTCGCACCTGACCCGTACCGGTGGGCAGCAGGAGAGCAGCCATCCGGGGGACTTCGACCGGGTGGAGGTCAGCGCCGGCGACGCGGTGACGGTGCGCGCCGAGCCGGGGACGGACACGGTACGGGCCCACTGGGAGCTGAGCTGGTCGCTGTTCGAGCCGCGGGTGGTCCAGGAGGAGGACGGCGGGACGCTGCGGCTCTCGGTGCGCTGCCCGGGGCTGCCGGGGCGCGGTTGCGGCTCGTCGGTGACGCTCACCGTGCCCGAGGCGGTGGCGGTACGGGTGTCGGCCGGTGGGGCGGTGCGGGTCACCGGGGTCGCGGGCGGGGTGGAGGTGGCCGGCGGGGACGGCGCGGTGGAGGTCTCCGACAGCGCCGGGCCGGTGCTGCTGAGCACCCGGGACGGGGCGGTGACGGGCAGCGGGCTGGCCGGGGCGGCGGAGGTCGCCACCCGTAACGGCGATGTGTCGCTGGGTTTCACGGCGCCGCCGCCGCGGGTGCGGGTCTCCTCCCGGGACGGGGATGTGGCGCTGGTGCTTCCGGAGCCGCCCGGCGGCTACGCGCTGGACATCGGGCAGCGCGGCGGGGACGCCGGCATCGGGCTCGCCTCGTACCCCTCCTCGGAGCGTACGGTGACGGTCTCCACCCGGGACGGAAGCGTGCGGGTGAGCCCGGCCGGCGCACCCTGAATTCGGCACCGCGCGGCCAGGGTTGCTCATTCCCGGGGCGGTGCGGAAACCTACCGGAGGCGGAACGGGATTCCATCGGGCGACCGATGAGCGGGGCGGCCGATTTCCCTAGCATGGAATGCGCTCAGCGTCCTTTCCAGGGAAGGCCGGTTCCGCGTGACCAGGAGCGAGGCAGCCGCGGCTGTCAGCACGGAGATGGGTCCCAGTCGACTGCCGCGCCGTACCAGGGTGGCGCTGAGCGGGCTCGCGATGGCGCTGCTGCTGGCGGTGCTCGACCAGACGATCGTGGCGACGGCGCTGCCCGCGATCGCCCGCGAGTTCCATGTCACCGGTTCGGTGTCGTGGGCGGTGACGGCCTATCTGATCACCACGGTGGCGTCCGCGCCGATCCACGGCAAGCTGGGCGATCTGTACGGGCGGCGGCGTACGTTCCTGGCCGCCGTGACGATCTTCGTGGTCGCCTCGGCGCTGGCCGGCGCGTCCACCAGCATCGGCATGCTGATCGCGATGCGCGCGCTCCAGGGGCTGGGCGGCGGCGGGCTGATGAACCTGGCCACCTCGGGCTTCGCCGATCTGGTGCCGGCCTCCGAACGCGGCCGGGTACAGGGCTACACCGGTGGGGTGTTCGCGATCGGCTCCATGAGCGGGCCGCTGCTGGGCGGGGTGTTCGCCGAGCATCTGAGCTGGCGGTGGATCTTCTATGTGAATGTGCCGCTCGGGCTGACCTGTCTGATCATCACCTATCTCACCTTCCGGGTGCCGCACACCCCCCGGCGGCCCCGCCCCGCCATCGACTACACCGGCGCCGCGCTGCTGGCCGCCGCCGTGACCGCGCTGCTGCTGGTGACGGTGTGGGGCGGCAACGAGTACGCCTGGGGATCGCCGCAGATCCTGGGGCTCGGCTCGGCGGCGGTGCTGCTCGGGGTGCTGTTCTGGCTCCAGGAGCGGCGCGCGGCCGAACCGGTGCTGCCGCCCAGGCTGTTCCGCAATCCGGTGTTCGCGCTGGGGGTGCCGTCCTCCGGGCTGCTGGGGATCGCCCTGTTCGGGACGATCGTGTACGTGCCGCAGTTCGTGGAGGTGAGCCGGGGCACCGGCCCCACGGTGGCCGGACTGGTGCTGGTGCCCACCATGGGTCTCGCGGTGGGCGCCGGGATGACCGCCGCGATCCGGGTGTCGGCGACCGGCCGCTACCGGCGGTTCCCGATCGCCGGCTCACTGCTGGTGCTGGCCGGCTTCGGCGGGCTGACGCTGCTGGAGACGCACACCCCGCTGTGGCAGTTGTTCATCCCGCTGGCGCTGCTGGGGGTGGGGGTCGGGCTGCACATGCAACTCATGGTCTTCATCGTGCAGAACGCCGTACCGCACGCCGATCTGGGCACCGCCACCGCCGCCACCATGTTCTTCCGGGCGCTGGGCGGTGCGGTGGGCACCGCGCTGTTCAGCGCGCTGCTGCTGCGCGGGCTGCGGGATTCCCTGCCGGGCGCCGCGCCGGGGGTGGACCCCGATGACGCCTACAACGCGATCGCCCGGCACGGCGGCGGCATAGCCGAGTCGGCGCGCCCCGCCGTGGCGGAAGCCTTCGCCGACTCGATCCATCTGGTGTTCGCCGCGGCCCTGCCGTTCGCGGCGGCCATGCTGCTGCTCGCCTGGTTCATCCCCGCCGTCCCGCTGCGCCGCACGGTGCGGGACGACGCGTAGCCCCCGCTTCCCCGCTCCCCTTCCCCACCGGCCTCCCCAAGGAGTGAGTGTGTCCCGCATACCCACCGTGCTCGGTTCCGTCGCGCCCGAGGATCTCGGCCCCACTCTCATGCACGAGCATCTGTTCGTCCTCTCTCCGGAGTATGTGCGCGACTACGGGGTGGGCGCCTGGTGGGACGAGGAGGAGCGGGTGGAGGACGCGGCCCGCAAGCTGCGGGAGCTGGCGGGGCGGGGCATCCGTACCCTGGTCGACCAGACGGTGCAGGGCATCGGGCGGGACATCCGGCTGATCCGGCGGGTCGCCGAGCGGGTGCCCGAGCTGAACATCGTGGTGACCACCGGCCTTTACACCTTCGACGCGGTGCCGCAGCACTACGCCTTCCGCGGTCCGGGGCTGCTGCTGGACCAGCCGGACCCGATGATCGCCGACTTCACCAAGGACCTCACCTCCCAGATCGCGGACAGCGGGGTGCGCGCGGCGCTGCTCAAGTGCTGTGTGGAGGCGCCGGGTCTGGTGCCGGGGGTGGAGCGGGTGGCCCGGGCGGTGGCCTCCGTGCACCGGGAGACCGGGGCGCCCATCAGCGTGCACACCGACAGCGGCAGCGGCGCCGGGCGCCTGGCGCTGGACCTGTTCGCGAAGGAGTCGGTGGATCTGACCCGGGTGCTGATCGGTCACGCCGGGGACAGCACCGATCTGGACTATCTGATGGAGCTGGCGGACTCGGGGGCCACGCTGGGCATGGACCGGTTCGGGCTCTCGCTGTTCGGCGGCACCGAGGAGCGGGTGGCCACCGTCGCCGCGCTGGCCCGGCGCGGGTACGCGGACCGGATGGTGCTCTCGCACGACGCGCACTGCTTCCCCGACTATCTGGCGCCCGACCCGGACGCGGTGAAGGCCCGCGGCCTGCCCGAGTGGAACTTCACCCACATCAGCGACCGCGTGCTGCCCCGGCTGCGTGAACTCGGCGTCGCCGAGGCCGACATCCAGCGGATGCTGGTGGACAATCCGCGCCGCTTCCTGGCCGGCTGAGGCGGGCGCGGTGAGCACTCCACCAACGGTACGGCGCCGGCGGCACGCCCCCGTACCGGTGACGGCGCTGCGGGCGCTCGGCCCGGCCTTCGTGGCGGCGGTGGCCTACGTGGACCCGGGGAACTTCGCCACCAATATCGAGGGCGGCAGCAGCTACGGGTACACCCTGCTGTGGGTGGTGATCGCCGCCGGACTGGTGGCGATGCCGGTGCAGTTCCTGTCGGCGAAGCTGGGCATTGTCACCGGTCGTTCGCTGCCCCAGGCGTGCCGGGAGCGGTTCGGGCCGCGTACCACCCGGGCCTTGTGGTTGCAGGCCGAGGTGATGGCGATGGCCACCGACATCGCCGAGTTCATGGGCACGGCGGTGGCGCTGGACCTGCTGTTCGGGATGCCGCTGCCGGCCGCGGTCTGTCTCACCGGCGCGCTGTCGTACCTGATGCTGGGCATCCAGTCCCGGCGGCACCGCCCGTTCGAGATGGCGATCGCCGCGATGCTGTGTCTGATGTGCGCCGGCTTCGGCTATCTGATGATGCGTTCGGGGGTGGACGGTACGGCGCTGGTGTCCGGTCTGGTGCCGGGCGGCGCCGATCACCGGGCGACTCTGCTGGCGCTGGGCATCGTGGGCGCCACGGTGATGCCGCACGCGATCTATCTGCATTCGGCGCTGGTGCTGCGCCGGCATGTGGCCGGCAACGGCAAGGAGATCGACCGGGCGCTGCGCGCGGAGCGGTTCGATGTGCTGGTGGCGCTGAGCCTGGCCGGGGTGATCAACGCGTCGATGCTGATCGTGGCGGCTGGGGCGTTCCACGGCTCCGGGCTGTTCGAGGTGGCGTCGCTGACCGACGCCCACGCGGCGCTGGGCGGTTGGGTGGGTCCGGCGGCGGCGCTGGTGTTCGCGCTGGCGCTGCTCGCGGCCGGGCTGTCCTCGTCGGGCATCGGGACACTGTCGGGGCAGATCGTGATGGAGGGGTTCACCGGGGCGCGGATCCCGCTGGTGATCCGGCGCACCATCACCATGGCCCCGGCGGTGGTCATCGCGATGGCGGGGTGGGATCCCACCCAGGCGCTGATCCTGTCCCAGGTGGTGCTGTCCTTCGGCATCGCCCCGGCGCTGGTGCCGCTGCTGGTGATCACCTGCGACCGCTCGGTGATGGGCCGGTACGTCAACTCCCGGCGGGTGACGGTTCTCTACGGGGTGATCGCGGCGGCGATCATCGCGCTGAACGCGTTTCTGCTGTGGCTGGTGCTGGCGCCCTGACGCCCTGACGCCCTGCCGCGCGGGCCGCTCACCTGGTGCGCAGGCGCCAGGCGGTGAAGTCGGCGGCCACCAGGGAGATCACCGCGACGAGGAAGAGGACGGCGGTGATCCGGGTGGCGCCCTGGGCGTGCTGGGAGGCGAGGCCGCCAAGGCCCACGAGCAGCAGGGTCCACACCGCGGTGCCCAGGCCCGTCCAGGTGAGGAAGCGGGGGTACGGGAGCGCGGTGATCCCGGCCAGCGCGGGCAGTACGTGGCGGCGGAAGCCGGTGAAGGGGCCCAGGAAGAGCGCGGAGCGGGCGCTGTGGTGCAGGAACCGGTGTGCCTGGAGGAGCCGTTCGCGGCGGACGATGAGCACCCGCCAGCCCAGCGCGGGCGGTCCCAGCCGGTGGCCGGCGGTGTAGGCGGCGGCGGAGGCGGCGATGGCGGACAGCGCGACCACGGCGATCATGGTGGCGATCGGGACATCGACCGCCGGGGCCAGCGCGCCGCCGCCGGCCGCGCCGGCGAACAGGGCGGCGGCCTCGGCGGGGATCACCACGGTGTGCAGGCCGGTCCGGCCGGCGAACACGATGAGGGCCACCAGCAGATACACGGCCGCGATCGGGATGAATGCACCGCTGTGGCTCACGAATGGTCTCTCCGTGCGTCGTCGGTTGCCCGGGGGCCGGCCGCCCCCTTCCGGTACCGACAGACTACGCATCGTGACGCGCGGGGGCGCTGCGGACAGCTCCCCTGCCGGGTTGCGGAGCTCCACAGGGCCGCCGCCGGCGGTGCGGGGGTGCCGGCAAGCGCGGGGAGCGGCCGGCCCGGGGCCGGCCGCTCCTGGTGGGCGGTGGTGGTGCCGTCAGTCGGCGGGCGGGGTCACAGGGCCGCCAGGCCCTTCTCGATGTGCTCGACGACGTCCTGGACGGTGCGCAGTTCCTTCAGTTCGTCGTCGCTCAGCTCGATCTTGAATTCCTCCCCGACCGCGACGGCGATTTCGATGAGGGCGAGCGAGTCGATGTTCAGGTCCTGGATGAGGTGTTTCTCGGGGGTGACATCCGTGGCGGGGATGCCGCCGATTTCCTCGACGATGCCGGCCACCGAGGTGAGGATGGACTGCTCGGACATGAGGTTCTCCAGGTTCTGCCGTGGTGGGCTGGTCAATGAGCTGTGCGGGCCCGGCGGGCTTCGGCCGAGGCGGCGAATCGCTCCTGCTGGCTTTCCGCCTGGACTTCGAGGACATCGAGGTGGGCGGCCAGCTCCTCGCGGGCCGCCTCCGCCGTGGGGTCGAGCTTTTCGAGATCGAAGATCCGCCAGTGTTTGAGCATCGGGCGCACCACTTCGTCGTGGTGAATGCGCAGGTTGTAGATGCCGGATCTGGCGATCACCAGGGATTTTCGGGTGAAGTTCGGAATCATGGTCCCCGGCATGGCGAAGGAGGTGATTTCCTTGGCGATGGCGCGCACCGTTTCGGAGGGGTCGATCTCCAGGGCGGCGGAGACCAGGGAGCGGTAGAAGATCATGTGCAGGTTCTCGTCCGCGGCGACCCGGGTCAGCAGTTGGTCGGCGATCGGGTCGTTGACGAAGCGTCCGGTGTTGCGGTGCGCGATGCGGGTGGCCAGTTCCTGGAGCGAGACATAGGCCAGTGATTCGACGGCGCCCATCCGTTCGCTGTGGTGGCCGGCCTGCATCACGGCCATCCGTTCGGCCTCCAGCCGGTCGGGGTCCACCGCCCGGCTGACCAGCAGATAGTCCCGGATGCACATGGCGTGCCGGCCCTCTTCGGCGGTCCAGCGGCCCACCCAGGTGCCCCAGGCGCCGTCCCGGCCGAACCGGTTGGCGATCTCCCGGTGGTAGCTGGGCAGGTTGTCCTCGGTGAGGAGGTTGACCTCCAGGGCGATCCGGGCCTGTGGGGTGAGCCGGGACTGGTCGGGGTGCCAGGGCTGTTCGGTGAAGTCCCGGCCCTCCTCCCAGGGGACGTAGGTGTGCGGCATCCACTCCTTGGCGATGGACAGATGGCGGTCGAGGTTCTGGGCGACGACCGGTTCCAGTTCGGCCAGCACGTCGAGCTTCACGTCGGACTCCTGAAGGTCAGCACCACGTTGTGGCCGCCGAAGCCGAAGGATGTGGACAGGGCGGCGGTGACCGAGGCGGCCCGGGGTTCCCCGGTGACGAGGTCGAGTTCCACCTCGGGTGCGGTGTCGGTGAGGTTGCGGGTGGCCGGGATCAGCGCGTGCCGCAGGGTGAGCACGGTGAAGATGGCCTCCACGGCCCCGGCGGCGCCCAGCAGATGGCCGGTGGCGGATTTGGTGGCGGTGACGGCCGGGTGGCTGCCGACCGCCTGGGCGATGCCCCGGGCCTCGGTGATGTCGCCGGCCGGGGTGCCGGTGGCGTGGGCGTTGACATGGGTGATGTCGGCGGGGCCCAGGCCGGCGTCGTGCAGGGCCTCGGTGATGGCGCGGACCTGACCCCGGGTGTCGGGGGTGGTCATGTCGTGGGCGTCGGAGGTGACCCCGGTGCCGGCGAGCGCGGCGTAGGGGTGGGCGGAGCGGGCGTGGGCGAACCCGGCCCGCTCCAGGACGAGAATCCCGGCGCCCTCGGCCATGACGAAGCCGTCCCGGTCCCGGTCGAAGGGGCGGGAGGCGAGTTCGGGGGTGTCGTTGCGGGTGGACAGGGCGCCCATCCGGGCGAAGCCGCCGATGGACAGCGGGTGCAGGCAGGCGTCGGTGCCGCCGGCCACCACCACATCGGCGCGGCCGGAGCGGATCAGCGCGGCGCCGACCGCCAGTGCCTCGGCTCCGGAGGCGCAGGCGCTGGTGGGGGCGTGGGTGCCGGCCCGGGCGCCGAGTTCCAGGGAGACCACGGCGGCGGCGCCGTTGGGCATCAGCCGGGGGATGGTGAACGGGGACAGCAGCCGGGGGCCGAGTTCTTCGAGGCGGTCGTCCTGGTCGAGCATGGTGAGCGCGCCGCCGATGCCGGTGCCCACGACGACGGCGAGCCGTTCGGGGTCCACCTGGGGGGCGCCGGCGTCGGCCCATGCCTCGCGGGCGGCCACCAGGGCGGCTTCCTGGCTGCGGTCGAGCCGGCGGCGTTGCACCCGGTCGACGATCTCGGAAGGGTCCTTGCGCAGTACGCCGGCGATCCGTACCGGTAGCCGCTCGGCCCAGGGGGTTTCCAGGGTGGTGATGCCCGATTCGCCGGCCAGCAGGGCCGACCAGCTGGTGGGGACGTCCCCGCCGAGCGGGGTGGTGGCGCCCATGCCGGTCACCACCACTTCGGGGCGTACGTGTTCACGTTGGTCCAGCACAGCACAACCCTTTCTCGGGAATTCCGTGTCGGCCGGTGCGCCTGTGCAGCAGAAGCGTACGGATGGCAAGGGCCGGAAAATAGCCGCTGAGGGACGAATAACGGCCCTCCCGCAGACGGCTGTTGACTCATTCCAAAGATGGATCCGAACCTCTTCCAAGGACGGTTGCCGGGGCCCTGTACCGCTTGCCTAAGATGGCCACCGCTCGCCCCGGAATTCCGGTCGGTTTGAATTCACCGCTCCTCGGATGAGAGGTCAGGCATGGTGCAGGGCACTTTTTCTCCCGCTGCCGTCGGCGCGCCCGCGCCGGAGGCCGATGAGCCCGGCTGGCTCACCTTGGTCGACATGTGCCGTACGCGGGCGACGGAGGAGCCCGACCGCGTTTATTTCTCCTTTCTGGAAAACGGGGTGACGGAAAGCGATTCGCTCACCCCGGTCCAGGTCGATCTGCGGGCCCGGGCCATCGCGGTGGAACTGCTGAGCATCGCGGCCCCCGGTGACCGGGTGCTGCTGAACTACGGGCCGGGGCTGGATTTCGTACCGGCGTTCTTCGGTGCGCTGTACGCGGGCATGATCGCGGTGCCGATCCCGCCCGTGGAGACCGGCCGGGACGGTGCGAAGACCGACCGGCTGGAGGCGGTGCTGGCGTCCTGCCGGCCGGCGGTGTTCGCGAGTACGGCGGCCGTGCTGGACAAGCTGGCCGGCAGCGGGCAGGTGACGGCGGCGCTGGACGGCGTCGTACGGCTGGCCACCGACGGGGTGGACAGCGGGGCGGCGGATGCCTGGCGGGCGCCGGACATCGGCCGGGACACCGTGGCGTACCTCCAGTACTCCTCGGGGTCCACCGGGCTGCCCAAGGGGGTGATGCTCACCCACGCGAATGTGCTGGACAATCTGGCGCTCATTCACACCAATGGGGCGCGCGGGGACCTGGCGGAGGGTCAGTCGCCGCCGCCGGTGGTGCTGTGGCTGCCGTTGTTCCACGACATGGGCCTGGTCAACGCGGTGTTCCAGCCGCTGTTCGCCGGGTTCGAGGCGACCTTGATGCCGCCGCTGGCGTTCGTCCAGCATCCGTTCAACTGGCTGCGGGCGATCTCCGACCGGGGTGACGCCATCTCGGTGGCGCCCAACTTCGCCTATGAGCTGTGTGTGCGGCGGATCGGCCCGGAGCAGCTGGCGAAGCTGGATCTGTCCGGGTGGCGGCTGGCGGCGGTCGGCGCGGAGCCGGTGCGCCCGGAGACCCTGGACCGGTTCTGCGAGAAGTTCGGGCCCGCCGGGTTCCGCCGCGAGACGTTCTTCCCCTGTTACGGGCTGGCCGAGTCCACGGTGATGGTGAGCGGCGGGCCGGCGCCGGAGGAGCCGGTGATCCGGTCCTTCGACGCGGACGCCCTGGTGGCGGGCCGGGTACGGCCGGCCGCCGAAGGGGCCCGGGAGCGGCGGCTGGTGGGCTGCGGCCAGATCCAGCCGTCGCTGACGCTGCGGGTGGTGGACCCGGTGACCGGCGAGCCGTGCGCGCCGGACGAGATCGGCGAGGTCTATGTCTCCGGGTACAGCGTGGGCTCCGGTTACTGGGACGCGCCCGCGATCACCGAGGAGACGTTCGGGGCCCGGCTGCCGCACGACCCGGAGCTGGCGTTTCTGCGCACCGGTGATCTGGGATTCCTGTACGAGGGGCAGCTGTTCATCACCGGCCGGCGCAAGGACGTCATCATCCTGGACGGCCTCAACTACTACCCGCACGACATCGAGGCCGCGGTCTCGCGCAGCCATCGGGCGATCCGCGAGGACCGCTGCGCGGCGTTCTCGGTGGACGAGGGCGGCAAGGAGCAGCTGGTGGTGCTGGTGGAGGTCCAGCGCCGCCACCCGGTGCTGCGCGGCCCGGTCGCCGAGGGTGCGCAGGTGCCGCGGGGCGCGGTGCCGGCCGCCGAGATCGAGGCGGCGGTGCGGCGCGCGGTGACCGCCGAGCACGGGGTGCGGGTGAGCGAGGTGGGGCTGCTGCGGCCCGGGGTCCTGCCGTACACCTCCAGCGCCAAGATCAAGCGCGCGGAGTGCCGTGAGCGCTGGAGCGCGGGGAGCTTCGATGCCGATCAACTCGCCTGACGGGGACTGGGGAGCCATGAGCGACGACAGCGGAACATCCGTGCCCGCCCCGGCCGGGGCGCTGCGGTCCTGGCTGGCCGGCCGGGTCGCGGAGATGAGCGGTGTGGCGGCGGAAGAGGTCGACGCGGGGACCCCGTTCGATGTCTACGGCGTCAACTCCACGGACGCGGTGAGCCTGTCGGGGGAGCTGGCGGACCGGTTCGGGCTTCAGCTCTCCCCCACCGCCCTGTACGACCATCCCACCATCGATGCGCTGGTGGCCCATCTGGTGCCCGCCGCGCCGGCACCGGCACCGGCACCGGCACCGGCACCGGCCACAGGACCGGACACCGGAACGGGCCCGGCGGTGGACGAGGACCCGGTGTGCGTCGTCGGCATGGCCTGCCGCTTCCCCGGCGGCGCCGACAGCCCCGAACGGTTCTGGGAGCTGCTGGCCGCCGGATACGACGCGTCCGCCGACGTACCGGCGGACCGCTGGGACGCCCACGCCCGGTACGCCGAGGACCCCGACGCGCCCGGCACCGCCTACACCACCAAGGGCGCCTTCGTCGACGAACTGGCCGGCTTCGACGCCGCGTTCTTCGGGATCTCGCCGCGCGAGGCGCTGCGGATGGACCCGCAGCAGCGGATGCTGCTCGAAGTGGCCTGGCAGGCGCTCCAGAACGCCGGCTGCGCCCCGGACCGGCTGCGCGGCTCCGCCACCGGCGTCTTCGTCGGGATGATGCCCGGCAACCAGTACGCCTCGCTCCAGCGCGAACGCGGCGGCCCCGACGTGCTCGACGACCCGTATCTGGGACTCGGCACCGCCTCCAGCGTGGTGGCCGGCCGGCTGTCGTACCTGCTCGATCTGCGCGGGCCCGCGCTGCTGCTGGACACCGCCTGCTCCTCCTCCCTGGTGGCGCTGCATCTGGCGGCCCGCAGCCTGCGGTCCGGCGAGAGCGAGCTGGCGCTGGTCGGCGGGGTGAGCGCGATCCTGCACCCCGACACGTACCGGCAGGGCTCCAAGATGCGGATGCTCGCCCGGGACGGCCGCTGCAAGACCTTCGACGCCGCCGCCGACGGGTTCCTGATGGGCGAGGGCTGCGGCGTGGTGGTGCTGGAGCGGCTGAGCGACGCCACCGCGCGCGGCCACCGGGTGCTGGCGGTGCTCCGCGGCTCGGCCGTCAACCAGGACGGCACCAGCAACGGGCTCACCGCGCCCAACGGCACCGCGCAGCGGGCGGTGATCCGGGCAGCGCTGGCGGACGCCGGGCTGACCCCGGACGACGTGGACTTCGTGGAGGCGCACGGGTCGGGGACCCTGCTGGGCGACTCCATCGAGATGGCCGGGCTGCACGACGTGTTCGGCCCGGGGCGGGACGCCGACCGGCCGCTGGTGGTCGGCGCGGTGAAGACCAATGTGGGCCATCTGACGGGCGCGGCCGGCATGGCCGGGCTGATCAAGACGGTGCTGGCGCTGGAACACGGCGCCGTTCCGCGCAACCTCCACCACCACGAACCCAGCGGCGCCATCGACTGGGACGCCTGCCCGACCCTGCTGCCCGACCGGCTCATCGACTGGCCGCGCCACGGCGGGCCACGGATCGCGGGGGTGAGCTCGTTCGGCTGGTCCGGCACCAACAGTCATGTGGTGCTGGCGGCCCCGGCGCCCGCCGAGCGCGCGCCCGAACCCGCCCGGGACCGGGTACTGACGCTGTCGGCGCGCACCCCGGACGCGCTGCGCACCATGGCCGGTCAGCTGGCCGCCCGGCTGGCGGGCCAGGACGCGCCGCGCCTGGACGATGTGGCGCGCACCCTGCGGACCGGCCGCAGCGTGCTGGAGCAGCGGGCGGCGGTGAGCGGCGCGGACCACCAGGAGCTGGCCACCGCCCTGGACCGGCTCGCGCCCGGCGGCACCGTCCGCGCGGTGCCGCCGGGCGGGCCCGGGGTGCCGGTGACACTGCTGCTGCCCGGCACCGGCGAGCTGCGGGTGGGCTCCGGGCGGGCGCTGTACGAGAGCCGGCCGGCGTTCCGGGCGGCGTTCGACGCGTGCGCGGACGCCGCCGGGGCGGAGCTGGGTCTTGACCTGCGGGAGGTGCTGTACCCGGCGGGCGGTCGGGAGACGGCGCCCTCCGGGGCGTTCGGGCCGGCCGCCGCGCTCGGCGGGGCGGACGCCGGTTCGCCGCTGCACCAGCGGCTGGAGGTCGGGCACGCGGCGGTGTTCGCCGTGGACTACGCGTGCGCCGCGCTGTGGCGCGAGCACGGCGTCACGCCGGGCGCGCTGCTGGGCTACAGCCTGGGCGAGTATGTGGCGGCGTGCCTGGCCGGGGTGTTCTCGCTGTCCGACGCGCTGCTGCTGGTGATCCGGCGGGCCCGCCTGGTGGCGGGCGCCGAGCCGGGGGCGATGACGACGGTGGCGCTGCCCGCCGGGCGGCTGACGCCGCTGCTCACCCAGGACGTCGTACTGGCCGCCACCAACGGCCCGCTGACCTGTGTCGTCAGCGGCCCGGTGGCGGCGGTGAGCGCCTTCGAGGAGCGGCTGCGCACCGAACGGGTGGCGTTCATGCGGATCGCCACCGACCGGGCCATGCACCATCCGGCGCTGGCCGGGCAGGCCGCCGAACTGGCCGCGCTGGTGGCCTCGGTGCCGCGCGGCGCGCCGGCCGTCCCCTATCTGTCCAATGTCACCGGCGACTGGATCACCGCCGAGCAGGCCCGGGACCCGGGGTACTGGGCGCGGCATCTGTGCTCCACGGTCCGCTTCGCGGAGGGCGTACGGCGGCTGGCGGACGGCCGGCCCCGGGTGCTCCTGGAGGCGGGGCCCGGCCAACTGGCCAGCTTCGCCACGCAGATAGCCACCGCCGGGGGCGGCGCGGCGGAGCTGACCGCGCTGCCGACCCTGCCGGGCGCGGCCGACCGGCGCGGGCCCGGGGCGCTGGTGGCGGCGACGCTGGCCCGGCTGTGGGAGCGTGGCGTGCCGGTGGAGTTGGCGCCGGACGGGGAGACCGGCCGGGTGGTGACCCTGGACGGATATCCGTTCGAACACCGGCGGTTCTGGCCCGAGCCCGCCGAACAGCCCACCGCACAGCCCACCGCACAGCCCACCGCACCGGCCGATGTACCCGCCGCTCCCCCGGCGCCCCAGGTGTGGGCCCAGGGCTGGGAGCCGGCGGACGGCACCGCCGGTACGGTGGCGGGCCCGTTCCTGATCTACGCCGACGCGCTGGGCGTCGGCGAGCGGCTGGCCGACAGGCTGCGGGCGAGCGGGCCGGCCGTCGTGGTCACCGAGGGCGCGGCGTTCGCCCAGCACGGGCCCGGGTCGTTCACGGTGCGGCCCGGCGACGCCGGGGACCACGCGCGGCTGCTCGACGAACTGCCCGAGGACCAACTCCCGCGCACCGTGGTGCAGCTGTGGTCGGTCACCGGCGCGGAACGGCCAAGCGCCGAGCGGGCGCAGGCGCTGGGCTTCACCGCGCTGGTACGGGCCACCACCGCGCTGGCGGGCCGGGTCCGGGAGCCGGTGCGGCTGCTGGTGGTCACCGACGGGGCGCAGGCGGTACGGGACGGGGAGCCCGTCCAGGCCGTCAAGGCGACGCTGACCGGGCCGGCCCTGACGATTCCGCAGGAGTACCCCGGCTGGTCCTGCCGGCAACTGGATCTGGCCCCGGCGGAGGCCGCCGCGCCGGATCGGGCGGCGGAGACGGTCGCCGCCGAACTCGCCCGCTCCGGCGAGGAGAACCTGGTCGCGGTACGGGGCGGGGTGCGCTTCGTCCAGCGGTACCGCCCGGCTCACCGGCCGGCCACCGCGCCGGTGGCCCCGCGCGCGGACGGCGCGGTACTGATCACCGGTGGCCTGGGCGCGCTTGGCCTGGTCATCGCCGGGCATCTCGCCGAACGCGCGCCCGGCGTCGGCCTGGTGCTCACCGGCCGCTCCGGGCTGCCGCCCCGCGAGCGGTGGGACACGCTGCTGACCGGGCCGCAGAGCCCGGTGGCGCGGCGGGTACGCGGCGTGCTGGACCTTGAGCGGCGCGGCGCCCGGGTACAGGTGATGGCCGCCGATGTGGCCGATCCCGCCGCGCTGGGCGCGGTGGTGGCCCGGTCCCGTACGGAGTTCGGGCCGCTGCGCGGCGTGGTGCACGCGGCGGGGCTCACCGACGCCGAGGTGTTCGCCCCGCTGGCCGGGCTGACGGACGCCCAGGTGGCCGCCCACTTCGACGCGAAGGTGCGCGGCACCGTCGCGCTCGGCGCCGCGCTAGCCGGCGAGCGGCCGGACTTCGTCCTCCTGATGTCGTCCATGTCGGCGGTGCTGGGCGGGCTCGGCTTCACCGCGTACGCCGCCGCCAACGCCTTCCTGGACCGGTTCGCGCAGGAGCAGACGGCGCTGGGCCGGCCGGGCTGGCAGAGCATCGCGTGGGACACCTGGCGGTCCACGGTGGACGGGCCCGGCGCGGCCGGCCTCGGCGATTCCCTGAAGCGGTACTCCTTCACCCCTCGGCAGGGCCTCGCCGTGCTGGACCGGGTGCTGGGCGGCGCGGACCGGCTGGTCGTCGCCCAGGGCGATCTGACCGCCCGGCTGGCGGCCTGGACCGGTGGCGCGCGGCCGGTGGCCCCGGCCCCGGTTCCGGTGCCCGGCGGCGCGGAGCCGTTCGCCCGCCCGGGCGCGGCAGCCGGTCAGGCCGGCCAGGACGCCGAACGGCGGCTGGCGGCGCTGTGGCGGGTGGCCCTGGGCTCCGCCGAGGTGGGCAGTCACGACAACTTCTTCGATCTGGGCGGCAATTCGCTGATCGGGATGCAGCTGATGAACTCCATCGGCAAGGAGTTCGGGCTCACCCTGCCGGCGGTGGCGCTCTTCGAGGCGCCGACCATCACGGCCATGGCGGCGTATCTGCGCGAGCGCGGCGCGGCCGGGCCGGTGGTGGCGCAGGCCCCGCCGGCCCCGGTGGTCGCCGAGCCGGCCCCGGCGCCCGTCCGCGCACCCGCCCTCGCACCCGCCCCCGGACCCGCCCCCGTACCCGTAGCCCCGCCCGTGCCGCGGGCCACTCCGGCGGTGCCGGACGACGACGCGATCGCCGTCATCGGCATGGCGGGGCGTTTCCCCGGCGCGGCGGACCTCGATCGGTTCTGGCAGGTGCTGCGGGACGGCGAGGAGACCATCTCGTTCTTCACCGAGGAGGAGCTGGTCGCCGCCGGGGTGCCCGCCGAACAGGCCGCCAGGCCGGACTACGTACGGGCCCGCCCGGTGCTGGAGGACGTGGCGATGTTCGACGCCGAGTTCTTCGGCTACAACCCGCGCGAGGCCCGGCTGCTGGACCCGCAGCAGCGGCTGTTCCTGGAGTGCTGCTGGGAGGCGCTGGAGAGCGCCGGCTACGGCGACGGCGACCGGCCGCGCTCGGTGGCCGTGTACGGCGGCGCCAACATCTCCACCTACATCCGCAAGCTGTACGAGGACCCCGAGACGGCCGCGTCCGTCAACGAGTACCAGGTCGTCATCAGCAACGACAAGGACGCCCTCACCACCAACGTCTCCTACCGCTTCAACCTCTCCGGGCCCTCCCTCGGCGTGCAGACCTTCTGCTCGACGTCCCTGGTGGCCACCCATCTGGCGGCCCGCGCCCTGCTGGCCGGCGAGTGCGACATGGCACTGGCCGGTGGGGTGTCGGTCCGGGTCCCGGACCGGGTCGGCCACGTGTACCAGGAGGGCGGCATGGAGTCACCGGACGGCCATGTCCGTACCTTCGACGCCGCCGCCCGGGGCTCCATCTTCGGCGACGGCTCGGCGGTGGTGCTGCTGAAGCGGCTGTCGCGGGCGCTGGCGGACGGCGACCCGGTGGCCGCCGTCATCCGGGGCTCGGCGGTCAACAACGACGGCTCGCTCAAGGTCGGTTTCACCGCGCCCAGCGTGCGCGGCCAGTCCGAGGTGATCAGCCGGGCGCTCGCCGACGCCGGGGTGCGTCCGGCGGAGGTCTCGTACATCGAGGCGCACGGCACCGCCACCGAACTGGGCGACCCCATCGAGATGTCGGCGCTGGGCCGGGCGTTCGCCGGGGCCCCGGCCGGCAACACCAGGGTCGGCTCGGTGAAGACCAACCTCGGGCATCTGGACCGGGCGGCCGGCGCCACCGGGCTGATCAAGACCGTACTGGCGCTCCAGCACCGGCAGTTGCCGCCGAGCCTGCACTTCACCACTCCCAACCCCGAGATCGACTTCGAGCACGGCCCGTTCCGGGTCAACACCGCGCTGACGCCCTGGGAGTCGCCGGACGGGCGGCCCCGGATCGCGGGCATCAACTCGCTGGGCATGGGCGGCACCAACGCGCACGTGGTCCTCCAGGAGGCGCCCCCGCAGCGGGCCGGCTCACCCGGCCGGGACACCCAGCTGCTGACCCTGTCCGGCCGCAACCGGCAGGCGCTGGAGCAGGCCGGGCGCGACCTGGCCCGGCATCTGCGCCGGCATCCGGGACTGCCGCTGGCCGATGTGGCGTTCACCCTCCAGGTGGGGCGGCAGCGGTTCGACGAGCGGCGCGCCCTGGTGGTGCGCGGCACCGAGGACGCGCTGCGGCTGCTGGAGGGCGGCGGCGAGGGGTACGAGCGGCGCGAGCGGCTGCGGGAGCGGCCGGTCGGCTATGTCTTCCCGGGGGCCGGCGCCTGGTATCCGGGCGCGGCGGCCGGGGTGTACCGCACCGAGGAGGCGTTCCGCTCCGCCGTGGACCGGTGCCGGGCGGTGCTGCGACCGCTGCTGGGCACCGACGTGCTGGAGGTGATCAACGGGGCCGGGGACGAGCCGGCCGCGCCGGAGGTGACCGCGTGCGCCGCCTTCACGGCGCAGTACGCGCTGGCCGTGCTGTTCGCCGGATGGGGGCTGCGCCCCGACACCGTGCGCGGTACGGGCGTGGGCGAGTTGACGGCCGCGGTGGTGGCCGGGGTGCTGTCGCTGGAGGACGCGCTGGGTGTCCTCGCCGAGCAGGCGAGGCTCACCGCCGAGGGCGCCCGGGACGCCGCCGAGCAGCTGACGTCCTGGATCCGCGCCAAGGTGACCCTGGCGGCGCCCGCGCTGCCCGGTGCGGCGCCGGACGCGGCACGGGCCACCGATCCGGCGTTCTGGGCCGGGCGGCTGCTGGCCGCCGAGCCCGCGCGCGGTGCCGGCGGCGGGGTGCCGTCGGCCGAGCCGGACCGGCTGCTGCTGGTCCTCGGCCCGGACGACGGTGCCCGGGAGCGGCCGGCCGAAACGGTGCTGCCCGTGCTGCCCGCCCACGCCCGGCGGCACGACGCGCTCACCGCCCTGCACGGCGCGCTCGCCCGGGCCTGGACGCTCGGCGCGGCCGTGGACTGGGCCGCCTACCACGACGGCGAGATCCGCAACCGGGTGCCGCTGCCGACCTATCCGTTCCAGCGCGCCAGGTACTGGATCGACACGCCCGAGCGGGCCGGGCGCGGCGCCCGCCCGCTGCCGGCCGCCGGCGGCACCCCGGGCAGCCGGCTGGCCGCGCTGCCGAAACTGCCCGTCGACCAGTGGCTTTCGGTGCCGGGCTGGCGGCAGCTGCCGCCGCGCGAGCCGGCCGCGGCCACCGGCCGCTGGCTGCTGCTCACCGACACCACCGGCCTGGCCCCCGCCCTGGCCGCACAGCTGAGGGCGGCCGGTGCCGACACCGTACTGGCCACCCCCGGCACCCGCCTCGCCCGTACCGCCCCGGACGCCTTCACCCTCGACCCGGCCGACGCCGGCCAGTGGAGCGAGCTGCTGACCACGCTGCGCGCCGAGGACGAGGCGCCGCTGCGGGTGGCCCATCTGTGGGGCGTGGACCCGATACCGGACGCGCTGCGCGGCACCGAACGCGCCGTCGCCACCTTCCACTCCCTGCTGGCGCTGCTCCAGGCGGCGGGCGGTGCCGGGGCCGGGGCACCGAGCGCGGTGGCGGTGATCACCGCCGGGGCGTTCGATGTGACCGGCGGCGAGCCCGTCGATCCGGCCAAGGCCACCGTCACCGGACCGTGCAAGGTGGCCCCGCTGGAGTACCCGGGCCTGGATGTCCGGCACATCGATGTGACCGTGCCGCGCGGCAGGAAGGCGACCGCCGCGCTGGCCCGGCGGCTGTTGCCCGAGCTGACCGGCGAGCGCGCGCGGCCTGACGAGCGGCAGCTGGCGCTGCGCGGCCGGCGCCGCTGGGCGGGCACCCACAGCCCGCTGCCGCCCCGGCCGGCGCCCCAGCCCACCGACGTGCTGCGGCCGGAGGGCGTCTATCTGATCACCGGTGGCCTGGGCGGCATCGGGCTGGCCATGGCCCGGCAGCTGGCCTCCTCGGTACGGGCCCGGCTGGTGCTGGCCGGCCGCTCGGGGCTGCCGGAGCGCGAGCACTGGGCGCGGCTGGCCGCCGACCAGGACACCCCCGAGGAGGTCGTGCGCCGGATCGAGGAGGTACGCGGCCTGGAGCGGGACGGCGCGCAGGTGCTGGTGGTGGCGATGGACGCGGCCGACCCCGGCTCGGTCGACCGGGCGGTGGACGCGGCGCTGGAGCGCTTCGGCCGGCTGGACGGCGTGCTGCACGCGGCGGGCGTACCCGGTCTGGGCGTCATGCAGTTCAAGACCGCGCAGGACGCCACGGCGGTGCTGCGCCCCAAGCTGGCCGGCGCGCAGGCGCTGCGCGACCGCCTCGCCCGCGAACGGGTGGATTTCCTCGCGCTGTTCTCGTCCACGGCCGCCGTCACCGGCGGCGGACCGGGCCAGGCGGACTACTGCGCCGCCAACGCGGCGCTCGGCGGGCACGCGAGCGACGCCGCCAACTCCCCGGGCGGGCCCCGGGTGGTGACCATCGACTGGGGTGAATGGCGGTGGAACGCCTGGGACATGGCGCTGGCCGGCTTCGACGAGTCGACCACCGCCTTCCTGCGGACCAACCGGGAACGGATCGGCATCACCTTCGACGAGGGCTGGCAGGCCCTGCTGAAGGTACTGGCCGGGCCCGACCAGCAGGTGGTGGTCTGCTCGCAGGACATCGGCGAACTGGCCTCGATCACCGCGTCGCTCGATCTGGCGCAGCTGGCCGGCCGGGCCGGTGACCCGGCGGGCGCCCGGCATCCGCGCCCCGAACTGGCGGTGGCCTACGCCGAACCCGCCGAGGGCGAGGAGAGCGCGGTGGCCGAGCTGTGGGGCCAGGTGCTCGGGGTCGCCGGGGTGGGCGCCGAGGACGACTTCTTCGAACTGGGCGGCAATTCGCTGCTGGGCGTCGACCTGGTGCACCGGATGCGGGCCGCCCTGAACTGCCCGTGGCTGCCGCCGCATGTGCTGTACGAGGCGCCGACGGTACGCGAGGTGGTGCGGCTGGCCCGGTCGGCCGACGGCGGCACGGACGTACCGGCCGCGACGAAACCCGCAACGCTGAGAGGAACGTCGATATGACACGTGTGGGAGTGGTGGGTGCCGGGGTGATGGGCACCGGGCTCACCCAGAATCTGACCGAGCACGGCCATGAGGTGGTGCTCACCGACCGCAGCAAGGAGGCGCTGGACCGGGCGCGTTCGGAGGTCGAGCGGTACGAGCGGTTCGGCGCGCTGCTGGGCGCCACCGGGCCGCACCGCGCGGACATGACGGGGCGCGTCACCTACACCACCGACCTGGCGGAGCTGGGCGAGGTGGAGTTCCTGGTGGAGAACATCACCGAGAACTGGGAGCTGAAGCGGGAGCTGTATCCGCGCCTGGACGAGGTGTGCCCGCCGCGGACGGTCTTCGCGGTGAACACCTCGGCGATCCCCATCACCAAGGTGGCCGCCAGGACCAACCGGCAGGACCGGGTGCTGGGCATGCACTTCATGAACCCGGTGCCGATGAAGTCCACCGTGGAGGTCATCAAGGGCTGGCACACCTCGCAGCAGACCATCGACACCGCGCTGTCCCTGCTGGCGGGCGTGGGCAAGAGCGGCGTCCTGGTGAACGACTCCCCCGGCTTCGTCTCCAACCGGGTGCTGATGCTCACCATCAACGAGGCCGTCTTCCTGGTGGCCGACGGGGTGGCGTCGGCCGGGGAGGTCGACCGGATCTTCACGGAGTGCTTCGGCCACCGGATGGGGCCGCTGGCCACGGCCGACCTGATCGGCCTGGACACCATCCTCTACAGCATCGATGTGCTGTACGAGAACTTCCAGGACAGCAAGTACCGGCCGTGCCCGCTGTTGCAGCGCATGGTCTACGCCGGCCTGCACGGCCGCAAGTCGGGCGAGGGCTTCTTCCGTTACGCCGACGCGGCGTGACCCCTCCCCACACCCCCGCTCACCCCGAACGTGTTCAAGGAGAATCGGAATGTCGGAACAGACCGGCCACACCATCCGGGACTTCGTGCTCACCCGCTTCCCGGGCGTCGAACTCGACGACGATGTCGACATCTTCACCCTGGGGTTCGTCAACTCCCTGTTCGCCATGGAGCTGGTGATGTTCCTGGAGAAGGAGTTCGCGCTGCGGATTCCCAACGAGGACATGTCCCTGGACAACTTCCGCACCGTGGCGGCCATGTCCGCCCTCGTCGGGCGGCTGCGCACGCCGGACGCCGCCTCGGTGGGTGAGGCGTGAGCACGGCCGCGCCGCCCGGCACCGACCGCGCCCGTACCTTTGTCGACACCGAACTGATCCCGCACGCGGACGCGTTCGACCGCGACGAGGCGATCCCCGAGTGGCTGCTGCGGGCGGTGGCCGAGCACGGCTGGTGGGGGGCGGTGCGCACCGGCTCCATGGTGGAGTTCGCCGCGCTGCACGAGGAGATCGGCCGGGGCTGCTCGTCGCTGCGCAGCCTGCTGACCGTGCACAGCATGGCCCTGTACGCGGTGGACCGCTGGGGCGGGGCTGCGGTGCGCGAGCGCTGGCTTGAGCCGCTGACGGCGGGGGCGGAGCTGGGCGCGTTCTGTCTGACGGAGACGGCGGCCGGCTCGGACTTCACCGCCGTGCAGGCGTCCGCCCGGCCCGCGCCGGACGGCGGCTGGCTGCTGGAGGGCCACAAGAAGTGGGTGACGGGCGGCGAACGCGCCGACGTGCTGCTGGTGTTCGCCCGCACCGGGCGCGGCGTGAGCGCGTTCCTGGTGCCGGCCGACGTGCCGGGGGTGGTCCGTACCCCGGTGCGCGGTCTGCTCGGCACCCGGGCGGCGCTGACCGCCGAGATCCGGTTCACCGGTGCCCGGTTGCCGGCCGGATCGCTGCTGGGCGCGGAGGGCATGGGCACCGCGATCGCCACCGGGGTGCTGGACATCGGCCGGCACAGTGTGGCCAGTGGCAGCACCGGCATCATCGCGGCGGCCCTGGAGGGCAGCGTGCGCCACGCGGCGACGCGCCGCCAGGGCGGGGCGCTGCTGGGTGAACACCAGCTGATCCAGCGGCTGATCACCCGGATGGCGGTGGATCTGCGGGCCGCGCGGGCGCTGTGCCGCGATGCCGGGGCGCTCAAGGACGCCGGGGATCCGGCGACGCTGACCGCGACCTGCGCGGCCAAGTACTTCGCCTCGACCGCCGCGATGCGGGCCGCCGCCGACGCGGTGCAGATCCATGGCGCGGTGGGCTGCGCCGAGGGGCACGCGGCGCACCGCTGGTTCCGGGACGCCAAGATCATGGAGATCATCGAGGGCTCCTCCCAGATCCAGGAAGTGCTCATCGCGCAGCACGCGCTGACCACCGCCGGCGCCGGGCGCCCGCGGACACCGGGAGGGGGAACGTCATGACGAGCGACGGCCGTGGCCGCGTCAAGTGCGCGGTGTGGGACCTGGATCACACGGTGTGGGACGGGGTGCTGCTGGAGGACGGGGACGTCCCCCTGCGGCCGGGCGTCCTGGAGACGCTGCGCGCGCTGGACGAGCGGGGCATCCTGCTGTCCATCGCCAGCCGCAACGACCACGACGCGGCGATGCGGCGCCTTGAGGAGCTGGGCATCGCCGAGTACTTCCTGGCCCCGCAGATCACCTGGGGCCCGAAGTCGGTGTCGGTGGAGGCGGTGGCGAAGTCCCTGAACATCGGGATCGACGCGCTGGCGTTCATCGATGACCAGCCGTTCGAGCTGGAGGAGGTGGCCTTCGCCCATCCGGAGGTGCTGTGCGTGAGCGCCGAGGAGGCCGGTGAGCTGGCGGGCCGGCCGGAGTTCACCCCGCGGTTCCGCACCGAGGACGCGGCGCGGCGGCGGGAGATGTACCGCAGCGGCGAGGCGCGGGTGCGGGCGGAGGAGAGCTTCGCGGGGGCGGGCGAGGAGTTCCTGGCCACCCTCGGGATGGTCTTCACCATCGACCGGGCGCGGGTGAGCGATCTCCAGCGGGCGGAGGAGCTGACGGTCCGCACCAATCAGCTCAACTCCACCGGGGCCACGTACTCCTACGAGGAGCTGGAGCGGCTGTCGGCGTCGCCGGACCATCTGCTGCTGATGGCGGGTCTGGAGGACCGGTTCGGCTCGTACGGGCGGATCGGCCTGGCCCTGGTGGAGACGGCGGGTGAGCGGTGGCGGCTGAAGCTGCTGCTGATGTCGTGCCGGGTGATGAACCGGGGCGTGGGCACCGTGCTGCTGCACCACGTGATGCGGCTGGCCCGGCGGCGGGGCGCCCGGCTGACGGCCGAGTTCGTCCCCACCGACCGCAACCGGGTGATGTATGTGACGTACCGCTTCGCCGGTTTCGAGGAGACCGGCCGGCACGGCGACCGCCTGGTGCTGACGGCGGCGGACGCGGAGGTGCCCGAGCCGCCCCCGTACCTGGACCTGCGCACCGGCGGCTGATCCGCGCCGCACCTCCTTTCCCCTCCCGTCCCCTCTCCCCCCAGCAGGAAGGACCCATGATGACCGCGTACGACGTACGGCAGCCCCAGCGCAAGGACTTCTCGGCGCTGGCCTCCGGTGGGCTGGACTTCGAGTCCCTGCCGCTGCGGCTGTTCCGCAAGGGGCATGCCAAGGCGTGGAACCCGGCCGATCTGGACTTCTCGCGTGACGCCGAGGACTGGGCGCGGCTCGACGATGTGTCACGGGAGGCGTTCACCGGGCTGTGCGCGATGTTCCTGGCGGGCGAGGAGGCCGTCACGCACGATCTCCAGCCGTTCATGGCCGCGATGTCGAACGAGGGCCGGCTGGCGGACGAGATGTATCTGACCCAGTTCTGCTACGAGGAGGCCAAGCACACCGAGGTGTTCCGGCTGTGGCTGGACGCGGTCGGGCTGCACGAGGACCTGAACGGTCTGGTCGCCGACAATCCGGGCTACCGGCGGATCTTCTTCGACGCGCTGCCCGAGTCGCTGGACCGGCTGCGGCACGAGCCGACCCCGCAGAACCAGGTGCGGGCCTCGGTCACCTACAACCATGTGGTGGAGGGGGTGCTCGCGCTGACCGGGTACTTCGCCTGGACCCGGATCTGCACCGAGCTGAACATCTTCCCCGGCATGCGGCAGATGATCGCCCGGATCAGGGACGACGAGCGGCGGCACATGGCGTGGGGCACGTACACCTGCCGCCGGCTGGTGGCGGCCGATCCGGACAACTGGGGGATCGTCACCCGGCGGATGCGGGAGCTGCTGCCGCACGCCATCCGGCAGATCCAGCACGCCACCCGGGACTATCCGGCGGAGCTGTTCGGGCTGGTGATGCGGGATCTGCTGGAGTACGCCACCGAGTGCGCGGGACGGCGGCTGCACGCCATCGAGTCGGCGCTGTCGGAGAGTTCGGGCGGGCTGCGGCGGGACACCGTCTCGGAGGATCTGGAGGAGGAGATCGCCGACGAGGAGCGCCGCGCGCTGGCCCTGCCGTTCGACGGGGCGGCCGGCGGGGCGGCCGGCGAGAGCCGGGTGGCGGGCTGACGTGGACGCCACCACCTCGGTCGGCACGGCCGCCGACTGGCTGCCGGGCGGCCCGCCGCCGCGCGGGGCGCTGCCGCTGGTGTGCTTTCCGCACGCCGGGGCGGGAGCCTCGGTCTTCCACGCCTGGCGGGGCGCGCTGCCGCCGGGCACGGCGCTGTGCCCGGTGCAGCCGCCGGGCCGTGAGAGCCGGTTCCGGGAGCCGCCGCTGCGCGACGCGCGGACGCTGGTGAGCGCGGCGGCCGAGGTGCTGCTGCCGGTGCTCACGGGGCCGTTCGCGGTGTTCGGGCACAGCATGGGCGCGCTGCTGGCGTACGCGTTCACCCACGAGCTGCGGCGGCGTGGCGGCGGGCTGCCGGTGGCGCTGTTCGTGTCGGGCCGGGTGGCGCCGCAGGTACGGGCGCCGGGCCGGCCGGTGCACGAGCTGCCGGCGCCGGACTTTCTGCGCTTTCTGCACTCGCTGGGCGGAATCCCCGAACACATCCTGACCAAGCCGGCGTTCACCGAGCTGATGGTGCCGCTGCTGCGGGCGGACATCGCCGTCAATCTGACGTACGAGCACCGGTCGGAGCCGGCGCTGCCGGTGCCGCTGACGGCGTTCGCCGGGTCGCTGGACAGCAATGTGCCGGTGCGCTGGGTGCGGCCGTGGGAGCGGCACACGAGCGCGTCGTTCGCGCTGCGGGTGGTGCCGGGCGGGCACTTCTTCCCGTACGAGGATCCGGCGTCGGTCCTGGGGCCGATCGGGGCGGCGCTGGAGGGGGCCCGGTGAGCGGGCCGGCGCCGGCCGCGACCCGCGCTCCCTACCGTACGGGCCTGGTCACGGGCACGGTGGACGTGTGGCACATCGGGCTGCCCGGCACGGACCCGGCGCCCGGCCTGCCGCCGCTGCTGGACGCCGGGGAACGGGCCAGGGCCGCCGCGATGTCCCGCGACCGCGACCGTACGGCGTTCACCGTGGCGCACACCGCGCTGCGGGACATCCTGGGCCGCTATCTGGACCGCGACCCGGCGGGGCTGCGGTTCAGCGCCGGACGGTACGGCAAGCCGTATCTGGCGGACGCGCGGCTGTCGTTCAGCCTCTCCCACACCGCCGGGGCGGCGCTGCTGGCCGTTGCCGCGCCGGGGCCGGTCGGGGTGGACATCGAGCGGAGCACCGGCGCGGACCGTACGGCGCTGGCCGAGCGCCTGTTCGCCCCGGCGGAGGCGGCGGCGGTACGGGCCGGGGTGCCGTTCTGGGCGTACTGGACGTGCAAGGAGAGCTATGTGAAGGCGCTGGGCGTGGGCCTGGCCCGGCCGCTGGACCGCTTCGAGGTCCGGTTCGCCGAGGCCACCGCCGACGCCGCGATCTTCTCCGGCGGCCGGCACCGCGCGGCATGGCGGGTGCGGCGGCTGGCGCTGCCCGCCGGCTACGCGGGAGCCGTGACCGTACGCGGTCCGCTGACCCGGCTGCGCACCTGGTCGTGGACGCCGGGCGCGGTGGCCGCGACCCGACCGGAAGGGGTGTCCCACCATGAATGAACCAGACGACGCATACGACTACATCATTGTCGGTGCGGGTGCTTCGGGGGCGCCGCTGGCGGAGCGGCTGAGCGCCGACCCGGCCCGTACCGTCCTGCTGCTGGAGGCCGGCCCGGTCGACGGCGACCAGGCGATCCGGGTGCCGGCCGCCTATCTGTCGCTGTTCGGCGGCCCGTACGACTGGGCCCGGCGGACCGTGCCGCAGCCCGCGCTCGGCGGCCGGCCGATCTACTGGCCGGCCGGACGCACCCTGGGCGGCTCCTCCTCCGTCAACGCCATGATGTGGGTGCGTGGCTTCCCCGAGGACTACGACACCTGGGGGCGGCTGGCCGGCCCCGGCTGGGGGCGGGAGGCCGTCACCCGGTGCTTCGAGTCGCTGGAGGACCGCGAGGATCCGCTGACGGCGGGCCGCGGGACCGGCGGCGGACCGATGCCGGTGCGGATGCAGCGCGACCCGAACCCGCTGACCGCGGCCTTTCTGGCGGCCTGTCAGGAGGCCGGCCTCACGGAGGCGTCGGTGGACGGGTACGCGACCGCCGAGCACGGCGGGCTGACGGCCGTCACGCAGCGCGAAGGCGCCCGGTTCAGCACCGCCGACGCCTTTCTGCGCCCGGCCGCCGGACGGCCCAACCTGACCGTGCGCACCGGGGCCGCCGCCCGCCGGGTGCTATTCGCGGGGCGGCGCGCGGTGGGCGTCGAGTATCTGCGCGAGGGCGCGCCGGTGACATCGGCGGCCCGCGCCGAGGTGGTGCTGTGCGGCGGCGCGGTCAACACCCCGCAGTTGCTGAAGCTGTCCGGGATCGGCCCGGCCAGGGAACTGCGACGGTTCGGCATTCCGGTGGTGGCCAACCGCTCCGAGGTGGGGCGGAATCTGGCGGACCATCTGGTGACCATGCGGGTGATGGCCTGCCGGGAGCCGGTCAGCCTGTACGACGCGGCCTCGGCGCGGGAGATGGTGCGCTACGGCCGGTACCGCCGGGGCAAGCTGACCTCCAACCTCGGCGAGGCGTACACCTTCGCGCGCAGCGATCCGTCGCTGCCGCTGCCCGATCTGGAGCTGCTGTTCGCGCCCGGTCCCTATCTCGACGAGGGGCTGACGCTGGGCGACCGGCACGCGTTCTCGGTGGGGGCGGTGCTGCTCCAGCCGCACAGCAGGGGCGAGGTGCGGCTGGCCTCCCCCGATCCGGACCGTGCCCCGCTGATCGACCCGCGCTATCTGAGCGATCCGCACGGGGCGGACCGGGCGGCGCTGGTGGCGGGGGCGCGGTGGAGCGAGCGGGTGCTGGCCGCCCCGGCGCTGGCCCGGTACGCCGCCGGGAGTCTGCAACCGGCCGCCGGGGTGACCGACCCGGAGGACGTGGTGGCGGCGTGCTCGCACTCGCTGTACCACCCGGTGGCGACCTGCCGGATGGGCCGGGACCCGGCCTCGGTCGTCGACCCGGAACTGCGGGTGCGCGGGGTGGAGGGGCTGCGGATCGCGGACGCCTCGGTCATCCCGCACATCATCCGGGGCCATACGTGCGCGCCGTCCATCGTGGTCGGGCTGCGCGCCGCGCAGCTGATCGGCAGCCGCCCGGTGCGGCGCCGGGAGATGGAGACGGCGACATGAGATTACCCAGGGCACGGGCCGGGGCGGCCGGGGCGGCGGTGGGCGCGCTGCTCGCCGCGCTGATGGCCCCGCCGGCCGCCGGGACCGCGCAGGCCGCCGGGCCCGCGACCCCTGGCGGCGGCTGGACCGGCAGCTGGGCGACGGCGCCCGCTGTCCCGTTCAGCACCGGCGTCTCGGCGGAGGGCTTCGCTGATCAGACGATCCGGCAGCCACTGCGGGCGACCCGGGGCGGGGCGGTGGTACGGCTGCGGCTGTCCCATGTGTACGGCAGCCGCCCGCTGACCATCGACGCGCTGTCGCTGGCGCTGCCGGGCGGCAACGGCGCGATCGTGCCCGGAAGCAGCGTCCCGGTCACCTTCGGCGGCGCCGCGTCCGTGACGATCCCGGCGGGCGGCGAGGCGCTCAGCGATCCGGTGGCGTTCGCGGTACGCCCCGACACCGACGTCATCGCGAGCCTGTATGTCGACGAACCGACCGGGCCCACCACCTGGCACCGGCTCGCCAACCGCACCGTGTACGTGTCCGAACCCGGCGACCACACGGAAGCGGTGACGGCGGAGGCGTTCCCGACCACCCTCACCTCGTACTTCTTCGTCACCGGTCTGGAGGTCGCCACCGCCGGGGACACCGGCTCCGTGGTGACGATCGGCGCCTCGCACACGGACGGGGTCGGCTCAACCCGGGACGCCGCCCGCTCGTACCCCAGCGTGCTGGCCCGCCGGCTCGGCGGCCGGGTGGGGGTGCTCAACGCCGGGATCGGCGCCAACCAGGTCATCAACGACACCGAGTACGGCAGCGTCGGCGCCCTCGGCCGCTTCGACCGGGATGTGCTGGAGCAGCCCGGAGTCCGCGATGTGATCTTCATTCAGGGCATCAATGACATCCTCGGCGCCCACTACTTCCCCGACGAGGCGCCCACCGCCGACGAGGTCATCGCCGCGTACCGGGACCTCACCGAGCGCGCCCACGCGCACGGGCTGCGGATCATCGGCGGGACGCTGGGTCCGTTCCGGGGCGTGCCGGAGTTCACCGAGGAGCGCGAGGCGATGCGCCAGACCCTCAACCGGTGGATCCGGGAGGAGAGCGACTTCGACGGGGTCATCGACCTGGACCGGCTGTGGCGCGACCCGGCCGACCCGGCCGCCCTGAACCCCGGCTACGACACCGGCGACCGGCTGCACCCGAACGACGCGGGCTACCGGGCACTGGCCGACGCCATCGACCTGAGCTGCCTGTCGGTGGGACCCCAGGCCGCCGCCGACACCGCCGAACCCACCGGGGAGCGCCGGGACTGCACTCCCCTGCCCATGACCGATTCCGGAGGCCGACGATGAGAATCCGCAGAGCCGCACCACTCGCCCTGGCCCTGTTCGCCCTGCTGGCGCCACTGACCACCGGCGCGCACGCCGCCGCCACCGATCCGGCGGCGCGTACGGCGTGGACCGGCAGTTGGTCAGCCGCGCCGACCGTGCCCTTCAGTACGGGGGTGTCGGCTGCCGGCTTCGAGGACCGGACGATCCGTCAGCCGCTCCGGGTCAGCCGGGGCGGGGACCGGATACGGGTGCGGCTGTCCAATGTGTACGGCAGCGGCCCGCTGACCATCGACGCGCTGTCGGTCGCCCTGCCGCGCGGGACCGGCGGCATCGCCCCCGGGAGCAGCGTCCCGGTCACCTTCGGCGGCGCGGCGTCCGTCACCCTCGCCCCCGGTACCGAGATCACCAGCGACCCGGTGGCCTTCGCGGTACGCCCCGACACCGACGTCATCGCCAGCCTGTATGTCGATGAACCGACCGGGCCCACCACCTGGCACCGGCTGGCCAACCGCACCGTGTACGTATCGGAGCCCGGCGACCACAGGAACGATGCGACAGCGGCTGCCTTCCCCACCACCCTCACCTCGTTCTTCTTCGTCAGCGGCCTGGAGGTCGCCACCGCCGGGGACCCCGGCTCCGTGGTCACCTTCGGCGACTCCCTCACCGACGGCGTCGGCTCCACCCTGGACGCCGCCCGCTCGTACCCCAGCGTGCTGGCCCGCCGGCTCGGCGGCCAGGTGGGCGTCCTCAACACCGGGATCGGCGCCAACCAGGTCATCAACGACACCGAGTACGGCAGCGTCGGCGCCCTCGGCCGCTTCGAGCAGGACGTCCTCACCCAGCCCGGAGTCCGCGACATCATCTGGCTCGAAGGGCTCAACGACATCCTGGGCGCCGCGTACTTCCCCGACGACGCGCCCACCGCCGCCGAGATCATCGCCGCCTACCGCACCGTGATCGACCGCGCCCACGCGCGCGGCCTGCGGATCATCGGCGCCACCCTGCCGCCGTTCCGGGACGCCGCCGAGTGGACCGCGGCCGGTGAGGCCGTCCGGCAGACGCTCAACGCCTGGATCAGGGACGAGAGCGGCTTCGACGGAATCCTGGACGCGGACGCGGTGTGGCAGAACCCGGCGGACCCGCTGCGGCTGAACCCCGCCTACGCCTCCGGTGACGGGCTGCATCCGAACGACGCCGGGTACCGCGCGCTGGCCGAGGCCCTCGATCTGGGCTGTCTGTCGGTGGGACCGCAGGTCGGCGCACATATGAGCGAACGTAAGGAGTGCACCCTCAGCTGACTGCGGAGTAGCACAGTAGGGCCCGGTAGCCAGCATCATGACGGTGAGCCACCGGAATTCCTAGCCTGAGATACATGGACACGACCAGGCCGCTCACCCGGCCCACGCCCACCCGTCCGCCGCTCGGGGAGCACCACGAGCCCCGGCGGCGGACGGCGTATCTGGACAACCTGCGGGTCGCCCTCATCATGCTGGTGATCGCCCACCACGCGGCCCAGGCGTACGGTCCGGCCGACTGGTGGTACGTGGCGGACCAGCGCGGCAGCGACGCGCTCGCCGCGTTCTCCACCCTCAACGGCACGTTCTTCATGGCTCTGTTCTTCTTCGTCTCCGCCTGCTTCGTCCCCGCCTCGGTGGACCGCCGGGGCACCTGGTCCTTCGTGCGCGGGCGGCTGCGCCGGCTGGGCATCCCGTTCCTGGCCGGCACCGTCACCATCATCCCGGTGCTGCTGTACGGGTACTACCTCGTCTACCGCGACCAGCCCGCGCTCTCCTTCCCGCGCTACTACGCGGACGTCTTTCTCGGCCTCGGCGAACGCCCGGCCGACTGGACCGGCCCCATCTGGCCGGACCTCCAGTTCGGGCACCTGTGGTTCATTCAGAACCTGCTGGTCTACTGCCTGCTGTACGTGCTGGCCCGGAAGGCGGCGGGGGCCGTGCGCCGGCTGCGTCGCCGGGACCGCGAAGCCCGCGTGCCGGCCGTACCGGGCCACCGCACGCTGGTGTACTTCACGCTCGCCGTCGCCGTCGCCACCTTCGTGATCCGGGTGTGGTACCCGCTGGACGAGTGGGTGCCGGTGGCGGAGTTCATCCAGACCGAACCGGCCCGGCTGGCGCAGTACGCGGCGTTCTTCGCCGCCGGCATCCTCGCCCACCGGCACGGCTGGCTCACGGCGATCCCGGCCCGTACCGGCTATGTGTGGCTGGCGGGTGGCGTGGCCGGTTCGCTGCTGCTGTTCGCGGCGGGCGGCACCGGGGCCTTCTGGTACGGAACGGGCGGACTGACGGTGCAGGCCGCGCTGTGGGCGGGGTACGAGACGTTCCTGTGCACGGCGCTGTGCCTGGGTCTGCTGATCCTGTTCCGGGAACGGCTGGGCGGCGAAGGCCCGGTGCTCGGCTCACTGGCCGGTTCGGCGTTCACGGTGTACATCGTGCATCTGCCGATCGTGGTGGCGTTGCAGTTCGCCCTCGCGCCGCTGGACCCGGCGCCGCTGACCGCGTGGGTGCTGGTGACGGCGGCGGCTATCTCACTGAGCTTTCCGCTCGCGGAACGGCTGCGGAGACTGCCCGGGTTCCGGGCCGTGCTGTGAGCACGGCGGTGGCGGCCAGCACCGCGACACCGACCGGCGGGTAGGAGGCGGCCAGAAGCTGCTGACCCAGGGAGAGATGCAGCTCGGGCCGGGTCTCGTCGTGCGGCAGCAGCCAGCTGACGTACGAACAGAAGAGCAGGACGGCCGCACAGGTCGCCGCCCACCACGAGCGGGAACGCCGCCGGCCGGCCTCCGCACCGAGCAGCACCACCACCGGCACCGCCCACACCCAGTGATGCGACCACGAGACGGGGCTGACCAGCAGCGCCGTAACCGCGCAGCCGACCACGGCCCAGGCCCGTTCCCCGGCCAGCAGCGCGGCGACGGCGACGGCGAGCCCGGCACAGCAGACACCGGCCGCCACCGGCAGCCACCAGGCGGGGAGTTCACCGGTGTGGAGCAGCCGGGCGAGCACCCCGCGCAACGACTGATTGGCCGACGCCTCGGCCGCCCCGACCCGGTCATCGGCCAGCACCAGGTCCGTCCAGTACCGCCACGACTCACGGGGCAGCACGAGCGCGCCGATGGCGATGGTGCCGGCGAAGGCGGCCCAGGCCCGGGTGGCGATGACGAGGAAGGCGCCCTCCCGCCGCCGGACGAGAACGATGACCCCGGCCGCGGTGAGCAGCACGGCGAAAATGGCGGGCGTGAGCTTGATCCCGGCGGCGATCCCGATGGCGACCCCGGCCAGCCGATGATGGGCGGGCCGGGTCAGATCCCACAGCACGAGGACGACGAGCAGCAGATTGATCTGCCCGTATCGGATGGTCGCCCACACCGGCTCGCACCACACGGCGACGGCGCCAATGGCGAGCGGCGCGGCCCACCGCCAGGCCCCGGCGGGCCGGACCCCGGCCAGCCGGAGGGACAGCTGGGCGAGGACGATGACGAGAACGAAGTTCGCCAGACAGACCACGACCCGCATGGCCTCAACGCCAAGCAGGGTCAACGGCACAAAGAGCAGCGCGGCGAACGGCGGATAGGTGGCCTGGAGCGCATGGGAAGTGACCGAGAGATCGTAGAGGTCGCCGCCATTGCGCACGGCCCAGCCCTCGGCGCGGTACACGTCGAGATCCCCTATCGGCAGCCCCAGACCCACCTGGGCGAGCGCGCTGCCGGCGAAGGAGAGGACACAGCCGATCGCGACCAGCAGCGGGGCGGCCCCGCGCAGTGCGGCCGACCGCGATTCCGAAACCCCACTCACAACGGAAATCACGCGCGCCACCCTAGGGCGGTGGGGTGGCACTGACTGGCGGGCGAAGGTGAGTCTCGTTGAGTCGATAACCGGCGTCACTCTTTTGCTGTATCAGCACTCCGCTAGTAGCGGGACTCCAGCGCCTGATGCACGGTGACCTGTGACAGGCGTTCAGGATTGGCGATGCGGGCGCTGCCCTGCATATACACGGTGTGCAGTTCCTGAAGTTCCATCAGTGGGGCAGGGTCCAGGTCAGGAGGAAGGCAGGACACGCGCAAGCTGCGCAGACCGGGGAGTACGGCAGCCACGTCCCGAAGATTTGGAGCCTCCTGGGATTGTGTGAGATGCAGATAGCTGACCTCGGGCAGCTGGATGCGGACTTCACGGAATGCCCGCACCGTCTCCGGCGCGATGATCAATCGGGTCAGCACCGGCAATTCGGCGATGGCCGCCAGGCTCTCCGGAGACAGGATGTTGGGGATGTTGTCCTCCGAATCAAGGATCCGCAGCGTATCGAGCTCCTGCCAGACACCGATCCCGGTGAGGTCGGTGACGGTCGGCGGCACACCCAGATCGGTGAGCGGAACGCTGGTCGGCAGGGCATCGAGGCGTGGGACGGTCAGGCCGTCTCCCACATAAAGAATCCGCAGGTGGGGGAGCATGTTCAGACATCGGAGGTCCCGCAGTTTGGGTAGCTGGCGCAACAGCAGTTGCCGCAGCGAAAGGTTCGCCAGCGGCGTCAGATCATGAATCGTCGGTCCGTCGATCAAGGAGAGGCGTTCAATGGAGCGGAAAATCCGCAGGAATCCTAGGCTCTTGATTCGACTGCTGCTGAGCGATAATTCTTTCAACGTCTTCGTCCCCAACGCCTCGACTATCTCCTCCTCTGAAAAATCGCCGAACAAGGCCAGGTATGGATGATCCCGCATCCTCTTAAGTGCCGTCAGTTCATTCAGCGTTTCCGCTCTGAGATGCGGCCCACCGTCGAGTGAAAGCCCGGAGAGAATCTCCGCTTCGAATCGATCGCAGTCAAATGCACCCCAATTGGACACCACGGCGTTTCTCACCGCCGGGGAGGGGTGCGTGCGAAATTCAGCGAGCTTTGGCAGGGCCGCATCAGTGCGCACCGCAGTAGCCGCGTACGCCACTGCCTGCGCCTCGTCCTCGGTCAACCCATCAGGCCCCGGCAGTAGTTCCAGCACCACATCTCCAACCGCGCCCAACGCCATGGCCTCACCGACCGTCCTCGGTGGAATCAGCGCGGCGGCCCGGCGCTCCACCTGGTGTCGAACTTCTGGGTCCAGCTGTGTCGCATGCTCCAGGCACGCCATGGCGAGCAGGTGCAGCCGGACTCGGTGTTTGCGCACGGTGTCGCCGCGCTTGATCAGTTGCCTCAGCAGTCGCTTACGTTCCTCCGGCCGGCCATGGGCCACGGCCATTCGGATGACGTCCTCCCACTGGTCCAGGTGCGCGTTGCGCACCAGAAGCGGGAAGTCGCGGTTTTCGACGGCCGCGCGGGCGGCCAGGTAGTCCTGGAAGGTGCGGTGGACAAAGTCGACGACTCCCTCGGCTGGTTCGCGCAGCAGGCCGGAGCGGTTGAGCAGGTGTCGGTAGATGTCTTCTGCCGATCCCTGCGCCGCATCCCGGTGCATGGTGGGCAGGACCTGGTCGATCAGGTCGATGGCGTCCGCGCGTTCCATCTGGTGCTGGCCGTTGCGGATCAGCCAGTAGGCCAGTCGTTCCAGGAGCAGTGTCTGCGACCTGGCATCCATCTGCATGCCCTGGTCGATGCTCCGTTGCCGGTCCCGCCGTTCCAGCAGCATCCGCAACGCCGCCTCGTACAACTCCTCCCGCCCGCGCGGCAGATACCCATGGCTCGCTCGATGGAGGGCACAGATCATGCCGCACATCAGGGGGTTGGTAGCCAGTCGGCCGAGGTCCTGGCGACTTCGGACGGCGGTCAGCAGTGCTTCGGCCCGCTCCTGGCCCGCGTCGGCCGCGTGGTGCCAGCGTTTGATGAAGGCCGCCACGTCCTCCCGGTTCATGGGCGAGAGCGACAACTCGCGGAAGCCGTCCGCCGCCAGCCAGTCCTCTCCGACTGCTGAGGGCCGACCCGTCACCAGGCAGACATTGCCGGGGAACTCCCGGAGCAGCTCCCGCAGCCAGCGGCGGGTGGCGTCGCGGCGCGGTTCCGGGACTTCGTCGATGCCGTCGATCAGCAGCAACGCGCGCTCGGTGGACAGCACCCGCTCCGCCCAGCCGGTGGGCGGCGTGTGCGGGCAGCCGATCGTGCTCAGGAAGTCGCGGGGTGCGGGTAGTTCGTTACCAGCGCGGGTCAGGGTACGGAGGGGAAGGACGAATGGCACCCGTCCGTAGAGGTGGATCAGGTGGTCCGTCGGCCGGTGTTCGGCGGTGGTGACGGCGAGCCACTGCACCAGGGTGGTCTTCCCCGCCCCGGCAACGCCCCGCAGCAGCACGCGATCCAGCCCGGCCGGTGCCCGTTCCGCGCGACGGGGCGGGGCGGAACGGCGCATGACGTCGCTGTCCGGCCCCTCGGTCACTCCATAGAACTCGCTGTCGGTCGTTTCCAGGCTCAGATACGCGTCATCCAGCGGCCATTCGTCGTCCAGGTCGATGCCGAAGATGGTGAGCCGGCCGTGCTTGGTGACGATGTGCCGCCGATATCGCTCCTCGAATTCGGCGTCCTCGGTGTGCTTGGTGGGCAGCCGATCCACCAGCAGGTCAAGGGCCCGCACGAGTTGTTCGGTCTTCCTGGTCTGCTCGACCAGGGTGCGGGCTACGAAGGTGGAGCGCTTCGTGAAGAAGTCAATGATGTGCAGGCAAGCCAGGCGCAACAGTCGATCGTGGAACAGTTCCGCGTCTCGCGATAATCCGAGTCGACGGCGGACCAGTAGAGCCTCGGCGAGACCTTCGGGGCCGAGGCCCACAGCTTGTACATCGTCCATCTCCAGCTCACCGAGGCCAACGAGAGTATCGGTCAGCGCCCAGACAACAAACTCGTGTTCCCCTCGTGCGGGCTCGTCATGCGGGCCGGCCGCCCGCACCGCCCGGTCCACCAGCTCCCGTACCAGCTTCTCCAGTTCACGCCGCGTCAGGCTCTGCTTCTCGCCGCCCACCGCGACCAGCGACCCCAGCCGCACCGGTTTGCCCACCAGTCCGGCGCCCGCCGGTTCGGTTCGGAAGAGTTTTTTGATCAGTGGCGCGACTGCCGCCGAGCCGAGGCGTAGTCCCACCGTTGCCGCTGCGTCCACAGGTTCACCCTCCACGGTCCGGGGCGCCTGTGCCCCGGTTGGCGGTCACGGCGAGCGAGCCGCGAACCGGCAGAGGGCCATTATCGGATGGAGCGGCTCGGGCGCCAGCGCAGCAGGGACGTGCGTGGGTCAGCGAAGGTTCTTCATCGGAACGCCTGTCAGCCTGACCGTTTTTGACCGCCAGTGGCATATTACTGAGGCTTTTCGCCGCCCCTCCAGCGCGATGATGGTGATTACGTCTGGTAGTGCTGGCGTCTCGTACGGTTGAACAGGTAGCGTCCAGGCACGCGAAGGGGCCCGGTAGGCGGCCAACCAGCCCGGGCTCCCCTTCGACTGTGCAAACCACGCATCTAGGAGGACGATGTCTCCCGAACGTGTACCGTCGGCCTTAGTGTCCCCGTTAACGGGCCAGTTGGACCGGCGTGGTGACCGTAGCATTCCGCAGGTCCCCGCCCCCGAAACCACCCCTCGTTGTGAAACCGCCGTCATGGTGCCCGCCGCCGCGCTGATCGCCGTGGTCGCGCTGCCCCTGGTGCTGCTGTGGAGCGGGCCCGATCCGCTGGACGCGGTGGCCGCGCTCATCGCGCTGGCCGCCGCCCGGGGTTCCCAGCTGCGTTATCACCGCATCCGCATCGGCTGATCCGGCCCAACCGACCGGCCGGCGGGTCATGCGGAGTGTGGCCCGCCCGGCCCGGGTGCCGACCCGGCGTCTCTTCGCCGCCGGCGCCACCACGACGACGGAACCGGTGGGCCGCCGCGCGGCCCGCCCTGCCCACCCGAGGCATCATGACCCACTGCAAGAACCCGAAGTGCCACCTGAACGTGACACCGAACCGCTCCGGCCGCCCCAAGGAGTACTGCGACAAGCGCTGCCGGGACGCGGCTTACCGCGTACGCAGCGCCGTCGACACACCGAAGGCCGAGGAAGTGGAGGACGGTTACGCCGCCGCCGTCGCGGCCGACTTCACCGGGCATGCCCATCTCATCGAGGCCCTGGCGCTCAGCCCTGGGCCCGAGGCGACGAGGGAACTGCTCAAACAGCTGCGCTCCGCGGGGTTACCCCGGGACGATCTGGAGGCCGCCGCCGTACGCAAGGCCCGGCTCGACGGGCTGAGCAATGTGGAGATCGCCGACGCCCTGGGGATGAGCGCAAAGACGTTGAGCAGGCGCTGGTCGCGGGACGCCGTCAAACGCCGGATGGACCAGCGGGACCTACGGCCGCCCTTCACCACCACGCTGAGCCAGGCGCTGCGTGGCGCCGACATCCCGACGACAACGCGCGCCGAAGTTCTCGGATAGGCCCGGAGTACCCACCATGACCGCACGCCCTCCCCTGCCCCTGCCCTCCCCGGCACCACCGTCAGGACAGCAGATGGAACGCGCCGCCGACGCCATCAACCAAGCCATCCGGGCCTTTGTCTCCAGTCGCGGCCACCACTGGTCGACGGAGGACCGGCATCACCTCGCTCACCTCTACGACGCCTGGGCGGCCTGCTCGCCCGGTCCGGCCCGGCGGCGCCCGCGCGGTCGCGGTACCTCATGAGATGCCGGTCGCGTCGGCGCCCATGTGTTCACGGGCGGAGATGTCCAGCAGCACCAGGGCGTCGTACTCGGGGGTGCCGGGTTCGGCGAAGTACGCGTTGACGCGCTGGCCGGCGGTTCCGTCCAGCACCAGCGCCTGATAGCCCACGGTGAGGTCACCGACCTCGGGGTGGTGGAAGGTCTTCCGGCCCTGATTGTGCGGCCGGACCTCGTAGCGGTCCCACAGCTTGGCGAACTCGGGGCTCTTCAGCAGCAGTTCTCCCACCAGACCGACCAGGTCCGGGGCGTCCGGATCGGTTCCGGCCAGGGTGCGCAGCCCGGAGACACAGCCGCGGACCTGGCAGTCCCAGTCGGTGAAGAGCTCCCGCGAGCTGGGATGCAGGAAGATGTAGCGGGCGAGATTGCGCTGCCTGGCCGGCCACTCCGCGAGCCCCGGGTACAGCCGCGCCCCGCCCGGGTTGCAGGCCAGCACATCCATGCTGCGGCTGAGGACCAGCGCAGGGAAGGGCCGCAGCCCCTCCAGCAGCAGCTTGACACCGGCGCTCACCGTACGGCTGGGGGCGACCGCGGGCTCCGGTGCCTGGCGGGCAGAGCGCACCGCGAGGTCGCGCAGATGCTCGTGCTCGGCCTCGTCCAGCCGCAGGGCGCGGGCCAGCGCGTCGATCACCGACGGGCTGGGCCGGGTCTCCTTGCCGCGCTCGATCCGCGTGTAGTAGTCGATGGACACCCCGGCCAGGGTGGCCAGCTCCTCGCGGCGCAGCCCGGGGGTGCGGCGCAGCCCGGATCCGACGGTCAGGCCGGCCTGCGCGGGGGTGGTCTGGTTGCGGCGGGCGCGCAGGAACCGGCCCAGCTCCGTACCGCCGCCTGTTCGCTCACGCCTCATGTGTTCCAGTGTCGCGCGCCGGCGGGCGGGCCGGGTGCCGGGTGAGGGGCCCTGTCGCACCCCCGAACCGTGCGCCCCGGCACGGCGCGGTCTGCCACCCGGTCGTCGCGGGCGGCAGGCTGGGAGCCGTCCGTACGGGTGATGGCCCCACTCCGACCGCCCCGTCATACGGGCGGTCCCTGCCCGGGGGCCGTTGGCTACCGGCAGGAATCACGCATCGCGAGGAGGCCATCCGATGAGCGCATGGACGAACGACGAACTGACCGAGGTCGCGGAAGCGGAGGAGCTGCGCATCGCTTCGCTGCGCGCCGACGGCTCGCTGAGCAGCTGGCGCACGATCTGGGTGGTCCGCGACCGCGACGACCTGTACGTGCGGTCCGTCAACGGGACCACCTCCGACTGGTACCGGGGCACCCGGGCCCGCCAGGAGGGCCGGATCCGGGCCGGCGGTGTGGAGAAGGACGTGACCTTCACCGACGCCGACCCCGCCCTGAACGACCAGGTGGACGCGGCCTACCGCGCCAAGTACCGGCGCTACGCCGACTCCATCGTCGACTCCGTCACCAGTGACGGGGCGAACGCGACCACCATGCGGCTGCTGCCGCGCACCTGATTCCACCGATTCCTTTGATGTCACGGAGAAACGTGTTCACTGTCAACGCCTACGCCGCCACCTCGGCGACGGAGCCGCTCACCCCCACCACCGTCGAACGCCGCGAGGTCGGCCCGCACGACGTACTGATAGAGGTGAAGTACGCCGGTATCTGCCACTCCGACATCCACCACGTCCGCAGCGAATGGGGCGATGCCCACTACCCGGTCGTCCCGGGTCATGAGATCGCGGGCATCGTCACCGAGGTCGGCGCGGAGGTCACCCGCTTCGCGCCCGGCGACAAGGCGGGCATCGGCTGCCTGGTCGACTCCTGCGGAAGCTGCGCCCAGTGCGTGGCCGGCCGGCAGCAGTACTGCACGGCGGGCGCCACTCTCACCTACGGCTCTCTCGACGAGGACGGCCGGATCACCCAGGGCGGCTACTCCACCCACATCGTGGTCACGGAGGAGTTCGCGCTGCGGATGCCGGAGAACGTCGAGCTGGCCGCCGCAACGCCGCTGCTGTGCGCGGGGATCACCACGTACTCGCCGCTGCGCCGGTTCGGTGCCGGGCCGGGTACGAAGGTCGCGGTGGTCGGTCTGGGCGGTCTGGGGCACATGGCGGTGCAGCTGGCGCACGCCATGGGTGCTGAGGTCACCGTGCTGTCGCAGTCGCTGAAGAAGCGGGAGGACGGGCTGCGGCTGGGCGCCGACCACTACTACGCGACCGCCGATCCGGCGACCTTCGAGCAGCTCGCGGGCTCCTTCGATCTGATCATCAACACCGTCAGTTCCCGCCTCGATCTCGACGCCTATCTGTCGCTGCTGGCCGTCGAGGGCGCCCTGGTCAATGTCGGCGCGCCCGCCGATCCGCTGTCGCTGAATGTGTTCTCGCTGCTCACCTCGGGCCGCACCTTCGCCGGATCGATGATCGGCGGGCTGCCCGAGACCCAGGAGATGCTCGATTTCTGCGATGTGCAGCGGATCGGCTCCGAGATCGAGCTGATACCGGCGCAGCAGATCAACGACGCCTACGAGCGGATCCTCGCCTCCGATGTCCGCTACCGCTTCGTGATCGACGTGTCGACCATGGCCTGAGCGAGCCTCCGCCGGCCGGTGGGCACGCCACCGGGAGGACCGCCTTGCTCGCACTCGTCCTCGTCGTCGTCCTGGGCGCCGCCCTGGTGCTGGGGCATGTCATCGGACGCCGGCTGCGCGTCGCCCCGCCCGTCGTGCTGCTCATCGGCGGGGTGCTGCTGGGCTTCGTCCCGGCGCTGCGCGAGGTGCGGCTGCCGCCCGAGGCCGTGCTGCTGCTGTTTCTGCCGGCGCTGCTGTACTGGGAGAGCCTGACCACCTCGCTGCGCGAGATCCGCAGCAATCTGCGCGTCATCGTGCTGCTGTCCACCGTGCTGGTCATCGCCACGGCCGGGGCGGTGGCCGTGGTCGGGCACGCGCTGGGGCTGCCCTGGGGGCCGGCGTGGGTGCTGGGCGCGGCCGTGGCGCCCACCGACGCGACGGCGGTCAGCGTGCTGGCCCGGGCGCTGCCGCGCCGCACCATCACCACGCTCCGTGCCGAGAGTCTGGTGAACGACGGCACCGCCCTGGTGCTGTACGGGCTGGCGGCCGGTATCACGGTCGGCGCGGAGCACTTCACCGTGCCGCATGTCACGGCGCTCTTTGTGCTCTCCTACGGGGCCGGCGCGCTGGCGGGGGCGGTGGTCGCCTGGGCGGGGGTGCGGGTACGCGGTCTGCTCGCGGATCCGCTGCTGGGCAATGTGGCGATGGTGCTCATTCCCTTCACCGCGTTCTTGCTGGCGGAGGCGGTGCACGCGTCCGGGGTCCTGGCGGTGGTGGTGTGCGGGCTGATCATGAGCCAGGCCGGGCCGCGGGTGGCGAGCGCCGAGACCCGGCGGCAGGCGATCGCCTTCTGGTCGCTGGCCACTTTCGCGCTGAACGGGTCGCTGTTCGTGCTGGTCGGGATCCAGGCGCAGGAGGCGGTGCGCGGGCTGAGCAGTGCCGGGGTGGCCAAGGCGGCGCTGGCCGTGGTGGTGGTCTCGGGGATGGTCATCGGGGTGCGCTTCGCGTTCCTGTTCACCTCCCCCTATGTGATCCGGGCGCTGGACCGCCGCCCGCAGCAGCGGGCCCGCCGGGTGGGGGCGCGGGTCCGGGTGGTCAGCGGGGTGGCCGGCTTCCGGGGCGCGGTCTCACTGGCGGTGGCGCTGTCGGTGCCGCGCACCCTGGACTCGGGGGCGCCGTTCCCCGAGCGCGATCTGATCATCTGTGTGACCTGTGGGGTGATCGCGGTGACCATCGTGGCGCAGGGGCTGCTGCTGCCGGCGGTGGTGCGGTGGGCACGGCTGCCGCGCGACACCGATGTGGAGGCGGAACGGCAGCTCGCCGAGACCATGGCCGCCGAGGAGGCGCTGGCGGCGCTGCCGGAGGTGGCGGCCGGGCTCGGTACGGCCCCGGAGGTGCTGGAGCGGACCCGGTCGGAGTACGAGACGCATCTGGCGGTGTTGCGGGCCGGCACGGAGGACGGCGACGACGAGGACGAGCGGGCCGTGCGGCACAACCGGCACTATGCGCAGTTGCGGCTGGCGATGATCGCCCACAAGCGGGCCACGGTGCTGCGGCTGCGCGACGAGCGGCGGATCGATGACACGGTGCTGCGGCAGATCCAGGCCCGGCTGGACATCGAGGAGGTCCGGCTGACCCGCCGCGAGCCGGCCGAGTGAGCGTCAGGCACTCGCCGGGAAGCGCAGCACCGGTTTGATGACCTCGCCGCAGGCGGCGGCCCCGGCCGCCTCGTTGATCCGCTCGGGCGGGTAGCTGCGGATCAGCCGGTCGAAGGGGAGGCGTCCGGCGCGGTGCAGGGCGACCAGGGCCGGGATGAAGGTGGCCGGATCGCTGTCGCCCTCGTACACGCCACGCACGGTGCGGCCCATCAGCAGGGCGTTGACGTCGAACGCCACCTCGGTGCCGGCCGGCGGCAGGCCGAGGACCGCCGCCGTACCGCCGACCGCCAGCGCGTCGACGGCCTGCCGCAGGACGGCGGGCACCCCGCTGCTCTCCACTGCGTGGTCCACGCCCCGGCCGGCGGTCAGCTCGGCGAGTTGTCCGGCGACGTCGTCCTGGCCGGCGTGGATGGTGTCGGTGGCGCCGAGTTCGCGGGCCAGGGCGAGCCGGTCGGGGCGGAGGTCGACGGCGATGATCCGTACCGCGCCGGTGAGGGCCGCCGCCATCACGGCGGACAGGCCGACGGCGCCGGTGCCGAAGACGGCGACGGTGTCGCCCGGCCCGGGGCGCAGCACATTGAGGATCGCGCCGGCGCCGGTCTGTACGCCGCAGCCGAGCGGGGCCAGGCGGGCGAGTTCGTCCTCGTCGGCGACCTCCACCGGCACCGCGCAGCGTTCGTCGGCGAGGGCGAGGGCGGCGAAGGAGGACTGGCCGAAGAAGCGGCCCGACAGCCGGGCGCCGGCGGCGTCGTGGAGTGGGCTGGTGCCGTCGGCGCGGGCGCCGGAGGCGTTGCGCGGCAGGAAGGTGTCGCAGTGGGCGGGGCGGCCGTGTCGGCAGGGGCCGCAGGCGCCGCACGAGCTGAAGGACAGCACCACGGTGTCGCCGGGCGCGATCCTGGTCACCCGGTCCCCCACCGCCAGCACCACGCCCGCGCCCTCGTGACCGAGCACGGCGGGCAGCGGCACGGGGACGTGCCCGTCCCGTACGGCGAGGTCGGTGTGGCAGATGCCGGCGCCGACGATGCGGACCAGCACTTCGTCGGCGCGCGGTGGGTCCAGTCGGATCTCCTCCCAGGCGAAGGACCCGCTGCCGGGCCGGACCACTGCGGCGGTGGTGGTGGTAGTGGGCATGGCGTCTCCCTCGGCCGGGCTGGGCTGCACCGCCATGCTGGGCCCGCGCGGGTCCGGGAGGCCAGGGATCGGCCGGGTATTCCACCGACCGGGTACCGTACGGGCCGGTCCGTTGACGCCCGGGACCCTGCCGCCTACGCGCCGGCCGCCCAGTGCCAGGCTCCGCCGCGGCAGGATACGAGGACACCGCCGTCCCGGACATACAGGACGTCGTCGTCCTCGTCCCACGTCATGCGCAGGATCTCGTCGTGCGGGTCTCCGCGGAGAACCCTCTTCCACAGCGGATCGGCGGGCGCGCCCGGCGTGTGCAGCGCGATGGACCGTACGTCGTCGAGCGTCAACGTCACTGGTCCCACAGGGCGGTACGGCTCGGTCTCCGACTCGGCGTACCCGGCGGCGAAGGCCAGCTCCACGCGCAAAGTCCCGCCGGTGGGCAGCACGGACAGCCGAAAGCCCTCGGACTCGACGTCGAGTTCACCGATGCCGGGAACGCGCCACCCCGAGATCTCCCGCCCGGCCGGGCCGGGGTCGCCGGCGAGGACTGGCGTGCAGCCAAGCCACATGGGTCGAACTTTCACTTCACAGCGCTCGGGGAGCGCGGGGTGGGAGAGGTCCTGTCAGCTCATGTCAGCTCTCAGGTCCGGGCCGAGCGTCACTGGGATCGGTTCATCTGAATCTTCCGTGGATACCCCTGCCTTCAGGCAGGGGCGGAAACAGACTACTGCGGAGAAGGGCAAGGAGCTGTGCTGCGCCGCCAGGGCGGATCGCGGTGCTCTGACCCCGCGGATGTGATCGCACGTCACCACATGGTCAAGAACCACACGCTCGCCCGGGCGATCTCGGATGCGAGCTGGAGCGAGTTCCGGAACATGCTGGAGTACGAAGCGGCCTGGTACGGGCGGGAAGTGATCACGGTCGACCGTTTCTTCCCCTCCTCGAAGCTGTGCTCCGCCTGCGGCACCCTCGCCGCGAGCATGCCTCTGCACGTCCGCACCTGAACGTGCGAGGGCTGTGGCGCGTCCCATGACCGGGACGTGAACGCGGCACGCAACCTCAAGGCCGCCGGGCCGGCGGCATCGGTCTGTGGAGCCGGTGCAAGACCTCAACGGAGCACTCCGGGCGGGCAACCGGCGACGAAGCAGAAAACCCCACGGCGCGAGCCGTAGGAACCCCCCTCGAACACGAGGGAGAGTAGGTCAACCAAGCACCCCGCCGGGCAGAACGGGAGCGGGATTCGCTTCACCGGTCGCGCATGCCCCACGCGCGCCGACCGTGGCCGGGGCTCACAGCGCTGCCATGAACTCCCGGGCCCGGTCGGTGATCCGCCGCCAGTCGCCGGCCGCCACGGCGGCCGGGGGGACCACGTCGGAGCCGGCGCACACCGCCAGCGCGCCGGCGGTCAGGAAGGCGGCGGCGTTGGTGGCGTTCACCCCGCCGGAGGCGACCAGCGGGGTGCCGGGGTAGGGGCCGGTCAGGTCCGTGAAGTGGCGGGGGCCCAGGGTGTGGGCGGGGAAGATCTTCACGGCGGCGGCGCCGAGGTCGAGGGCCTGGCCGACCTCGGTGGGGGTGAGGGCGCCCATGATGACGGGGACGCCGGCTTCGGCGGCGGCTTCGGCGACGGCGGGGCGGATGCCGGGGGTGACCAGGTAGCGGGCCCCGGCCTCGATCGCCTGCTCGGCCTGTGCGGCGGTGAGCACCGTACCCGCGCCGAGTCCGGCCCCGACTCCGCCGTCGGCCGCCGCGCGGCGCAGGTGGGTGGTGAGGCCGGGGGTGGTGTAGGTGAACTCGACCCAGCGGATGCCGCCCTCGCGCAGTGCGGCGCACAGCGCGGCGGCGTCGGGGATGGCGGGGGCGCGGACGACGGCGATGACGCGGTCGGCGGCCAGCGGATCGAGTGCGGTGGGTGGGTCAGTGCTGGTCATCGGGGGTGCTCCAGGCGGCGTCGTCGAGGGTGAGCCAGGGGTCGAGTGCGGTGCGCGGCGGCAGGGTGGGCAGATCGGCGGCGGTGCGCAGGGCGGCGCCGGCGGCGAGGTGGCCCAGGCGCAGCCGGGCGGTGGGGTCGCGGTTCTCCAGCAGGGCGGCGAGGTAGCCGGCGGCGAAGGCGTCGCCGGCGCCGACCGGTTCGACCACGCGCAGCGGGCGGGCGGGGACGAAGGTGGTGCCGTCGGTCGTGCTGAAGGAGGTGGCGCCGAGTTCGGCGTCCTTGACGACGATGAGCGGGGCGGGGGCGAGCAGTTCGGCGATCTCCTCGGGGCGGGCGGTGCCCCACAGTGCCTGCGCCTCGTCGCGGCCGGTGAACACCACGTCGGCGGCCCGGGCGAGGGCGAGCAGGGTGGGGGCGGCCTGCCGGGGCAGGCCGCGCCACAGCGCCGGGCGGTGGTTGATGTCGAAGGAGATGAGTGGGCCGGGCGCGGCGCGCCGGACGACGAGGGCGTCCAGGAGTGCGGCGCAGCTGTCGGACAGGGCGGCGGTGATGCCGGTGAGGTGCAGGATCCGGGCGGCGCGCAGGGCGGGCAGACCGGCGAGTTCGGGGCCCATCCGGGCGGCGGCGGAGTGCCGGCGGTAGTAGTACGTACGGGTGGTGCCGTCCGGTCCCGGGTCCTTGGCGTACAGGCCGGTGGGCCGCTCGGGGTCCACGGTGGCGCCGCTGATGTCGACGCCCCGGGCGCCGAGGTCGGCGAGGACCCGGGCGCCGAACGGGTCCTCGCCGACCCGCCCGGCCCAGGCGGCGCGGTGGCCGAGGCCGGCCAGGGCGCAGGCGACATTGGATTCGGCGCCGCCGATGCCCAGGGCCAGGCTGGTACTGCCGGCGAGCGGCCGGCCGTCGGCCGGGGCGAGCACGGCCATGGTCTCGCCGAGGCAGATCACCTCGGCCCCGGGCCCGGTCACCGGCCGGCCGCCAGGCGCAGCATGACCTTGCCGCTGCCGGCGGCGGGGTCGGCGGCCACCGCGAGGGCGGCGGGGGCGTCGTCGATGCCGAAGCGGTGGCTGATGACCGGTGCGACGTCGAGGCCGTCGCGCAGGGCGGTCAGGGCGTCGTCGATCTCCTCGGTGAAGCGGTAGGAGCCGAGCCAGCTGATCTCTCGGGTCACCAGGTCGCCGAGGGCGGCGGGGGCCGGGGTGCCGGGCAGGTTGCCGACCTGGACGAGGGTGCCGCCGCGTGCGGTGGCGCGCAGGACGGGGCCGAGCGCGGCGGGTGCGCCGGACGCCTCGAAGACGATCTCGATGTCCTCGGGCAGGGCCGCGCCCCGGGAGAGGTCGCGGGTGTCGGCGGCGCCCATGGCGCGGGCGACGGCGAGCGAGGACGCGGCGAGGTCGGCGGCGATGACGGTGGCGGCGCCGCGGTGCAGCGCGGCGGCCACCAGCAGGGCGCCGATGGGTCCGGCGCCGTTGACCAGGACGGTCCGGCCGCGTACCTCGGGGGCCCGGTGGACGGCGTGCAGGGCGACGGCGAGCGGTTCGGCCAGGGCGCCGTGTTCGGTGCTGACGCCGGCCGGCAGCGGCCGGATCTGCTCGGCGGGCACGGTGCGGTACTGGCTGAAGCCGCCGTCGGTGTGCGGGTCGAAGGCGGCGGAGCCGAAGTACCGTACCCGCGAGTGGAGGTTGGTGCGGCCGGCGAGCCGGGCCGGCAGGACCGAGTCGGCGGTGGGCCTGGCCGGGTGGACGGTCACGGGCTGGCCGTCCGTCAGCCCGGTGACGCCGGGGCCCAGCGCGGCGATCCGGCCGGCGACCTCGTGGCCGAGCACCATGGGCCCGGTGAGGGTGGCGGTGCCGGAGGCGCCGTGTTTCCAGTAGGAGAGGTCGGAGCCGCAGATCCCGCCCCACTCCAGGGCGAGCAGCACCTCGCCCGGCCCGGGCGGCGCCGGCGCGGGGAGTTCGTCGACGCGTACGTCCCCGGCCCCGTGAACGACGACCGCTTTCATGCCGCGTCCTCCAGCCGGACCAGGTCGCGGCCCCGGGTTTCGGGGGCGAGGATGGCGGAGGTGAGGCTGATGGCGGAGTAGACGATCAGCATGGCGGCGATCGGCCACCAGCTGCCGGTGGCGGCGGTGAGGGAGGCGGCGAGCACCGGGCCGATGGCGGTGGCGAGGACGCCGCCGATCTCCTTGGCGACGGCGAGCTGGGTGAAGCGGGTGCGGGAGCCGAAGAGTTCGGCCATGGTGACGGACTCCAGGGAGAACAGCCCCAGGACGCCGATGTTGAGGGCCAGGACCATGCCGAGCATGAGCGCGGCGGTGGAGCCGTGAGCGATCAGCAGCATCAGGGGGAAGGCGAGGATCATGGTCGCGGTGGTGAGCGCGATGTACAGCGGGCGGCGGCCGAAGCGGTCGCCGAGGACGCCGACCAGCGGCACGGTGACGAAGCCGAGCAGCGAGCCGTACAGGATGGCGTCGGTGGGGATGGCCCGGTCGACGGCCAGGGTGGTGGCGATGTAGCCGACCAGGAAGGTCTGCACCAGCCCGGAGTTGCCGGCCTGGCCGAAGCGCAGGCCCAGCGCGAGGAAGAACGCCTTGCCCTTGCGCTGGCGCAGTCCGGCCTCCAGGGTGCCGGCGTGCCGGTCCTGGTCCTCGGTCACGGCGGCGGTCTTCAGCTCGCCCCGGGTGAGGGCCACGCCGTCGACCACGTCGGGGCGCTCCTCGAAGACCGGGCTCTCCTTGAGGTTGCGGCGCAGCCAGACGGCGAAGATCAGCAGCAGGAAGCTGAGCAGGAAGGGCAGTCGCCAGCCCCAGGCGAGGAGTTGTTCCTCGGTGAGCACGGCGAGCAGGATGGCCCACAGTCCGGAGGCGGCCAGGGTGCCGGAGTTGGTGCCGAGCGAGACGAGGGAGGCGACCAGGCCGCGGCGCCTGGGCGGGGCGTACTCGGCGAGCATGACGGTGGCGCCGGCGATCTCCGCGCCGGCGCCGAAGCCCTGGACCAGGCGCAGGGCGACCAGCAGGACCGGGGCCATGATGCCGATGGTGGCGTAGGTGGGGAGGGCGCCGATGAGGGTGGTGGAGACGCCCATCATGACGATGGTGATGACGAGGACCTTTTTGCGGCCTATGCGGTCGCCCATCCGGCCGAAGTAGACGGCGCCGGCGAGGCGGGCGACGTAGCCGACGCCGTAGGTGGCCATGGCGGCGATGAGGCCGATGGCGGGGCTGACGTCGGGGAAGAAGATCTTGTTGAAGACGATGGCGGCGGCCAGGGAGTAGAGCTGGAAATCCATGAACTCCATGGCGGTGCCGAGCCATCCGGAGACGGCGGCTCTGGTGAGGTCGCGGGTGCTTCTGCGCACGGCGCCGGTGGGCTCCGTGGTGGCGCTGGTCGTCATCGTGAACTCCGTTGTTCTTGCTGCTGTGCGCGGTGCGCCGGGGAGGGGGACGGGCGGGGTGGTGGTGCCCGGGGGGTCAGATCTCGACGCGGCCGGCCCGCAGGGCGGGCAGGTGGGCGGCGACGGCGGTGGTCAGTGCCTGGTCGTCGGCCAGGTCGGAGGCGCCGAGGGCGGTGAGCAGGGCGCGTACGGTGCCGGCGGGGTCGGCCGGCTGCCAGTGCGCGGCCAGGGTGGTGGCCGCCGGGTCGGCGGTGGTGGCGCCGGGCCGGGTGGCGTGCACCCAGCCGGCGAGGGCGAGTTCGAGTACGGGGGTGGCGGTGCCGGCCGCGCGCAGGGTGCGCAGGGCGGGCAGCCAGCGTTCGGGGATCTTCAGTGATCCGTCGGAGCCGATCTGGCTGAGCCGGTGGCCCATCGCCGGGTTGCGGAAGCGGGTGACGAGGGCGTCGGCGTACCCGGTGGGGTCGGGGCCGCCGGGGGGCAGGGTGGGGGCGATCTCGGCGCACAGGGCGCGCACCAGGGGTTCGCCCCAGTCGGTGGCGAGGGTGCCGTCGATGGTGGTGGCGCCGGTGGCCAGGCCGAGATAGGCGAGGGCGGAGTGCGAGCCGTTGAGCAGCCGCAGCTTGGTGAGCTGGTACGGGGCCGGGTCGGGGACGAACAGCGCGCCGTCGAGTTCCCAGGGTGGGCGGGCGGCGGCGAAGGTGTCCTGGAGGACCCACTGCCGGTAGGGCTCGGCGGTCACCGGCAGGGCGTCGGTGAGGCCGAGCGCGGCGCTCGCGGCGGCGCGGTGGGCGTCGGTGGTGGCGGGGACGATGCGGTCGACGACGGTGGCGGGGAAGGTGACGGCGGTCGCCAGCCGGTCGAGCACGGTGTGCCGGTCGGGCCAGCCGCTCGCCTCGATGAAGGCGCGGACGGCGGCGCCGAGCACGGCCCCGTTGCCGGCCATGTTGTCGCAGGAGACCACGCTGAGGGGCGCGGCGTGGGCCCGCATCCGGGCGGCGAGGGCGGCGGCGAGCCGGCCGATGACCGTACGGAGCCGGGCCGGGTCGCCGGCCGCCGCCAGGTCGGCGGCGATGGCGGGGGCGGTGGGGTCCAGGGTGCCGCCGCGCGCGTGGTAGCCCTTCTCGGTGATGGTGAGGGTCACCACCGTCACCTCGGGGTCGGTGAGCAGGGCGTCGATCCGGGCCGCGTCCGGGACCATGGCGAGGGCGCCGGTGAGCGCGCCGATGACTTTGGTGGCCGGTCCGTCCGGCCGCTGTTCGGTCAGCGAGTAGAGGCAGTCCTGGCCGCGCAGGGCGCGCACCACGTCCAGGGAGCGGGGGGCGACGGCGGTGATGCCCCAGGGTTGGCCGGAGCGGGCGGCGGCGTTCTCGGTGTAGACGGCCTGGTGGGCGCGGTGGAAGGCGCCGAGTCCGAAGTGCACGACGCGGGTGCGGGGCGTGTCGGGGCCGGTGGCCGGGCGCTGCGGTGCGGGGAGCCGGTGTGCGGTGGCGCGGCTGAGCGGGAGGGGGCCGGTGGTGGTCACCAGTCGTGCACCGAGCCGTCCAGGCGGCGCGCGACGGGGAGGTAGCGCGGCTGGTAGGGGAAGCGTTCGGCGGCGGCCTCGTCGTATTCGACGCCCAGGCCCGGTTCTTCGGAGGGGTGCAGCATGCCGTCGGCGAAGGTGACGCCGCCGTGGAAGACCTCGGCGGTCTCGTCGGGGTGGCCCATGTACTCCTGGATGCCGAAGTTGGGGACGGCGAGGTCGAGGTGGACGTTGGCGGCGAGGCTGACCGGGGAGAGGTCGGTGGCGCCGTGCGAGCCGGTGCGTACCTGGTAGAGGGCGGCGAGGTCGAAGATGCGGCGCAGGTGGGTGATGCCGCCGGCGTGCACGACGGTGGTGCGTACGTAGTCGATGAGCTGTTCGGTGATGAGGTGCTGGACGTCCCAGATGGAGGTGAGCACTTCGCCGACGGCGATGGGGGTGGTGGTGTGCTGCCGGATGAGGCGGAAGGCTTCCTGGTTCTCGGCGGGGGTGGGGTCCTCCATCCAGAACAGCTGGACGTCCTCGACGCGTTTGCCGAACCGGGCGGCCTCGATGGGGGTGAGGCGGTGGTGGATGTCGTGCAGGAGGTGGAAGCCGAAGCCGAAGCGGTCGCGGACGGCTTCGAGGTAGCCGGGGGCGAAGTTGAGGTAGGCGGCGGTGTCCCAGGGCTGTTCGTCGGGGAGGGCGGTGGCGGCCGGCTCGTAGACCTTGCCCTTGCGGACGCCGTAGGTGCCGCCGACGTCGGGGACGGCGGCCTGGGCGCGGACGGCCTTGTAGCCCAGGGACAAAAAACGGTCGACGTCGTCGAGGAGGGCGGGGACGTCGGTGCCGCTGGCGTGTGAGTAGACGAGCACGCCGTCGCGGGACCGGCCGCCGAGCAGTTGGTAGACGGGGAGTCCGGCGGTCTTGCCCTTGATGTCCCACAGGGCGGTGTCGACGGCGGAGATCGCGGTCATGGTGACGGGGCCGCGCCGCCAGTAGGCGCCCTTGTAGAGGTACTGCCAGATGTCCTCGATGCGGGCCGGGTCCTTGCCGATGAGCAGCGGGACGAGGTGGTCGCGCAGGTAGGCGGCGACGGCGAGTTCGCGGCCGTTGAGGGTGGCGTCACCGAGGCCGGTCACACCGTCCGAGGTGGTGATGCGCAGGGTCACAAAGGTGCGTCCCGGGGAGGCGACGAACACCTCGGCGCGCTCGATGGTGCTCACAGCAGCCATTCTCCTTGTCGCTCGCGTCATCGCGGGCGTCTGCCCGACAGGGCTTGTATACAAGCACTTGTCGCGCAGAACGGCAATACTTTCGGCGGCGCGTTTTCCCCAGGCCACCGGCCCGCCCGGCGGCGCCCGGCCACCGATACGATGGGGCGCATGGCTCAATCGGACCGGCGGCGGACCTCACGACGCGCGATCTACACCACGCTGCGCCAGATGGTCCTCACCCTTCAGCTGCCCCCCGGCGCCGCGCTCTCGGAGAACGAGCTGGCGGCCTCCCTCGGGGTGAGCCGCACCCCGGTCCGCGAGTCGCTGATCATGCTGGCCCAGGAGGGCCTGGTGCAGGTCTTCCCCAAGATCGGGTCCTTCGTCGCCCGGGTCGACCCGGCCCAGGTCGCCGACGCCCAGTTTCTGCGCGAGGCGGTCGAGCTGGCCTCCCTGGAGGACCTTCCGGGGGAACTGGACGAGACGGTGGTCGCGGAACTGCGCGACAATCTGGAGCGGCAGCGCCGGCCAGGACTGGGTCTTGAGGAGTTCTTCGAGCTGGACGAGGCGTTCCACCAAGGGCTGCTGCGGCTCAGCGGGCACGCCAGCGCCTGGACCACGGTGGCCGCCGCCAAGGGCCATCTGGACCGGGCCCGGCGGCTCGGGCTGTACGAGAACGCCACCTCGGCCGGGTTCGCCGCGCAGCACGGCGAGATCCTGGAAGCCGTGCTCGGCGGCGATGTGACACTGGCCCGTACCGCCATGCGCACCCATCTGCGCGCGGTCTTCCACGACATCGAACGCATCCGGGCGCACTCCCCCGAACTCTTCGCCACCGATTCGACGGCGGTGCCGGTCCGGCGCAGCGTGGTGGTGTGGGAGTGACGGAGCCGTCCGGCCTCCGGCACTCCCGGCGTGCGGTGGCACGGCCGCTCAGAAGTCGAACGCGTCCACGTTGGCGGCGTCGAAGACCGTGGGCGGGCCCAGGGCGATCACGCCGTCCGCTCCGATGGTGAACTCGCCCAGCTCCCCGGCCGTGAAGGTCTCGCCCTCCGCGCCGGTGATCTGCCCGGAGGCCAGCGCGGCGCCCGCGTAGGCGGCCAGATAGCCCAGATCGGCCGGGTCCCACAGGGCGAAGGAGGCCACCGTGCCGTCGTGGACGAACTCCCGCATCTGGTTGGGGGTGCCCAGGCCGGTCAGCGCGACCCGCCCGCCGTACTCGGACCCGGACAGATAGCGGCCTGCCGCGGCGAGGCCGACGGTGGTCGGGGAGACGATGCCCGCGAGGTCCGGGTGCGAGCGCAGCAGGCCCTGGGTCTCCTGGAAGGACTTCTCGTCCTCGTCGTTGCCGTACGCCACCGCGACCAGCTCGATGTCCGCGTACTCGGGGCGCTCCAGTTCCTCCTCCATCAGCGCGATCCAGGTGTTCTGGTTGGTGGCGTTGGGGGTGGCCGACAGGATGGCGATCTGTCCGGCGCCACCGATCTGTCCGGCGATCAGCTCGATCTGGGTACGGGCGATGTCCTGGGCCACCGCCTGGTTGATGAAGACGTCGCGGCACTCGGCGCGGGCGTCCGAGTCGAAGGTCACCACGTGCGCCCCGGCGTCCCGGGCGCTGTTGAGCGCTCCGCACACCGCTCCCGGGTCGTTCGCGGAGATGGCGATCACATCGGTGCCCTGCTGGGTGAGGGTATTGATGTAGCTGACCTGGGAGGAGGCGCTGGCCTCCGAGGGGCCGACCTCTTTGAAGGTGCCGGCGAACTCGGTGGTGGCGCGCTCGCCGCCGCCCCGGGCGACGGTGAAATAGGGGTTGTTGACCTGCTTGGGGAGAAAGGCCACCGCCAGGCCCTCGCGCAGCGGCGCGTCCGGGTCGGCCGACGCGGTGGAGCGCGGGCCGGCCCCCGGCTCGGGGGTGCCGTCGTCCCCGCCCCGGGTGGTGCCGGAGCAGGCGGCGAGCAGCAGCAGCGCCGCCAGCGCGGTGGCCGCCGTACCGATGCGGGGCCGGCCGAAGTGTACGGGCATGTCCGAATCCCTTCCTCGTTGTCAGGTGATGCCGGTGGTGCGGGTACGGCGGCGGAGCGCGGCGAGCGCCCGGGGGGCGAGCACCGAGCCGATCAGCAGGGTGCCGGTGACGATGTCGAGGGTGTCGGCGGGTACGTCGGCGAGTTGGAGGGCGTTGCGCAGGGTGACCAGCAGCAGGACCCCGGCGCACACCCCGGCGAGGGTGCCCCGGCCGCCGAAGATGGACACCCCGCCGAGCAGGACGGCGGCCACCACGGCGAGTTCCAGGCCCTGACCGTTGTCGGCGCGCGCGCTGGCGTAGCGCAGGGTCCAGAACACCCCGGCCAGGCCGCAGACGGCGCCGCAGCCGACGAAGAGCCAGAACTTGGTACGGGCCACCGCGATCCCGGAGAACCGGGCGGCCTCGGCGTTGTTGCCGATGGCGAACAGCGCGCGGCCCAGCGGGGTGGCGTGCAGCAGCACCGCGCAGCCGGCCGCCGCCAGGGCGGTGAGCAGCATGGCGGTGGGGATCGCGCCGCCCGGCAGCGTACCGCCGGCCGCGTCCGTCCACTGACGGGGGAAGTCGGCGACGGCGCGGTCGCCGAGCACCACGAAGGCCAGCCCGCGGTAGGCGGCGAGGGTGCCGATGGTGACGGCGAGGGCGGGGAGCCCGAAGCCGGTGACGAACACGCCGTTGACGGCGCCGAGCAGCGCGCCGAGCGCGACGGCGGCGAGCACCACCAGCTCCAGCGGCCAGCCGGCCAGCCACAGCTGGCCCATCACGGCGCTGCACAGCCCCAGGGTGCTGGCCACCGACAGATCGATCTCGCCGGTGACGACGATGAGGGTGACGGGGAGCGCCACCAGACCGATGGCAACCGCGTCCAGCAGCAGGAACTGGGCGTTGCGGCCGGTGGCGAAGCCGTCCACCGCGAGGGCCGCGACGAGCGTCACCAGCAGCAGGGTGGCGAGCAGCGCGGTGTCCCAGCGGCGCAGGGCGCCCGGTACCCCGCGGGTCTCAGCCGGCATGGGGGGCCTCCGGGGCGGTACGGGCCGCGCGGGCGGTACGGGCGGCGAGTTGGACGGTGAGCAGCCGGTCCAGGCCGATGGCGGCCAGGATGAGGGCGCCGACCGCGGCCTGTTGCCAGAAAGGGTCGACCCGCAGGACCGCGAGGGAGCTGCCGATGCAGGTGAGCAGCAGCGCGCCGAGGGCGGCGCCCAGCGCGGTGCCGCTGCCGCCGAAGATGGCGACTCCGCCGACCACGACGGCGGCGACCACCTGGAGTTCCAGGCCCTGCCCGGCGGTGGCGTCGACGGTGCCGTACCGGGCGGCGTACAGCACTCCGGCGAGCCCGGCGAGGGAGCCGCTGAGCAGGAAGGCGGTACGGACCCGGCGGCCGGCCGGAATGCCGGCGCGCTCGGCGGCGGCCGGTTCGGAGCCGATCGCGTACAGCTCGCGTCCGCTGCGGTAGCTGTGCAGCCACTGGGCGACGGCGAGCACCACGGCGATGGCGAGCAGGGCCAGGACGGGGATGCCGGCGACGGTGGCGGTGCCCAGGTCGAGGAAGGGGCGGGGCAGGTCGGCGGCGTTGATCTGCCGGCCGGCCGCCCAGGAGTGGGCGAGGCCGCGGAAGACATAGAGCGTGCCGAGGGTGATGACGAGGGCGGGGACGCCGCCGTAGCTGATCAGGGCGCCGTTGAGGGCGCCGCACAGGGCGCCGATGCCGATGCCGGCGAGGGCGGCCAGCGGCAGTGGGATGCCGGGGGCGGTGGAGAGCAGGTCGGCGGTGCCGAAGGCGGCCAGGCCGAGTACGGAGCCGACGGACAGGTCGATGTTGCGGGTGAGGACGACGATGGTCTGGCCGGCCGCCAGGACGGTGAGGATGGCGGCGGACAGCAGCAGGTCGCGGATGCTCTGGGCGGACAGGAAGCGGGAATTGGCGGTGGCGGTGACGGCGATCAGCAGGACCAGGGCGGCCAGGACGCCGAGTTCGCGGGGGTGGGCTCTGCTCATGGCCGCTCCCCCGGTTGCCCGGTGGCGGCGGCCATGACGGATTCGGCGGTGGCGGTGGGGCCGGGGAGGGTGGCGGTGGCGCGGCCCTCGTGGAGCACCAGGATGCGGTCGGCCATGCCGAGGACTTCGGGGAGTTCGGAGGAGACCATCACGATGGCCATGCCGTCGGCGGCCAGTTCGGACATCATCCGGTGCACCTCGGCCTTGGTGCCCACGTCGATGCCCCGGGTGGGTTCGTCGAGGATGAGGACGGCGGGTGCGGTGGCCAGCCATTTGGCCAGCACGATCTTCTGCTGGTTGCCGCCGGACAGGGTGCCGGCGGGGGCCTGGGTGCCGCTGTGCCGTACCTGTAACCGCTCGGTCCAGTGCCGGGCTTCGGCGCGTTCGCGGCGGGTGGTGAGCAGGCCGTGCCGGGCGAGGCGGCGCAGCCGGGTGAGGGCGGTGTTGCGTTCGACGGACAGTTCCAGGACCAGGCCCTGCTGGCGGCGGTCCTCGGGGACGAGGGCGAGCCCGGCGGCCATGGCGGCGGCCGGGGAGCCGGGCGGCAGCGGGCGGCCGGCCACGGTGACGGTGCCGGCGTCGTACCGGTCCACGCCGAAGACGGCGCGCACCACTTCGCTGCGGCCGGCGCCCACCAGGCCGGCCAGGGCGAGGATTTCGCCGCGCCGTACGGTGAAGGAGATGTCGGTGAAGGCGCCGTGCCGGGTGAGTCCTTCGACGCGCAGCACGGTGTCGCCGGGGGTGGTGGGCCGTTTGGGGAAGAGGGCGCCGATGTCGCGGCCGACCATGCGGCGGACCACGGTGTCGGGGGTGAGGTGTGCGGCGGGGTCGGTGGAGACCCATCGGCCGTCGCGGAGCACGGTGATGTCGTGGGCGAGGGCGAAGATCTCCTCGAAGCGGTGCGAGATGAACAGGACGGCGGCGCCGCGTGCGCACAGGGCGCGCACCACGGTGAACAGTCGCTGGACCTCGGCGCCGGACAGCGCGGCGGTGGGCTCGTCCATGACGAAGATCCGGGCGTCCAGGGAGAGTGCCCGGGCGATCTCGACGAGTTGCTGCTCGGCGATGGACAGGCCGCGGGCGGGCCGGTCGGGGTCGAGGGTGACGCCGAGCCGGGCGAGCTGTGCGGTGGTGGCGGTGCGCAGGGCGCGGCGGTCGATGCGGCGCAGCCGGCCGGTGGGCTGGCGGCTCATGTAGAGGTTCTCGGCGATGGACAGGTCGGGGAAGAGGGTGGGTTCCTGGTGGATGACGGCGATGCCGGCGGCGCGGGCGGCGGCGGCATCGCGCAGGACGGTGGGGCGGCCGTCGAGTTCGAGGGTGCCCCGGTCGGGGCGGTGGGCGCCGGCCAGCATGCGGACGAGGGTGGATTTTCCGGCGCCGTTCTCGCCGGCGAGGGCGTGGACGCGGCCGGGGTGCAGGGCGAGGGTGACGTCGCGGACGGCGGTGACGGCGCCGAAGGATTTGGCGACGCCGCGCAGTTGGAGGGCTGGGGGCTGGGCTGTGGTGGGACCGGGCACGGCTCTCCATTTCTCCGCATGAATCGATTCAAGAGGAGACTGAAGAGAGTAGGGCCAAGCCATGCACGCGTCAAGGGGACCGGCGGCGGGGCGCACGGCCGGCACCGGGCGCGCCGAGCCCGCCCCGGGGCGGTGAAGGACACGGCACGCCGGCGCAGCCCGCGGCGGCCGGCGCGACAGCGTCCCTGCCCTCCCCCGGAAACGGGGAGGGGCAGCCGGCGGGCCGGATGTGTCAGACGCCCCCGGCCGGCAACGGCTCACGGCGCAGCAGGCGGGAGTGGAGATCACGGAGTCCGGGGCCCGGCTCGTCGCCGAGTTCGGCGATCAGGCACTGGCGGATGCGGTGGTACGCGGCCAGCGCCTCGTGCTGGCGGCCGGCCCGGTGCAGGGCGAGCATCAGCAGCCCGGCGACGGACTCGTCCAGCGGCTGCTCCTCGGTGAGCCGGTACAGCGCGGGAACGTGCTCGATGTGGTGCCCCAGGCGCAGTCCCGCCTCGGCCCGGCCGATCCGGGCGGTCAGCCACTCCTGGCGCAGCGTCACCCTGACCCCGGCCGCCCAGGCCGAGCGCAGATCGGGCATCGGGGGGCCGGTCCACAGTTCCACGGCGCGGTCGTACAGACCGAGCGCGCCCCGGTCGTCGCCGGCCCGGGCGGCGCGGCGGGCGCGTTCGGCGAGCCGGCGGAAGAGATGCAGGTCGATCAGCTGCGGATCGATGTCGAGCACATAGCCGCCGCGCCGGCGGCGCAGCGGCTCGGCGCCGCCGCGCACGTCGGAGCCGCGCAGCGCGTGCCGCAGCCGGGTGCCGCAGGTGTAGAGCGCGTCCCGGGGGTGCCGGGGCAGGTCCTCGCCCCAGATGTGGGCGATGACGAGGTCGTCCGCGAGGTATTCACCGGGCCGCCAGGCGAGCGAGGCCAGCAGGGTGGCGGTCCGTTCCTGGAGCGGGGCGGTTCCGGGCCCCGAGCCACGCAGGGATATCGCGCCGAGCAGGGTGATGTCCACCGTTCACCAGCCAATCTCCTGGGGGTTGTGGGGCGACTGTGGCAGCCGGGCGCACGGTTTCCGCATGGATTCCGCATGGCGAGTCAGCGGGGTACGGGCTCCCGGTGGCGCCGCCATACGGTGCCCAGCACCCGGTCCAGCGGTACGAAGCCCAGCTGGCGGGAGTCCAGGGAGACCCGGGGGTTGTCGCCGCGCAGCAGCAGCGTGCCGGCCGGCACCCGGGCGGCGCCGGCCAGGTGTTCGGGGACGCAGCCGGGGTCGGGCAGCGGGTCGCCGGGCAGGCCGATGACCCGTTTGATCAGCCAGGGCCGCTCCCCCACCGCCAGCTCCGGTGCACCGAGGCCGGCCGGGGCGGTGTCCCAGCACAGCCGGGCGGTGTCGGGCTGTTCCAGCACCACGAGCCGGTCCCGGGCGGGGCGGCGGCCACGGCGTACCAGCACCCGGTCCCCGGGGTGGAGGGTGGGCAGCATGCTGACGCCGCGCACCGTGACCAGCACCAGCCGGCTGCCGAGGAAGCGCCGAACCGGACGGGCGGGGATCATGCCCCCACCTCCGTCCCGTGCTCCCGGTAGCCGGCGCCCTGGAGCCGGAAGAGCCGGGCGTACCGGCCCTGTTGGGCGAGCAGTTCCTCGTGGGTGCCGTGCTCGGCCACCCGGCCGTCGGCCAGGACGGCGATCCGGTCGGCGTCGCGCAGGGTGCCGAGCCGGTGCGAGATCAGCAGGCTGGCCTGTCCGGTGCGGTAGCGGGCGAGTGCGGCGTGGATCTCGGCCTCGGCCTCGGCGTCCAGGCCGGAGGACGGCTCGTCCAGGATCATCAGCTCCCGGCGGTCGCGCAGAAAGGCGCGGGCCAGGGCGACGCGCTGGCTCTGCCCGCCGGAGAGCACCACCCCGGTGGCCGGGTCGGACTTGTCGGACTCCGAGGTGAACATCCTGGTCAGCAGGGTGTCGTAGCCGTGGGGCAGGGCCGCCAGGGTGGTGTGGCTGCCGGCCCGGCGGGCGGCCTCCTCGATGCGCGGCTGGTCGTGCAGCGCGTCGATGTCACCGAGGGCGATGTTCTCCCGGGCGGTCATGTCGTAGTCCATGAAGTCCTGGAAGACGGCGCCGATCCGCTCCCGCAGCCGGGCCGGGTCGAGGTCCCGCAGATCCGTGCCGTCCCAGTAGATGGCGCCCCGGGTGGGGTCGTAGAACCGGCACAGCAGCTTGACCAGGGTGGATTTTCCGGCTCCGTTGAGGCCGACCAGGGCCAGCGTGCGGTCGTGTTCGAGGGTGAGATCGACGCCGCGCAGGATCCAGGGGTGGTCCGGTGAGTAACGGAACCAGACATCGCGCAGTTCGATGCCGCGCCGCAGCACCGGCGGCGCGGCGGGGGCGAGGGCGAGCGGCAGGTCCGGGCCCATGGTGGTGACCGCGTGGTAGTGCTGGAAGAGCGTCAGCGCGTGGTGGATCTGGGCGGTCGAGGTGGCCACCCGGCCCATGGCGCTCTGCACCCCGGCCACCGCGGCGAGAAAGATCGCCACATCTCCGATGGACAGCGAGCCGGTCGCCGCCGCGCGGATGGCCCACAGCAGTCCGGCGCCGGAGACGGCGGCGGCCAGCACGGCGAGCCCGGTCTGGGTCCACACCTGCCGCCGGTCCATGGCGCGCAGTTCGGTGTCCGCGCCGCGCCGGGCGTGCTGCATCCGCTCCAGCAGATAGCCGCCGACGCCGAACAGCCGGATCTCCTTGGCGGCCTGGACGCTGGAGAGCAGTTGGTCGTAGAACATCACCCGGCGTTCGGTCGGGCCGATGCTCCACAGCAGTTGGGCCCGGCGGCGGGACAGCGCGATCTCGGCCGCCAGGATAGGAGCGCCGAACAGCAGCACGAACACCGCCATGGCCGGGGCGAGCACGAGCAGCGAGCCGAGGAAGCCGGCGATGGTGATGAGGGAACCGACCCCGTTCAGCGCCCCGTCGACGATGCGGTGCGGGGAGTCCCGTCCCGACTGCTTGGCCAGCCGCAGCCGGTCGAGCTGTTCGGGGTCCTCGAAGGGCCGCAGCCCGGTGAAGCGGTTGACGGCGGCGAAAAGCCGGCCCTGCGCCAGCAGCCCGATGTCCCGTTCCAGGCCGGCCCGCAGAAACTCGGTCAGGTGCGGGGTGACGCCCTGGGCGATGCCGACGGCGACCAGCAGCACGCCGAGCGGGATCAGCTCCCGGGTGGGTGCGCCGTCGGCGAGCCGGTCGAGCAGCAGCTTGGTGAGCCAGCCGACCGCCACCGGGAAGGTGCCGCTGATCAGGGTGACGGCGGTGCCGCCCAGCAGTTTGCCGGGCGCGGCGCGGGCCGCCAGTTCCAGGGCGGCCCGGGCGCCGCCGGTGCTCCGCCGCGTCATGGCGCCGGGCTCAGGAGGCAACGGCCGGCGGGCGGGCGAAGGAAATGTCGGTGCCCATCAGCCGGGCCGAGCTCTGCGCGGAGTACGCCACGGTGCCGTCCGCCGCGATGATCAGGTAGGTGGGCCATACGGCCAGGCCGAGTTCGTCGACGAAGCGGGCGCTGGTCTCCTCGTCCACCCGGATGAGCCGGCTGACGCCGTCGAGACCGTCCCGGTACAGCGCGAAACCGTCCTCGCCGCTCTCGCCCTCGCCGCCGTCCCCGTTGATCAGGGAGAACACCCGGTCGCGGTCGATGCCCCGGGAGTGCAGGAACCGCTGGTAGCGGGGCAGTTGCTCGGCGCAGCCGGGGCAGCCCACCGACTGGAAGGTGAGCACCCAGGGGCCGGTGCCGGGCGCCGGCAGCTCGACGGGTTCCCCGTGGATGTCGGTGAGCGGTCCGACCCGGGGCACCGGGCGTCCCAGACCCACCGGCTCGGGGCCCCGGCCGCTGAGCGTGCCCTCCTCGACCAGCGGGTCCAGGAGCTTCTTCACCCGCAGCGCGATCGCCAGGGCGAGGCCGCAGGCCGCCGAGGCGATGAGCACCGCCAGGACGGACAGGGTCAGGGCGAGGGTGGTCCCCATGGGAGTAAGCCTTTCGTGCCCGGTCAGCGGAAGAGCGAGACCAGTTCGTCGAGATACAGCAGCAGGGCCCCGGCGGCGATCGCCGGGGCGGCGACGAAGGCGTAGGTCAGCGCCTGTGGGTCGGCCGCCGCCCCGGCCGCGGCGAGCCAGGTGACGGCGGCCAGCAGCATCAGCAGGACATTGCGCAGCACATGGATGCCGGAGGCCGGCCGGTCGGTGCTGCCCGCGCAGCCGCAGGACGCCCCTCGTCCGGCCCGCAGCAGTGTCGACAGATAGACGGTGAAGGCGCCGAGCAGCGCGATGGCCAGGGCCGGCCCCAGCCAGGGCGGCCGGGGCGCGAGCAGGGCGAGGGCCGCCAGGAGTTCGGCGGCCACGGTGCCCGCCGCCGCCGGGCGGGTCAGGGCGGCCGGCAGCGGGAGGGTGGCCCGTACATGGGTCGCGAACGCCGGGAAGTCCCGCAGTTTGAGGGCGGCCGACAGCGCGAACACCGCCGCGAGCGCCAGCTGCCCGAACAGGGCGATCCCCGTCATCCGGCCGCCTCTCCGTTTCCGTTGGTGGTGGTCTCCGCGCGGACGGCGCGGAGACCACCGGGTGCCTCAGTGACCGATCAGCCACACTTGGTCGTACAGTCACCGTTGATCCAGCACCAGCGGACGCAGGTGGAGCCGGAGTACTTGTCGCACCACTTCTCGTAGGCGCAGGCGGCCGAAGCCTCGGTCTGGGGCAGCAGCCGCACGGCGGCCTTGTCGGCCAGGGAGCGGATCATCTTCTTCATGGCGTTTCCTCTCCGGGATCACGACTCCCCCCGTGGGAGTCGCGCGGGGAACAACGCGCCAAGTCTTGCGCCGTGCTCTGTCACCGATCTGTCATGGATCTGTCGCCGGTGGCCGGGTCACGTTCGTATACTCGGCGGGTGACGCTCAGTTGCCCCACACCCGGCATGACCAGGGATGACGACCCGCCGGCGCCGGAGGGTTTCCGGGAGTCGGCGGTGCGGGTCCGGCTGGGACACGGGGCGGCCGTGTTCGCCGCCGCCGGGGAGTGCGTGCTGCGCTTCGGGGCGCACCGGGGCGCCGGGCTGACCGTACGGGCCCGGGCGCCGCTCGCCGCGCCGGGGGTGCGGGTGACGGTCGGTCTGGGGCCGCTGCGCGCGCCGTGCGAGGTGGTGTGGACGGTGCGGGAGCCCGACCGGATCGGATTCGGGTACGGCACCCTGGCCGGGCATCCGGTGTGCGGCGAGGAGGCGTTCGTCGTGGAGCTGGCGGCGGACGGAGTGGTCACCTTCACCGTGCGGGCGCTGAGCCGGCCGGCCTCCTGGTACGCGCGGGCGGCGGGGCCGCTGGGCCGTGCGGTGCAGCGGCTGATCGCGCGCCGCTACGCCCGGGCGGTACACGTCGCGGTGAGCGGTGGGCACGGAGCCCCGCAGCGGTGATCATTAGCGGTGAACGACTGTCCCCGATGTGAGGAATCACGAGAACCGGAGCCGCCCCCATGACGCATCTGCCGCCGGTCGTCGATGAGCTGGACCGCACCATTCTGGCGTTGCTGACCTCCAATGCCCGGGTGAGCTTCGTGGAGATCGGCGGGCGGGTGGGGCTTTCGGCGCCCGCCGTCAAGCGGCGGGTGGACCGGCTGCGGGCCACCGGGGTGATCACCGGCTTCACCACCACCGTCCGGGCGGACGTGATGGGTTGGGGGATGGAGGCGTTCGTCGAGGTGTACTGCGACAGCGCCGCGCCGCCGAGCCGGATGTCGGAGGTGGCGCGCAACCACCCCGAGATCGTGGCGGCGATGACGGTCACCGGGGACGCGGACGCGCTGCTGCACATCAGGGCCCGGGGCATCGAGCACTTCGAGCGGGTGCTGGAGCGGATCAGGGCCGAGCCGTTCGTGCGGCGGACGGACAGCCGGATCGTGCTCACCCAGCTGTTGCCGGGCGGCGGTTCGGGGGCGCCGCTGCGGCCACTGCTGAGCGGCGCGGCGGAAAACGCCGCCGAGCCGGGCTGACACGCAACATTCTTAAGCGGCGTGCAATGACCGGCGCTTGTCGGGAAGGTGTCTTTGTCCTTAGCGTGGAGTTGTCTTCTCCGGCGAAAGGAAAAGTGCCTCGATGGCGCCTGTCACGGTCGGCCGAGAACGCCGATATCTGCTGTGCGAGCCACGCTATTTCGAGCTGGCGTACGTCATTAATCCGTGGATGCGACAAGATTCCCGGGTGGATAGGGATCGGGCTCTCGATCAGTGGCACACGCTGGTGCGCACCTATCGGGAGCTGGGCCACACGGTGGAGCTGGTGGAACCGGTGCCCGGGCTGCCGGACATGGTGTTCGCCGCCAATGGAGCCCTGGTGCTGGACGGCAAGGTGCTCGGCTCGCGGTTCCACGCCGCGCAGCGGCAGCCGGAGGCGGCGGAATTCAATCGCTGGTTCAAGGAGAACGGCTTTCCTGTCGTCAGCCCCGAAGAGGTGTGCGAGGGCGAAGGGGATCTGGTGCCGGTCGGGGCCGATATTCTCGCCGGTTACGGATTCCGCACCTCGGCCGCCGCGCATATCGCCGCACAAGAGTACTTCGGCCGGGCCACCATCTCACTGCGGCTGGTGGACCCGCAGTTCTACCACCTCGACACCGCGCTGTTCGCGCTGGACGACACCACCATCGCCTACTACCCCGAGGCGTTCTCCCCGGGCAGCCGGGCCGCGCTGCGCCGCCGCTACCCCGACGCGGTGCTGGCGAGCCGCGAGGACGCGCTGGCCTTCGGCCTCAACTCGGTCTCGGACGGCCGGCATGTGCTCATCGCCCCCGGGGCCACCGATCTCATCGCCCAACTGACCGACCGGGGCTACGTCCCCGTGCCGGTCGACACCTCCGAGCTGCTGAAGGCCGGCGGCGGAATCAAGTGCTGCACACAGGAGATCCGACTCTGATGACCACTGCCCAGAGCACCGCGAACACCACCGACGCCGCCGCCGACCCGGCCGCCGTCATCGCCGCCGAGGACCGACTGGTGGCCCGCAACTACCGGCCGCTGCCGGTGGTCATCGCCCGGGGTGAGGGCGCCTGGGTGGAGGACACCCAGGGGCACCGCTATCTCGATCTGCTGGCCGGCTACTCGGCGCTGAACTTCGGGCACCGGCACCCCGAGCTGGTCGCGGCGGCCCACCGTCAGCTGGACACCCTCACCCTCACCTCCCGTGCCTTCCACAACGACCGGCTGGCCGGCTTCGCCGCCGGTCTCGCCGAGCTGACCGGGCTCGATGTCACCCTGCCGATGAACACCGGCGCCGAGGCGGTGGAGAGCGCCATCAAGATCGCCCGCAAGTGGGCGTACGAGGTCAAGGGCGTGCCACGCGACCGGGCGCGGATCGTGGTGGCCGCCAACAACTTCCACGGCCGCACCACCACGGTCGTCGGCTTCTCCAGCGACCCGGTGGCACGCGAGGGCTTCGGGCCCTACACGCCGGGGTTCACCGTGGTGCCGTACAACGATCTGCCGGCGCTGGAGGCGGCGCTCGACGAGACCACGGCGGCCGTGCTGATCGAGCCCATCCAGGGCGAGGCGGGCGTCATCATCCCGGACGACGGTTATCTGCGCGGGGTGCGCGAGGCGACCCGGCGGGCCGGGGTGCTGTTCATCGCCGACGAGATCCAGTCCGGCCTCGGGCGCACCGGCCGCACCCTGGCGCTGGACCACGAGGCGGTACGGCCCGATCTGCTGCTGCTCGGCAAGGCACTGGGCGGCGGCCTGGTACCGGTCTCGGCCGTGGTCGGCACCCGGGCGGTGATGGACGTGCTGCGGCCGGGCGAACACGGCTCCACCTTCGGCGGCAATCCGCTGTCGGCGGCCATCGGCACGGCGGTCATCGGGCTGCTGGCCACCGGGGAGTACCAGGACCGGGCGGCGCGGCTCGGCAAGGTGCTGGCGGCCGGCCTGGAGCGGCTGACGGGCCACGGGGTGCTGCGGTTCCGCAGCCGGGGCCTGTGGGCGGGCATCGACATCGACCCGGCGATCGGCACCGGGCGCGAACTGAGCGAACGTCTGATGGCCCGTGGCCTGCTGGTGAAGGACACCCACGGCTCCACCATCCGCGTCGCACCGCCCCTGACCATCGAGGAGGACGAACTCACCCGAGCCCTGGACACCATCGGCGAGGTCCTGGACGCCCGGGACTGAGTGCGCCTCGCACGGCGTTCGACCGGGGGCCTCCGGACCCGGCCCCGGTCAGGGGGCGCGGTCGAAGCGGACGGTCGCTTCGGTGGCCCGGCTCACCGTCAGGGTGAGCCGGGTCAGGTGGTCGCCCCAGGAGGCGCGCAGCAGGGGGTCGGTCAGCTCGCGGCGCTCCAGCGCGGCGTCCGCGTCGCGCGGGTCCCAGCTGATCCGCAGGGCGCGGCCCTCCCCGCCCCGCACGATCGCCTCGCCGCGGCCCAGGGTGACCTCGCCCGCCACGATGTGCCGCAGCAGCACCGGCCGGGCGGCCGGTGACCAGCGGTCGGTGACGGTGATGTGCGGCGGCCCGGTCCGTACCAGCCGGATGGCCCGGGTGAGCTCGTCGACCGCACCCGCCGGGTACGTACCGGCCAGGTCGGCGTGGAACTCGGCACCGCCGGGGGGCAGTTCGGCCCGCACCCGGCGGGCTGCCCGCTCCGCGCCGGGCCGTTGGCCGGTGCCGCCGCCCGGCGCGGGGAGGTTGTGCCAGTCACTGCTCAGCGGCCAGGCGTCGTAGCGGCGCGGTCCGAAGCTGTCGGCGGTGTACGTGGGCTGGCCGAGGTCGATGATCAGCGGGGCGCCGTCGAGGGCGATCCAGTAGCTGCCGACGTCCAGGTGGTTGTGGCGTTCGGCGTTGTGCCCGGCCTTGGCGGCGACGGTGAGGCCGCCGGTGGAGCCAGGCCGTTCCCTGGCCAGCAGCACCTGGGTGCGGGGCAGCCACTCCCCCGGCGTCAGCCAGCGGTCGCCGCCCGGCGCCGGCCCACCGCGCGCCGCGCGCCAGCCGGGGTCGGCCAGTGCGGTCAGGGCGCTGCCCAGGCCGGCCTCGGGGTAGGCGGCGAGGGCGGCGGCGCGGCCCCGGGCCGCCGCGTGGTCGCGCACGGCGTGGTCGCGCAGCGCGCCGCCCCAGCGGTGCAGCAGTTGCCAGGGCAGGCTGTCGGGCAGCCGGGCGGCGGCGTCCCCGGCGTTGACGTACCAGTCCCCGCCCAGATGCATCCGGTGCGGGAAGCGTGCGAGTTGGCGCAGTACGGGCAGGTCGCGGGCGTCGAGTCCCGGTCCGCCGACGGCCGCCAGCAGATCAAGGGTCTCCAGCAGCCGGCCCGCGCCGTGCCACCAGTAGGCGACGCCCTCGTCGATACCGCCGTCGTCGGGGAGCGTGGCCACGAAGCGGTCCAGCCCGGCGGTGGTGAGCCGGAGCAGCGCGGCGGTACGGTCCGGGTCGTCGGTGAGCAGCAGCGCGGCGGCGGTAACGGCGCCGTGGATCCAGGGGTTCCAGTTGTCGGCGGGGCGGTCGATGCCGATCCAGGGCCAGTCGCGGCGGGTGGTGAAGGGGGTGAGGACCCGCCGGTCGGTCTCGCGGCGCAGCCGGCGGCGCAGGCCGGGCGCCCGCCGGTCCAGGTGCGGTCCCAGGGCGTGGTCGGCCCAGGCGAGCAGGGTGGTGACCTCGGCGGCGCCGAGGTCCACATAGGGCTGGTCCGGGTCGGCCAGCACCTCGCCGCGTGCGGCGGTGTGGCCGTCGTGCGGGGCCCAGCACCAGGTGGTGGCCTCGCACAGGGCGATCAGCCCGTCGATGGCGGCGTCCAGGTGCGGGGTGTCGCCCGCGGGCGCGGTGGCGGGGGCGCTCTCGCCGGTGAGCACGGCGGCGAGGGCGAACACGGTGGTGCGCACCCGCAGGGCGCGGGCCTGGTCCTCGTATGCGGTGCGGACGCCGTCGCGGAAGGTCCTGGCCCAGTCGGAGGCGCGCAGTACCGGGGCGGGGCGGGCGAGTTCGGCGGCGGCGCGGCGCAGCAGTCCAGTGCGGGTGGCGGGGTCGACGGCGTCCCAGACGGCGCGGTCGGTGACCGGCGGCACCGGGACGCGGCGGGGCGCGTCGCGCAGCGCGGCGGCCGGCTCCGGGCCCGCGCCGGGGTGCAGCAGGGGGAGCCGGGCGGTCAGCGGTCCGGTGGTCGCGGCTGCGGCTCCTGCCACGTCTGCTCCTGTTGCGGGGACGGTACGGGAGCGGCCGGTTGCCGCGACTCCGATGGGGATCAGCCTGGTTCGTGCGACTCGATCATGTCAACGGCCGGTGGCTCACCGGCCGCTCCCGTACCGTCCCGCTGCCCGGATGCCGGACCGGCGCCACGGCGCATCCCTGTTGTATCTATGCTGTGCGCATGCCGCAGTCCGCCGCCGCCCCCAAGCGTCCCCCCGCCGCCGACCACGTCTACGACCACATCAAGCGTGCCGTCCTCGACCGCCGTTACGAGGGCGGCACGCTGCTCACCGAGGGCGAGCTGGCCGAAGCGGCCGGCGTCTCCCGCACCCCGGTGCGCGAGGCGCTGCTGCGCCTGGAGAGCGAAGGGCTGCTGCGGCTCTACCCGAAGAAGGGCGCCATGGTGCTGCCCGTCTCCGCCCAGGAGATCGCCGACGTGGTGGAGACCCGGCTGCTGGTGGAGACCCACGCGGTGCGCAAGGCGGTCCCCGCCCCGCCCGGGCTGACCGACCGGCTGGCCGGACTGCTGGAGCTGCACCGCGCCCAGGCCGCCGCCGGCGCGCTGGCCGACATGGCGGCCACCGACCGCGCCTTCCACGCCGAGATCGTCCGCAGCGGCGGCAACGCCATCCTCTCCCGGCTGTACGACCAACTGCGCGACCGGCAGCTGCGGATGGGCGTGGCCGTGGCCCGCTCCCGTCCCGACCGGATCGCCCTGGCGCTGGCCGAACACCAGGAGATCCTCGACGCGCTGCGGGCCGGCGACGCCGAGGCGGCGCTGACCGTGACCGTCCGGCACGTGAGCCGGGTGTCCGAGCTGGCCCGGGGGGAGATCCGGTGAGCGGCCCCGTCGATCCGCCCGGCGGCCGGCGCGCCGTCACCGTGTGGCTGATCGCGGTCGGCGTCTACTTCACCGCCGTGGTCTTCCGCACCTCCCTCGGGGTGGCCGGCCTGGACGCCGCCGACCGGTTCGAGGTGGGCGCCTCCGCGCTGTCCGTCTTCTCCATCCTGCAACTGCTCGTCTACGCGGCGATGCAGATACCCGTCGGCGTCATGGTGGACCGGCTCGGCAGCCGGCGGGTGCTGATCCTGGGCCTGGCCCTCCTCGTGGCCGGCCAGCTCGGCTTCGCCCTCGCCCCCTCCTACGGCACGGCGCTGGCCGCCCGCGCCCTGCTGGGGTGCGGCGACGCGATGACCTTCCTGGCGGTGCTGCGGCTGGGCAACCGCTGGTTCCCGGCCCGCCGCGCGCCGATGATGGCCCAGCTCACCGGCCTGGCCGGAATGACCGGCAATCTCACCACCACCCTGGTGTTCTCCCGGGTCCTGGAGCACTCCGGCTGGGTCACCGCCTTCGCCGGCAGCGCCGTGGGCGGGCTGATCGTCCTCGTCCCGCTGGTGCTCTTCCTGCGGGACCGGCCGCGCGGCCAGGAGCCCGAGCCGCCGCCGGCCGCCGGCCGGGGCGCCGTCCGCCGCCAGATCGGCGCCGCCTGGCGCGAGCCCGGCACCCGGCTCGGCATGTGGACGCACTTCACCACCCAGTGCCCGGCGATGGTGTTCCTGATGCTGTGGGGGCTGCCGTTCCTGGTCCAGGCGCAGGGGTACGAGCGGCTGGCGGCCGGTGAACTGCTCACCCTGGTGGTGCTCACCAGCCTGGTGCTCGGGCTGCCCTTCGGCTGGCTGCTGACCCGGTGGCGGGCCGCCCGGCTGCCGGTGGTGCTGTCGGTGACGGCCGCCGTCGCGGTGGTCTGGACGGCGGCGATCAGCTGGCCGGGCGACCGGGCGCCCGGCTGGCTGCTGGTGCTGCTGTGCGTGGTGCTCGGCGGCTGTGTGCCGGCCTCGGCGGTCGGCTTCGACTTCGCCCGGCTGGGCAACCCGCCGCAGCGGCACGGCACCGCCTCCGGGATCGTCAACATCGGCGGTTTCACCGCCTCGATGCTGGCGCTGCTCGGGGTGGGCCTGCTGCTGGACGCCACCGGCGACAGCTACCGGATCGCGTTCTCGGTGGTGCTGGGCTTCATGGCGCTGGGGGTGACCCAGATCCTGCGGCTGTACGGCCGGACCGTGCGCCGGGAGCGGGACCGCCACCCGGCGCCCGTGGTACGGGGGCGGGCCGCGGTCAGCGCAGCGTCAGCCGGTACGTCAGCGGGGAGCGGCCGGTGATCAGCACCCGGACGCCGTCCGGGGTGAGCCGGCCGCTCATCCAGGTGTAGCGCTCGCCCGGGTCGACGTACGGGGGCTGCTTGCCGCCCTTGCCGTTGCCGGGACCGAAGACGATCCGGTCCTCGCCCACGGTGTACGAGCCCTCGCCGCTCACCAGTTGCCAGGTGTCCGGGGAGTCGGGCACCGGTTCGAGCCCCTCGCCCGCCAGTTGGCCGCCCGGCCGGAAGCACAGCTCCAGGGCGAGCGGCACCTCGGAGGGCCCGACGTCGAAGGACAGTTGCCAGCCGCCGTTCCCGGTCTCCTTCGCCCGTACCTCGGTGCGCAGGGTGCGGTATTCCTTCTCCCGGTGCTCGAAGTCCATCGCGGACCAGAACCGGCCGTCGTTGCTCAGCTCGTACAGTCCGTCGCGGCGCCGGTGCCGGCGGGGCAGCGGCTGGTGGAAGCCGGCCGCGACCTCGGCGGTGAGCCGCCAGCCGCCCTGGTACGGCTCCAGGTTCTCGGCGCGGAAGTGGCCGAGTGAGAAGAACTGGGGTGACAGCCGAACCGAGTCCAGGATGGCGGCGCCGCGGCGCATCTTGAAGAAGGTGGGGTTGGAGGAGAGCCCCGAGGCGATGGCCTTCTTCTCCGGCAGGTCGGTGCCGCCGAACAGCGTCGCGGTGTGCGTGCCGCGCCGCACCCGGACCAGCCGGCAGTCGGTGTCGTGATGGACGAACTCGGCCGGCTCCGGGGTGGCGGGCGGCAGCGGGCGGGCCAGCAGGGGGCGGTCGAGCACCTCGCCGAGCCGGTCGCCCAGCGGGATCTCGCCGAAGGTCTGCCCGGTGCCGCGTTCGGCGAGGGTGGCGGCCACCGCCGCGAAGGTGCCGTCCCGGTCGCGGATCGCCAGCTCCCGGAACTGGAGCCAGAACTCCGGCAGATAGCGCAGCGCGGTCTGGTCCTGGCGCCGCGAGTAGACGGTCTCGATCTCGCCGTTGGGCTCGATCAGCGGCACGGTCGCGGCGAGATTGCGCCGGACGTTGGCGTACAGGTCGGTGCGGCCGTAGGTCTGGGCGAGGGTCAGCAGCGCGGGGTTGGTGACGACGGCCGCGTAGGTGGCGCTGCGCTCGCTGTACTCGCCGCCGGGGAACTGGTCGATGCCCTCCGCGAGCCAGTCGTCGATGCGGCGCCGGTAGGCGGGGTCGGGCCACCAGTGGTGCACCCTGGCCAGCGCCGCGCACACCAGCCAGCGGTGGTTGGCGGTGTGCACGCCGCCGGTGGCAAGACCCGGCCCGGACTTGCGCAGGACGCGGGCGATCCGCCGCCGGATCTCCTCGGCCGGGCCGTGCGCGTCGGCGGTGAGCAGCGCGTAGGCGGTGTTCAGATCGACGATGGAGAACGCGGTGTCGGGCGGTGAGTGCACCGCGCCCTGGTCGTACAGGCCGTCCTCGTGCTGCTCCTCCTCCAGCGCGGTGGTCAGTTCGCGCAGGGGTTCCAGCAGGGCGGGGTCGTGGTGGTGCGCCGAGGCGGGGTGCACCTGGACGGAGACCAGGGTGCGTACCGAGCGGGCGGCGGTACGGGCCCGGCCGCGGTCGCGCAGTTCGGTGATGTGGCCGGGGTAGCCGGCCAGGATCTGTGCCGCGCGGTCGTCGGCGGCGGTGGTGAGGAGAGCGAGGAAGTCGTGGTCCACGGCCGGGCCCGTGGCGCCGGGGGCGGCGTCCTGGCCGGGTTCCCGGGCGGCGGCCTGGCCGGTGGTGGCGACGGAGGCGGCGGTGGCGGTGCCGGCCAGAAACGTCCTGCGGGCTATCACGTCGTTGTGACCCTTCGGTGGGCGCCGGTGACCACCGCGTCCGGGCGGGCCCGTTCGCGGTGCAGCCGGAAGCTATGCCGGGGTCGGCGGGGCCGTCAAGAAGATCGGCAGAAACCGCTTACCCGGCTGCTTCCGGCCGGCACCGCCGCAGGTCAGCCGGGGACGCGGGCGAGTGCGCCGATCCCGGCGCCGGGCACCGGATCGCTCAGGTCGCCGACGTCGCGCCGCCACTCGGGCATGGGCACCACGCCCGGCTCCACCAGCTCCAGTCCGTCGAAGAACCGGCTGATCTGCTGGTGGTCGCGCAGCCGGTACGGGACGGCCCCGCTGTCGTTGTAGTCGTCCTGCGCCTCCACGATCTCCCGGGTGGTGGCGGCGCCGTGCGACAGCATCAGATAGCTGCCCGGCGGCAGCCCGCCCACCAGCTCGCGCACGATGGACAGGGCCTGGGCGTCGTCGGGGACATGGCCCATCACATCGGAGAGGATCAGCCCGACGGGCCGGCCGAGGTCGAGGGTGCGGGCCGCGAGCCGCAGGATCCGGGCGGGGTCGTGCAGATCGGCGTCTATGTAGTCGGTGCGGCCCTGCGGGGTCGAGGTCAGCAGGGCCTGGGCGTGCACCAGCACCAGCGGATCGTTGTCCACGTACACGACGCGGGCGTCGGGGGCGACGCGCTGGGCGATCTCGTGGGTGTTGTCCTCGGTGGGCAGGCCGGTGCCCACGTCCAGGAACTGCCGGATGCCGGCCTCGCCCGCCAGATGGCGCACGGTGCGGTGCAGGAAGTAGCGGCTGACCCGGGCGATGTCGAAGATCTCGGGGAAGGTCTCGGCGTACTGGTCGCCGGCGATCCGGTCGACCTCGTAGTGATCCTTGCCGCCCAGCCAGTAGTTCCAGATCCGGGCCGAGTGCGGCACCGAGGTGTCGATCTCCGGGGCCGCCGCCGTCTCCCGTACGTCCTTGCTGTACTCACCCATCGGGGTCAACTCACCATCGCTAGAGGGACCGGGGTCCCATGATGCACAGAACCGACGATCCGTCACACCCGGTTGGGCCCCCTGTCCCGAGCGCGACCGCGCCCGCCCCCGGGGTGCGGGTGCGGGGCGGGCGCGGTCGTACTGGGGCGGGCGGGTGGGGTCAGCCGGCCGTGGCGGCCTGCTCCTCCTGACGGGCCTCCTCGGCGAGCCGCTGGGTGGCGTTGGTGGTCTTCAGCGCCTTCTCCTTGATGAAGACCACGGTGATCAGCGCCAGTACCGCGAACGGGGTGGCGATCAGGAACAGTTCGCCGGTGGCCGAGCCGTAGGCGTTCTGCACGACCTCGCGGGCCTCGTCGGGCAGCTGGGAGATGTCGGGCACCGAGTGGGCGTCGCCGCCGCCGGCGTCGAAGCCGCCGAGCCGGGCGGTGACCCCGTTGGCGAGCACCGCGCCCAGTACGGAGGTGCCGATGGTGCCGCCCATGCTGCGGAAGAAGGACAGCACCGAGGTGGCGGTGCCCAGGTCGGCGGCGGGTACGTCGTTCTGGGCGGCCAGCACCAGATTCTGCATCAGCAGGCCGACGCCGATGCCGAGCAGCGCCATGTAGAGGCTGAGCAGGCCGAATCCGGTGTCGGCGTCGATGGTGGCGAGCATTCCGAGCCCGGCGGTCATGGCGATGCCGCCGGCCACCAGGTAGATCTTCCAGCGCCCGGTGGCGCTGATGACCTGGCCGGCGAGGGTGGAGGACACCAGCAGGCCCATGATCATCGGCAGGCCCATCAGGCCGGCCACGGTCGGGGACTTGCCCTGGGCGATCTGGAAGTACTGCGACAGGAAGACCGTGCCGCCGAACATGGCGACCCCGACGAACAGGCTGGCGACGGTGGTCAGGGTGACCGTACGGTTGCGGAAGATCGTCAGCGGGATGACCGGTTCGGGCACCCGGGATTCCACCAGGACGGCGAGGCCGAGCAGGACCACTCCGCCACCGGTGAGGGCGGCGGTCTGCCAGGAGGCCCAGTCGAACTGGTTGCCGGCCATGGTGGTCCAGATCAGCAGGGCGCACACCCCGGCGACGATCAGGCCGGCACCCAGGTAGTCGATCTTGATCTCGCGCCGCACGGTGGGCAGGGTCAGGGTGCGCTGGAGGATGATGATGGCGGCCAGGGCGAACGGCACGCCGATGAAGAAGCACCAGCGCCAGCCGAGCCAGGAGGTGTCCACCAGGACGCCGCCGATGAGCGGTCCGGCGACGGTGCCGACCGCGAAGACGGCGCCGAAGATGCCGGCGTACTTGCCCAGCCGGCGGGGCGGGATCACGGCGGCCATCACGATCTGGACGAGGGCGGTGAGCCCGCCGGCGCCGATGCCCTGGACGACCCGGCTGAAGATCAGCAGGCCCACGCCCTGGGAGAAGCCGGCCAGCAGGGAGCCCACCAGGAACAGCGCCAGGGAGAGCTGGAGCAGCAGCTTCTTGTTGTAGAGGTCGGAGAGCTTGCCCCACAACGGGACGGTGGCGGTCATCGCCAGCAGTTCGGAGGTGATGACCCAGGTGTAGGCGGACTGGCTGGCCTGGAGGTCGGTGATGATGCGGGGCAGGGCGTTGGCCACCACCGTGCCGGCCAGGATGGCGACGAACATGCCGGCCATCAGGCCGGACATCGCCTGGAGTATCTGGCGGTTGGTCATGGCGCCCGGAGTCTCCTCGGGCGCCTCGGTCGTGAGCGTCACGATGTCCTTCTCGCTGTGCGGTGGTGAGGGTGGCGGCCGGGTCCTCAGGACCCGGCCGGGGTGGTGGTCAGGGCCGCGGCGGGCCCGGGCGCCGGCCCGGGCACCGGCGCGGGCAGTCCGGCCGCGAGGTGGCCGAAGACCTCCCGGAAGAGGTCCGGGACGGGCCGGCGGCGACGGTCGGCGCTCCAGTGCTCCATGGCGACCCGCGCCGCGGTGTTGGCGACGGCGGCCAGCAGCCGGGGGTAGACACCGGGGTCGGTGGTGCCGGCGGCGGCCAGCCGTTCGGCGATGCTGTCCGCCAGCTTCTGCTCGTCGGCCTGGTGCACGCCCAGGGTGCGCGCGAGCAGTTGTGGGGATCTGCGGAGCATTTCCACCCGCAGCTCCCACAGTTCGTGGTCGGTGCCCGGGTCGGGCAGTTCCGCGGCGTAGGCGTCCGCGACGACCCACAGGAGGGGCCGCCCGGGCGGGGCGTCGCGCACCGCCCGCCGTACCCGCTCGGCGACATCCGCGTCGATCATGACGAAAGCTTCGTCGCGGTGGTCGAAGTAGTTGAAGAAGGTACGCGGTGAGACGCCGGCCGCTTCGCTGATCGCCTCGACGGTGACGTTCTCGGCGCCGTGCTCGGCCGCGAGCCGGACGGCCGCCTCGGTGAGGGCGCGGTGGGTGGCCCGCTTCTTGCGGTCGCGCAGCCCCGGGGGTCGCGGTTCGGTCGGCACACCTTGCAGGGTATGCAAAAGTGCAGACTCTGCAAAATTAATTTCCGGTGACCCGGGGCCGGCGAATGGGATGCTGGCCGGGTGCGTACCGATGAGATCCGGCTCCATTTCGCCCCAGAACTCCACCCGTTGCTCTCCGCGCGCCGGCGCGCGGAAGGGGTGTCGGCGACCGCCGACCAGGTGTCCACGCTCGGCCATCTGGTGGAGTCCTGCGGCACCCCGCTCACCGAGATCGGCACGCTGCTCGCCGATGGCCGGCCGGTGGAGTTCTCCTACGTCCCCCGGGGCGGCGAGCGCGTGGAGGTGGCCGCCGTGACCCGGCCGCAGCAGGTGCCGGGCGCGCCGCTGCGCTTTGTGCTGGACGTGCATCTGGGCACCCTGGCGCGCCGGCTGCGACTGCTGGGCGTGGACGCCGCGTACGAGAGCGAGGACATCGGCGACCCGGCGCTGGCCGCCCGGTCCGCCGCCGAGCGCCGGGTGCTGCTCTCCCGCGACCGGGGCCTGCTGCGCCGCCGGGAGCTGTGGGCGGGCGCCTTCGTCTACAGCGACCGGCCCGATGACCAGCTGCGCGACGTACTGGGCCGGTTCGCCCCGCGGCTGGCCCCGTGGACCCGGTGCACGGCGTGCAACGGCGCGCTGGAGAGCGTGGGCAAGGACGAGGTGGCGGCGGACCTGGACGGCGGCACCCGGCGCACGTACGACGTCTTCGCCCGCTGCGCCCAGTGCGCCCGGGTCTACTGGCGCGGCGCCCACTCCGACCATCTGGAGACCATCGTGGCCGACGCGCTGGCGGAATTCGGCCCGGCCGCCCACGGCTGACACCGAGCGCCCCTCGCCTCCCGGCGCACCGGCCCCCCGGCTCGTACAGTGGGGCGTTATGTCCCCTTCCGTCAGGACGGTGGTGGTGCCGTGATCGAGGTTCTGCTGCTGGGCGTCGCCCTGCTGCTCACCGTGGCCTGCGGGGTGTTCGTGGCCGCCGAGTTCTCCCTGACCACCGTGGAGCGTTCGGTGCTGGAGGACGCCGCCGAGCGCGGGCTGCCGGGTGCCCCCGGGGCGCTCGCGGCGGTGCGGTCGCTGACCTTCCAGCTCTCCGGCGCGCAGCTCGGCATCACCCTCACCAGCCTGGTGATCGGCATGCTCGCCGAGTCCTCCACCGCCGCGCTGCTGGCCGGCCCGCTGCGCGCGGCCGGGCTGCCCAGCGGCGGGGCGGGCACCCTCGCCCTCGTGCTGGGCACCGCCCTGTCCACCGTGGTCCTCATGGTGATCGGCGAACTGGTGCCCAAGAACTGGGCGATCTCCTCCCCGCTGGCCGTCGCACGCCGGGTGGCCCCGCTCCAGCGCGGCTTCTCCTCCGCCTTCCGGCCCTTCATCCGGCATCTCAACAACACCGCCAACCGCGTGCTGCTGCGGCTGGGCCTGGAGCCCACCGAGGAGCTGGCGTCGGCCCGCTCCCCGCAGGAACTGGTGGCCATGGCCCGGCACTCGGCCGAGGAGGGCACGCTGGCCGCCGACACCGCCGAGCTGTTCGTCCGCTCCATCCAGTTGTCCGCGCTGACCGCGCAGTCCATCATGACCCCCCGGGTGCGGGTCGCCGCCCTGGAGAGCGACGCCACCCTCCAGGACGTCGCCGACGCCATCCGCACCACCGGCCTGTCCCGCTTCCCGGTGTGCGAGGGCGGCCTGGACACGGTGCGCGGCATCGTCCGGCTCAAGGACGTCCTCGCGGTCCCGGACGAGCGCTGGGCCGACACCCCGGTGCGCGAACTCATGCGCGAGCCGCTGCTGGTGCCCGACACCTTCCCCGCCGACCGGCTGCTGGAGGAACTGTCGGACGAGCGCCCCATGGCGGTGGTCATCGACGAGTACGGAGGCACCGCCGGGGTGCTCACCTTCGAGGACATCATCGAGGAGATCGTCGGCAGCGTCCGCGACGAGCACGACCCGCGCCAGGCACCCGATCTGCTGCCACTGGGCCCCGGTGTCTACGAGGCGGACGGCGCGGTGCGCCGCGATCAGCTCCAGGTCATCGGCCTCCAGCTGCCCGAGGGCCCGTACGAGACACTGGCCGGCTTCATCGCCACCGAGCTGGGCCGGATTCCGGCGGCCGGCGACCGGGTGGACAGCGCCGGCTGGGAGCTGGCGGCGCTGCGCACCGACCACCACCGCGTCGTACGGGTCAGGCTCACCGCCCCCGTACCGTCCCCCGAGGAGCTGCGGTGACCGCGCTGCAACTGCTGACCGGGCTGCTGATGATCCTCCTCAACGCGTTCTTCGTGTTCGGGGAGTTCTCGCTGATCTCGGTGCGCCGCAGCCAGATCGACCCGCTCGCCGAGCAGGGCGACGCCCGCGCCCGCCGGGTGCTGGAGGCGCTGCGGCATCTGTCGCTGCTGATGGCCACCGCCCAGCTGGGCATCACCTTGACCACGCTGGTGCTGGGCATCGTCGCCGAGCCGGCCATGGCCCATCTGCTGGAGCCCCTGCTGCACGGCGTCGGGGTGCCGCAGGGCGCGATCCACCCGATCGCGTTCGTGGTGGCGCTGACCGTGGCCACGTATCTGCACATGCTGCTGGGCGAGATGGTGCCCAAGAACATCGCGCTGGCCACCCCGCTGCGCTGCGCGCTGCTGCTCGGCCCGCCGCTGCTGGCCCTGTCCCGGGCGCTGTCGCTCCTGGTGCGGGGGATCAACGCGCTGGCGAGCGCGCTGCTGCGGCTGCTGAAGGTCACGCCCCGGGACGAGGTGGTGGCGGTCTTCTCCGACGAGCAGCTGGACCGGATCGTCTCCGACTCGGGGGCGGCCGGGCTGCTGGACGAGCGGGCCACCGGGCGGCTGCGGGACGCGCTGCGGCTGGCGCGGCGGCCGGTGGGCGAGGTGATGCGGCCACGCGGCGCGGTGGTGACGGCTCGGGTGGGGATCAGCCCGCACGACCTGGAGGCGCTGTCGGCGCGCACCGGCTTCTCGCGGTTCCCGGTGCTGGACGAGCGGGGCGCGGTGCTGGGCTATCTGCATGTGAAGGACGCCCTGAACGCGGCCCGCCCGCGGCTGCCGTTCGCGGTGTCGGCGCTGCGGCCGATCGCGCGGGTCGGGGCCGGTACGCCGCTGGACGAGGTGCTGACCGCGATGCGCGGCGGGGCGACGCATCTGGCGGCGGTGATGGGCCCGGACGGGCGGCCCACCGGGGTGGTGACGATGGAGGATGTGCTGCGCGAGCTGGTGGGTACCCCGGGGGGTCCTTTCCCGTCGGCGGCGCCTCGATAGCATCGCCGGCGTGAAGGCGAGGGAAATGGAACCGATCCGCAGCTTTGTCGCGCTGGGGGACTCGTTCACCGAGGGGATGTCCGACGCGCTGCCGGACGGCTCGTACCGGGGCTGGGCCGACCTACTGGCCGGCCGGCTGGCGCAGCGGCGGCCCGGCTTCCGGTACGCCAATCTGGCGGTGCGCGGCAAGCTGATCGGGCAGATCACCGGCGATCAGGTGCCGGCCGCCGCCGCGATGGGCGCGGATCTCATCACGCTGGTCGGCGGCCTCAACGACGTGCTGCGCCCGCGCTGCGATCTGCCCCGGGTGTGCGGGCTGCTGGAGGAGGCGGTGAAGCGGCTCGCGCCGTCGTGCCGGACGCTGGTACTCATGCGCTCGCCGGGGCGCACCGGTCCGGTGCTGGAGCGCTACCGGGCGCGGATGGAGGAGCTGTACGCCCACATCGACGCGCTCGCGGCCCGGCACGAGGGGGCGGTGGTGGTCGATCTGTACGCCTCCTCCGCGCTGGGCGATCCGCGGCTGTGGGCGGACGACCGGCTGCATCTGACCACGGAGGGCCACCGCCGGGTGGCCGAGGCGGTGTGGCAGCGGCTCGGCGGGGCGCCGGAGTTCGACTGGGACGCCCCGCTGCCGCCGCCGTCCCCGGTACGGCTGGCCCAGCGGGTCGGGGCGGATGTCCGGTTCGCGCGCGAGCATCTGCTGCCCTGGATCGGGCGGCGGCTGACCGGCCGGTCCTCGGGCGACGGGCGGGCACCGAAGCGACCCGAGCTCAGCCCGCCGTAGAATCCGGTGCCGTGACAGACAAGCCCCGCATTCCGAATGTCCTGGCCGGCCGCTATGCCTCGGCGGAGCTGGCCCGGCTGTGGTCCCCCGAGTACAAGGTGGTGCTGGAGCGCCGGCTGTGGCTGGCGGTGCTGCGCGCCCAGCGGGATCTGGGGGTGGCCGTCCCGGACGGGGCGCTCGCCGACTACGAGCGGGTGCTGGAGCGGGTGGATCTGGCGTCCATCGCCGAGCGCGAGCGGGTGACCCGGCACGATGTGAAGGCGCGGATCGAGGAGTTCAACGCGCTGGCCGGGCACGAGCAGATCCACAAGGGGATGACCTCGCGGGATCTGACGGAGAACGTCGAGCAGTTGCAGATCCGGCTGTCGCTGGAGCTGGTGCGGGACCGTACGGTGGCGCTGCTGGCCCGGCTGGGCCGGCTGTCGGGCGAGTACGCGGGGCTGGTGATGGCGGGGCGCTCGCACAATGTGGCGGCGCAGGCGACCACGCTGGGCAAGCGGTTCGCGACCGGCGCGGACGAGCTGCTGGTGGCCTTCGGCCGGGTGGAGGAGCTGCTGGCGCGCTATCCGCTTCGTGGCATCAAGGGCCCGGTGGGCACCTCGCAGGACATGCTGGACCTGCTGGGCGGCGACCCGGCCGCCCTGGCGGATCTGGAGGCGCGGATCGCCGGGCATCTGGGCTTCGCGCGGGCGCTGACCTCGGTGGGGCAGGTGTATCCGCGGTCGCTGGACTACGAGGTGGTCTCGGCGCTGGTGCAGCTGGCGGCGGCGCCGTCCTCGCTGGCGAAGACGATCCGGCTGATGGCCGGGCAGGAGCTGGTGACCGAGGGCTTCCAGCCGGGGCAGGTGGGGTCCTCGGCGATGCCGCACAAGATGAACACCCGTTCGTGCGAGCGGGTGAACGGGCTCGCGGTGATTCTGCGCGGCCATGCCTCGATGGTGGGCGAGCTGGCGGGCGATCAGTGGAACGAGGGCGATGTCTCGTGCTCGGTGGTGCGGCGGGTGGCGCTGCCGGACGCGTTCTTCGCGTTCGACGGGCTGGTGGAGACGTTCCTGACGGTGCTGGACGAGTTCGGGGTGTTCGAGCCGGTGGTGGCCCGGGAGCTGGACCGTTTCCTGCCGTTCCTGGCGACCACCAAGGTGCTCATGGCGGCGGTACGGGCCGGGGTGGGCCGGGAGACGGCGCACGAGGTGATCAAGGAGCACGCGGTGGCGTCCGCGCTGCGGCTGCGGGAGGGCGGCGAGCGCAATGAGCTGCTGGAGCGGCTGGCGGCGGACGACCGTATCCCGCTGGGGGCGGCCGAGCTGGCGGCGCTGATGGCGGACCGGCTGTCGTTCACGGGCGCGGCGGGCGAGCAGGTGGCCGCCGTGGTGGCGGCCGTGGAGGATGTGGCGAAGCGGTATCCGAAGGCTGCCGCGTACACGCCGGGGGCGATTCTCTGACCTCGTGGGAGGGCGGGGATCCGTCCCTGCTGCGCAGGATCAATTCCGCGGTGGTGCTGCGGGCGCTGCGGTCGGCCGGGGATTCGGGGCGCAGTCCGTCGCTTGCCGAGCTGGCGGCGGTCACCGGGCTGTCCCGGCCCACCGTGGAGCAGGTGGTGGAGTCGCTGCTGGGCGCGGGGTACGCGGCGGCCGACGACGAGGTACGGGCGCCCCGGGTGGGGCGTCCGGCCCGCCGGTTCCGGTTCCGGGCCGAGGCCGGTCATCTGCTGGGGGTGGAGATCGGCGCGCTGCGGGTGGCGGTGCTGGTGGCCGATCTGTCGGGGCGGCGGGTGGGCTCCGCGGTGCGTGCGGTGTCGGCGGAGGCGTCGGCCGCCGAGCGGCTGGCGCTGGTGGAGGGGACGGCGGAGGCGGCGCTGCTGGCCGCCGGGGTGGCGCGGGAGTCGGTGCGGGCGGTCGGGGTGGGCTCGCCGGGAATCATGGCGGCGGACGGTTCGGTGCGGCTGTGCACGGCGCTGCCGGGGTGGACGGGGCTGCCGCTGGGCGAGCGGCTCGGCGCGGCGCTGGGGGCGCCGGTGGCGGTGGAGAACGACGCGAACGTGGCGGCGGTGGGTGAGCGCTGGCTGGGCGCGGCGGTGGGCTGTGACGATGTGGTGATGGTGCTGGCGGGCCTGTCGCCGGGCGCGGGGTCGCTGATCGGCGGGCGGGTGCACCGGGGGTACGGCGGGGCGGCCGGGGAGATCGGGGCGCTGCATCTGCTGGGCCGGGGGGCGACGCCGGAGCGGCTGCTGTCGACGGACGGCCGGCCGCTGGCGGCGCTTGACGAGGCCGCGGTGGGGCGGGTGCTGGAGCGGGCCCGGTCCGGTGAGCCGCTGGCGGGGGCGGCGGTGGAGCGGTATGTGGAGCGGCTGACCCACGATGTGACGGCGCTGGTGCTGGCGCTGGACCCGGAGCTGGTGGTGGTCGGCGGCTGGGCGTCGGGGCTCGACGGGGTGGTGGAGCCGCTGGCGCGCGAGCTGACCCGGTACTGTCTGCGTCCCCCGAGGGTCGCGGTGTCGGTACTGGGCGCGGACGCGATCGCCTCGGGGGCACTGCGGATGGCACTGGACCGGGCGGAGTCGGAGATGTTCGCGATCCACCCGGCGGGGGACGGTGTTCCGGGCTCCGCGCCCGGGGTCAGCTGCTGAAGGTGGACAGGGCCGGCTGGTTGGCGAAGGTGAGCCGGCAGGTGTCGGCCCGGTAGGTGGCGACGGAGGCCGCGGCGGTGCGGCCGGCCGCGAAGTAGCGGGTGGTGACCAGCAGGACGGGGGAACCCGGCAGCCGTTCCAGCCGGCGGGCGGCCTCCGCCCCGGCCGCGCCGAGTTCGACGGTGCGGTCCTGGCCGATGGGGTCGGTCTCCTGGAGCCGGCGCAGCAACTGCCGGGCGCGCTCGGGTCCCTTGGCGGCGTCCGCGGGTTCGGCGGCGAGCGGTACGTACAACTGCTCGGTGGCCACCGGCTGGCCGTGGGTGGTCAGGACACGGTGGATGATCTCGACGGGTTCGGCCGCCCGGATGTCCAGCAGCCGGGCCACGGCGGGCGGTGCCGGCGCGGGCGCGGCGGCGGTGGCCGTCCAGGGGTCGCCGGCCCAGCCGGGCCACGAGTGCTGGGAGGGGCTGAGGTCCACGCCGAGGCGCGGCGGGGCGACGGTGGTGCCGACCCCGCGGCGGCGCTGGAGACGGCCTTCGAGCTCCAGTTGTTCCAGGGCCTGGCGCAGGGTGGCCCTGGCGACGCCGAAGCGGGCGGCCAGCTCACGCTCGTTGGGGAGGATCTCGCCGACCGAGAACTCGGTGTCCAGCGCCTTGGACAGCAGGGTGCGCAGATGCCAGTACTTCGGTTCCTGCTCCCGTGTTTGTTCCATCGTTGCCATGGTGGCCTCCCCGAACCCCGTGATTATGCAAGGTTGTTGCGTATATGGCGGACACTAGGGCGGCGGGCCGGGTTGGTCAAGACCAATCCCTCCGCAACGGTACCGAGGTACCTGGATACAGTCGTGGCATGAAACAGCACGTCACCGTGGTCACGGGAGGCAGCAGGGGCATCGGCGCCGCCGTCGCGGTCCGGCTCGCCCGCGCCGGACATCACCTGGCCATCGGCTATGAGCGCGACGGCGAAGCGGCCGGGGAGACCGCGGCCCGGGTACGGGAGGCGGGCGTCCGGGCCGTCACCGTCCAGGTGGACACCACCGACGCCGGACAGGTCGACCGTCTCTTCGACACCGCCGTGGAAACCCTCGGCCCGGTCACCGGCGCGGTGTGCAACGCCGGGATCACCGGTCCGCTGGGCCGCTTCACCGAGACGGACCCCGGGCTGATGCGAAGGGTGGTGGACGTCAATGTGATGGGCACCCTGCTGTGCGCCCGGCGCGCGGCCCGCGAGATGTCCACCCGGTACGGCGGCACCGGTGGCGCGATCGTCACCATCTCCTCGGGCGCGGCCACCCTCGGCAGCCCGGGCGAGTATGTGCACTACGCGGCGACCAAGGCCGCCGTGGACACCCTGGCGGTGGGCCTGGCCAAGGAACTGGCGCCGGACGGCGTACGCGTCAACTCCGTACAGCCCGGCATGATCGTCACCGGCATGCACGCCGCGATGGGCGATCCGCAGCGGCCCTGGCGCAACCCGGACCGGGTGCCGATGCGGCGCCCCGGCCAACCGGAGGAGGTGGCCGGGGCCGTCGCCTGGCTGCTGTCCGACGACGCCTCGTACACCACCGGCGCGGTGCTCCGGGTCTCCGGCGGGCTCTAGAGGGTGTCCTCTCGTTCGGATCTTCGTCGTGCCGGCCGGCGGCTGACCGCGGGTCAGCCGCCGGCCGGCACCGCCAGATGCCGCAGCTTGTCCGGGTTGGCGATCAGATAGACCCGGCTCACCAGGCCGTCCGCCACCTCCAGCTGGAACACCGAGTGGGGCACCCCCTGGCTGGTCACCAGCATCGCCGGGCCGCCGTTCAGCTCCACGAAGCCGACCCCGAACGCGACCGGCCGCCGGCCGCCGATCCCCGTGAAGAACCTTCCGGCCTTCTCCGCGTCGGTGATCACCCGCAGCGGAGCCTTGCCCCGGCCGCCACCGTCGCCCACCACCTGGACATCGGTGGCCAGCAGCGCCAGCAACCCGTCCAGATCACCCCGGGTGGCTGCCGCCAGGAACCGCTCGGTCAGATCCCGGCGCTGCACCGGATCCACCTCGAACCGGGGCCGCCGCTCCGCGACATGCCGCCGCGCCCGGCCGCCCAGCTGCCGTACCGCCGCCTCACCCCGCCCCAGCGCCTCGGCGATCTCCTGGTACGGAAACCCGAACGCCTCGCGCAGCACGAACACCGCGCGCTCCAGCGGGCTGAGCGATTCCAGCACCACCAGCACCGCCAGTGACACGGACTCGGCGCGCAGCGCGGGCCCCGCCGCGTCCACCGCCTCGGCCGCCCCGGGCGCGCCGGCCGGGACGGACGCGTACGCGGTGGGCAGCGGCTCGGGCAGCCAGTTGCCCGGATAGGTCTCGCGTGCCTCGCGCAGCCGGTGCAGCCGCTCCATCGACAGCCGGGTGGTGATCCGTATCAGATAGGCCCGGGGATGCTCCACGGTGCCGCGCCGCGCGCCGGACCAGCGCAGCCAGGTCTCCTGCACGATGTCCTCGGCGTCCGCCACGGCGCCCAGCATGCGGTAGGCGACGCCGAACAGCAGAGCCCGGTGTTCCTCGAAGATCTCCAGCCCGTCATCGTCCACGCCGGCCAGCATCCCATCCCCGCAGGACGGCATTGCCCGCGCACCGGGTTACGCTCGGACCATGGCATGGGGGCCCGGCCGAGCGAAGGCCGCATTTACCACCGAAGCATCCTTAACCCCGCGGTCACAGGACGTTCGTGGCCGGGCAACACCAGCACGGGACAGTGCTCCCATGGCTGACTCCTCGCTTCAGCGCACCATCGTCCGCTCGGTGGACCCGGTGGGGCCCGGCGACCTGGCCGCCGCCCGGGAACTGCACGCCCGCTGCTCGCCGCGCACCCTGCGCGAGCGCTACCAGGGCGTGGCGGACACCGCGGAGGCCGACCGGCTGCTGCCGCACCTGCTCAGCCCCCGGTACGGGCACGGGGTCGCCGCCCGCGACCGGGACGGAGCGCTGGCCGGCCTGGGGCATCTGCTGTGGGACGGCGAGGGGGACGAGGTCGAACTGGCCCTGCTGGTGCCGGACGCCCGGCAGCGGCGCGGGGTGGGCACCGCCCTGCTGCGCCGGCTGCTCACCCTGGCGGGCGACGCCGGTTACACCGAGATCTACGCCGTGACCGCCCCGGGCGGCACCGCCGAACACGCCACCTCGGCCATGCTGCGCGCGGCCGGACTGACGGTCAGCCGGCACGAGGACGGCGGCACGGTGGTGCTCTCCGCCCCGCTGGCCGCCCGCCCGCTGCCCGCCCCGCTGGGCCCGGCCCCCGTCTCCTGAACAGCCCTGGCCGGGGGCCCGTGAGACCGCTGACCGGCCACGACAGTAACGACCGGGCAAATCAGTAGTGACGAATCGGGGGGTCACGTACGAGGATGGGGCGCATGTCCGAAGAGACCACCAGCCCCGTGCTGCCCCGAGCCATCGCCGACTCCTACGTTGACGCGCTCGTCGAACTCGACCCCATCACCGGCACCTTCCTGGGGGTCGCCGAGAGCGCCCGGCTGCTGCCCGACTACTCCCCCGAGGGCCTGCGGGCCCGGGCCGAACTCATCCGGCACACCCTGCGGGAGCTGACCCAGGCGGAGACCCGCCCCGGAGCGGACAGCGACGCCGAGCGGCGCTGCGCCCGGCTGCTGCGCGAGCGGCTCACCGCCGAACTCGCCGTGCACGAGGCCGACGAGTACCTGCGGCAGATCAGCAACCTGTTCTCGCCCGTGCACGATGTGCGCAGCGTCTTCACCCTCATGCCGACCGACACCGAGGCCGACTGGGCGGATGTGGCCGGCCGGCTGCACGCCGTACCGGCCTCGCTGGCGAGCTACCGGGCCGCGCTGGCCGCCGGCCTCGACCGCGGGCTGCTCGCCGGGCCCCGGCAGGTGACCACCGTCATCGGGCAGTTGGAGGAGTGGGCCGCGGACGGCGCGGAGAAGAGCTGGTTCGCGCGGTTCGTGGCGGACGGTCCCCAGGCGCTGCGCGCGGAGCTGACCGAGGGCGCGCGGGCCGCCACCGGGGCGATCACGGAACTGCGCGAGTGGCTGGCCGACACCTACTCCCCCGCCGTGGCGGGCGCTCCGCAGACGGTGGGCCGCGAGCGCTACGCCCGCTGGGTGCGCTACTGGAACGGCACCGATCTGGATCTGGACGAGGCGTACGCGTACGGCTGGTCCGAATTCCACCGGCTGCACACCGAGATGAAGGCCGAGGCGGCCAAGATCCTGCCCGGCGCCACCCCCTGGGAGACGCTGCGCCACCTGGACACCGAGGGCGAGGCCGTCGAGGGCGTCGAGGAGATCCGGGTCTGGCTCCAGGAACTCATGGACGAGGCCATCGAGGCGCTGGACGGCACCCACTTCGAGCTGGCCGACCGGGTCAAGCGGGTGGAGTCGATGATCGCCCCGCCCGGCAGCGCGGCGGCACCGTACTACACCAGCCCCTCGCTGGACTTCTCCCGGCCGGGACGCACCTGGCTGCCGACGATGGGCGAGACCCGGTTCCCGGTCTACGACCTGGTCTCCACCTGGTACCACGAGGGGGTGCCGGGCCACCACCTCCAGCTGGCGCAGTGGGCGCACGTCGCGGACCAGCTCTCGCGCTACCAGACCACCGTGGGCATGGTCTCGGCCAACGCCGAGGGCTGGGCGCTGTACGCCGAGCGGCTGATGGACGAGCTGGGGTTCCTGAGCAGCGCGGAGCGCCGGCTGGGCTATCTGGACTGTCAGATGATGCGCGCGGTGCGGGTGATCATCGACATCGGCATGCACCTGGAGCTGGAGATCCCGGCGGACTCGCCGTTCCACCCGGGCGAGCGGTGGACGCCGGAGCTGGCCCAGGAGTTCTTCGGGCAGCACAGCGGCCGGCCGGCGGACTTCGTGGAGAGCGAGCTGGTGCGGTACCTGGGCATGCCGGGTCAGGCCATCGGTTACAAGCTGGGCGAACGGGCCTGGCTGCGGGGCCGCGAGGCGGCGCGGGCGGCGCACGGTGACGCCTTCGACGCGAAGAAGTGGCACATGGCGGCGCTGTCGCAGGGCTCGCTGGGTCTGGACGACCTGGAGGCCGAACTGTCGGCGCTGTGAGGTGAGAGTAGGGGTGGGACCGGCTCGCGCGCCGGTCCCACCCCCACCCGCTGTCCGCTGTCCGGTACCCGTCAGCGGGCGAAGCCGCCCTCGGAGTTGATGACCTCACCGGTGACCCAGCCGCCGTCGTCGCCGGCCAGCCAGGTGATGAGCCGGGCGGCGTCGTCGGGGGAGCCCCAGCGACCGCCGGGGAAGAGCGCGGCGACGGCGGCGTGTTGTTCGCCGGTGAGATAACCCGTGCCGATGGGTCCGGGGTTGACGGTGTTGACGGTGATGCCCTGGGGCGCGAGGGCGGTGGCGAGGGTACGGGTGATGGAGGCGATGGCGCCCTTGGAGAGCGCGTACGCGACCTCGCCCGGCATGCCGCCGCGTACGTCCTGGCCCGAGGTCATCATGACGATCCGGCCGGGTGGTGTGCGCGGGCCCGGGCCCGGGGCGGCCGTACGGCGGCGGGCGAACGCCTGGGCGAGCAGGACCGAGGCCCGGGCGTTGACCTGGTAGTGCCGGTCGAGCATGTCGGCGGTGAGGACGTCCAGCGAGCCGTCGTAGCCGCTCTGGGCATGGTTGGCGATCAGGATGTCGAGACGCCCCCCGAGGGCGTCGGCGGCGGCGTCGACCAGGGCGGCGGGCCCGGCGGGGTCGGCGAGATCACCCGCCCCGTGGGCGATGCGGGCGGCCGGGGCGGCCACCTCCCGTACGGCGTCGGCGAGCGCCTCCGGGCCCTCGGGGTCGGCGCCCCAGGGCTGTTCGGCGTCGTGCGGGGTGTGGTGGTGCAGATAGACGCTCGCGCCGAGGAGGGCGAGCCGCCGGGCCACGGCGTAACCGATCCCGGCCCGCCGGCTGGCGCCGGTGACCAGGGCGGCACGGCCGAGGAGGGGATGCGGTGGGGGCTGATGCGGGGTCATACCCCGCACGCTACGAGACGGGACGTCTCGCATCATCCGATTTTCCGCACCGCCGACCCGCCGGCGGTCTTGATGACTTCCAGCTGAGTGGGAATGCGGGCCCGCAGATCCGGCACATGGCTGACGATGCCGACCGCCCGGTCCTGCTCGCGCAGGGAGTCCAGCACGTCGAGCACCTCGTCGAGGGATTGCTCGTCGAGACTGCCGAAGCCCTCGTCGATGAACAGCGTGTCCAGCCGCTGCCCGCCGGCCTCCGCCGCCACCACATCGGCCAGGCCGAGGGCGAGCGCGAGCGAGACGAAGAAGGACTCGCCGCCGGAGAGCGTGGCGGTGTCCCGGGCCCGCCCGGTCCAGGCGTCCAGGACATGCAGCCCGAGCCCGGAACGGCCCCGGGTGGCCTTGCTGTCCGAGTGCGCCAGCTGATAGCGGCCGGCGGACATCCGGTACAGCCGGCTCCCCGCCGCCTGCGCCACCTGCTCCAGCCGGGCGGCCAGCACATAGGTCTCCAGCCGCATGCGGTAACTGTTCTCGGCGGCGGTCCCGGCCGCCAGCCCGGCCAGCCGCGCGATCCGCGCGGCCTCCTCCCGTACCGGAGCGAGCGCGCGGGCCTCCCCGGCCAGCCGATCGGACAACACGTCCAGCTCCCGGCACCGCACCCCGGCCGCACTGTCGGCGGCGGACGCCTCCCGCAACCGCACGGTGGCCACCTCGAACGCCCGCCGCACGGCACCGAGCACCACGGCGGCCTCACCGCCCGCCACGCCACCGTGCGCCGGCAGCATGACCGGGTCGCGCGTGTCCGGGCCCCCGCCGCGCGCATCCGCCGCCTCGGCCGCGACCGGCACGTCACCGGGCAGAACGACCGACACCGACCGCCCATCACCCGGGACGTCGGCACCGTCCCGCGACGGAACTGCCGGAAGAGCGCACGGGTCCAGGCCCTCAGCGGCAACACCTGCCGCCGCTGCCACGAGGCCGCGGGCCGGCGCGCCGGCACCATCGGACGGCGGCGTGGGCGCGGGCCGGTGAACTGCGATCGCCGCCGGGACCGGCCCGGTCGCAAGCCCCTCGCCACCACCGTCCCCCGGCGGCACGGCCGCACCCGCCCGACCCGGTGAAACGCCGGGCACGCCCGGGCGATCCGCACCGCCGGCCCCCGCTGCCGGCGTCCCACCACCACCCGGCAGCCGAGGCGTGGGGAGGTGCTCCGCCTCCGGCTCGGGTACGAGACCGTCAGCCGACTCGTCCCGAGCCGCGGCCACCTGACCGGGCCCAACAACCGACGCGAGCGGGTGAGCCAGTCCCCCAACCGCCACGACCGGCACGGGCGTGAGGCGGTCGGACGGGTCGTGACGTGACGTGGCCGCCAAGGCCGCCTGGACGGACGCCACAGCCGACGCAGACAGCCGGCCGACCGGCTCGCCGGTGAGGCGGTCGGCCGGCTCATCCCGGGACGGGATGGCCAGGGCCGGGCGGGGCGCGTCCCGGCGATCCGCACCGCCGGTCCCCGCTGCCGGTGTGTCACCACCATCACCCGGCAGCCGAGAGGCCGGGTGATGGTCTGCTTCCGCACCCACCCACACCGGCTCGCCCCGGACCACAGCTACCTGATCGGGCCCAACAACCGACGCGAGCGGGTGAGCCGGCATGGGCGTGAGGCGGTCGGCCGGCGTGTCCTGGGGCGGGATGGCCAGGGTCCCTTGGCCGGGTGTAACGGCTGGCGCCGGCAGGGCGTCCGCTCCCGCAGTCGCCGGCACCGGCACCGGCACCGGCTCGGGTGCGAGACCGTCAGCCGCGCCGTGTCGGGGTGCCGGGGCCAATGAGGTGGGTGGAGTGGGAGTGGCGGGCGGTGTCGGTTCGGCTGCCTCGGTCAACAGGGCGTGGATCGCCGCCGCCTCCGTGCGCCAGTCGTTCAGGTGGCGCTCCAGTTCTTCCTGCCGGTCCGCCGATCGCCGCGCTTCGGATGCCGCTTCGGGGGTGGCGAAGCCCGCCCGGTGGGCCGCTTCGGTGAGGGCCACGTCGGCCACCGACCGCCGGGTCCTGCTGTCCTGTGCCGTACGGGCCGCCTCCGCCGCCGTGGTCAGCCGGTCGGCCAGGTCCGACAGCGCGGCGGCGTGTTCGGCGACGCTGGCGGCCTCGCCCCGTGCCGCGCGGATCTCCGCCCGCAGCCCCTCGTGCTCGGTTCGCAGCGAACGGACCTGGGCCGTACGGGCCGCCACCCGCTGTTCGAGGTCCTGGCGGAACGCCACCTGTTCCACGTGCCGCCGCTCGGCGGCGGCCAGGTCCCGCTGGGCCGGGTCCGCGTCCCCGGCGGCGGCCAGGTCCTCGCGCTGGGCCCGCTCCAGTTCGGCCAGCCGATCCGCCAGGGCCGCCGCCCGGTCCGTACCGGCCGCCGCGTCGGCCGCGGCGTACGCCTCGCGCAGGGCGGCCAGCGCCGCCGCCGTCCGGTCGCGCTGGGCCGACGCGGCCCGGTGCGCCGCCTCCGCCGCCCGTTCGTCGTCCGGCGACACCGGGTCCGGTCCGCCGCGCGCCGGGCGCGGGTGCTCGGTGGAGCCGCACACCGCGCACGGTTCGCCCGCCCGCAGGGCGGCGGCGAGTTCGGCGGCCATGCCGCGCAGCCGGCGTTCCTTGAGGTCGAGCCACTCCTCGTACGCGCCCGCCGCCGTCTCCCGGGCGAGCAACTCGTCCTTTTCCGCCTCGCCCATCCGGTCGGCGAGTTCGGCCCGGCGCCGGGCGGCGGCCAGCCGGCGCTCCGTGTCCGCCAGCGTCTGCGCCCGGCGGTCCGCCCGGGCATGGGCCGCCTCCGCCGCCTCCACCCGGTGCACGAGCCGTTCGCGCTCCCCGCCGAGTTCGTCCAGCAGCGCGGTCGTGGCGGCCAGGAGGTCCTCGTCGGTGGTCACCACCGCCGCCAGCGCGTCGAGTTCGGCGGCCAGCCGGCCGGCCCGGTCCTCCACCTGCCGCGCGGCGGCCAGCGCGCCGAGCCGACCGCGTACCGTACGTTCCTCCGCCGCCAGCCGCCCCGCCGGGACGGCCCGCAGCGGGGCGGGCAGCGCGGCCCGCGAGGCCCGGTCGGCCCCGGCGGCAGCCGCGTGCTCCGCGTCCGCCGCGTCCCGCAGCCGCAGGGCGGGGGCGACGGCGTCGGCGGCCCGGGCCGCAGCCAGTTCGCGCTCCGTGCGCTCGCGCTCGTCCCGCTGCGCGTCCCAGCGCGCGGCGCGGCGGCGGGCCTCGGCCAGCCGTTCGGCGCGCCGTACCCGTTCCGTCGTCTCCGCGAGCTCGCGCTGCGCCCGCGCGTGGCCGGCCTCGGCCGCCCGCAGGGCCTGTGCGGCGATGTCCCGCTGTTCGCGGGCGAGGCTGCGCAACTGGGCTGCCCAGGGCAGCAATTCCTCGCCCGCTTCACCCGCCCCGGCCGCCTGCCGCAGCCGGTCCGCCAGGGAACGCAGCCGGTCGTCCCCCTCCCGTACGGTGGCCGCCGCCGTCTGGCGCCGCTCGGCGAGCCGCTGCTCGACCGCCGCGAACCGGCGGGTGTCGAAGAGCCGACCGAGCAGCTTGGCCCGGTCCTCCGCGCCGGCCCGCAGAAAGCGGGCGAAGTCGCCCTGCGGCAGCAGCACCACCTGGCAGAACTGCTCCCGGTTCATACCGAGCAGTTGCCCGAGTTCCTCACCGATCTCCTGGTGCGAGCGGCTGAGCGCCCGCCAGCCGTCCGCTCCTGCCGGGGCCCGCTCGCGCAGCGCGCTGTACGCCCGCTCCACCGTGACCCCGGTGCCGCGCTTCTTGGGCCGTTCCCGCTCCGGCCGCCGGGTGATCTCCAGCCGCCGCCCGCCGACGGTGAGGTCCAGGACGACCTCGGTCGGGGTGCCCGGCTCGGCGTGGTCGCTGCGCAGCCCGCCGGGCGCCTGCTGACGCGCCCCCGGCACCGAGCCGTACAGCGCGTAGCACACCCCGTCCAGGATGGCGGTCTTGCCGGCCCCGGTGGGCCCGTGCAGCAGGAAGAGGCCGCCGGCCGACAGGGCGTCGAAGTCGATGTGCTGGGTGCCGCCGAACGGTCCGAAGGCGGTCAGCGTCAGCCGGTGCAGCCTCATCGGTCCTCGCTCCCCGCCACCCGGGCGGCCTCCAGGGCGCGGCGCAGTTCGGCGCGTTCGCGCGCGTCGGGGCCCTGCCCCGGCCGTACGTGGGCGATGAAGTCCTCGGCGATCCGCTGGTCGTCGCGCCCGCGCAGCCGCTCGGCGTAGCTGCGGCGGTCCTCGCCCGCCGCCCGTTCGGGGGCGAAGGCCAGGGCGAGGGTGTGCGGGAAGCGGGCGGTGAGCCGGGCCATCGGCTCGGCGGGGCGGGCCGGGTCGGTGAGGGTGGCCTCGATCCAGTGGTCGCGGTGCCGGTCCAGCGCCGGGTCGGCCAGCAGGTCGTCGATGCGCCCGGTGAGCCGGGCGAGCGGCCGGGGTACGGGGCAGTCGACGCGCTCGCCGCGCACCTCGCCCGCCGCGTCGAGGTCGATCAGCCACATCGTTTTACGGTGCCGGGCCTCGGAGAAGGAGTACGCGAGCGGGGAGCCGGCGTAGCGCACCCGGTCGGTGAGGGTCTGGCAGCCGTGCAGATGGCCGAGCGCGGCGTAGTGCACCCCGTCGAAGAGGGTGGCGGGTACGGAGGCGGCGCCGCCTGCGGTGATGTCGCGTTCGCTGTCGGAGGGTGCGCCGCCGGTGACGAAGGCGTGGGCGAGCACCACGGCCCGGGTTCCGGCGGGGCGGCCGGCGAGGTCGGCCCGTACCCGGTCCATGGCGGCGCCGAGCACCGCGCTGTGCCGGGCCGCGTCGGCGGCGAAGTGCTCGCGCACGAGGGCGGGTTCGAGGTAGGGCAGCCCGTACACGGCGATCTCGCCGTGGTCGTCGCGCAGCATGGTGGGGGTGGCGCAGTCGGCGGGGTCGGTCCGCAGATGGATGCCGGAGCCGGCCATCAGCCGGGCGCCGACGCCGAGCCGCCGCGCCGAGTCGTGGTTGCCGGAGATCATGACGGCGGGGATGCCGGCGTCGGCCAGCCGGTGCAGCACGTGGTCGAAGAGTTCGACGGCGGCGAGCGGCGGCACGGCCCGGTCGTAGATGTCGCCGGCGACCAGCACCGCGTCCACCTCACGCTGCCGGGCGGTCGCCACCAGATGGTCGAGGAAGACACGCTGCGCGTCGAGCAGGGACACCCGGTGCAGCCCCCGCCCGAGATGCCAGTCCGAGGTGTGCAGAAACCTCACCGGCCGCACCCGACCCACATGCTGCCCTCTTCTCCACCGCCGTCCCGTACCGGCGGATCTCCGTCATGGAAGCAACCTACGTCAAGGGCGGTACGGGAGATGCCGGACAACAACCCCTCGCGGTGATCAGGAAGCGGTGCGCCCGTACGTCGAGGCGGCCCTGCGCGCGTATCCGCCGATGGAGGCGGCGCAGGGGAGCGTCATACCGTTCGGGGCTGAAGTCGGGGATCTGCCAGGCGACCAGGCGCAGGTGATGGACCACGGCTCCGATGTCGTGGAACGTGAGCACCGGGTGTTCCTCTTCCATCCGGGTCGGCGTCAGGCCCGCCGCGGACAGCGCGTCCCCCGCGGTGCGCAGGGTCCAGCTGCCCGGTGGGTGTGCGGGCGGGGCGCCGAGGGCGTCGTTCAGCTCGGCGCAGTCCTCGCTGCCCACCTGCTGGGTGAGCAGGATGCCGCCGGGGCGGAGCACCCGCCGGATCTCGGGCGCGGCCAGTCGTCCGTGCCGGTTCAGCACGAGGTCGACCGACCGGTCCGGGAGCGGCAGGCGCTCCCGCTCGGGGGCCGGCACCACCGTGACCCCGAGCGGTGCCAGCCGGTCACGGGCGACGGCGACATTCGGGGGCCATCCCTCGGTTGCCCAGGTGTGCCGGGGCAGCGGCTGGAGCGAGGCCAGCAACTCGCCACCACCGGTGTCGATGTCCAGCAGGCGGTCGGCGGTGGCGAGATGCGCGCGGGCCAGCTCCGGGTAGGACCAGGAGGGATCCGAGCCCCGTACCCGCCCGGCCAGCGAGGCGAAGTCCCAGCCCGTGACCGGGGCCGCCATCGCGGCGGCGATCAACTCGTCGTACCCGGCAGCGATCACGTACGGAGCCTAGGAAACCGTGCCGGCCCCGGCAACCGGTAAATGGCCTTACGGGGTCCAGCCGCCGAGCCAGGTGGTCGGGGTGTGGGTGGTGGCCTGTTGGTCGGTCAGGTGGGGGCGGGTGCTGCTCGCCGCGCCGGAGCCGGCGCCGGAGTTGCGGTATTCGGCGAAGCGGGCGCCCTGCCAGGGGAAGCCGCTCATGTCGGTCCAGGGCGCGGTGCGGATGGCGGCGGACAGCTGGGTGTCGCGGATGGTGACCTGGGGGTGCAGGGTGGCGTCGCCGCCGGAGTACCAGGGGCGGCCCAGGTAGTAGGTGCGGTCGGTGACGTTGCCGGTGATGGTGGAGTTGATGATGAGGAAGCCGGGGAACTGCGGCGCGGTGGAGGGGGCGGTGACGTAGCCGGCGGAGGAGCCGTCGGGGCGGCGGGTGACCTGGATGACGGAGTTGGTGATGACGGCGGTGGCGCGGCCGAAGATGAAGTCGACGTTGCCGCTGATGGTGGAGTTGGAGATGTGGACGCGGCCCTGGCGGTCCTTGCTGGCGCTGTCCAGCAGCAGGGTGTCCTGGTCGCCGTGGGCGGCGATGTTGGAGAGCACGATGCGGTCGCCGCGGGTGCGCAGGGCGACGGCCTGGTGGTTGGGCTGGTTGGCGTTGGCGATCTCGTCGAAGTCGTTGGCGAAGGTGATGTTGCGGGCCTGGAAGTCGTCGGCGTCGACGGCGAAGGTGGCGCTGCCGCTGGTGCCGTACGTGCCGCCGCCCGGCTTGGGGGTGCCGCTGGAGTTGTTGTAGACGATGGTCACGTCGGCGGCCCGGCCGGTGCTGCCGACCAGCCGGATGTGCGGCTTGTTGCTGGGCACCAGGACGACTTCCCGGTAGACGCCGGGCTGGACGGTGATGGTGACGGGGTTGGTGTTGTTGGCGGGGACGGCGTCGATGGCGGCCTGGATGCCGGCGAAGGCGGCGGGGCCGTCGGCCGCCACCGTCCAGGCGGCGGCGCTCTGGGGGGCGGCGCTCGGGGCGGCGGCGGCCGGGGTCAGGCCGGTGGTGAGCAGGGCGGCGGTCAGCAGCAGGGGGGCGGCCAGGGCGCGGGTACGCGAACGCATGGGTCATCCGTTCTGCGGGCGGGTGGTGTCTGACGCACCCTGGTTGCCGCCGGCCCCGGTTTGGTTGCCGTCTCAGTGCTGGGGGCGCAGCGCCGCGAGCTGTTCGGCGAAGGGGATGACCTCCCGGTGCTCGGCGGGGGCGGCGGCCGGGGTTCCGGTGCGGTCCCCGGTGCCGCCCGCCATCAGCGCGGCGAGTTCCCGGCCGGCCCGGCGGATGCGGTCCGGGAGCCGGTCGACGAGCGGGTCGGTGCCGCCGCCCCAGTCCTCGGCGGCGGCGTACACCCCGGTGGGTACGGTGACCGCGCGCAGATAGCCGAAGAGCGGGCGCATCGCGTGGTCCAGGACCAGCGAGTGCCGGGCGCTGCCGCCGGTGGCGGCGATCAGCACCGGGCGGCCGGCGAGCTGTTCGGCCTCCAGGAGGTCGGCGTACGACTTGAACAGTCCGCTGTAGGAGGCGTTGAAGACCGGGGTGACGGCGATGATGCCGTCGGCGCCGGTGGTGGCGTCGAGCGCCTCGCGCAGCGCGGGCCCGGGGAATCCGGTGACCAGGTGCTGGGCGATGTCCCCGGCCAGCTCGCGCAGTTCGATGACGCGGGTGGTCACCTCCCGGCCGTGCTCGGTCAGTTGTCCGGTCGTGGCCTGGGCGAGCCGGTCGGCGAGCAGCCGGGTGGTGGACGGCTTGCCGAGGCCGGCGGTGATGACGGTGAGTTTCAGCGCGTTCATGAGGGGATCCGTTCGTCCGTGGCGGCGGCGACCAGCGCGGCGTGGGTGGGTCCATCGGGTACGCCGTCGGCCCGGCGGGCGGCGAACTCCCGGCGCAGGACGGGCAGTACCTCTTCCCCGAACAGGTCGAGCTGTTCCAGCACGGTCTTCAGCGGCAGCCCGGCGTGGTCGACCAGGAACAACTGCCGCTGGTAGTCGCCGAAGGTCTCCCGGAAGCTGAGGGTCTTGTCGATGACTTCCTGCGGGCTGCCGACGGTGAGCGGTGTCTGGTCGGTGAACTCCTCCAGGGAGGGGCCGTGGCCGTACACCGGGGCGTTGTCGAAGTAGGGGCGGAACTCGCGTACCGCGTCCTGGGAGTTGCGGCGCATGAAGAAGTGTCCGCCGAGGCCGACCATGGCGCTCTCCCGGGGTCCGTGGCCGTAGTGGGTCCAGCGGTCGCGGTAGAGGTCGACGAGGCGCTTGAAGTGTTCCTTGGGCCAGAAGATGTTGTTGGCGAAGAAGCCGTCGCCGTAGTACGCGGCCTGTTCGGCGATCTCGGGGCTGCGGATGGAGCCGTGCCATACGAAGGGCGGGACGCCGTCCAGCGGGCGGGGGGTGGCGGTGAAGCCCTGGAGCGGGGTGCGGAAGCGGCCTTCCCAGTCGACGACGTCCTCGCGCCACAGCTGGTGGAGCAGCGCGTAGTTCTCGATGGCGAGCGGGATGCCCTGCCGGATGTCCTGGCCGAACCAGGGGTACACGGGGCCGGTGTTGCCGCGTCCGAGCATGAGATCGACCCGGCCGTCGGCGAGATGCTGGAGCATCGCGAAGTCTTCGGCGATCTTCACCGGGTCGTTGGTGGTGATGAGGGTGGTGGAGGTGGACAGGATGAGCCGCTCGGTGCGGGCGGCGATCCAGCCGAGCATGGTGGTCGGGGAGGAGGGGACGAACGGCGGGTTGTGGTGTTCGCCGGTGGCGAAGACGTCGAGGCCGATCTCCTCCGCCTTGAGCGCGATGGTGGTCATCGCCTTGATGCGGTCGTGCTCGCTCGGCGTGGAGCCGTTGGTGGGGTCGGTGGTGACATCACCGACCGTGAAAATGCCGAACTGCATCGTGCCCGCCTCCATGTCATTCATTCGTTGACCGTTCAACTATATCCGTGGAACGGTGTCCCCCGCACCGCTATTCCCGCCCCACCGCGCCGCCCCGCTCAGCCCGCGCCGTACGTATCCGCGCCCAGATCGAGCCGCGCCCCGCCGGCCGTGGCATCCGCCAGCCAGCCCTCGAAGCCCGGTACCTCCGCCGCCGGCAGCGCCACCTCGATCATCACGCCGCCGGCCCCGTACCGCACCCCACGCACCGCGTGCCCCTTCGCGCGCAGCTCATGCTCCAGACGGCCCGCGCGCTGATGATCGACCGTGACGGCGGCCAGCCGGTACCGCCGCCGGGTCACCGTGCCCACCGCGTCCAGCGCCGCCCCGACCGCCCCGCCGTACGCGCGGATCAGCCCGCCCGCGCCCAGCTTCACCCCGCCGTAGTACCGGGTCACCACCGCCACCGCGTACCGGATCTCCCGCCGGGTCAGCATCCGCAGCATCGGCACCCCGGCCGTACCGCCCGGCTCGCCGTCGTCACCGCACTTCTGTACGCCCGACTCCGCGCCGATCACATAGGCCCAGCAGTGATGGGTGGCCGTGGGGTGCGCCGCCCGCTCCCGGGCGAGGATCGCGACCGCCTCCTCCTCGGTACCGGCCGGTGCCAGCGCGCACACGAAGCGCGAACGGTTGACCTCCGTCTCGTGCACACCCCCCGCACCGGCCACCGTCACATACGCGTCCCGCATCCGGCCAGCCTAAGGCGCGGCCCGGGAATGGCGTGGCCGGGGCGGTCGTTGACGCGGGTATGGCTGTGGACAGGAACACCGACACACAAGCGGACGCCGTACGGCGCATCCTCACCGAGACCGGCGACACCTGGGCCGTCGTGGGCCTTTCCGCGAACGAGCGGCGCGCCGCGTACGGCGTGGCCGAGGTGCTGCAACGCTTCGGGAAGCGGATCGTGCCCGTTCACCCCAAGGCCGAGACGGTGCACGGCGAGCGCGGCTATGCCACGCTCGCCGACATCCCGTTCCCGGTGGACGTGGTGGACGTCTTCGTCAACAGCTCGCTCGCCGGGGCCGTCGCCGACGAGGCGGTGGCCATCGGCGCCAAGGCGGTGTGGTTCCAGCTCGGCGTCGTCGACGAGGCCGCCCGGGAACGCACCCGGGCGGCCGGTCTGGACATGGTGATGGACCGCTGCCCGGCGATCGAGATCCCCCGGCTGCCGCGCTGAGCGACTACCCGGTGTGCCCCAGCGCCCCGACCGCCACCGCCGCGGCGTCGGCGATCAGCGCGTTGTCGTAGTCGGCACCCTCCTGCTCCCGGGTGGAGAAGATCGCCAGCACCACCGGGGGTTCACCGGACTCCGGCCACAGGACGGCGATGTCGTTGCGCCCGCCGTATCCGGCCGCACCGGTCTTGTCTCCCACCGTCCAGCCCTCGGCGACGCCGGCCCGGATCAGCGCGTCGCCGGTCTGATTGGTGACCAGCCACTGGGTCAGTTGCTCACGCTCCGGCTCCGGCAGTACATCCCCCAGTACAAAGGCGGCCAGATCGCCGGCGAACGCCGCCGGTGAGCTGGTGTCCCGCGCATCGCCCGGCGCCCCCTCGCTCATCGCCGGCTCGTAGCGGTCCATGCGCGTCACGTCGTCGCCCAGTGCGGCAAGCCGCTCCTGGAGACCCGCCGGTCCACCGACCTTGGGCCACAGCAGATTGGCGGCGGCGTTGTCGCTGTACCGGACGGTCGCGTCGCACAGGTCGAGCATGCTCATCCCGCCGTCCGCCACATGCTCCTCGGTGACCGGGGAGTTCTCCACCAGATCGTCCTCCCCGTACGGGATCACCTCGTCCATGCCCGCAAGGCCGTACTCCTCCAGCACCGCCCCGCACAGCAGCGCCTTGAAGGTGGAGGCGTACGCGAACCGCTCGTCCTCCCGGTAGCCGATCTCCGCACCGGTGCCGGTGTCCACCGCGTAGACCCCGAGCCGGGCGTCGTACCGCTCCTCAAGCCGTACGAACTCCCGCGTCACGCCGCCGTCCACGACGGCCCCCACCGCCGCCGCCGACCCGCCCTCCGCCGCGCCGCCACCGGTCTCGCCCGCGCCGCAGCCCACCAGTGGCACCAGCACCAGCGCCCCCAGCACCCCCGCCAGGAACCGGCCGCCGGCTTTCCTGTGCACCCGCATGATCACTCCTCTTCACACCCGGACGGGGACGGTCCCCGCCCGCGTGATCACCCTCCCGCCCGGCCACCCATACCGTCCAAGACCCGAATGCCTGTTTCCATGCCGAAGTGGCATAGGGTCGCGGCCATGGATCTGGTCGGTGCCTGCCGCGCCTTCGTGAAGGTGAGCGAACGCGGCAGCTTCACGGTCGGCGCCGCAGCGGCGCGGATGGCCCAGTCGGTGGCCAGCCGCCGGATCGCCGCGCTGGAGAGGCATCTGGGCGAACCCCTGCTGGAGCGCTCCGTACGCCGGGCCACCCTCACCCCCTTCGGCCGCGATCTGCTGCCGCACGCCCGCCGGCTCGTGCAGCTGGCCGAACTGCTGGAGCACGAGGCGGAGACCGCCAAGCGCCGCCCCTTCCGGCTCGCCGTCCCTGACAGTTGCCCGGTCGCCGCGCTGGCCCGGCTGATCGCCGACGCCCGGCGTCACGAGCTGACCCTGGAGCCACGGCCACTGCCGCCCGCCGAACGCGCCGAGCGGCTCCGGGTCCAGGAGGTACGCGCCGCCCTGGTCGCGGTGCCGGCCGGCGAGGCGGTGTGGACCGTACCGCTGGGCCTGGCCGGGGCCGCCGCGCCCACCGGGGCGCGGATCCATCTGGAGACCCTGCGCGCCGGGCGCACCGATCACGAGCCCCCGCGCCGGGTGTGGCTCCAGCCCGAGGACGAGGTGCCGCACATCCGCGATCCGCTGGCCCGGCTGCGCGACGCGGTGGGGCTGCGGCCGTCCCAGCTGCTGTCGGCGCCTTCGCCGGCCTCGGCCGCCGCCGAGGTGCTGTGCTCGCGCGATCTGCTGCTGTGCCCGGCCGCGCAGGCCGCCGAACTCGGGCTGTTCTGGCGTCCGCTCGGCGAGCTTCCGCTGGCCCGTGGCTTCGCCGTGGCCGCCACCGTACGCGCGGACGCCGACCGGATCCGCGGCCTGCTGGGCCCCGGCATCGCGCGCTGCCTCGGTGCCGAGCCGGAGCCGGAGCCGGAGCGGGCGGGCACGGCCGCATGACGTACGAGGACCGGCTGCTGCGGGAGCTGCGCGCGACGCTGCGGGACGGCGGGCTGCGCGGCTCGTTCCTGGTGCGCGATCTGGCCACCGGCGACGAGCTGGGCATCGACCCCGATCTCGAACTCCCGATCGCCTCCCTGGTGAAGATCCCGCTGGCCATCGCCACCCTGGAGCGGGTGCGGCGCGGCGAGCTGGATGCCGCCCAGCAGATCGAGGTGGCCCCGGGCCGGGTCGCCGCGCCGGGGCCGACCGGGCTGAGCCGGTTCCGGCACCCGGCCCGGATGGCCGTCGACGATCTGCTCTACCTGGGCGTCTCCATCAGCGACAGCACCTCTGCCGACGCGCTGTTCGCGCTCACCCCGCCCGCCGAGGTGGCCCGCATCCTGGCCGGGTTCGGCCTGGGCGGCGTGTTCGTACGGCACACCATGGGCGATCTGGAGGACACCCCGGCGGACCGGCTCGACCCGGCGGACACCCATCTCGCGCACTCCCTGGCGATCGGGGCCGGCACCGGCGGGCGCGGCCATCCGGTGTGGCAGCTGGACATCTCCCGCGCCAACACCGGTACCGCGCGGGCCTTCACCGAGCTGTTGCAGGCCCTGTGGACGCCCTCGGCGATCGATCCGGGGATCGCCGCGCGGATACGGGAACTGATGGGGGCCAATCTGCTGCGCCAGCGGCTCGCCCCCGACTTCAGCTCGGACGCCACGCAGTGGTCCTCCAAGACCGGCACGCTGCTGAACCTGCGTCATGAGACGGGCGTGGTCGAGCACGACGACGGTCAGATGTTCGCCGTGACGGCGCTCACCGAGTCGCGGGTCGCGGCGGGGCGGCAGCCGGCGGCGGAGGCGCTCATGGGCCGGGTGGCGCGGGCGCTGCGCGACCAGCTGCGGCAGGGCTGACCCCCGCGCGGCGGCCGGGTTGGGTCAGCGGCCCAGGCCCTCCACCACGGTTGCCCCGGGCAGGGTGGCCAGCGCCTTGCCGGGCAGGATGATCTTGCCCCGGCGGCGTCCGCTGCCGATCAGCACCCAGGGCAGATCGGCCGCCGCCGCGTCCACCAGGACCGGCCAGCCGGCCGGCAGCCCGATGGGGGTGATGCCGCCGTACTCCATGCCGCTGTCCGCCACCGCCTGCTCCATCGGCGCGAACGACGCCTTGCGGGCGTCCAGCTGACGGCGCACCACACCATTGACGTCGACCCGGGTGGTGGAGAGCACCACGGCCGCGGCGAGTGTCGTGACGCCGCCGCGCTTTCCGGCGGTCACCACACAGTTGGCCGAGGCCCGTCCGAGGTCGGCGCCGTAGGTGGCCACGAAGACCGCCGTGTCGGCCTTCTCCGGGTCGGTGTCCACGAACAGCACCTGTTCGACGGGCACCGGCCCCGACCACTCGCGCAGGGCGGTGACGACCGGTGCCGGCAGCAGGTCCTGGCAGTCGATGGCCGGGCGGGCTTCGGCGAAATCTCCGATGGGGGCGCGCATGGCGGCACCCTACCCGCCGCGCCGGTCAGGCCGGCACCGAGACGGCCAGCATGAACTCCACCGGTGCCCGGCCCTCGTTGCGGTAACTGTGCGGCACGTGGGACTCGAAGGAGGCCGAGGCATCGGCGGGCACCTCGTGCCGCTCGCCGTCCAGGACGATGGTGAGCACCCCGGTGGTGACATGGAGCAGTTCGCTGGTGCCCATCGGGTGCGGGTCCGAGTCGCTGCCCTCGCCCGGCATCAGCCGCCAGCGCCACAGCTCCAGCGGGCCGGGGGCCTCCGTACCGGCGAGCAGGGTGCTGTGGCTGCCGGCCTCGGTGGACCACAGCCGGACGGCCCGGTCGCCGGTCACCAGCCGTACGGTGGGGCTCTGGTCGAAGTCCAGCAGCGTGGTGATGCTCACCCCGAGGGCGTCGCCGACCTTCACCACCGTGCCGACGCTGGGGTTGGTCCTGGCCTGCTCGATCTGGATGAGCATCCCCCGGCTGATGCCGGCCCTGGCGGCGAGCGCGTCCAGGGTGAAGCCGCGTTCGGTGCGCAGCCGGCGGAGGTTGCGGGCGAGTGACTGGGTGAACTGATCGAGGTCGGTCACAGGCGGGCGGCCCTCCCACTGGGGTCACATATTCTGCATCGCACAGTGCAATGAAATGAGCTACAGTACGCCGGTCCCTTTCGTCCAACGCACTGTACTGCGAGGTATTCGATGGTAGCCCTGGCCCTGGTCACCAGTCTGCTGTGGGGGCTGTCCGACTTCGGCGGCGGGCTGCTGTCCCGGCGTACCCCCGCGCTCACCGTGGTGGTGGTCTCACAGGTGCTGTCCGCCCTGGTGCTCGGTGTGGTGGTGACCGTCACCGGGGCCTGGGGCGAGGCCGGACCCGGGCTGTGGTTCGCGGCGGCGGCCGGGCTCATCGGACCGGCCGCGCTGCTGTGCTTCTACCGGGCGCTGGCGCACGGGCCGATGGGCGTGGTCTCCCCGCTGGCGGCCACCTCCGTGATGGTGCCCATCGGGGCGGCGCTGATCCTCGGCGAGCGGCCGGCACCGGTGCAGTACACGGGCATCGGCATCGCCCTGCTCGGTGTGCTGCTGGCCGGCGGCCCCCAGCTGCGCGGCGCCCGGGTGCAGCGCCGCACGGTGGCCCTGGCGCTGCTCTCGGCGGCCGGCTTCGGCACCGTACTGGTGCTGATCGTGCACGCGTCGAGCACCGTACTGGGGCTGCTGCTGGCGCTGTTCGTGCAGCGGGCGTGCAGCGTGGCGGTGGGCGGTGCCGCCCTGTACGCGGCGGTGCGGCGCGGCGACCCGGTGCTGCCCGAGGGCGGGCGGCGGGCGCTGCTCACCGCGCTGCCGGCGCTGGGCTTCGTCGGGCTGGCGGATGTCGCGGGCAACGCCACCTATGCGCTGGCGGCCTGGATCGGGCCGGTGACGATCGCCGCCGTGCTGGCCTCCCTCGATCCCCTGATCACCGCGCTCGCCGCGCGCGGGGTGCTGCGCGAGCGGCTGCGGCTGGTCCAGGCGGCCGGGGCGGGGCTGGCGATGACGGGCACCTTGCTGCTGGCGTCCGGATAGTTCTCTATTCTCCTGTGCCATGAGGCCAGAAGAAACACAGCCGGGGGGCGGCCCAGCAGCCACGGGGAGCAATCCGTATCAGCGGCCGGGCGGCCGGCCGCCGTATCCGTACCAACCGCCGTACCAGGGGTACGCGCCCACCCCGCCCGCCGCGCCGCCGCCCGGCGGGGGCCGGGGCAGGGCGGCGATCGCCGTCGTGGTGGCAGCCGCGGTGCTCGGGGCGGCGGCGATCACGACGGTGCTGGTGCTCCGCGACGGCCCCGAGCCGTCCGCCGCGCCGGCCACCGGCGACGACGACAGCCCGGCCGGCGCCCGCCCCGCCCCCGACGACCCGCGGCGCTCCGTGGTCAGCAAGCCGGACCCGGTGGTCGCCCCGGACTGGAAGGTGCAGACGAACACCGACAAGCACAACGCGTTCGATGTGCCGCCGGACTGGCGGACCAACTCCGAGAGCAGCCTGATCGGTTACCAGGACCACCGGGAGGGCGCGGAGCCGGACGCCATGCTGGTGGCCATGACCGGCCCCGTCGAGTACATGTACGGCTGGTGCGCCGAGGCGGAGCAGCCGGGCGTCCGGGCGGTGGCCGGCACCAAGGCGGGCCAGGGCGCGGCCGGCATCGAGGAGGCCGCCAGGAACGAGGCCATGAACTGGGTGCTGTCCGCCTATGACCAGGAGCAGCAGGGCACGTTCGAGATCTCGGAGCCGGCGCCGTTCACCAGTGAACACGGCATCAGCGGGTACACCGTGACGGCCACGGTCACCGATCTGCCGGACGATCCGGACGCGGCGTGCGGGGTCCCGGAGGGCGGCAAGGCGGTCACCTTCTCCTATATCGACCTTGAGGGCGATCTGGCCACCTGGGTCCTGGTGACGGACACCGGGTTTCCGCAGGAACCGACCCAGGAGACGATCGACGCGATGATGAACAGCCTGCGCCCGTACCCGGTGGCGGACGACCAGGGGGCGGAGTAGCGGCCGGCGCTCACCCGACGCCGAACGCCCCGGCGGGCGGCAGGGGCGAGGGGCGGGCGGCGTCCTCCGGTACGGGGCGGGCGTCGCCGGTGAGCCGGGCCAGCTCGGCGCCGTGCACCAGCCGGGCCGGGAACGGGTCGGCGGCCACCTTGCGGGCCAGGCCGTGGGGCGGCAGCGGTGCGGCGCGGGAGGCGAGCAGCACCAGGTTGCCGAACCGCCGGCCGCGCAGCACGGCGGGCTCGGCGATCAGGCACAGCTCGTCGAAGACCTCGGTGAGGTTGGCGAGCTGGGAGCGCAGAAAGCCGAACGGCGCGGCGTCGGCGAGGTTGGCGGCGTAGCAGCCGCCGGGGCGCAGCGCGCGGGCGGCGGCCCGTGCGCAGCCCAGGGTGGTCATCGGCCCGGGGATGCGGGAGCGGTCGAAGACATCGGCGATCACGAGATCGCGGGAGCCCGCCGGTGCCGCCTCCAGTTCCTGCCGGGCGTCGCCGACCCGCAGGTCGATGGGCTCGCCGGGCGGCAGCGGGAGCTGTTCGGCGACCAGTGCGGCCAGCGGCCCGTCCGCCTCGATGACCCGCTGCCGGGAGCCGGGGCGGGTGGCGGCGGCGTACCGGGGCAGGGTGAGCGCGCCGCCGCCCAGATGCAGCAGGTCCAGCGGCTGACCGGCGGGGGCCACGGTGTCCAGTACGTGGCCGAGCCGGCGGGTGTACTCGAACTCCAGGTGGGTGGGGTCGCGCAGATCGACGTACGACTGGGGGGCGCCGTCGACGGTCAGCAGCCAGGCCCCGTCCCGGTCGAGGTCGGGCAGCAGCCGGGCGGTGCCGTACGCCACGGGCCGGATCACCGGTATCGCCTCGTGCTCGCTCACCCGGTCATTGTCCCCCGGCCCGTGGCGGGCGGTGCCCCAGCACCCGCCCGCCACGGTGGTCGGGTCGTCAGCCGTCGGTGACCGCCGTGACCTGCCCGGCGCCCACCGTGCGCCCGCCCTCGCGGATCGCGAAGCCGAGGCCCGGCTCCAGGGGTACGGGGTGGCCCAGCTCGACCGTCATGGTGACGGCCTGCCCGGGCAGCGCCGTTCCGCCGTCCGGCAGCGTGATGTCGCCGACCACGTCCGCCGTGCGGATGTAGAACTGCGGCCGGTAGCCACTGGCCACGCCGGTGCGCCGGCCGCCCTCCGCCGCCGAGAGCAGATAGGTCTCGGCGGTGAAGGTGCGGCGCGGGGTGACGCTGCCGGGGTGGGCCACGATGTCGCCGCGCCGCACCACGTCGCGGGCCACCCCGCGCAGCAGCAGCGCCACATTGTCCCCGGCCTGCGCCTCGGTCATCGGCTTGCCGAAGGTCTCAAGACCGGTGACCACCGTCTCGGTGCCGCCGGCGCCCACCAGTTGCACGCGGTCGCCCACCCGCACCGTGCCGCGTTCGACGGCGCCGGTGACGACCGTGCCGCGACCGGTGATGGTCAGCACGTTCTCCACCGGCAGCAGGAACGGCGCGTCCACGTACCGGTCGGGCACCGGCACATAGGTGTCGACGGCGTCCAGCAGCGCCTCGACGGCCCCGCTCCAGCGCGGCTCGCCGCGCAGCGCGCCGAGTCCTGAGACCCGTACCACCGGCAGCAGTTCTCCGGCGTACCCCTGCGCGGTGAGCAACTCCCGCACCTCCAGCTCGACCAGGTCCATCAGCTCCGGGTCGCCGACGTCCGCCATGGTCATGGCCACCACGACGTGCTCGACGCCGACCTGCTTGGCGAGCAGCACATGCTCGGCGGTCTGCGGCATCACCCCGTCCACCGCCGAGACCACCAGGATCGCGCCGTCCAGCTGGGCGGCGCCGGTGATCATGTTCTTGATGAAGTCGGCATGCCCGGGCATGTCGACGTGGGCGTAGTGCCGGGTGTCCGTCTCGTACTCGATGTGCGAGAGGGTGATGGTGATGCCCCTGGCCGCCTCCTCCGGGGCCTTGTCGATGCGGTCGAACGGCACGAAGGTGCCGGTGCCGCGGTCGCTGAGGACCTTGGTGATGGCGGCGGTCAGCGTGGTCTTGCCGTGGTCGACGTGGCCCATGGTGCCGATGTTGAGGTGGGGCTTGGTGCGAACGTATGCCTGCTTGGGCATGGTCTCTTCCTTCGCGGCTGCGCCGGTGTGGCGCCGGCCGGGAGCCTTCCCGGCCGGCGCGCGGACCCCGCGTTCCCGCCGACCCTCCCCCTGCGGGGTCCGCGGTGCGATCCGGGGAGGGTCAGCGTCGGGCGCCGTCTGCGACGTGGAAGAAGACGGCAGCCTTCGGTGCGTCCGCTGCTGCGGACGGCACTGCGGGGAAGGTCTGCCGGAACATGTGCGCCATGGTGGCCCGTCGGGGCCGGGCGTGTCGAAGGGTTTTCCGCGCTCTCCGGTCAGGACACCCCGAGGTCCGGGATCCGCCAGTCCACCGCCGGGTGGCCCTGTGCGGCGATGGCCTCGTTGATCTGGGTGAAGGGGCGCGAACCGTAGAACTTCTTCGCGGACAGCGGGGAGGGGTGCGCGCCCTGCACCACCACGTGCCGGTCGGTGTCGATCAGCGGCAGCTTCTTCTTCGCGTAGTTCCCCCACAGCACGAAGACCGCCGGGTCGGGGCGGGCGTCCACGGCGCGGATCACCGCGTCCGTGAATGTCTCCCAGCCCTTGCCCTTGTGCGAGTTGGCCTCGCCCTCGCGCACCGTCAGCACCGCGTTCAGCAGCAGCACGCCCTGCTCCGCCCACGGCATCAGATAGCCGTTGTCGGGGATGGGGTGGCCCAGCTCGCTGTGCATCTCCTTGTAGATGTTGCGCAGCGAGGGCGGGGTCTTCACCCCGGGGCGGACCGAGAAGCACAGCCCGTGCCCCTGGCCCCGGCCGTGGTACGGGTCCTGGCCCAGGATCAGCACCTTCACCCGGTCGTACGGGGTGGCCTCCAGTGCCGCGAAGACCTCCTCGCGGGGCGGGAACACCGGGCCACGGGCCCGCTCCTCCTCGACGAACTCGGTCAGCTCCTTGAAGTAGGGCTTGTCCAGTTCCTCGCCGAGCGGGCCCTGCCAGGATGCGGGCAGCATGCCGATCACGTCGCGACCTCCGATGGTGCGCCAAGAGTTGTTACGCGCACGAACGTACCCGGTGGCACTGACAACCGCCGCCCGCACCGTGTCAGTTCAGCGGCCCGCCCGCCACGTACAGCACCTGGCCGGAGACGAATCCGGCGTCGTCGCCGGTGAAGAAGGCGATCGCGCGGGCCACGTCCTCGGGGACGCCGACCCGGCCCACCGCCGTCTTCCCGGCCGCCGCCTCCTGGAAGTCCTCGAAGCCGACGCCGACCCGGGCGGCGGTGGCGGCCGTCATGTCGGTGACGATGAAGCCGGGCGCCACCGCGTTGGCGGTGATGCCGAACTTGCCCAGTTCCTTGGCGAGGGTCTTGGTGAAGCCCTGGAGTCCGGCCTTGGCGGCGGCGTAGTTGGCCTGCCCGCGGTTGCCGAGCGCGGAGGACGAGGAGAGGCTGACGATCCGGCCGAAGCCCGCCGCCACCATGTGGGTCTGACAGGCGCGGGACATCAGGAAGGCGCCGCGCAGATGGACGCCCAGCACGGTGTCCCAGTCGCTCTCGTCCATCTTGAACAGCAGATTGTCCCGCAGCACCCCGGCGTTGTTGACCAGGACGACGGGCGGCCCGAGTTCGGTGGCGACCCGGTCCACGGCGGCGCGGACCTGGTCGCCGTCGGAGACGTCGCAGCCCACCGCGAGCGCGCTGCCGCCACCGGCGGTGATCTTCTCCACCGTCTCCCGGCAGGCTTCGGGGTCGAGGTCCAGTACGCCCACGGCGCGGCCCTGGGCGGCCAGCCGCAGCGCGGTGGCTGCGCCGATGCCCCGGGCCGCTCCGGTGACGATCGCGACCCGCTGCTCAGTGCTGGACATGCTGTCTCTCCTCGCCGTCGAGTGGTGGCCGAGGCGACGCTAGGAGCACGTCGACCCGGTGTCAACGGCGCCGCCGGTCAGCGCACCAGCACCGTGAGCAGCCGGTCCAGTTCGGCCGCCGGATCGGCGGTCAGCCCGGTGTGTACGGGTCCGGGCTGGACGACGGTGCTGCGCGGGGCGACCAGCCAGCGGAATCGCCGGCCGGGATCGTCCCCGGCCGCCTGCCCGGCGGTGCTGCCGCCGTCGCAGACCCGCTCGGCGGCCCGCAGCGCCGCCCGTACCCCGGGCAGATCCACGTCCGGGTCCAGGACGCGCAGCCGGTCCGCGTCCAGGTGGGTGCGGGCGGCCAGGAAGGAGTGGGCCTTGGAGTACAGCAGCACGCCCGCGTTGACGCACTCGCCGCGCTCCACCCGGGGAACGACCCGCAGCAGCGCGTACTCGAAGACCTCGCGCCGCCGCGCCGGGGGGTTGCTCATCGGGCATCGTCCTGGGTGGTCCGGGCGGTCGCGGTGGACTGCGTGGTGAGGGGCAGGCCGCCGGTCAGCCAGCCGGGAGCCCGGGAGGGCTCGTCGGCGGTGGGCGGTCCCACGGTGAGGTGCTCATGGATGGTACGGGCCCGGGCCGCCAGTACCCCGGCGTAGGCGGCGCGCACCGCGTCGGGGGTGTCGAAGCCGGGCTCGTCGGCGAGCCATTCGTCGGGGACGAGGGCGGTGACCTCGGCCAGCAGTGCGGCGGTGACCTTGGGGGCGAGCGCGGCGGCGGCCTGCGCGATCCGGGGGCCGAAGGGTGCCAGGGCGTGGTCGGAGGCGTCGTAGGGGCGCTCGGCCCATTTCGCGGCGGTGGGCCAGTTGTGGTGCCAGATCAGGGCGGCGCCGTGGTCGATGAGCCACAGATCGCCGTGCCACACCAGCAGATTGGGGTTGCGCCAGGAGCGGTCGACATTGCCGGTGAGGGCGTCGAACCACACCACCCGGCCGGCCTCGGCCGGGTCGACCTGGTAGGCGAGCGGGTCGAAGCCGAGGGAGCCGGGCAGGAAGTCCATACCGAGGTTGAGTCCGCCGCTGGCCTTGAGCAGTTCCTGCACCTCCTGGTCGGGCTCGGAGCGGCCGATCACCGGATCCAGCTCCATTCGCACCAGTTCGGGGACCCGCAGCCCCAGCCGGCGGGCCAGTTCGCCGCAGATCACTTCGGCGACCAGGGTCTTGCGGCCCTGCCCGGCACCGGTGAACTTCATGACATAGGTGCCCAGGTCGTCGGCCTCGACGATCCCGGGCAGCGATCCCCCCTCCCGCAAAGGGGTCACATAGCGGGTTGCGAACGTTTCGCGCAGCATTCCCCCAGGTTATCGGCCGGCCGGCCGCTTTGATCAACGGTGGTCCGACGGTGCCTCCCGGTCCGGCGGCCCGGGGCGACGGCGGTGCTGCGCGTCCGTTGCGGCGTCGACACCGCCGGGGCGTTCGCCCGGCGGCGGATCGGCCGCGCCCACAGGGGTGATGGGGCTGACCCCCTGCCCTGCGGACGGCGTGGGTCCGCGAGGCCGCCGCCGAAGCCCACCCTCTTGACGGGACATCGTCACGTCACTACGTTCGCCCCGGATTTCGAACTACGTTCGGGATACTGGACAGTTACGGCGTGACAGCCGCTCCCGAGTTCGCGGCGATGTGCGCGCCCTTCCACCCGACGCCTCATCTCCCCTCAAGGAGCCGCATCCACCATGAGTCCCGACAGACGCACCGTTCTGACCTCGGCCGCGGCCGGGATCGCCGCCGCCACCGGAGTCGCCGGGGCCGGCACCGCCCGGGCCACCGACCGGGGCCGCCCGGGTGACGGCGTCCCCCGCCGGGAGGACTTCGGCCGGCTGCCCGACGGCACCCGGATAGACCGCTGGACCCTCGCCCGCGGCGGGACCCGGCTCGCCGTGCTCAGCTACGGCGGCATCGTGCAGACCCTCGACGTGCCCGACCGGCACGGGCGCGGCACCAACATCTCCCTCGGCTTCGCCACCCTGGAGCCGTATCTGACCGCCACCACCTACTTCGGCGCGCTGATCGGGCGCTACGGCAACCGGATCGCCGAGGGCCGCTTCACCCTCGACGGGCAGCGCTACCAACTCCCCCGCAATGACGGCCCCAACAGCCTGCACGGTGGTGACGCCGGCTTCGACAAACGCGTCTGGGACATCACCGCCGACGGCCCGGCCACCCTCACCCTGCGCCGCGTCAGCCCGGACGGCGAGATGGGCTACCCCGGCACGCTCGATGTGACCGTCACCTACACCCTCACCGACCACGGCGACTTCCGCATCGACTACCGCGCCACCACCGACGCTCCCACCGTGGTCAACCTCACCAACCACACCTACTTCAACCTCAGCGGCGAGGGTACCGGCAGCATCCTCGACCACCGACTGGAGATCGCCGCGTCCCGCTACACCCCCGTCAACACCACACTGATCCCCACCGGACAACTGGCCCGCGTCGCCGGAACCCCCTTCGACTTCCGGAACCGCAAACCGATCGGCCAGGACATCCGCCGCGCCCATCCGCAACTGCGGTACGGGCAGGGCTACGACCACAACTTCGTGCTCGACAAGGGGATCACCGCCCGCCCGGGCCACGCGGCCACCCTGCACGACCCCGCCTCCGGCCGCGCGATGTCCGTCCTAACCACCGAGCCCGGCGTGCAGTTCTACAGCGGGAACTTCCTCGACGGCACCCTCAGCGGCAGCACCGACCGCTTCTACCGGCAGAGCGAGGGCCTGTGCCTGGAGACCCAGCACTACCCCGACTCCCCCAACCAGCCGGACTTCCCCAGCACCGTGCTGCGCCCCGGTGAGACCTACCGCTCCAGCACCGTGCACACCTTCGGCACCCGCTGACCAAGGAGTACGCATGAGCCGCAGATCTCACCCGCCACGCCGCCGGATCACCCTGGCCGGCCTCCTCGCGGTGACGGCCCTGGTCGTGCCACCCGCCGTGGGCGGGGCCGCCGCCGCGCCCACCCCCGACTACCGCATCACCGTGGACACCGCCGCCGACGGCCCGGACATCTCCGACTCGATGTACGGCATCTTCCTGGAGGACATCAACTTCGCCGCGGACGGCGGCCTCTACGCGGAGCTGGTGCGCAACCGCTCCTTCGAGTTCGGCCCGGCCGACCACTCCTCCTACCACCCGCTCACCGCCTGGTCCGTGACCTCCCTCGGCGGCGCCACCGGCACCGCCGAGGTGGCCGACGACGCGCTGCGGCTCAACGAGACCAACCGGCAGTATCTGCGCCTTGACCTCAACGGTGACGGCGACGGCAGCGCGGGAGCGGGCTTCGGCGTCCGCAACAACGGCTTCTTCACCGGCATGCAGATCAGTTCGGGCGACGCCTACGACTTCTCGGTGTGGGCCCGCAGCGACCGGCCCGGCGGCACCGCGCTGACCGTGGCCCTGGCCGCCGCGGACGGCCGGCCGCTCGCCGAAGCGCTCACCCTCTCCGTACAGGGCGACGAGTGGGCCAAGTACACCGGCACCCTCACCGCCACCGGCTCGGCGGCCGACGGCCGGCTCGCGGTGACGGCGGCCGGCGCCGGCACCGTACGGCTCGACATGGTGTCGCTCTTCCCGCGGGACACCTTCCTGGGGCGGGAGAACGGCCTGCGCCGGGACCTGGCCGAGCGGATCGCCGAACTGCGGCCGGGGTTCCTGCGCTTCCCCGGCGGCTGCCTGGTCAACACCGGAACCCACCAGGCGTACGCGGCGCCCGACTGGCCCCGGGAACGCTCCTACCAGTGGAAGGAGACGGTCGGCCCGGTCGAGGAACGGGCGGTCAACCACAACTTCTGGGGCTACAACCAGAGCTATGGCCTGGGCTACTTCGAGTACTTCCAGTTCGCCGAGGACATCGGCGCCATGCCGCTGCCGGTGGTGCCGGCCCTGGTCACCGGCTGCGGGGAGAACCGGGTCACCGACGATCCCGTACTGCTGGCCCGGCACATCCAGGACACCCTGGACCTGATCGAGTTCGCCAACGGCCCCGCCACCTCCCCCTGGGGCGCGGTCCGCGCCTCGATGGGCCATCCCGAACCGTTCGGGCTCACCCATGTCCAGGTCGGCAACGAGGAGAATCTGCCCGACGCGTTCTTCGAGCGCTTCACCCGGTTCCGGGACGCCATCGAGGCCGCCCATCCCGGCATCACCGTGGTGGGCAACTCGGGCCCCTCCGACAGCGGTCCCACCTTCGACCGGGCCTGGGAGCTGAACCGCGGGGCGGGCGTCGAACTCGTCGACGAGCACTACTACCAGTCCCCGCACTGGTTCCTGAGCAACAACGAACGCTACGACTCCTACGACCGCGCAGGTCCCGATGTCTTCCTCGGCGAGTACGCCTCCCGTGACAACCGCTACGCCAACGCGCTCGCCGAGGCCGCCTACATGACGGGGCTGGAACGCAACGCCGACCTCGTCCGGATGGCGGCCTACGCGCCGCTGCTGGCCCACACCGGCGGCACCCAGTGGCGCCCCGATCTGATCTGGTTCAACAACCGGACCAGCTGGGGATCACCGAGCTACGAGGTGCAGAAGCTGTTCGCGACCCACACCGGCGACCAGGTGGTACCCAGCGCGGCCACCCCGACGCCCGGCACCGAGGCACCGCTGCGCGGCGGCGTCGGCCTGGCCACCTGGAACACCTCGGTCGCCTACCACGACGTGACCGTGACCTCGGCCGACGGCGAGATCCTGCTGGCGGACGACTTCTCCGCCGGAGACGGCCAATGGACCCGTACCGGCCCGTCCGGCGACTGGGCCGTGGTCGACGGCGCCCTCGTCCAGTCCGACATCTCGTCCACCGAGAACCTGATCACCGCCGGCCACCCCGGCTGGGAGAACTACGACCTGGAGGTGACCGCGACCAAACGCGCGGGCAGCGAGGGCTTCCTCATCGGCTTCGGTGTCCAGGACCCCGGCCGCTACTACTGGTGGAACCTGGGTGGCTGGAACAACACCAGATCGGCCGTCGAGCAGGCCGTGGGCGGCGCCCGCAGCCAGGTGATCGACGCCGGGCCCAGCGTCGAGACCGGCCGCACGTACGACATCCGCGTCGAGATCCGCGGCCGGCAGGTCACCCTGTTCCTCGACGGCCGGCGGTGGGGCGGCTTCACGGAGCCCACGACCGAACCGTTCCGGCAGGTCGTCACCCGGGACCACGAGACCGGCGAACTGATCATCAAGGTCGTCAACGCCCAGCCGGCCGCGGCGATCACCGAGATCGACCTGGGAGACGGCGCCCGGGCCGGCGGCACCGCCCAGGTCACCACCCTCCAGGGCGACCCGGACACCGTCCACACCGAGACCGCCCAACCCATCGCCCCCCAGCGGTCGATATTCCGGAACGTCACCAACCGCTTCACGTACACCTTCCCACCCCACTCCATCACCTTCCTCCGCCTGCCCATCCGTTGACCCCCACTCCCGGCAACCACCGGACGGGGCCGGGATGTCACTGCCCTCCGCGATGATCTCCGTGTCACGTTCACCGCCCGACCGGAGGCATCCGTCGTCCTCGATGCATGACGTCACCACCTGGGAGCCCCTGATACGGCTGCTGCGAGCTGCCCATCCGGAACGGCTGGCCGCCCCCGGTGGCCGGGTGGCAGGACACATCAGCCGGGGATCATGGAATCCGTCCCTGGATTCTCACCGCCCGCCACCGGACGGTGCCGCCCGGGCCGGGCACGGCCGGGGCGAGTTCGACACGGTCACCCGAATCCGTGGCGCGCTCGCCCAGGACGGCATCGACAGCGTGGTGTTCGTCCTGGAGGTCTCGCCCGGCCGAACAGCACCTGCTCCACCTGCTCCGGCCGGCCCCCGCTGTCCGTGCCGGCCTGGATCGCAACGGCCATTCGCTGGTGCTGGTGGCGAACTCCGTCCCGGAGCCCTGGCGCCGGCTCCCCGAACCGGTGCACGGGCCGGCTCCGGCGCCGTCGGCGGACGCGGCGCTGCTGGAGCGGACGCTGCGGCAGCGGCTCCCCGATGCCATCGGCGCCACCGCCGCGGAGATCGCCGCGGCGGAAGCCCGGCTCGGGATCGCCCTGCCCAACAGCTCAGGGCGGCCTACGGTGCAGGGGGTGGTCGGCTCGCCCGGCTGGATCGTCTTCGGCGACAACGGTGGCGGTGACGCGACAGCGATCGACCTGACCCCCGGCCCCGGCGGACACACCGGACAGGTGATCAGCATTCAGCCACGAAGAGAGCATCGGCGCGGACCTGATCGCCGATTCCCTCACCGACCTGGTCCTGACCGGCCGTCAGCAGAAGCGACGCCACCGCCGTCACGCGGAGCAATCACCGGTCGTGGCCCGGGTCGGCGGGCACCACCTCCCCAGCATCGAGGCCGCCGCCCACCCGGAACTGGAGGTGCTCGACATCGGCGGCCGGAAGGACGCGCCGCTCAGCCTCGCCCCTGTCATCGGGTTGCCCCGGCTGCGGACGCTCATCGCGTCCGGCGGCACGCTCGCCGATCCCCTGGAGATCGCCGGGCTGACCGGGCTGGAGTTCCTGCGACTCGGCTCGCGGGAGTGGCGCGTGCTCCTCGACGCGGGAGCCGTCCCGCGCGGCCTGTTGGCGGCGAGCATCCCACCGTACGGCGATGGGAATCCGCTGCCGATCATGGACATCGCGGATCGGCTCCTCACCCTCTGGGGCCACCCACCGGTCGTGCGGACGGTCATCGGGGCCGGCCTCGGGGACATGCTCCGGTGACAAGTGAGCGCTCTGCCACCTTGACGGAGACATCAGCCACTCTAACGGGGTAATGCCTGACAGATCACTGGATAGTACAGTAGGGGCGGCAACGAAGAGGCCAAGTGACCGCGCTTCGGGTATTCCTGCGTCCGAGCGCCCAACACGGTTTGCCCCAGGGCTCGTAGCAGCATCGCGAAGAGAGGCCGGCATGGCCGCTTCCGATTCCACTCCACGGACCTGACCGGCCACGGCCCGGCGAGCCGCCCGCCCTACGGTCTTCCCTCCGCTCCCCGGCCGCGCGGCCGGCTTCAGGCCCGCGGACTTCCCTCAACACGCCTGCCCGGCCCAACTTTCTCCGTTGCGGACGACGAAGCGGGCGCACCACCCTTTGCGCCCCCATCGCGCCGAAGCGGCACGGTACACCTCTTCACTGCCACCACCCCGCCTCACCAAAGGAGTTGACCCATGAGTGGATGCGGCTGCGGGCAGTCCCCCATCACCATCGGCGACTGCCGGCCCGCCAAGCCGGCCTGTCCCCCCGCTGCCTGTCCCGGCTCCAAGCCGGGCGAGCGCTGCGAGACGACCCCGCTGCGCGACTCCGCGCCGTACCGGGTCGCGGCGACCGCGCGCAGCACCGACCCGACGCCGTACTACACCATCGCCAACACCCATGCCGCGCTCGACCCGGTCGTCGCCCAGACCATCCTGAGCAGCGGGACGGGTACGTTCCCGGCCGACGACGGAACGCACAACGGCCAGCACACCTGGCTCGCCGGCGTCGTGCACATCGACCCCGCGTCACTGCGCGGCGATCCCACCGGTGTCACGATCAGCGCCTCCGTCCATGTCCGCAACGACGGCAGGAGCACGGCCTGTCAGCTCTACGGCCGCTTCGCCCTGTGGAACGGCACGACCCCGATCCACACCGATCTCCTGGGCCCACCCGATCTGCCGGCCGGCGGCGAGGACCACGGCGTCATCCCACCCACCACCGTGCCCCTCGCGGACGTCCTCGCGGGAAGGATCGTCGTCGAACTCAACCTGGAAACGGGCAACGACGACGGCTGCCGAGTCGGCCCCAAGCAGTGGACCGTCGACAGCTTCGTCCTCACTGTCCAGGCGTCCGCACCGGGCTGCGGCACGACGTTCCTGCGGACCACCTGCCGCAACTGCGACGGCGCGGTCACCTGCACGAGCGACACCCTCGACGGCTCGACTCCCTACGCCCCGGTCCCGCCGGTCGTCCCGGTCGCCTCCTGCCAGGACGGCTGCGGCACCGCCCGCCCGCCGTGCCTCTCCACCGACCGGGGCAACGCCCTCACCCGGGGCACCGACGGCTGTCTGTACGCGCCCGACACGCCTGCCCTGGACCCGTCGCCGTGCAATGCCGCGCGGAACACGACCGGTGGGCTGCTCGTGCCGCGCATCGACGTGACGGGTATCGCCCCCGGCGGCAACGTCGGCGCCGAACGGTCGGTGGACATCGATGTCACCGGGTCGCCCGGCTGCCCCGAAAGGTGGCAGATCGGCGCCCGTCTCACGCCGGTGAGCGGGTTCCTCAACACCGAGCGGCAGCACGCCAACCTCCTGGCCGGGGCCGGTGCCGACGTGCCGATCCCGGAATCCGACATCGTGCTGCCGGAAGCCGGGGTGTACCACATCGACAGTGATGTGCGCTACGCGCTCGGTACCGCCATCGGCGGCAGCGGCTACATCATCGGCTGGCTCAGGGACGAGACCACGGACACCCTCCTGACGAGCTTCACCCAGCTCGCCGCGATCAACGCGGTGGGGCAGGAGCAGCAAGGCGGAACCACCCACATCATGACCGAGTACACGGTCACCTCCGGCCCCCGGACGGTGCGCCTGCACCTGATGTTCGTCCTCACCGGCGGCAAGATCACCAACGCCGAGGCCGGCGGCACCGACAGCAATGGCGCCACCCGGATGCGCTTCCTCAAAGTCAGGGATTAGTCGTCGTCACGGTGCTCATGGCCCATGGGCCTTCGGGCAGTTCCCGGCGCCTTGCGATGCACCGCATCCGAGGACGCGGCCTGGTCCACGAAGATCCAAAAGAGACGGCCTAGTCGTATCTGCGGGCCGCGGCGGGGGTGAGGGCGGTGGCCACCGCGTCGGCGAGGGGGGTGATGTCGGCCGGGGTGAGGGTGGAGACGGTGAGCCGGATGCCGGGTGGGGAGGACAGCCGGAAGCGGGCGCCGGGGCCCACACCCCAGCCGGCGGTCAGCAGCCGGGAGACCACGCCGGTCTCCTCGGGGACCGGCACCCACAGGTTCATGCCGCTGCGGCCGTGCGCGGGGATGCCCCGGTCGGCGAGCGCGGCGCGCAGCGCGTTCCGCCGGCCCCCGTACGCGGCGGCGACCGCTGCCGGGTCCACCGCCCCGCTGTGCCAGATCTCGGCGACGGTCTCCTGGAGCAGCTGACTGACCCAGCCCGGGCCGAGCCGGTGCCGGCCGGCGACCCGTTCGACGGTCAGTTCGTCGCCGGTGAGCACGGCGACCCGCAGGTCGGGGCCGTACGCCTTGGCGGCGGAACGCACGAACGCCCAGTGCCGGGTGGTCCCGGCCAGGGTGTGCAGCGGCAGATCCACGATGTGGTGGCCGTGGTCGTCCTCGATGAGCAGGGTGCCCGGACGGTCGGCCAGCAGGGCACGCAGGGTGGCGGCGCGCCCCGCGGTGATGGCGGCTCCGGTGGGGTTCTGGGCCCGGGCGGTGACCACCATGGCGCGGGCGCCGCCGGCCAGGGCGCGTTCCGCGTCGCCGGGCAGCGGCCCCTCGTCGTCGACCGCCATCGGTACCGGGCGCAGTCCGAGCGCCGGAACGAGGTCGAGCAGGCTGCCCCAGCCCGGGTCCTCGACGGCGACGGTGTCGCCGGGGCGCAGATGGGCTGCCAGGACGCGTTCGATGGCGTCCAGGGAGCCGGAGGTGATGGTGAGCGGGCCGGCGGGCACCCGGTCGGCGGTGAGTGCGGTACGGGCGGCGGTGGCCAGCCGTTCGCTGACCGGCGGGGTGCCGTACAGCGGCGGGGTATCGGCGAAGCGGGCGGCGGCTGCGGCCAGGACCGGGCCCAGCGGGGGCAGCAGCGCGGGGTCGGGGTTGCCGTCGGAGATGTCGCGGGCGCCGGGCGGTACTTCGACGCGGATGGTGTCCTCGCGGTGGGCGCCGGGGTCGGGGCGGTGGCGTACCCGGCTGCCGCGCCGGCCGGCGGTCTCGATGAGTCCGCGTTCACGCAGGACGCGGTAGGCGGCGGCGACGGTGTTGGGGTTGACGGCGAGGGTGGCGGCCAGTTCCCGCTGGGGTGGGAGGAGTTGGCCGGGGGGCAGGGCTCCGGAGCCGATGCCGGCTTCCACGCTGGCGGCGATATCGGCGGCACCCCGACCCGTGATGCGATAATCTCCTAGCACAAACAACATTATGCACTAATGCATAACCGGACGCAAGGAGACGCCCATGCCGGCCGACGACAGCTATCCGCGCACCGCGCGCACCACCCCGACCCGGTCCGCCGACCGCGCCTCCTGGGACCGCGAGCTGGTGCACGGCATCCTCGACGACGGCTGTCTGTGCCATCTGGGCTTCGTCCGCGACGGCGCTCCCGTCGTGCTCCCCACGCTCTACGCCCGGATCGGCGAACGACTGTACGTCCACGGCTCCACCGGCTCCTACCCGCTGCGCACCGCGTCCGGCGCCCCCGAGGGCCTGCCGGTCTGTCTGACCGTCACCCATGTCGATGCCCTGGTGCTGGCCCGCTCCGCCTTCCACCACTCCGTCAACTACCGCTCGGTAGTGGTGCACGGCACGGCCCGCCCGGTGACCGACCCGCAGGAGAAGGCCACCGCCCTGAACGCGATCGTCGACCAGGCCATCCCCGGCCGGTCCGCCGACTGCCGCCCGGCCGACCGCAAGGAGACCGCCGCCACCGCCGTGCTGGCCATCGAGCTGACCGAGGTGTCCGCCAAGGCGCGTACCGGCGGCCCCAACGACGATCCCGAAGACCTGGCGCTCCCCCATTGGAGCGGGCTGGTGCCGGTCGGTGTCCGGCGCGGCACGCCGGTCCCCGCCGCCGATCTGGCCGCCGGTATCCCCCTCCCCGGCTATCTGGCCGGCCCCCGGTCCACCGCCGTCTGATTGGCCATGGCCCGCCTCGGCGGGCCCCGCCTACCGTGCGGTGCCATGAGGATCCGCATCGTCGACGCGTTCACCGACCGCCCCTTCGCCGGCAACCCGGCCGGGGTGGTCCTGCTCGAATCCTGGCCGGCCGAGGAGTGGCTGCGCCGGGTGGCCGCCGAGGTCAATCTGTCCGAGACGGCCTTCGCGGTGCCCACCCCCGGCCGGCCGGACGCCGACTACGAGCTGCGCTGGCTGACCCCGTCCGCAGAGGTCAACCTGTGCGGCCACGCCACCCTGGCCACCGCGCATGTGCTGTACGGCGCGGGTGGCGGCGCCGGCCCGCTGCGGTTCGCCACCCGCTCGGGGGTGCTCACCACCGCGCAGGACGCGGCCGGCTCCATCACGCTGGACTTCCCGACCGCCCCGCTCACCCCGGTCGCCACGCCGCCCGGCCTTGCCGACCGGCTGGGGGCCGAGCCGCTGTCGGTGCACGACACCGGGCCCGGGCTGGGTGATCTGCTGGTGGAGCTGGCGGACGAGGCGACCGTCGCCGCGCTCACCCCGCGCCTGGACCCCCGCGACCGGCTCATCGTCACCGCGCCCGCCGCCGACCCGGCCACCGCCGGCCATGACTTCGTCTCCCGGGGCTTCTTCCCCGCCGTCGGCATCCCGGAGGACCCGGTGACCGGCAGCGCGCACACCGCGCTCGGCCCGTTCTGGGCGCGCCGCACCGGCCGTACGCGGCTGACCGGCCGGCAGCTCTCCGCCCGGGGTGGCACCGTACGGGTCGAGGTGGCCGGCGACCGTACGCTGCTGACCGGCACCGCCGTGACCGTCATCGACGGGGAGTTGCTGGCCGGCCCCGATCAGGCGGTGGGCAGCCAGCCCACGTGACCGGCCAGCAGCGCGTACCCCACGAAGGCCACGATGTCGATCAGGGCGTGCGCCACCACCAGCGGCATCACCCGCCCCCATCGCCGGTACAGCCACACGAAGATGACGCCCATCGCCACATTGCCGAGGAAGCCGCCGATGCCCTGGTAGAGGTGGTACGAGCCGCGCAGCAGGGCGGAGGTGAGCAGCGCGGCGGGCGCGCTCCAGCCCAGCTGGTCCAGGCGGCGCAGCAGATAGCCGACGACGATCACCTCCTCCAGGATGGAGTTCTGGAGCGCGGCGGCGATCAGCACCGGGAACTTCCACCACACCGACGGCAGTGACTCGGGCACCACGGTGAGGTTGGCGCCGGCCGCGTGCGCGCCGAGGTAGAGCAGGATGCCGCTGCCGCCGATGCCGGCCGCGACGACGGCGCCCCAGGCCAGGTCGAAGCGTGGCCGGCGCAGGTCGAAGCCGATGACCCGCAGCCCGGCGCCGCCCGGGCCCGGTTCGCGCAGCAGCAGATGGGCGACGAGCAGCACCGGCACCAGGGCGGTGCTGATCGCGAACACCTGCCAGACCAGGTCGAGCCAGGGGCGGCCCGGGGCCCGCGAGCCGTTGAGGGTGGCGGCCTGGTCGGCGAGACCGCCGGGGCGGGTGAGGGCCCCGATGAAGCGGATCAGCGCGGCGACGCCGCTGGCGCCGAGCGACAGGGCGAGCACCAGCAGCAGTTCCCGGCCCAGGGTCCGCCGGTCGCTCTCCCCGGGCAGCGCCGGTACCCGCCCGCCGCCGCCCGCCCACAGGGGGTTCTCCGGGTTCAACAGCCGCACCTTCGCTCCGTTCGCCGCGCCAACGCTCCGTCGCACCAGGGCCGGACAGTCCGGGGCGGCACAGCGGTGCGGGCGCGCGGCGCGGTCAGATCCCGGTCGGCCAGCTGTGCACCGGCGCGTCGGTGCGCGCCAGTTCGCAGTAGCGGGTCACGAGCCGGGACAGGGCCGTGCGGCGGTCGGCTCCGTTCGCCACCTCCTGGTGGTAGATCCGAGTCTGCCAGCCGGCTCCGGTGATCCGGCGGCGGCATCGTTCGGCGATGACCGACAGGTAGTGGTCCCGGTCGGCGGCGGGGATGCCGTACGCGTCCAGGCCGGCGGCGGCCAGCGGCAGCAGGGTCTCCTCGATGAGCCGCGGGGCGGGGCGGGTGATCAGTCCCTCGCCGTCCGGGTCGGGCCAGGTCAGCTCGGCGTCGATGCCGTCCCGGCAGGCGGTGTGGAAGTTCTCCTCGGCGGCGGCGAAGGGCAGCCGCTGCCACACCGGGCGTTCCTGGTCGGCGAGGGCGCGCACCAGTCCGTAGTAGAAGGCCGCGTTGGCGACGGTGTCGGTGGCGGTGGGGCCGGTGGGCAGCACCCGGTTCTCCACCCGCAGATGCGGTACGCCGTCCGCCACCGCGTAGACCGGGCGGTTCCAGCGGTAGACGGTGCCGTTGTGCAGGCCCAGTTCGGTCAGGCGTGGGATGCCGCCGGCCGCCAGGACGGCGAGCGGGTCCTCCTCGTCGCACAGCGGCAGCAGTGCGGGGAAGTAGCGCAGGTTCTCCTCGAAGAGATCGGTGACGGAGTCGATCCAGCGTTCGCCGAACCAGGTGCGCGGGCGTACGCCCTGCGCGGCCAGCTCCGGGGGACGGCTGTCGGTGGCCTGGAGGAAGAACGGCGGCCGGGTCTCCTGCCACAGCTGGGTGCCGAAGACGAAGGGGGAATTGGCGCCCACCGCGATCTGGGCGGCGGTGACGCACTGGGCGGCGTTCCAGATGTCGGCGAAGCGGTCCTGGGTGACCTGGAGATGGAATTGGACGGAGGTGCAGATGGATTCCGGGGCAATGGAGTCGAAGGAGCGCTCCAGGGTTTCGGCGCCGGAAAGTTCGACTTTGATGCTTTCGCCGCGTGCCGCCAGTATCTGGTCGTTCAGCAGCATATAGCGGTCGACCTGGGAGAGGCTGGTGGGAGCCAGTTCGTCTCCCGTGACGGTCGGCAGAACTCCAATCATCACGATGTTGGCACCGAATTCCCCGGCCACCGCGTCGGCATAACCGAAGGCGATTCGCAATTCCTCGGCAAGGTCGTCGAACACCCGGCCCGCCAGGGCGCGCGGCGTCATATTGAATTCGAGGGTGAACTGTCCCAGCTCGGTCTGGAAGTCCCGGGTGGCCATTCTGGCCAGCACCGCGTCATTGACCATGCGCGGGGCGCCGTCGCGGTCGGCGAGGCTGAGTTCCACCTCAAGGCCGATGGACTCGCGGGGTCCGTCGAAGCGCCGCTCGGCGAGCAGTCGGCGCAGGCTCTCCACACACGCGTGCAGTCGGGTCCGGAAAAGCTCCCGGTCAGCAAGATCGAACCGGTCGGCCGCCAGTTTCGCACCCATGCGGCACACCTCCTCGTCCGTCGGTGCACCGATCCTGCCCACGACCATCGGGTGATAACACCGGGCAGTGAGTGGCGCGGCCCACACATGGGCATATCCCACAGGGATAGTTCGCACACAGGGCGGCCTGATTACCTCTTGCCGAAACTTTTCCGGTCGGCTAGCGGAAACAAAACGAGAACATGCGTCGTATAACATCCACTAGCGCCATGTCTCCCCTGGAAGAGGCGACCTACTCCGAAGCGAGAGGCGACCCGACATGCCCCTGAACATCCCGCCCGCCCCCGCTGCCGCCGAGCGCAGCCTGAGTGCGGCACTCCAGTCCTCCACGGTGAGTTCCCAGCACCCGCTGTATCTGAATCGGGGAGCCCTGCGCCCCGCACTTCCCCTGCCCGTGCACCGGCTGCTGCCGGTCCTCGACCCCGCCGGAGCGGCCCGTTCCCAACTGACCGGCTGGCGTTTTCTGCTGGAGAGCGGCGGCCGTGCCGTCGGAGCCGCGGAAACCATGCTCACCCCCGACGGCTGGGCTTTCTCGCATTTCGGTGAAGGGCCCTATATCGCCTCGACCGAACGGGCCGTGCGGCGCGCCCAGACGCTTCCCGGCAGCTATCAGCCCCGGCTGCTGTCGATTCCGGAGCTGTACATGCTCACCCTGTGGCTGCACTCGGACCCGGCGGCGGATCCGGCCGCCGGGGCCCCGCTGCCGCACGACGTCCTGGTGCCGCTCGCTCCGGCGCCGCCGGGGATCGCGGCCGACCGTCCGGTGCGGGTGGACACCCTGCTGCCGCTGCTCGCGGGCCGGCTGACCATCGCGGCACCGACCGGCTGACCGGCGGCGACCGTACGGGCCCGGGCCGGAGCACCCCCGTGGGGGTGCTCCGGCCCGGAGGCCGGGGGCGTCAGCCCTCGTAGGAGTCCACCGGCGGGCAGGAGCACACCAGATTGCGGTCGCCGTAGGCGCCGTCGATCCGCCGTACCGGGGGCCAGTACTTGTCCTCCCGGCCCGCGCCGCCGGGGAAGACCGCGTCCTCACGGCTGTACGGGTGCGTCCACTCGGCTTCCGCCAGCTGGGCCGCGGTGTGCGGGGCACCGGCCAGCGGGTTGTCGTCCTTGGGCCACTCCCCCGCCCCCACCCGGTCGATCTCCGCACGAATCGCGACCATCGCATCGCAGAATCGGTCGAGTTCGGCCAGATTTTCGCTCTCGGTCGGCTCGATCATCAGCGTTCCGGCGACCGGGAACGACATCGTCGGGGCGTGGAACCCGTAGTCGATCAGCCGCTTGGCCACATCGTCGATGCTGACCCCGGTCGCCTTGGTCAGCGGCCGGACATCGATGATGCACTCGTGCGCCACCAGACCGCCCGGCCCGGTGTACAGCACCGGGTAGTGCGGCTCAAGGCGCTTGGCGATGTAGTTCGCCCCCAGCACCGCGGTCTGGGTGGCCGCGCGCAGCCCCTCGGGCCCCATCAGCCGCAGATAGGCCCAGGAGATCGGCAGAATCCCGGCCGAGCCCCACGGCGCCGCCGACACCGGGCCCACCGGCCCGTCCACCGGACCGGCCGAGGGCTGAAGCGGATGACCCGGCAGATACGGGGCCAGGTGCGCGCGCACCGCCACCGGACCGACACCGGGACCACCGCCACCGTGCGGGATGCAGAAGGTCTTGTGCAGATTCAGGTGCGAGACATCCGCGCCGAACCGCCCCGGCCGGGCCAGCCCCACCAGGGCGTTGAGGTTGGCGCCGTCCACGTACACCTGGCCGCCCGCGTCGTGCACCGCCGCGCAGATCTCCTGGATGCCCTCCTCGAACACCCCGTGCGTGGAGGGGTAGGTGACCATCAGCACCGCCAGTTCCTCGCGGTGCCGCTCGATCTTGGCGCGCAGGTCCTCGACGTTCACATCGCCGTTCTCGCCGGTGGCGACCACCACCACCTTCATCCCGGCCATCACGGCGCTGGCGGCGTTGGTGCCGTGCGCCGAGGACGGGATCAGGCACACGGTGCGCCGCGGCTCACCGTTCGCCCGGTGGTACGCGCGCACCGCCAGCAGCCCGGCCAGCTCGCCCTGCGAACCGGCGTTGGGCTGGAGCGAGACCTTGTCGTAGCCGGTGATCTCGGCGAGCCCGTCCTCCAGCTCCCGGATCAGGGTGCGGTAGCCCTCGGCCTGCTCGATCGGCGCGAACGGGTGCAGCGCGGCGAACTGCGGCCAGGTGACCGGCTCCATCTCCACGGTGGCGTTGAGCTTCATGGTGCACGAGCCGAGCGGGATCATGCCCCGGTCCAGCGCGTAGTCCCGGTCGGCGAGCCGGCGCAGATAGCGCAGCATCGCGGTCTCCGAGCGGTGCTCGTGGAAGACGGGGTGGCTGAGGTATTCATCGGTGCGCAGCAGCGCGCCGGGCAGCGCGTCCGGTGTGGCGGCGTCCAGAGTGTCGAGGTCGGTGAGCGCCGGGTCCACCCCGAAGGCGGCCCAGACGGCGGCCAGTTCGGTACGCGTGGTGGTCTCGTCGCAGGCGATGCCGACCCGGTCGGGGCCGTCCTGCCGCAGATTGATGCCCGCCGCGCGGGCGGCGGCCACCACCTGCCCGGCGCGGCCAGGTACCTCGGCGGTCACGGTGTCGAAGAACTCCCGGTGCGCCACCTCCACCCCGCCGGCCCGCAGCCCGGCCGCCAGCAGCGCCGCGTACCGGTGGGTGCGCCGGGCGATGGCGGCGAGCCCGTCCGGGCCGTGGTAAACCGCGTACATGCCGGCCATCACGGCGAGGAGCACCTGCGCCGTACAGATGTTGCTGGTGGCCTTCTCGCGGCGGATGTGCTGCTCGCGGGTCTGGAGCGCCAGCCGGTAGGCGCGCTTGCCGGCCGCGTCCCGGGAGACACCGACCAGCCGGCCCGGCAGCGAGCGGGCGTACGCCTCGCGGACCGCCAGATAGCCGGCGTGCGGGCCGCCGAAGCCCATCGGTACGCCGAACCGCTGGCTGGTGCCCACCGCGAGGTCGGCGCCCAGCTCGCCCGGGGAGGTCAGCAGGGTGAGAGCGAGCAGATCGGCGGCGACGGTGACGATCGCGCCCAGCTCGTGGGCCCGTTCGATGACGGGGCGCGGGTCGCGGACGGCACCGCCGGTGCCGGGGTACTGGAGCAGGACGCCGAAGACGCCGCGCTCGGCGATCGCGTCCGGGATGCCCGCCGCGAGGTCGGCGACCACCACCTCGACCCCGGTGGGTTCGGCGCGGGTGCGCAGCACGGCGACGGTCTGCGGCAGCGTGTCGGCGTCGACCAGGAAGACGCCCTGCTTGACCTTGCCGACCCGGCGGGACAGTGCCATGGCCTCGGCGGCGGCGGTCCCCTCGTCCAGCAGCGAGGCACCGGCGGTGGGCAGCCCGGTGAGGTCGGCGACCACGGTCTGGAAGTTCAGCAGGGCCTCCAGCCGGCCCTGGGAGATCTCCGGCTGGTAGGGCGTGTAGGCCGTGTACCAGGCCGGGTTCTCCATCACGTTGCGCAGGATGACCGGCGGGGTGAAGGTGCCGTAGTAGCCCAGGCCGATCATCGGGGTGAGGACCTGGTTGCGGTCGGCCAGCTCGCGCAGCTCGGCCAGCACGGCGGCCTCGGTACGGGCCGGGGGCAGCCGCAGCGGCCCGGTGCCTGCGATGGAGGTGGGCACGGCGGCCGTGGTGAGTTCGTCGAGGGAGCCGAAGCCGACGTGGGCGAGCATCTTCGCCCGGTCGGCCGCGTCGGGGCCGATGTGGCGGGCCGCGAAGGGCGAGCCGTGCTCCAGCGCGCTGAGCGGGAGTGGGCGTTCGGACATCTGGGGGCCTCCTGGTCGCTGGGACCCGCAACCACCGGGCGGTGCCTGCTGCGGCCTCCCCCTCTGTCATCTCAACCTGAGAGCTTCACCGCGTCGTTGCCCCGGGCGGGGCGTCGGCGCGGCTTTCACCGTCGGTGAGGGCGGGGCCGGGACGGATGTCCGGCCGCCACCCTGCTTTCCAGAGTGGTTTCGCGCGTGCGGTACGGGGGCCTGAGAGATTCCGGGGAGGATTTGCTCCTTCGGCGCCGCCGGCCCGGGGGCCGGTGGACTCTCCCGCACGAGGTCAACAACCGTTTTCGAGCCTACCAGCGGCCCTGGGGCTGCGACCATGGAGCCGGAGCCCCGCGACCGGTGGCGGCAGCACTCGACTGGCCAGCTTCGGGTATGTGCCGTTACGTAAGGGCGAAGGGGCGTGCGGCCCGGCAGTGATGACCCGTGGGAGGAACCGTGCAGACCGATATCGATCCCCGCAGCCTGATCGGGCGCAAGGCGTTCGACCGCAATGGAGCCAAGATCGGCACGGTGGACGAGGTCTATCTGGATGACGCGACCGGTGCACCCGAATGGGCGGCTGTGCGCACCGGTCTCTTCAGCCGGGACGCGTTTGTGCCGCTGGAGCCCAGCGAGGTGGTCGACGACGCGCTGCGGGTGCCCTTCGACCGGTCGCTGATCAAGGACGCGCCGGACTTCGGGGTGGGCCGGCATCTGTCCCCCGAGCAGGAGTTGCAGCTGTACCACCACTACGGTCTCGATGTGCCGATGGCGGGACCGGAGCAGGAGTCGGCGCCGCCGGATCAGGACTTCGGCCGGCTGGCCTCGCCGCCGCCGGACGAGGAGGGCTGAAGCGGCGGCGGGGCGGAGCGGCCGAGCGCCGGATCGTCCACGCCGAAGGTACGCACCCGGCCCGGCGCCGACCCGGGCGTCTCGAAGCGCACGGTGACCCGCCCCACGCCGCTGCCCTGCACCCACCCGGGCCCGTACTCGGTGTGCGTCACATCCAGTCCCGGCAGCCAGCGCCGGTCGGGCGCCGGCTCGGGCTCTGAGCCGGGGCCGGGGCCGGGGCCGGGGTCCGGGGCCGGCCGGTCCGCCCCGCGGCCCTCCTCCTCGGCCCCGGTCCCGGCTTCGGCCTCGACGGTGGCGCCCGTCTGGGCGAACAGATCCTCCTGGGTGAAATCCGCCAGTCCGGTGACACCAACACCCAGCAGCCGGACGCCGTTGGTGGTGTCCACCCCCTCCAGCAGCCGGGCGGCCAGCTCCCGCACCACCGCCGGATCGTCGGTCGGCCCGCGCAGGGTGTCCGAGCGGGTCAGGGTGGAGAAGTCGTGGCTGCGCACCTTCAGCACCACGGTGCGCCCGGACCGGCCGTGTTCGCGCAGCCGGCGCACACACCGCTCGGCCAGCCGGTCCACCTCGTGGCGCACCCGGGCCCGGTCGGTGAGGTCCACATCGAAGGTGTCCTCCACCGACACCGATTTGGCGTCCCGTTCGGCGACCACCGGGCGGTCGTCGATGCCCAGCGCCATGGCATGCACCCCGCCGCCGTGCGCGGTGCCGAGCAGCCGCAGCAGTTCGACCTCGCCGGCCCGCACCACATCGCCCACGGTGCTGATCCCGGCCCGGCGCAGTACGCCATCGGTGGCCGGGCCGACCCCGGGCAGGGTGCGTACCGGCAGCGGAGCCAGCAGTTCCCGCTCGGTGCCGGGCACGATCAGCTCAAGGCCGTCCGGCTTGGCCCGCTCCGAAGCGATCTTGGCGAGCATCTTGGAGCCGGCCAGACCGACCGAGCCTGTCAGGGTGGTGGCGGCCAGGATCCGGCCGCGCAGCTGGTGGCCCACCGTCTCGGCCTCGCGCGCCGTGTGGGCCGAGCCCCCGGCCGCCAGATCGACGAACGCCTCGTCCAGACTGAGCGGCTCCACCAGCGGGGACAGTTCGCGCAGCATCCCCATCACGGTGTCGCTGACCGCGCGGTAGACGTCGAAGCGCGGATACAGATAGGCCGCGTTCGGGCAGCGCCGCCGGGCCTGGGCCATCGGCATCGCCGAGTGCACCCCGAACCGCCGGGCCTCGTACGAGGCGGTGGCCACCACGCCGCGCGGGCCGAGCCCGCCCACGATCACCGGCTTGCCCCGCAGCGACGGCTTGGCGGCCTGCTCCACCGAGGCGTAGAAGGCGTCCATGTCGAGGTGCAGGATCGTCGGCTGGCCTCTCACCCTCCCGATGGTGCCGTACGGCTCTGACAATCGCCCGGATCAGCGGGTGCCGCGCTGTCTGCGGCGGGCCAGCTCGTCGGAGGGGTGGCGGCCGGTGATCACCTCGCCGCTGTCCACCCGCTCGGCCTGGAGCTGCGCCAGTGCCGTCTCCACGTCCCCCCACACCGCCCCGACGGCGATGCCGAAGATGCCCCGGCCGCCGCGCAGCAGCTCGGCCAGTTCCTCGGGGGACTCACAGCGGTAGACGGTGGCACCGTCGCTCATCAGGGTCAGCCCGGCCAGCTCCGCGAGGTCGGCGGAGCGCAGGGCGCGCACCGCCGTGCGGATGCTCTGGAGCGAGACCCCGGCGTCCAGCAGCCGCTTGACGATCTTGAGCACCAGGATGTCCTGGAAGCTGTACAGCCGCTGGGTGCCCGAGCCGTGCGCCGGGCGGATGCTGGGCTGCACCAACTGGGTGCGCGCCCAGTAGTCCAGCTGCCGGTAGGTGATCCCGGCGGCGGCGCAGGCGCTGGGGCCCCGGTAGCCGAGCTGTTCCCGCTCGGCGCCGTGCCCCTGGGGGGCGGCCGGCGCCCGCAGCGGGCGGTGCGGCGGCGCGCCCGGCAGCGGGGAGATCCCGCCCGCCGCCGTACCCTCGCCATTACCTGTCACGCCGGCCTCCGTTCCGCACGCCCCGACCGTGCCCTCGTCGCTCACCGGGTGTGACGATGAGCACGCGCACAGCGCTCCTCCCAAGACATGCCCCACAGACGCTAAGCATGCACACTCAGCGGGTCAACGATCGCCACGCCCCGCTACTGATTGCCGGAGCCGAAGTCCTCGGGGGAGATCTGGTCCAGGAACTCCCGGAACCGCTCCACCTCGTCCTCCTGCTCGTCGGGGATGATGATCCCCGCGTCGTCCAGCACCCCTTCGCTGCTGTAGATGGGGGTGCCGGCCCGCAGTGCGAGCGCTATGGCGTCGGAGGGCCGGGCGCTGACCTCGACCCCGCTGGCGAACACCAGCTCGGCGTAGAAGACACCCTCGCGCAGATCGGTGATCCGTACGGCGGTGAGCTCCTGCCCGATCGCCTCCAGCACGTTCTTCAGCAGGTCGTGCGTCAGCGGTCGGGCAGGGGCCAGCCCCTGCTGGGCGAAGGCGATCGCGGTGGCCTCCCCGGGGCCGATCCAGATGGGGAGGTAGCGATCGCCGTCCACTTCACGGAGGAGCACGATGGGCTGGTTGTTGGGCAATTCGACCCTGACACCCACGACGTCGAGCTGGTTCACACAGCAACCCTAGGTCGTGACCGGGGCATTTGGATAGTCGAACACCGCCGGGCGGCGCCGTGCGCTCTCCGGGAGCCGTCACCCACCGTACTGGCCGGTGAAGAAGACCAGCCGGTATTTACCGATCTGCACCTCGTCACCGTGCGCGAGCACCGCGGAGTCGATGGGCTCGCGGTTGACATAGGTGCCATTGAGGCTGCCCACGTCGAACACCGAGAAACCGCCCTCCGGACGGCGGCGGAACTCCACATGGCGGCGGGAGACCGTCACATCGTCCAGGAAGATGTCGCTCTGCGGATGGCGGCCGGCGGTGGTGAGGTCACCGTCCAGCAGGAAGCGGCTGCCCGAATTCGGCCCGCGCCGGACCACCAGCAGCGCCGAGCCGGGCGGCAGCGCGTCCACCGCGGCCTGGGCCTCGGGGGACAGCGCGGGCATCACCGCGTGCTGCCCGGTGACCTCGGAGTCGTACGCCTCCAGGCCGGAGATCGAGATCGTGGAGGTGGTCTCCGAGAGGCCCTCCACACCCGGCCGCAGCGGGTTGCCGCACTGCGAGCAGTACCGGCTCGACGGGGCGTTGCGGCTGCCGCAGCGACCGCAGGGCGTGCCGCCGGCCTGCGCCGCGGGAGCCTGGGAGCCTATGCCGCCGGCCTGGCCGTCGACCTCGTCACGGAACAGCGGGCGTCCCGCCTCCGTGGCGGGCGCTCCCGCAGGCTGCTCGCCCCTGCGGGCATGAGGCCGTGCGGCGCTGTGCGAGCCACCCTGACGCCTGCCGAACAACCTAGCGAAAAAACTCACCAGCGATCCCCTCGCACCTAGCCCGACCCGTCAGTGGACGGGCGGTCCATTGTCTCTCATCCGCCGCGCCGGACACTCTGCCAACGTACGCGGCCCGCATTCAGTTTCCCTTACCGAGAGCCACCACAACGGGCAGCCCCCCGGCGATGGCACCCGGCTACGGTGACGACTGAGCGTAGTCAGGGCGCTCTGCCGATCGCAAGGCGTCCACCACGACCGTCTCCGGCCGCTCCACCGTCACCGTGGCCTGCTCCTTCTCCAGGGACTGCACCACCCCGCCGGGGATGTTCAGCGCCGGTTCCAGGTCCTGCGGCCGTCCGATGGCGTCGATCACGAACGGGGCCGTCACCGTCCGGCCGTCGATGCGCACCTGGCCGTTCTCGTCGGTGAAGAACGTCCCGGCCACGATCCGTACGCCGTTGATCTGGATCGCCTCGGCCCCGGCCGCCCGCAGCTCCTGGACCGCGTCCAGCAGCATGTCGGCGCGCACCGCGCCGCGCGGGTCGGTCACCCGCAGCTCGATCCCCGGCCCCTGGGCGGCCACCGTGCCGGCCAGGATGCCCAGCTGCCGCTCACGCTCGGCGGTCTGCCGGCGGGCCTCCTCGGCCTGGTCGGAGCTGGTCTCCAGATCGGTGCGCTGCTCCTCCAGGGCATTCTTCTCGTCCTCCAGGCGGCCGGTGCGGTCCTCAAGATCGCTGAGGATGCGCACCAGGTCCTCGGGGCGGGCGCCGCGCAGGGCACTGTCATCGGCGCTGGCGGCCCGTACCTGGATGGCCAGCCCCAGGCCGAGGACGAAGAGCAGTCCGGCCACGATCAGCTGGCTGCGGGTGACGCGCGGCGGCCACAGGCCGGCCCGCAGGGCCGCCCGCCCGCTGAGTGGGGCGGACGGGGCGGACGGAGGGGAGGGAGCGGGCGGGGCCGGTGCGGCGGGCGGCGCGGGCCGCACCGGCCCCGGGCCCGGCTCCGGCTCCGGCTGCTGTCCCAGCTGCGGCTTGAGCTTCGGCTTCGGCCGGGGCTGCTCGGGGTCGCGGTCCTGCTCGGGGTCGCTCATGCCGCTCACGCCCGGAAGAGGTGTCGGCGGATGGAGGCGGCGTTGGAGAAGATCCGGATGCCCAGGACCACCACCACGCCGGTGGACAGCTGGGCGCCCACGCCGAGCTTGTCGCCGAGGAAGACGATCAGCGCGGCGACCACGACATTGGACAGGAAGGAGACGACGAAGACCTTGTCGTCGAACATCCCGTCCAGCATGGCGCGCAGCCCGCCGAAGACCGCGTCGAGCGCCGCGACGACGGCGATCGGCAGATACGGCTCAAGTCCCATGGGCACCACGGGCCGGGTGAGGATTCCGGCCACGACGCCCAGCACGAGCCCCAGTACGGCGATCACTGTGTGTTTCCTTCTCCCGTGTCCGCGGGTTCCGCCGTCCGGACCGTGAGGCTGGTGGCGGCGGGTATGCGGATCTCTTGCTTGTCGGAGGTGGCGGCACGGATGCCGTAGTTGTCGCGCAGCACGCCCAGGTACTGGCCGTCCACCGTGGTGTCGAAGCGGGCCCGCAGGGCTTCCGGATCGCCGATGGCCTGGACGGTGTACGGCGGGACCAGCGGCCGGTTGTCGACGAGGATGGCGTCGCCGGCCGCGCGGATGGCCGACACGGCGGTCAGCCGCTGCCCGTTGACGGCGATGGCCTCGGCGCCCGAGGTCCACAGTCCGTTGACCACCCGCTGGAGGTCGCGGTCCCGGACCCGGCCGCTGTCGAAGCCGGAGCCCTCCCTGGCGTCCCCGCCGCCCTCGGCCACGCCCTTGGCGTCATTGATGACGAGTTCGAGCCCCGGGCCCTGGACGGCGCTGGCTCCGGCGAGCAGCGCGGTGAGTTCACCGGGGTCACCGCCGCTGTCGCTGAGCAGTTCGCGCTGCTTGGCGGCGACCTCGGTGCGCAGCGCGTCCACCTCGTGCTGGAGCGCGTCCATCGCCTCGGTGCCGGATTCGACCCGGTCCAGGAGTTCCTGGCGTTCCCGGGCGACGGTGGGCGCCGCTTCTCGGGCCTGGACGGCGCCGAGGGTGACCACCAGGCCGGCCAGCACCAGGCCGGCGGCCAGCCAGAGCTTGGCGCGCAGGCTGCGTGGCAGGCCCGAGGTGCCCTCGCTGTGTCTGCGTGCCGCCGCCTGGGCGTAACCCTCGTCGAGGGTGTGGTTCATGACGGTGGTCAGCAGCGACATAGAGGCGTCGGGGCGCGCCGGCGGGCGTGGCCCGTTGGGCTGCGATGACATGGCGGACATGGTCGCACGCCGCCCCGGGGGAGTTCGAAACGGGCCCCTGGGGAGGCGGTGCGACCGTACGGTCCGGGCCGGGTGGTCAGCCGGTGGGGCCGGTCAGTGGTCGGCGCCCTCGACCACCGCCGACCAGTGCTCCAGCAGTTCCTGCGCGGTGGCGTCGTCGGGGCCCTCGGCCCACAGGTGGGTGACGGCCTCGGCCGGGTCGGGCAGCACCAGTACCCAGCGGCCGTCGGGTTCCACGACCCGTACTCCGTCGGTGGTGTCGATGGAGCGGTCGCCGGCCGCCTCCACGACGCGCCGCATGACCAGGCCCTTGACCGCCCAGGGGGTGGCCACCGCGCGGCGCAGGACGTGGGCGCGGGGGATGCGGGCGTCGATCTGGCTGAGCGAGAGCTGGGTGCGGGCCACCAGGCCGGTGAGCCGGGCGAAGGCGGCGGTGGCGTCGAAGACGCTGGAGAACTCGGGGATGATGAAGCCGCCCTGGCCGTCCCCGCCGAAGACGGCGTCCTTGCCGGCGGCACGGGTGAGGTCGTCGGGTGAGGTGGTGGTCCACTCCACCTGGGTGCCGTGGTAGGCGGCGACCTGTTCGGCGATGCGGGTGGTGGTGACGGGCAGCGCGACCCGGCCGCTGCGGCGTTCGGCGGCGATCAGGTCGAGCATCACGAGCAGGGCGCGCTGGTCCTCGATGATGCGACCGCGTTCGTCGACGAGGGCGAACCGTTCGCCGACGGGGTCGAAGCGGACGCCGAAGGCGGCGCGGGAGGAGGAGACCATTTCGCCGAGCCGGACGAGTCCGGCGCGCCGGGTCTCGGCGGTCTCGGTGGGACGGGCCTCGTCCTGGCCGGGGTTGATGACCAGGGAGTCGACGCGGAGCCGGCCGAGCAGGCTGGGCAGCACCAGTCCCGCGCTGCCGTTGGCGGCGTCCACGACGATCTTGAGTCCGGATTCGGGGACGCCGGTGGTGTCGACGGCCCGGATGAGGGCACCGGTGTAGGCGTCGAAGACGCTGGCGGGGAAGCGCAGGTCGCCGATCTCCCCCGGGAAGGCGCGGCGGTACTCCTGGCGGGCGTAGACGCGGTCGAGCTTGCGCTGTCCGGCCTGGGAGAGGTCGGCGCCGCGTTCGTCGAAGAACATGATGTCGAGGGAGTCGGGTACGCCGGGGGTGGTGCGGATCATGACGCCGCCCGCGCTGCCGCGGGCGGTCTGCTGGCGGGCGACGGGCAGCGGGACGTTCTCCAGGTCGCGGACGTCGATGGCGCTGGCCTGGAGGGCGGAGATCACGGCGCGTTTGAGGGCGCGGGCGCCCCGGGAGTGGTCGCGGGCGGTGGTGACGGTGGAGCCCTTTTTCAGGGTGGTGGCGTAGGCGCTGGCGAGCCGGACGGCGAGTTCGGGGGTGATCTCCACATTGAGGATCCCGGAGACGCCGCGGGCGCCGAAGAGGTGGGCCTGGCCGCGGGATTCCCAGATGACGGAGGTGTTGACGAAGGCGCCGGCCTCGATGGTCTTGAACGGGTAGACGCGGACGTTGCCCTGGATGATGGATTCTTCGCCGACCAGACACTCGTCGCCGATGACGGCGCCGTCCTCGATCCGGGCGGCGCGCATGATGTCGGTGTTCTTGCCGATGACGCAGCCGCGCAGATTGCTCTGCGGGCCGAGGTAGACGTTGTCGTGGATCACTGCCTTGTGCAGGAAGGCGTCGGACTTGACGACGACGTTGGAGCCGATGACGGTGTGTTCGCGTACTTCGGCGCCGGCTTCGATCTTGGCGTAGTCGCCGATGTAGAGCGGACCGCGCAGTTTGGCGTCGGGGTGTACCTCGGCGCCTTCGGCGATCCAGACTCCGGGGGAGATCTCGAAGCCGTCGATGTCGACGTCGACCTTGCCCTCCAGGACGTCGGCCTGGGCCTTGACGTAGCTCTCGTGGGTGCCCACGTCCTCCCAGTAGCCCTCTGCGACGTAGCCGTAGATGGGCCGGCCCTCTTTCATCAGCCGGGGGAAGACGTCGCCGGACCAGTCGACGGGGACGTCGGGTTCGACGTAGTCGAAGACCTCGGGCTCCATCACGTAGATGCCGGTGTTCACGGTGTCGGAGAACACCTGGCCCCAGGTGGGTTTCTCCAGGAAGCGTTCGACCCGGCCGTCCTCCTTGAGGATGGTGATGCCGAATTCGAGTGGGTTGGGCACCCGGGTGAGACAGACGGTGACCAGGGCGCCGCGTTCACGGTGGAAGGTGATGAGGTCGGTGAGGTCGAAGTCGGTGAGGGCGTCCCCGGAGATCACCAGAAAGGAGTCGTCCTTGAGGGCTTCCTCGGCGTTCTTCACACTTCCGGCCGTGCCCAGGGGCTTCTCCTCGTTGGCGTAGGTGAGGTCCATCCCCAGCTCCTCGCCGTCGCCGAAGTAGTTCTTGACGAGGGAGGCGAGGAACTGCACGGTGACCACGGTCTCGGTGAGACCGTGCCGCTTGAGCAGCCGGAGCACGTGTTCCATGATCGGGCGATTCGCGACCGGCAACAGCGGCTTGGGCATGCTCGCGGTCATGGGGCGAAGCCGGGTGCCTTCGCCACCAGCCATTACGACGGCCTTCATATCGGAAGTGTCCTCCTTGGGGAGACGGCAGTCATGCCGACCGCACCCGTCTGGAGGGGCCCGGGCCCGGGGTGGCTTCCCCGGAAAACAGCGGCACGTGCGGGCGCCAGGCCCCTGCGACACTGCCAGGGCGGGCTCAGTCGGCCGTGGCATCCGCCGTGAGGATCCGGCGGACCTGGACCACGTACAGGACTCCTGCCCACCAGTAGAGCGCTGTACCCCAGCCGACGAACGCCCATCCGAAAATGGCGGCGAGTGAGGCGATGGCGCCACTGCCGTCACTGAGCAGCAGCAGCGGGAAGCCGTACATCAGATTGAAGGTGGCGGCCTTGCCCAGATAGTTGACCTGGGGCGGGGCGTAGCCGCGGCGGTCCAGGACGAAGACGGTGACGGCCATCATGGCCTCGCGGGCCAGCAGCAGCGCGGTCAGCCACCAGGGGAGGATGTCGCGCCAGGTGAGGCCGACGAGGGTGGACAGGATGTAGAGCCGGTCGGCGGCCGGGTCCAGGATCCGGCCCAGGCCGGAGACCTGGTTCCAGCGCCGGGCGAGCTTGCCGTCGAGGTAGTCGCTCACTCCGCTGAAGACCAGGACCAGCAGGGCCCAGCCGTCCCGGTTCGGGCCGTCGAAGACCGGTGACAGAACCAGCCACAGGAACACGGGCACGCCCAGCAGTCTGGCCATGCTGAGGATGTTGGGGATGGTGAAGACCCGGTCGGTCTGAATGTCCGTCTCCTGGACGTCCACCCGGAAGCCTCCTGTTTTGTTCATGCCTGTTCCGGCCGATGTGCGCCTTGACCTTACCGGGCTGGGCGGGTCGGGTACCGCGCGGGGCGACCGGTGATCGGGGGGCTCCGGATCCCATGACTTACGCTTTTATATGGCGTGCCGTCCGAAAAGTGATGGACCCTGACTGTTTTCGCCCTTTGAGAGGCCCTTCATGACCACTGTTACATCGCCGGTGGCCGGGCGGGCCATCCCCCTCGCGGACGTCCCCGATCCGGCGTTCGCCGAGGCGGTGGTCGGCTCCGGCGCGGCCGTCGAGCCACCGCTCGCCCCGTGTACGGCGGTGGCCCCGGTCGACGGCATCATCGTCTCGCTGCGGCCGAACGCCTATGTGGTGGTCGATGAAGGGGGACGGGGCGTCCTCACCCATCTGGGCCTCGATACGGTTCAACTGGACGGACAGGGTTTTGAGCCGCTGGCCAACAAGGGCGACACGGTGCGCCGGGGTGACCCGGTGGTGCGGTGGAACCCGGCCGCGGTGGCGGCGGCGGGCAAGTCGCCGGTGTGCCCGGTGGTGGCGCTCCAGGCGCCCGCCGACGCCCTGTCCGACGTCGCCGCGGACATCGAGGTCCGGGCCGGTGACCCGCTTTTCGGCTGGAACTGACGGAGACAGGTGTGATGGAGACAATGCTGCAGGGAGTCGGCGTCAGTCATGGCGTGGCCATCGGTGAGGTACGGCACATGGGCACCGCGGTGCTGGAGCCGCCGGCCGGGCAGGTGCCCGGGCAGGACACCGGGCACGAGACGGCGCGGGCCCGGCAGGCGGTGGACGCCGTGGCCGCGGACCTCGTCGCGCGCGGCAATCTCGCCGGTGGCGAGGCCCAGGCGGTCCTTGAGGCACAGGCTCTGATGGCGCAGGACCCGGAGCTGATGGCGGACGTGGAGCGCCGGGTGGCCGGCGGCAGCACCGCCGAGCGTGCGGTGTACGACGCGTTCGGCGCGTACCGGGAGCTGCTGGCCGCCGCGGGTGAGTATCTGGCCGGCCGGGTCGCCGACCTGGACGATGTACGCAACCGCATCGTGGCCCGGCTGCTGGGGGTGCCGATGCCCGGGGTGCCGGACAGCGACGAGCCGTTCGTGCTGGTGGCACGCGATCTGGCGCCGGCGGACACCGCGCTGCTCGATCCGGCGCTGGTGCTCGGCTTCATCACCGAGGAGGGCGGCCCGACCAGCCACAGCGCGATCCTGGCGCGGGCGCTGGGGGTGCCCGCCGTGGTGGCGCTGCCCGGCGTCGGGGAGCTGGCCGAGGGCACGGTCGTCGCGGTGGACGGCAGCACCGGGGAGATCACCGTGAACCCCAGCGGTGAGCAGCGGGCGGCGCTGGCGCGGGCGGCCGAGGAGCGCAAGGCCGCGGTGGCGGCGTCGACCGGCCCCGGGGCCACCTCGGACGGTCACAAGGTGCCGCTGCTGGCGAACATCGGCGGCCCGGCCGATGTGGCGGGCGCGCTGGAGGCCGGCGCGGAGGGCGTGGGCCTGTTCCGTACCGAGTTCCTGTTCCTGGACGACAGCGAGCGGGCGCCGTCGCTGGAGACCCAGACCGCCACCTACCGCCAGGTCCTTGAGGCGTTCCCCGAGGGCCGGGTGGTGGTGCGGGTGCTGGACGCCGGCGCGGACAAGCCGCTGGCCTTCCTCTCCCCGGGCGAGGAGCCCAACCCGGCACTCGGCGTCCGCGGACTGCGGACGCTGCTGGACCACCCCGAGGTGCTGGACACCCAGCTGCGGGCGCTGGCGCGGGCGGCCGAGGGGCTGCCGGTCTACCTTGAGGTGATGGCCCCGATGGTGGCCGACCGGGCGGACGCGAAGGCGTTCGCGGACGCGTGCCGCGCGGCGGGGCTGCGGGCGAAGTTCGGCGCGATGGTGGAGATCCCGTCGGCGGCGCTGCGGGCCCGCTCGGTGCTCCAGGAGGTGGAGTTCCTGTCGCTGGGCACCAACGACCTGGCGCAGTACACCTTCGCCGCCGACCGCCAGGTCGGGGCGGTCTCCCGGCTTCAGGACCCGTGGCAGCCGGCGCTGCTGGACCTGGTGGCGCTGTCCGCCGACGCGGCCAAGGCCGAGGGCAAGAGCTGCGGCGTGTGCGGCGAGGCGGCCTCCGACCCGCTGCTGGCCTGTGTGCTGACCGGCCTGGGCGTCACCAGCCTGTCGATGAGCGCCTCCGCCATCCCCTACGTCCGCGCCACCCTGGCCCGCCACACCCTGTCCCAGTGCGAACGGGCGGCGGCAGCCGCCCGGGCGGCCGAATCGGCGGAAGAGGCCCGTACGGCGGCCCAGGCCGCCCTGTCCGCCGACTGACTCCGTCGTGGAGCCGGTGCCCATCGGGCACCGGCTCCACGACGCGCCGCCTGCGGCGCGGCTGGTTCGGCCCCGGGCCGGAGAATTGCGTCCGGACCCCGGCCGCGAAGCCCGCACCGGCCCCGCTCCACATCGCACGAACCGACGCCTCCCCCCGGCCGATCGGCCGGGCCGGCGCCGAGGCCCTGCCCCATGGCGGACGACAGCGGCCGGTCCCAGGAGTCCCCCAGCGCTGGGCCGGGAGATGCCCGGACACGGGCAGGCCGATCGCCCGAGCCGACACCGGGGGAGCTGCCCGGCGGACAGCGCCGCTCAGGCTCGGGACTCCCCCGCGCTGCGGCCGGGAGGTGTCCCCGACCGCAGGCAACGGAACGGCCGACCCGGCATCCGGGCCCACCCGACAAGCGGCACCGCCCCGGCCCAGGACCCCGCCGGACCGGCGCCCCGTCCGCCTCTGCGGGGTTCGCGGGGTGGACCGGGCGGCACACCGTCACCCTGTGCCCCAGGTACCGGGAACCGACAGGTCCCGACCGGACCTGGCGGCGCCCGGGGGGCGGGCCGCGTCGGTCCGGTTCACCGCCACCTGTTGGCGGTGGGGGCGGGCATCGTCGTACTGGCCCCCGGGTGTCGCTTCCACGCCCCCCGGCGGCTCCGGGCCCGGGGGTTGCTATCCGCCCTCGCAGAGGATGGCCGGCAAGGCTGGGGCGTCGCGGTAGTCGACTCCGTGTTCGGGTGGGATCGGGTCGCCGGTCAGGGGGTCGGTGCAGTAGGCGCTGAAGACCTCGGGTTCGGTCAGCGGCACGACCTCACCGGCCTCAAGCCGCCAGCCCATCGCCTCCGTACGACCGCGCCGCGCCGTCGTCCGCAGGACCAGGCCACCGGGGGCACCGGTGGCCAGAGCCACCGCCAGCACCGCGCACAGCGCCAGCGTCGCCGCTTCGGTCGGCTCCGGGGCCGCGTCCAGCACGGCCGACAGCGGCACGCCCCGCACCAGCACCGTGCACACCACATGCCGGCGCTGCCCGCTCGTCCCGCCCGGCCCGCCCGGCCCGCCCGGCCCCGCCAGGAGCAGTGGCAGCACCCCGGCGGCCCGCCGGAACGCGCAGCGGGCCAGCGGCTCCCCGCAGCGCACACACCCGCCTGCCTCGCCCAGCACCGCCGTGGCCCGCTCCCAGCACCGCAACCGCTCGCGCTCCACCAGCAGTTCCGGCAGCAGCCCGCGCAGCGGGCGCCGCCCGGTGAAGGGCAGTGTGGCGCCGCGCGCCGCGTCCACCGCCGTGTACCGGGCCCGGCTCAGCGCGCTGTCCGGCTCCAGACGCTCCCGCGCGCACCACACCGCGAAGCCCTCCGGGTCGAACAGCGCCACCCGCACATGCCCCGCCTCACCCGCCAGCGTTCGCAGCAGCCGCTCGGTGTGCCGCAGATAGCCACCGTGGTCGGTGAAGCGGAAGCTCCGGTAGCGGCGCATCCGGGCAAAGCCCGCGGCGTCCGGGATCACCCCCACCGTGCCGGTGCTCTCCCGGCGGCCGACCGGCCGCCCGTTCCCGTGCCGTGCCATGATTCCCCCTTCAACGGATCAGAACCTTACGATCACCCACCGTAATCATCGCCACTGACAGTCGCCCGCTCGCGGGCCAGCCGCTCGAAGAACCGCAGCGCCGCCAGATCGTCCACCGACCCCGCGTTGACCGCCTTCTCCAGCGGCGTGCCCTGAAGCAGCCGCTTCACCGGCACCTCAAGCCGCTTCCCGGTCAGTGTGTGCGGCACGGCGTCGATCGCGAGGATCTCGTCGGGCACATGACGCGGACTCAGCTGCTCCCGGATGGTGCGCCGGATCACGGCCCGCAGTTCCTCGTCCAGCACCACCCCGTCCGCGAGCCGGACGAACAGCGGCATCCAGTACCCCCCGCCCGGCTCCTCCACCCCCAGCACCAGCGACTCCCTGATCTGCGGCAGCCGTTCCACCACCTCGTAGATGTCGGCCGACCCCATCCGTACCCCCTGCCGGTTCAGGGTCGAGTCGGACCGGCCATGGATGATGACGGTGTCGCGGGAGGTCAGGGTGATCCAGTCGCCGTGCCGCCACACCCCGGGATAGGTGTCGAAATAGCTCTCCCGGTACCTGGCGCCGTCCGGGTCGTTCCAGAACCGCAGCGGCATCGACGGCATCGGCGTCGTCACCACCAGTTCCCCCACCTCGTCCACCAGCGGCTTCCCCGCCGGGTCCCAGGAGCGCAGGTCGGTGCCCAGGCACGGCGCCTGCAACTCGCCCAGATACACCGGCAGCGTCGGCACCGCCCCCGCGAAGCAGCTGCACACATCGGTGCCGCCGCTGACCGAGGCGATCCACAGCCCCGGGTCCACCTCCTCGTGCAGCCAGCGGAACCCGTCGGGCGGCAGCGGCGATCCGGTGGTGGCCACGCAGCGGGTGGCGCTCAGCTCCAGGTCCCGGCCCGGCCGCACCCCGGCCTTGGCGCACGCCATCACATAGGCGGCGGAGGTGCCGAACAGCGTGGCCCGGGTCCGCTCGGCGATCCGCCACTGGGCATCGACGGACGGATGTCCGGGGCTGCCGTCGTACAGCACCACCGTGGTGCCGGTCAGCAGCCCGGATACCAGGAAGTTCCACATCATCCAGCCGGTGGAGGTGTACCAGAACAGCCGGTCGCCGGGCCCCAGATCGCAGTGCAGCCCCAGCTGCTTGAGGTGTTCCAGCAGGATGCCGCCCTGGGACTGCACGATCGCCTTGGGCAGCCCGGTGGTGCCCGAGGAGTACAGCACCCACAGCGGATGGTCGAACGGCACGGCCGTGAACTCCGGTTCCACCGCGTCCCCGGTCAGCTCCGCCCACTCCAGGGTGCCCTCGGGCGCCTCCGTGCCCAGCAGCGGCACATGGATCACCGCGCGCAGCGAGGGCAGTTCGCGGCGCAGTTCGGCGACCGCCGCCCGGCGGTCGTGCTCCTTGCCGCCGTACCGGTAGCCGTCCACGGTGATCAGCACCACCGGCTCCACCTGGGCGAACCGGTCCAGCACGCTGCGCGCCCCGAAGTCCGGTGCGCAGGAGGTCCATACGGCGCCCACCGCGGCACTCGCCAGCAGCGCCACGACGGCCTCGGGGATGTTGGGCAGATAGCCGCTGACCCGGTCCCCCGGCCGCACCCCGAGCCGGCGCAGCGCGGCGGCCAGCGAGCCCACCCGGTGGCGCAGTTGCTCCCAGCTGACCGGCTCGGGCCGCTGGCTCTCGTCCACCCGCAGCAGCGCCGGCTCCGCCGCCCGCCCCGGCTCCAGGCCGGCCCGCAGCGCGTGTTCGGCGTAGTTGAGGGTCGCCCCGGGGAACCAGCTCGCACCCGGCATCGCCGGATCGGCCAGTGCCCGCTGGTACGGGCTGTGGAAATCCACCGCGAACCAGTCGGCGACGGCCCGCCAGAAGGCGTCGAGCCCGGTCACCGACCAGCGGTGCAGCGCCGCGTATCCGGCGGCCGGATCATCCGGTACGGGGTCGGGCGCGCCGTATTGCTCGGCGGCGAAGACGTGGAAGCGGGTCAGGTGGGCGGCGGCGATCCGTTCGGGCGCCGGGCGCCACAGCGGTTCGGGGGCGGCGGGGTGGGTTTCGGTGGTCAAGGCGGCTCCCAGCAGGGGTGGTTGGGGGGTGGGTGGGCGTGAGGATGCCAGGTGATCGGCGGCGCCCCCACTCGCCGCGATCCAGTGTGATGAACGCCACAAACTCCCGTCGGGGTCCTGATCAACGCCGCGATTAACCGCGCTGACCGGCGGGAAGTGCTTGCTGTGGCCCAGGCCACCGCGCCGTCCGAGGGGGATGCCATGCGCTCCGTACCGACCACTGTCCACCGCATCGACGATGAACCCGATCTTCTGGAAGACGGCGATCCCGATGAGCCGGCCGAGCCGGCTGAAGGGGCCGCCGACCATCTCGACAGCTGGGCGGTACGCGTCTGGTGCCCGGAGTGCGCCCAGCCCGTCGCGCTGGCCGAGCGGGACCTGACGCTGCCCGAGCACGCCTGGTGCCCCACCCGGTGGCAGCCGTTCGGCCTCACCGTGTGCGCCGGCTCCGGGCGCCGGGTGGGCGGGGACGGGGACGGCGCCGTGGTGTTCCTGCCGGTGGAGCCGCCGGCCGGTCACCCGGGCCGGGTCGCGCTGCCGGAGGGCCTGCACTGGCGCCTCCAGCCGTTCTCGCACGCGACCGCGCCGGCCACCCGGGCGGGCCGGGTGACCGACCTGATGAGCCGGGCGGCCTGAACCGCGGCTAACCGCGCCGGCTGCCGCGGTCCTTGCCGCCGCCGATCAGCCGGCTGGCGATGACGGCGCGCTGAATCTGATTGGTGCCCTCCACGATCTGGAGCACCTTCGCCTCCCGCATATAGCGTTCGGCCGGGAAATCGGCGGTGTAGCCGTACCCGCCCATCAGCTGTACGGCGTCGGTGGTCACCCGCATCGCGGTGTCGGAGCAGAACAGCTTGGCCATCGCCGCCTGCCGGCCGAACGGCTCCCCCGCGTCCCGCAGCCGGGCCGCCGCCAGATACAGCGCCCGGCCCGCCTCGATCTGGGTGGCCAGGTCGGCGAGCATGAACCGCAGCCCCTGGAAGTCGGCGACGGGCTTGCCGAACTGCTGACGCCCCAGCACGAACTCCAGCGCGGCCGTCAGCGCCGCCTGGGCCACCCCGATGGCACAGGCGGCTATGCCCAGCCGCCCCGAGTCCAGCGCGGCCAGCGCCAGCCGCAGCCCCGCGCCCTCGTCGGCGAGCCGACGGGCATCCGGCACCCGCACCCCGTCGAAGTGCAGCTGGGCGGTCGGCGAACCGTTCATGCCCATCTTCCGCTCGGGGGCGGCGGCGCTGAGCCCGGCCGCGTCCCCCGGCACCAGGAACGCGGTGATCCCACCAGGCCCGTCCGCCCCGGTGCGGGCCATCACGGTGTAGAAGTCCGCGATGCCGCCATGGGTGATCCACGCCTTGGTGCCGGTCAGAATCCAGTCGTCGCCGTCCCGTACGGCCCGGGTCCGCAGACTCGCCGCATCGGACCCGGCGGCCGGCTCGGACAGCGCGTACGCCCCCAGCAGCCCCTCCCCCAGCATCGCCGGCAGCCACTCGGCGCGCTGCTCCTTGGTGCCGAAGCCGGCCAGCCCGTGACAGGCCAGGGTGTGCACGCTCACCCCGAGCCCCACCGTCAGCCGGGCCGCCGCCAGTTCCTCCAGCACCTGGAGATACACCTCGTACGGCTGCTCCCCGCCCCCGTACTCCTGCGGATACGGAAGGCCCAGCAGCCCGGTGCGCGACAGCTCACGGAACAGCGCGCGGGGAAAGACCCCGGCCGCCTCCTCCTCGTCCACGGCGGGCGCGATCTCGCGCTGGATCAGCTCCCGCACCAGATCGAGCAGATCGCGGGCTTCGGGGGTGGGCAGGGTTCGCCGTACCGGCTGAAGTCCCTCGGCGGAGATCGTCACGCGCTTTCCTCCCTGTGGGGCACCGGACAGCGCGCGATGCGTTTGCGGCGGCGCTGCCTCGGAGTCATCGGTCGGCCGGCCGCGGATGATCACCACGGTCCGGCGGTTGGGAGTATGCCCGAAACCCGCTCCCACGTCACCGGTGCGCCGTGCCACCCTGGCACCGTGTCCGATCATCAGGAAGAGCCACTGGCCGGGGGCAATGTCAGCGCCGGGGTGGTACGGGTGGGCGACACCGTACGGCGCCCAGCCGGCTTCTGGACCCCGGCGGTGCACGCGCTGCTGACTCATCTGCGCGAGCGCGGCTTCACCGCCGCTCCGCGCCCGCTGGGCATGGACGAACAGGGCCGGGAGGTACTGAGCCTGGCACCCGGGGAGTCGGTGTGGCCGCACCGCTTCGCCCTCGTGGAACCCACCGCCCGCCTCGCCCGGGTCGGCCGGCTGATCCGCGACCTCCACGATGCCGTCGCGGACTTCACCCCGCCACCGGGTGCCCGCTGGAACTCCCTCGTCCCGGACGTCGGCCACGAGATCATCGCCCACCACGATCTCGCCCCATGGAATCTGGTGGCGGAGGACGGCGACACCGGCCGCTGGACGTTCATCGACTGGGACAACGCCGCCCCCGGCAGCCGGCTGTGGGACCTCGCCTACGCCGCCCACGGATTCGTCCCGCTCATGGCGCACCCGCACTGGCGGCGCGGCGACCCCGAGGCGGCGACCCGGCTGCGGACCCTGGTGGACGCCTACGGACTCGACGAGGCCCGGCGGCGTGCCCTGGTGCCGCTGCTGGCGCCCCGGGCCCGCGCCATGCACGACTTCCTGCGCCGGCGGCACGCCGCCGGCGACCAGCCCTGGGCCGCCCTGTGGCGCGAGGGCCACGGCGAGGTCTGGTACGCCGACGCCGTGTACACCGAGCGGCGCGCGGAGCTGTGGCTCACCGCGCTGCTGGACGGCTGACCGCTCAGCACACCCCGACGGCCGCCAGGGCGCGGCGCTGGGCGGCGGTCGGGCGGGCCGGGAAGAGGACGTAGACCACCCCGCCGCTGCCGCCGCGCACCACGCCGTTCGCGTCCAGCCGCTTGGTCCGCAGCAGGATGTTCTCGAACTGCCGCCGCTTGTAGACCCGGCGCACCGCCGCGTTGCTGGGGCTGGCCGGGTCGTTGGCGATGACGTCGCCGTCCGCGGTGAAGCCGATCACGGTCATCAGATGGCCCGAGGTGCCGTAGCCGGCTCCGTCGAGCTCCGCCTGGTGGAAGGACTGCGAGGTGATGAGCGGAATGCCGGCCGCGATCAGCGTCTCGGCGTCCGCCAGCGAGGCGATCCGGGTGACCACGCCCTGCATGTCCGGGTAGGAGGCGGCATAGGCGGTGTTGAACGGCCAGTTGCCGCAGCCCTCGTACGCGTAGTCGTACGTGTACCGGGCGGCGTGGCACACCTGCGGATCGTCGTAGGCCGGGTTCACCCACGCCAGTTCCGCCGGGCTCGGCCCCTTGCCCCAGTATTCGAGGATCATGGTGGAGGAGGTCGGGCTGCACCATGCCTCGCCGCCGCCGTTGTACTCGGGGTAGCGGCCGATGTGGATGTTCTGCGAGCGGCGCGGTACCGGAAGTTCCGTCCCGGCGGCCGGACCCGGGACGCTGGCCGGCACCTCGAACCGGTCCGGCACGTCGGAGACCATCGCGCCGACCCGCCACACCACCGGGGTGACCGACAGTCCCGGTCTGCGGTGCAGCGTCACCCGCAGCCGGTAGCCGGAGATCCGCAGCGGCCCGTCGGTGTCGTTGATGGCCACCGTGTCGGTCCACACGCTGGACTTGCCGTCCCGCTGGCCGTTCAGCGAGGTACGCCGCAGGTCCGTGTCGCGCGAGGCCCACACCCCCAGCGTGTACCAGGGACTCTCGGTGCCGTCCGTGTAGGTGGCCAGCGCCTCGATCCGTACGAAGGTGCCGGCCGGGGTGTCCGTGTTCCACGAGGCGATCAGTTCACTGCCCGGGGTGCTCACCCGGTGCTCGGGAGAGAGCCAGACCGCGTGCTCCCAGGCCGAGGTGGTGCCGGTGTGCGGGTCGGTGTAGTCGACGGTGCCCTGGGAGCGCCGCAGCAGCACCCCGGAGCGGTCCCCGGACACCAGCGCGGTGCCCTGCGCGCTGCCCGAGCGCCAGTCGGCGGCCGAGGTCCAGGCGTGGTACTCGATGGTGGAGCCGGCCACGGTGCCGACGGCCGGGTCCTGGGCGCCGCGCCGGCCAGGTACGGCGGCTGCCGCCGCTCCGGTGGCGGTCGCGGTGGTGGCCGCCGCGGTCACGGCGGCGATGGCGGCGGCGGTCAGCACGGTACGGCGTGGCGTCTCGGTCACGGTGTGCCCTCCCGTTCGGGTCGCAGGATGCGGCCTCCCACTATCGCGGCTGCGGAAGCTGACGGCCAGTAACCCCGGGGCAACCGTGCGCGTCACTATTGGTTCCACCACTGGTACTACGCTGGAGTGATGCCCGCCTCCCCCACCCCCGCCCCGCCGGACCTGCGGGAACTCGCCGCCCGGCTGCGCGCCCTGCCGCCCTCGCTCGGCCCGGTGCGGCTGGTGGGCATCGACGGCTACGCGGGCTCCGGCAAGTCCACCCTGGCGGCCCGGCTGGCCACCGCCCTGGAGGACGCCCCGGTGATCCATCTGGACGACCTCGCCAGCCATGACGCGCTGTTCGGCTGGATGCCCCGGCTCACCGCGCAGATCCTGGACCCGCTGGCCCGGGGCGCCACCGCCCACTACGAGGTGTACGACTGGGAGCGGCGCGCCTACACCCGTACCACCGCCCTGCCGCCCGCCCCCGTGGTGCTGCTGGAGGGGGTGGGGGCGGGCCGCCGGGCGCTGCGCGGCCATCTCGCGCACCTCATCTGGCTGGCGGTCCCCCGGCAGCGCGCCTGGGCCGCCGGGCGGCGCCGGGACGGCCCCGCGCAGGCCGCCTTCTGGCGCGGCTGGGAGCCCGCCGAACGCCGGCACTTCGCCGATGATCCCTCCGAACCCGCGGCGGATATCCTGATGTCACCGAGGTGCGACAGCTGAGCGGTATCCGCGCATGGGGGTCGTCATGATGTCTGGCACGCAAGGCGTTCAGGGTCCGCACACCGGGGCCGATCTGGCCTGGCTGCGCGGCGTTGACGCGTACGCCGCCGCCGCCTATCCGGAGGCCGAGGAGGAGTTCCGCACCGCCGTACGGGAGGACCCGGGCATGGCGGACGCCTGGCTCGGGCTGCACGCGCTGCGCACCGAGGTGGCTCCGGCGCTGCTCCAGATGTACCGGCACCGGGCGCGGTTCGGCGAGCAGCGGGCCCGGCACGGCCGGCCGCTGAGCTCCTGGTACTGGCTGGGCTGGTGGGTGCAGCCGGTGCTGGAGACCGATCGCGATCTGCTGCTGGCGCACGCCTCGCAGTTGCTGGACAGTCATCGGCTGCCCGATCTGGACCGGGCGCTGGCCCAGTGCCCGGCGCCGGACACCGATGGGTACGCCCGCTTTCTGCACGCCTGCCGCTGCTATCTCACCCGGGACTGGGAGGGGCTCTACCGGCTCACCTCCACGCTGCTGGGCGATCCGCAACTGGGGGTGGAGGCGGGCCTGTTCGCCGGGATGGCGCGGGTGCGGCTCGAAATGTACGACCAGGCGGAGCAGTTGCTGGCGGCGGCCCTGATGCGCTGCCGCAGCGAGCAGCCGCAGCGCAAGGAGTTGCGGTACTGGCTGGCGCGGGCCCGCGAGGGCAGCGGGCGCAGCGCGGCGGCGATCCCGCTCTACCGGGCGGTGCATCAGGTGGACGCGGAGTTCATGGACACCGCCGAGCGGCTGACCGCGCTGGCGGTCGAGGACGCCGACACCGCGCAGTTGGCGCTGTCCCCGCACGGTCCGGCCGCGGCCCCGCTGCCGCTGCCGTCGCCGGGCCGGGCGGGCGAGGGGCGGCTGCTGCCCGCCGCGGCCGGTGAGGGGCGGGCGGCCGGCGCCCCGGGCCGCCCCGGGCCGGTGGGCGGGCACGGCCCGCAGCCCGTCACCGCCGGCCCCGGGCTGCCGCCGGCCCCCGATCCGGCGCTGCTGGCCGGCACCCTGGCCGAACTGGACCGGATGGTGGGCCTGGAGCCGGTGAAGGAGCAGGTACGGGCGATGTCCGCGCAGCTGCGGATGGCGCGGCTGCGCTCCGGGCAGGGGCTGCCGGTGCAGCCGCCCAAGCGGCACTTCGTCTTCTCCGGCCCCTCGGGCACCGGCAAGACCACGGTGGCCCGCATTCTGGGGCGGGTCTTCCACGCGCTGGGGCTGCTGAGCCATGACCGGCTGGTGGAGGCGCAGCGGGCCGATCTGGTGGGCGAGTTCCTGGGCCAGACGGCGGTGAAGGCCAATCGGCTGATCGATTCGGCGCTGGGCGGGGTGCTGTTCATCGATGAGGCGTACTCGCTGGTGCACTCCGGCTACAGCAAGGGCGACGCGTACGGGGACGAGGCGCTTCAGGTGCTGCTCAAGCGGGCCGAGGACAGCCGGGAGCATCTGGTGGTGATCCTGGCCGGCTATCCGCAGGGCATGGACCGGCTGCTGAACGCCAACCCGGGCCTGGGCTCGCGGTTTTCGGCCCGGGTGGAGTTCCCCAGCTACCGGCCGGTGGAACTGACGGCGATCGGGGAGCTGCTGGCGGCGGATCACGGCGATGTGTGGGATCCGGAGGCGCTGGAGGAACTGCGCAGCATCAGCGCGCATGTGGTGGCCGAGGGCTGGATCGACGAGCTGGGCAACGGCCGGTTCGTGCGCACCCTGTACGAGACGGGCTGCGCCTTCCGGGACATGCGGCTGTCGGAGTCGGCCACCACGCCGAACCGGCAGGAGCTGGCGACGCTGCGGCTGCCGGATCTGATGCAGGCGTACGGGGAGGTGCTGGCGTCCAGCGGACGGGGCCGCCCGGAAGGGGGCCGGCGCCCGCCGCTGTCCTAGCCGGGGCCCTGGCGGGTGTCGGCCGGGTTGCTGTGTGCCTCGACCAGGGCGCGCAGCGCGCGGGCGTCGGCCAGTGCACGCTCGCGGGCGAGCCCGGGCTGGATGCCCATGACGGCCAGCGTGGAGCCGTCGGCGAGGTCGAGGGTCACCCACGGATCGCCGGGCTTCAGCCCGACCCGTACGATCTCGGCCCAGGCCAGCCGCCGCCGGGTGGTGAGGTTGGTGACGGTCACCCCGGCCGGGTCGGCGAGCACCTTGGGGCGGCTGAGCACCGCGAGCACGCCCCAGGCGGCGATGCCGCTGCCGGCCACGGTGAACCGGTCCCCCAGGCCCCAGCTGCTGGCGCTGACCGGCACGATGAGGGCGATGACCAACAGCACGGTGAAGACCACCGCGCCGATGCTCATCAGGATGATCCGGGTGAGCAGCGGCCGGAACACCACGGGGAGCGCGGGCAGGGAGGGCGGGGCGGCGGTCACCGGGGTGTCCTTCTCGGTACGGGGCATGGGGGGCTCACAGCCGGGCGGCGTGGATGCCGGTGGTGAGGATCGCGCGGGCGCCCATGTCGTACAGGTCGTCCATCACCCGCTGGGCGTCCTGGACGGGCACCATGGACCGCACCGCGACCCAGCCCTGATCGTGCAGCGGGGAGACGGTCGGGGACTCCAGGCCCGGGGTGAGGGCCACGGCCTTCTCGACCAGTTCGGCGCGGATGTCGTAGTCCATCATCACGTAGCGGCGGGCGACCAGGACGCCTTGCAGCCGGCGCAGGAACTGCTCGACCTTGGGCTCGGCGCGATCGTCGCCGCGGCGCCGGATGACGACGGCCTCCGACTCCAGGATCGGGGCGCTGATGATTTCGAGCCCGGCCTGACGGAGGGTGGTGCCGGTCTCCACCACGTCGGCGATGACCTCGGCGACCCCCAGCTGGATGGCGGTCTCCACGGCGCCGTCCAGCCGGACCACCGAGGCGCTCACGCCGTGCTCGGCGAGGTGGGCGCGGACCACGCCGGGGAAGGAGGTGGCGATGGAAAGACCGCCGAACTCACTCACGTCGGTGACGGTGCCGGGCCGGGTGGCGTACCGCAGGGTGGAGGCGGCGAAGCCCAGCTGCTTGATCTCCTCGGCGTCCGCCCCGGAGTCCAGCAGCAGATCGCGGCCGGTGATGCCGATGTCGAGCTTGCCGGAGCCGACGTAGACCGCGATGTCGCGGGGCCGCAGGAAGAAGAACTCGACCTGGTTGTCGGAGTCGATCAGCACCAGCTCGCGGCGGTCCTTGCGCTGCCGGTAGCCGGCCTCATGGAGCATCGCCGACGCAGGCTCGGACAGGGAACCCTTGTTGGGGACGGCGATGCGCAGCATGGGGCGTGCTTCCTTCGGGAGTGCGGGGTGGTGGTGTGTTGTGTCGGGCGGCTGAGCGGGAGGGCTCGCGGCTCACAGATGAGCGTATACATCGTCCAGGGAGATGCCCCGGGCGACCATCATCACCTGGAGGTGGTACAGCAGCTGGGAGATCTCCTCGGCGGTGCGGTCGGCGCCCTCGTGCTCGGCCGCCATCCATACCTCGGCGGCCTCCTCGACGACCTTCTTGCCGATGGAGTGCACGCCCGAGGCGACCAGCTCGGCGGTGCGTGAGCTGCCGGGGTCGCCGTGGGCGGCCTTGTGCTGGAGTTCCGTGAAGAGCTGCTCAAATGTCTTGTTGGCCATGGTGACGCTCAGCCTACGGCGTGCGCGGCGCGGGTCACCGCGCGGGTGCGGCTGGGGCTGTCGTCACATGGGGCGCCCGGCGGCCCGCGGCGTCCGGTGCGTGCGATCGCAAGGCGCCGGATCGCCCTCGTACTGGGCGTACTCGGGTGATTCGGCAGCGCTGCTTCCAAGGTCTCGGTAAAAGGGCAGCGACGGATCGAAGCGGAGTGCGGCGAGCGTGCGTGTCAGGCGTCGCAGGCAGGGCGCCCTAGGTAATGACAGCCCCGAGGGAGCGCAGGGCGGCGGCGGTGGCGACGGCGGCGGTGACCGCCTCGTGTCCCTTGTCCTCGGCGGAGCCGGGCAGCCCGGCCCGGTCCAGGGCCTGCTCCTCGGTGTCGCAGGTGAGCACGCCGAAGCCGACCGGGATGCCGGTGTCCACGCTGACCTGGGTGAGGCCGGTGGTGACGCCCTGGCACACGTAGTCGAAGTGCGGGGTGCCGCCGCGGATGACGACGCCGAGGGCGACCACCGCGTCGTAGCCCTGGCCGGCCAGGGCGCGGGCGGCGACCGGCAGCTCGAAGCTGCCGGGCACCCGCAGCACGGTGGAGTGCGCGACGCCCAGTTCGTCCAGGGCGCGGCGGGCGCCGTCGAGGAGGCCGTCCATCACGGTGCGGTGCCACTGGGCGGCGATGACCGCGACCCGCAGGTCGCCGCCGTACTCCACGGTCACCTCGGGGGCGCCGGTTCCGCTCATCTGTGTTGCCTGCCTTTCGGGGGGGGAGAGGTGTACGAGGGGGTCGGGTGGGGTCACTGCCCGGCGCAGGCCGGCAGTTCGGCGCCGTCCAGCCAGGGCAGATCGTGGCCCATCCGGTCGCGCTTGGTCCGCAGATAGCGCAGGTTGTGCCGTCCGGCCGGGGCCGGCATGGGCTCGCGCCCGGTGACCCGCAGCCCGTACGCGCTCAGCGCCGCGGTCTTGGCCGGGTTGTTGGTGAGCAGCCGTACGGAGCGCACCCCGAGGTCGGCGAGGATGCGGGCGCCGGCACCGTAGTCGCGGGCGTCGGCGGGCAGGCCGAGTTCGAGGTTGGCGTCCAGGGTGTCCCGGCCGCGTTCCTGGAGTTCGTAGGCGCGCAGTTTGGACAGCAGCCCGATACCGCGGCCCTCGTGACCGCGCAGATACAGCACGACGCCGCGGCCCTGCGCGCGTACCCGGTCCAGGGAGGCGGCCAGCTGGGGGCCGCAGTCGCAGCGCTGGGAGCCGAAGATGTCGCCGGTCAGGCATTCGGAGTGGACGCGGACCAGGACGTCCTCGCCGTCGCCGATGTCGCCCGCGACCAGGGCGAGGTGTTCGGTGCCGTCGGGTGCCGAGCGGTAGCCGTACGCCTGGAACTCGCCGTGGGCGGTGGGCAGGGTGGTGACGGCCTCGCGGCGTACGGCGGGGGCTTCGTCCGGCGCGGTGCCGGCCGGGTCGGGGGCCGGCTGCGCGGCGCAGCGGTGGGCGATCAGGTCCTCGATGGAGATGATCGACAGGCCGTGCTTGCGGGCGAAGGGCACCAGTTCGGGCAGCCGCAGCATGGTGCCGTCCTCGCCGGCGATCTCCACGATGACGGCGGCCGGCCGCAGTCCGGCGAGCCGGGCCAGGTCGACGCCGGCCTCGGTGTGGCCGGCCCGGGCCAGCACCCCGCCGGGGCGGGCGCGCAGCGGGAAGATGTGGCCGGGGCGGACGAAGTCCCCGGCGGTGGCGGCCGGGTCGGCGAGCCGCGCGATGGTGGTGGCGCGGTCGGCGGCGGAGATGCCGGTGGTGACGCCGTGCGCGGGGCCGGCGTCCACGGTGACGGTGAAGGCGGTGGCCATCGGCTCGGTATTGTCGGTGACCATCTGCGGCAGCTGGAGCCGGTCGAGGTCGGCGGCCTCCATGGGGGCGCAGATCAGCCCGCGGCATTCGCTCATCATGAAGGCCACGAGCTCGGGGGTGATCTTCTCGGCGGCGGCGATCAGGTCGCCCTCGTTCTCCCGGTCGGGGTTGTCGACGACGACCACGGGCCGGCCGGCCGCGATGTCGGCGATGGCCCGCTCCACCGGGTCCAGGGCGAGTTCGGGGTCCGTCGCGGCGCTGGTCATGCTGCTGCTCCTTCGAGAACGGGGCGGGAGGCGGGTGCGTTGGAGCGCCGCCACCAGTCCCGCATGCCCCACAGGACGAGTACGAGATAGAAGACGTAGACGAGTCCGGAGAACGCCAGCCCGCTGCTGAAGGCGAGCGGCACCCCGACCACGTCGACCAGCAGCCAGGCGAACCAGAACTCCACCAGTCCCCTGGCCTGGGCGATCATGGCCACCAGGGTGCCGATGAAGATGTACGCGTCGGGCCACGGGTTCCACGACAGCGACGGCACGGCGGTGAACAACCCGGCCACGGCGACCGTGCCCACGACGGCGCCGGCCGCCAGCGCGAGGCGTTCACGGGCGGTGGCGAACCGTACGGCGATCTGCCCGTCGGCCGCCTGCTGCCGGCCGCCGCGCCACTGCCGCCAGCCCCACAGGGCGACGATGATGACCAGCAGTTGCTTGCCGACGCCGCCGCCGAGGTGGGCGGAGGCGTAGGCGGCGATGAGGACGAGCCCGGAGAGCAGTTGGGCGGGCCAGGTCCAGATCGAGCGCCGCCAGCCGAGCGCGAGGGCGGCCAGGCCGATCAGATTGCCGGTCATGTCGGACCAGATGACGTCCTGTCCGAAGGCGCGGAAGGCGACCTCGTGCAGGGGATCGAAGAGCGAGCTCATCGGGTCACCATCCGCTCCACGTACTTGGCGATGACGTCGACTTCGAGGTTGACGGGGTCGCCGGGCTGTTTGATGCCGAGGGTGGTGAGCGCCAGGGTGGTGGGGATGAGGCTGACGGTGAAGCGGTCGGCCGCCGCCTCGACCACGGTCAGGCTCACGCCGTCCACGGTGATGGAGCCCTTGTCGACCACGTAGCGGGCGAGTTCGCCGGGGAGCGAGACGGTGACCAGTTCCCAGTGCTCGGCCGGCTCGCGGGACAGTACGGTGCCGGTGCCGTCCACATGGCCCTGGACAAGGTGTCCGCCGAGCCGGCCGCCGAGTGCCATGGGGCGTTCCAGGTTGACCCGGGAGCCGGTGGTGAGGACGCCGAGCGCGGAGCGGTGCAGGGTCTCGGCCATCACGTCGGCGGTGAAGGTGCCCTCACCGGTTTCGGTGACGGTCAGACACACCCCGTTGACGGCGATGGAGTCCCCGTGGGCGGCGCCCTCGCTGACCAGCGGTCCGCGCAGCCGCAGCCGGGCGGAGTCGCCGTGTGTCTCGATGGCGGCGACCTCGCCCAGTTCTTCGACGATTCCGGTGAACATTCAGGACTCCTTGCCGGTGGGGACGGGGACGGGGACGGCGGTGACGCGCAGATCGGGACCCACGCGGTCCCAGTCGGTGACCCGCAGGCGCAACGCCTGCGCGACGGTGCTGATTCCGGCGGGGCCGAGCGCGGCGGGGCCGGCGCCCAGCAGGGCGGGGGCGAGATAGCCGGTGACCCGGTCGATGGCGCCGGCGGCGGCGAACGCCCCGGCCAGGGTGGGCCCGCCCTCCAGCAGGACGGAGCGGATGCCGCGCCGGTGCAGGGCGGCCAGCAGGGCGGGGATGTCCAGGCCGGGCCCGCTGCCGGCGCGCGGCAGCCGGACCACGTCGGCGGTGTGGGCCGGCCGGGCGACGGGGAGGTCGTCGGCGACGGCGATCAGGGTGGGCGCGGCGTCGTCCAGCACCCGGGCGCCGGGGCCGACGGCGGTGCCCTCGGTGTCGACGACGATCCGCAGTGGCTGCCGGGCGCCGGGGAGGTCGCGTACGGCGAGGTGCGGGTCGTCGGCGCGGGCGGTGCCGGCGCCGACCACGACGGCGTCCGCCTCGGCGCGCAGCCGGTGCACGTCGGCGCGGGCCTGCGGTGAGGTGATCCAGCGGCTGCTGCCGTCGGCGGCGGCGATCCGGCCGTCGAGGGTGGCGGCGTACTTCCAGTGCACGTGGGGGCGGCCGTGCCGTACGGCGGTGAGCCAGGCGATGTTGCCGGCCGTGGCCTCCTCGGGGTACGGGCCGGGCTCGGCGGTGATCCCGGCGGCGCGCAGGGTGGCGGCGCCGCCGCCGGCGATGGGGTTGGGGTCGGCGACGGCGTAGCGGACCCGGCGTACTCCGGCGGTGATGAGGGCCTGGGCGCAGGGGCCGGTGCGGCCGGTGTGGTTGCAGGGTTCGAGGGTGACGAGGGCGGTGCCGCCGCGGGCGCGTTCGCCGGCCTGTTCCAGGGCGTGGATCTCGGCGTGCGGGCCGCCGGCCCGCTGGTGCCAGCCCTCGCCGGCGCGCTGTCCGGCGGCGTCCAGGATCACGCAGCCGACGACGGGGTTGGGGCTGGTATGGCCCAGGCCCCGGGCGGCGAGCGCGATGGCGTGGCGCATCGCCTCGGCCTCTGCCGCGGGCGCGTCGGGTGGGGTGGCCACCGGGTCCTCCTGCCTCTTCGGGCACGGACTCCGGGGCATCACGGGATAAACGGCGGCAGGGGGCTGGCCGGGGACGCGCGGACGCCCCGTGCTGCGGGGACGGCGGCGCGGCCGGACATGCCGGTCCTGCTCCGTCGCGCACTGCCTCCCATCCGGACTTTAACCGTCGGTCCAGGAATTCCACCTGGTCAACCGGCCGCTGGTGGGCGGACGGGTCGCGGACTGTAACCGCCGGCTCGGAGTTTCACCGACCCCGGAGTGCGCTTGTGTCGTGTTGTACGTCCACCAGTCTGCCACGGCGGCCCGCACCGTGTGCGCCCGTGTGGGGCGCCTCACAGCGCGGGCCGGGTGGCGGTGGGTCAGCCGAACGCCTTGACGGCCTGGTAGTAGGTCCAGGCGAGGCCGTCGCAGGACGCCTTGCTGATGCCGGAGTAGCGACCGCAGACCCGCTTCAGATCCTCGTAGAAGGCGCTGTCGAGCCGGGCCTTGTTGGCGTCGAAGATGCCCGCGGCCTTGTGGTTGCGGTAGCCGAAGTCATGGCGCGCGCACGACAGCTCGAAGGGGAAGCCGAGCGGGTTGTCGGGCGACATGGAGCAGTAGTCGGTCGTCCAGTTGAAGGCGTACGCGGACCAGGCGGCCTGGTTGTTCCGGGCGGCGAGCCAGGAGTTGTAGCTGGCGGCGCTGGTCTGGGTCCAGTTGGAGAGCACCTGCGGCTTGTCGGCGGGTGCGGCACTGGCCGGCGCGGCCGAGACGGCCACGGCGCCGAGCGCCAGGGCGAGTGCGGTGACGGCGGTGGCGAGGCGATGACGCAGGCGCATGACGCGTCCTCCGGAATTCGGCGGCCCGGATCGCGGGCCGATGGGGGGTTCCGGAGTGAGAACCTACGGAGCGGCTGACGAAACCTCAACACTCTTCTGAGGAACATCAGTTGGATTCACCTGCAACTTCCTGACGCCGCCCCGTCCGGAAGTTGCCACGGCGCGCACCGGCCGGCGGGTGACCGCATGCCGAAGGGCCCGGAACGCGCGGTGCGTTCCGGGCCCCTGGGACGGGTGCGAGGGTTACCAGCTGGCGTGCAGCGGCTTGCCCTCGGCGTAGCCGGCCGCGCTCTGGATGCCGACCACCGCCTTGTCGCCGAACTCCTCCAGGGTGCGGGCGCCCGCATAGGTGCAGGAGGACCGCACCCCGGCCACGATGGAGTCGATCAGGTCCTCCACACCGGGGCGTGCGGCGTCGATGTACATCCGGGAGGTGGAGATCCCCTCCTCGAACAGCCCCTTGCGGGCGCGGTCGTACGCCGACTCCTCGCTGGTGCGGCTGCGGACCGCGCGGGCCGATGCCATGCCGAAGCTCTCCTTGTACAGCCGGCCCTCGGCGGTCTGCTGGAGGTCGCCGGGCGACTCATGCGTTCCGGCGAACCACGAGCCGATCATCACATTGGAGGCGCCGGCGGCCAGGGCCATCGCCACGTCGCGCGGGTGCCGCACCCCGCCGTCCGCCCAGACATGCTTGCCGAACTTCCGCGCCTCGGCGGCGCATTCCAGCACGGCGGAGAACTGCGGCCGGCCCACGCCGGTCATCATCCGGGTGGTGCACATCGCGCCGGGGCCGACCCCGACCTTGATGATGTCCGCGCCCGCCTCGACCAGATCCCGCACCCCGGCGGCCGAGACCACATTGCCCGCCACCACCGGGACTTGCGGAGCCAGTGCCCGTACCGCCCGCAGGGTGGCCAGCATCGACTCCTGGTGACCGTGCGCGGTGTCCACCACCAGGGTGTCCACCCCGGCCGCAAGCAGCGCCTCGGCACGCGCGACGCTGCCGCCGTTGATGCCGATCGCCGCCGCTACCCGCAGCCGGCCGGCCGCGTCGGTGGCCGGCCGGTAGAGCGTCGCGCGCAGCGCGCCCTTGCGGCTGAGGATGCCCGCCAGCCGGCCCTGCGCGTCCACCGCCGGGGCGATCTTGCGGTGCGCGCTGTCCAGGGTGGCGAACGCCTCCCGGGGGTCGATGCCGGCGTCCAGCACCAGCAGGTCCTTCGACATGACCTCGCTGAGCTGGGTGAACCGGTCCACGCCCAGCAGATCGGCCTCGGTGACGATGCCCACCGGGCGGCCCTCGGCCACCACCACGCCCGCGTTGTGCGCCCGCTTGGGCAGCAGCGCCAGGGCGTCGGCCACCGTCTGGGACGGCGCGAGGGTGATGGGGGTGTCCAGCACCAGATGGCGCTGCTTGACCCAGCTGGTGACCTCGGTGACCACATCGAGCGGGATGTCCTGCGGAATGACGGCCAGGCCGCCTCTGCGGGCCACCGTCTCGGCCATCCGCCGCCCCGCGACGGCCGTCATGTTGGCCACCACCAGGGGGATGGTGGTGCCACTGCCGTCCGGAGTGGCGAGATCGACATCCTGCCGGGACCCCACCGCCGAGCGGCCCGGGACCATGAACACATCGTCATAGGTCAGGTCATATGACGGTCGGGAGTCATTGAGGAACTTCATGCCGGCTCTCTCCACCTGCGTCTCGCATTGCCTTGGGGCACCTCCCGGCCGAGGGCCGAGGGAGGGTGGGAGCGGCAGCGTTCGCACGCGGCTCCTACGGCATTATCCCCGATCCACCCCGGACCGGGCGAACACCTGGCCGATCGGGTGATCTGCGCACCCCACTCACCGCACGCTGTCCGGATCGGCCCGCTCCAGCGCCGGCCGCACCCCGGGCGGCTGGGCCAGCAGCTGATCGGCCGCCGTCGTGTCCGTGACCAGGCTGGTCACCAGCCCCGACCGCAGCACCGCGCCGATCGCCGCCGCCTTGCGCCGGCCGCCCGCGATCGCCACCACCTCCGGGATCCGGCGCAGCCGCTCGGCCTCCACCGTGATGCACCGCTCCCCCAGATCGCGGCCCACCCGACGCCCCTCGGAATCGAACAGATGCGCGGACATCTCGGCCGCCACCCCGAGCGAGGCGTAGTGCTCGCGCTCGTCCTTGTTCAGCATGTCGTGCACCGTGGAGATGCCGGGCTCCCAGGAGCCGATCGACACCGCCGCGATCGTCACCTTGTCGAAGTACTCGAACGCCGCCGCGATCCCCCGCTGGGCGCGCAGCGCGTCCGCCGTCGCCGAGTCCGGCAGCAGCATCGGCGCGTAGATCGGATGCGCCTCCCCGCCGGAGACGGCGGCGGCCCGCCGTACCGCCTCCACCGAGCCGCGCTCGGCGGTGCCCGCGTCGTACACCCCGGTCAGCTGCACCACGGTGCACGGCGGCAGCTCACGCAGCGCCGCCGCCATGTGGATCGTGGACCGTCCCCAGGCGAGGCCGAGCACGTCCCCCTCCGCGACCAGCTCCCCCAGCAGTTCGGCGGCCACCTCACCCAGATGCTCCGGGTCGGGGGTGTCATCGGTGGTCTCGGAGGGCGACTCGGCGACCACCACGTGCCGCAGCCCGTACCGCGCCCGCAGCGCGTCGGAGCGGTCCGCGTCCAGCTCCGCCGGCACCCGGATCTCGATCCGCACCAGATCGTGCTCCACGGCGGACTCCAGCACCCGGGCGACCTTGAACCGGCTCACCCCGAACTCGTCCGCGATCTGGATCTTCGACTTGCCTTCCAGATAGAAGCGGCGGGCCATCGCCGCCGCCTGCATCAGCTCAGCGGGTCCCATCCGTGCGGCTGACCTCCCGGTCGACACGGCACTCACCTCTCAGTCCTCCGGCTTGTCCCGCTCACGGTCCGCGTGTTCATCCTCGCAGATCCGTAAGGTCCTTGATGTCTGTCGCGCCCGACCCGCCCGGGCGGGGACGCCGTACTCCCTCACCCGGCGGCGCCGGCCCCACGGGCCGCGCCGGCCGCCGCGCGCTCCGCCTGCTCCCGCAGCCCGCGCACCGCAGCCGCCGGGTCCTGCGCGCCGTAGACCGCCGAGCCGGCCACGAACACATCCGCGCCCGCCTCCGCGCAGCGCTCGATGGTCGCGGCCGAGACGCCGCCGTCCACCTGGAGCCACAGCGGCAGCCCGTGCCGGTCGATCAGCTCCCGGGTGCGGCGGATCTTGGGCAGCGTCACATCCAGGAACGCCTGCCCACCGAAGCCGGGCTCCACCGTCATCACCAGCACCATGTCCAGTTCGGGCAGCAGATCCTCGAACGGCTCGATCGGGGTGGCCGGGCGCAGCGCCATCGAGGCCCGCGCGCCCTGCGCCCTGATCTCCCGGGCCAGCCGTATCGGGGCGGTGGCCGCCTCGGCGTGGAAGGTGACCGAACCGGCGCCCGCCTCCGCGTAGGCCGGGGCCCAGCGGTCGGGGTCCTCGATCATCAGATGGCAGTCCAGGGGGGTGTCGGTGGCCTTGCGCAGCGACTCCACCACCGGCAGGCCCAGCGTCAGATTCGGCACGAAATGGTTGTCCATCACGTCGATGTGCAGCCAGTCCGCTCCCTCGACGGCCCGGGCCTCCTCGGCGAGGCGGGCGAAGTCGGCGGACAGGATGCTGGGGTTGATCTGTGCCATGTCCTTAAGTATTCAGCATGCTCCGGGGGTCGGGTGACGCCGGTCACGCGGTGCGGCGCAGCAGCGCCAGATACATCGCGTCGGTGCCGTGCCGGTGCGGCCACAGCTGGATGTCGGGTCCCTGGCCCAGGGCGGGCACCCCCGGCAGCAGTGGTCTGGCGTCCAGCCATTCGGCGGCGGGACTGCCCGGATTCTTCAGCACGTCGTGGACGACGGAGCGGGTTTCGGCCAGATGCGGCGAGCAGGTGGCGTACCCCACCACACCGCCGGTCCTGACCGCCCTGAGCGCCTCGCGCAGCAGCCCGCGCTGGAGCGGCGCGAAGCGCTCCAGGTCCTCGGGGGTACGGCGCCAGCGGGCCTCGGGGCGGCGGCGCAGCGCGCCCAGGCCGGTGCACGGCACATCGACCAGCACCCGGTCGAAGCCGCCGGCCGGCCAGGCGGGGCGGGTGCCGTCGGCGACCACCACCTGGTACGGGCCCGGGTTGCCGGCCAGCGCGCGGGCCACCAGGGCGGCGCGGTGCGGCTGCTTCTCGGCGGCCAGCAGGGCGGCGCCGCGCCCGGCGGCGAGCGCGGCCAGCAGCGCCGCCTTGCCGCCGGGGCCGGCGCAGGCGTCCAGCCAGCGGGTGTCGCCGCCGTCCCCGGCCAGCGGGGCGTTCGCCAGCGCGAGGGCGACCAGCTGGCTGCCCTCGTCCTGCACCCCGGCGCGGCCGTCGGCGATCGCGTCGATGGCGCCCGGTTCACCGCCCTCGGCGAGCCGTACCGCGTACGGGGACCACTCGCCTGCGGTGGCGCGCTCGGGGCCGGCCTGCGCGAGCAGTTCGGCGGGGGTGATCCGGCCGGGCCGGGCGGCGAGGGTGACCCGGGGGCGCTCGTTGTCGGCGGCCAGCAGCCCCTCGATCTCGGTACGGCCGCCGCCCAGCGCGTCCCACAGGGCGGAGACCATCCAGCGCGGATGGGCGTGCACGACGGCCAGGTGGTCCTCGGGGTCCTCGTCGTAGGGCGGGGCCACCCGCTCCAGCCAGCCGTCCAGATCGTGGGCGGCGACCTTGCGCAGCACGGCGTTGACGAACTTGGCGCGCCCGTCGCCCAGCACCACCCGGGCCAGCTCCACGCTGGCGCTGACCGCGGCGTGGGTGGGGATCCGGGTGCCCAGCAGCTGGTGCGCGCCCAGCGACAGCACATCGAGGACGGGTGGGTCGACCTCGCGCAGCGGCCGGTCCACGCAGGCGGCCAGTACCGCGTCGTAGGTGCCCTGGCGGCGCAGCGTGCCGTAGACCAGCTCGGTGGCCAGCGCGGCGTCGCGGTCGCCGAAGTCCCCGGCGGCGCGGGCCTTGCGCAGCAGTGGGGGCAGGACGAGGTTGGCGTAGGCGTCGCGTTCGTCGACGGCGCGCAGCGCCTCGAAGGCGAGGAAACGCACCGGGTCCTTGCGGGGACGGCGGTAGGGCCTGGCGGGACGACGGGGCGGCCGATTGCTCACGGGGACGATGACTCCGACTGCTGTTGGTGCGGGGTGGTGCGGGGGCGAGCCCGGGGGTCAAGCCTACGTTCGGGGGCCGGTGGCTCAGCCCAGCCGTTCCCCGGGGCGTACCCGGACCCCGCGGGCCCAGTCGGCCGCGGCCATCGGCTTCTTGCCCTGGGGCTGTACCCAGATCAGTTCGACGGCGTGCGACCCGGTGCCGGCGTGGACGCTGTGCTTGCCGGTCGCCAGCTCTCCGGGGGCCAGTGCCTGCTGCTCGGGGGCGAGGGCGACCTGGCGCACCTTGAGGCGCTCGCCCCGGAAGACGGTCCAGGCGCCGGGGGCCGGGGTGCAGCCGCGTACCAGGCGGTGCACGCCCAGCGCGGGGTGGTCCCAGTCGATCCGGGCGTCGTTGACGGAGAGCTTGGGGGCGAGGGTGACGCCCTCGGCGGGCTGCGGTACGGCGCGCAGGCTGCCGTCCTCGATGCCGTCCATGGTGGCCGCCAGCAGTCCCGCGCCGGCGAAGGCGAGCCGGGTGAGCAGATCGCCGCTGGTGTCCTCGGGGCGCACCTCCTCGGTGAGCACCCCGAAGACCGGCCCGGAGTCCAGGCCCTTCTCGATCTGGAAGGTGGAGGCGCCGGTCACCTCGTCTCCGGCGATGACGGCGTGCTGGACCGGGGCGGCACCGCGCCAGGCGGGGAGCAGCGAGAAGTGCAGATTGACCCAGCCGTGCCGGGGGATCTCCAGAACGGACTCGGGCAGCAGCGCGCCGTAGGCGACGACGGGGGCGCAGTCGGGGGCGATGGCCCGCAGCCGGTCCTGGAAGCCGGGGTCGCGCGGGCGCTCGGGGCGCAGGATCTCGATCCCGGCCTCCTCGGCACGCTGGGCGACGGGGCTGGCGACCAGCCGCCGGCCGCGGCCGGCGGGCGCGTCGGGCCGGGTGACCACGGCGGCGACCTCGTGCCGGTCCGATGCGAGCAGGGCGTCCAGGGCCGGGACGGCCACCTCGGGGGTGCCGGCGAACACGAGCCTCATGGTGCGGGTGTCACCTTCTCGGGTGAGTACGGGAGTACGGGGGTGTACGGGGAGAACACGGAAACGGTGCGTCAGTCTACGGTCCGCACCGGCGTGAACCCCCAGGGCGTGCGGAGCGCAACGCGCCCCTTGGCTCGGACGATGCGCTCCATCAGCGTGACCCAGGCCACGGGTGAGGCGTTGGTCAAGGCAGATTGACCATTCCGACAATCCCTGACGCCGGTTCGAGAGGGTCTCCATGGCCGAGCACGCCACCCCTGACGCCCAGGCACGAGCGAGCCTGCATCTGCTGGTTCGGGACATCGAGCGGGTCCGCCGCCAGGTGGACGCGCTGCGCACACTCACCGCACAGCTGGGCAATGTGTACCGCCCGCGACGCACCGGCTCGGCGGCCGGCTTCGTCGTGTACGGCCGTGCCCCGGCTCCGACCGTCCGGCTGGCCCAGGAGCTGCGGGACAGCGTGGAGACGCTGGTGACGGCGGCCGTTGACTTCGACCGTTCGCTGGGCTTCTCGTGGGACGCGGTGGGCTCGGCGCTGGGCGTCACCAAGCAGGCGGTGCACCGCCGTTACGGCACCCGGCGGATGGCGGAGCGGGACACGGCCGTACGCGAGTCGCTGGGCCGTGAGCCGCTTGGCCGTGAGCCGCTGGGCCGCGAGCCGCTGGGGGCCGTTCCGCAGCCGTCACAGCCGGTGGCCGCGCCGTTCCCGGGTCCGCGCAACGGGTGAGCTTGCCGTTTCGGCAACATCCTTTGCCATGGGCCGCTCGGGGGCGGACCATCTCCGGTGAACGGAGGTAATCCCATGTCGAAGGAAGAACGTTCGGCCCAGGAGTACTGGGACGAACGGTACCGGGAGAACGGCCGGATCTGGAGCGGCGAGCCCAACGTCGCTCTGGTGCGGGAGGTGTCCGGCCTGACCGCGGGCAGCGCGCTGGAGCTGGGCTGCGGCGAGGGCGCCGACGCGGTGTGGCTGGCGGCCCGGGGCTGGCGGGTGACCGCCACCGATATCTCGCGGGTCGCCCTGGACCGCGCGGCGGCGCACGCGGCGGAGCGCGGGGTGAGTGACCGCATCGACTGGCAGCGGCACGATCTGGGGGAATCCTTCCCGGCGGGCGCGTTCGATCTGGTCTGCGCGCAGTTTCTGCACTCGACCGTCGCACTCCCCCGGGAAGGGATCCTGCGCGCCGCCGCGGCGGCGGTGGCTCCCGGCGGCACGCTGCTGATCGTGGGCCACGCGGGCTGGCCCACCGGCATCGACCAGCCGGAGCGACACGACCACCCCGACGCGCACTTCCCGACCCCGGCGGAGGTCGTCGACTCCCTGGAGCTCCCCGAAGGCGCCTGGGAGGTCGTCACCGACGAGGAGTACGAGCGCAGCCGGGTGCTTCCCGACGGCAGGGAAATCCACCACAGGGACAACACCCTGCGCCTGCGCCGACTGCCGCGGTGACGGCCGCAGAACCTAGCTGCGCGGGACGTCCTTGACGAACACCACGCCGTCGCTGTCCGCCAGGTGGGCGGGGTCGAACGGCGCGTAGCCGAACCATGCGGACTCCCTGGGCGCCGGCGGGTCGCCGTCGACGGCGGCGGCCAGCCGGGGGGAGTCGAGAAGGCAGCGGTCCTGCGGGAGCGCGTACAGCAGTCCTTCCAGAGTGTCCGGCGGCGGGGTGCCCACCCCCCGGTGCCACAGGGTGCCCAGGGCCGTGGCCACATAGCCGTACCGCCGCCCCAGCCGCGCGCTCACCAGCGCGCCGGCGCTCCACCACTCCAGCGGCACCTCGCCCATCCGCGTGCTGCTCCTGGCCCGCTGGAGGTGGGCGTTGTGGGCGTGGACGAGTACCGGGCCCCGTTCGGCCAGCGCGAGGAGGTTGCCGGCCATCATCCGGTCCCGCACGCCCAGCAGCCGGGTCAGGCGCCCCGGTGAGGAGTCGGCCAGCCAGAAGTGCTGGCTCAGCAGGCCGGTGGCGGTGCGCCCGTACAGCCGGGCCCGGTCCCGCTCCTCCCCCGAGGTGGCCGTGGTCAGGTGCGGCAGTTGCTCCTCCAGCAGCGACACCAGATCGTCCGCGAGCAGCCGCAGTTCGGCGGCCTCGGCCGACCGCCCCACGGATCGGGCGGGTTCCGTCATCGCGGCGGGGTGGGTCCACGGTTCGTCGGGGCCGAGCAGGCGGTCGAGGGTGTCCGCGGTGCAGGGCAGCAGATCCGGGTCCACCTGGGCCGCGAGGTAGTCGTGGAGCGCGGTGAGGGACTGCCGGGGGCTGGTGGCGCCGGTGATCTCCAGCGGGCTGCCGTCGATGCCGGCGAAGCGGAGCCGTTCGCCGGGCGCCCGGCCCGCGTTGTACTCCCGCATCCAGCGGACGAGTTCGCGGTTGGCGGCGGAGGCGCCCCGTCCGTGGCTGAAGCCCAGATCCAGCACCTCGTCGAGCGTGCCTGTGCCCGAGGTGATGTAGTCGTCCACCAGCAGGCCCAGCAGGCAGTCGCTCTCGATCGCGATCGTTCGGTAGCCATCCTGTTCGACGAGTTGCCGGAACAGCTCGTTGCGCAGGTCGAGCAGTGTGTCCTCGCCGTGGGTGGGCTCGCCCAGGGCGAGGAGCGGAGGCCGGGCCGGAAACAGCCTCATGACGGCGGCGGCCTCGACCGGATGAAGGGTGTCCTTGATGTCAGCAACCATGGATTCAACGCTATCGTTGAACCACCGGTTGAGACTTTTCCGCGATTTTGGCAAGGACGATGGGAAGAAACCTTCAAAGCGGTGAGCGGCTGCGGCCGATCGATCTGGCGCGCGGGCACGGGCTGTCCACCCAGGCCGTCAGAAACTACGAGGCGGCCGGCATCCTTCCGGACGCCGACCGCACCCCGCACGGCTATCGCACCTACACCCCGCTGCACGCGCGGGCGCTGCGCACGTTTCTCGCCCTGGTGCCCGGCCACAGCCATGCGACGGCGACCGCGATCATGCGGGCGGTGCACCGGGACGCGATCGATGAGGCGTTCCAGCTCATCGACGAGAGCCACGCCCAGCTTCGCGACGACCGGCGGACCCTCCAGGCGGTGGAGAGCGCCCTGCGCGACCTGACCCCGCTCCCCACGGAGTCCGTGCCCGGTGACACCTTCATCGGACCGCTGGCGGGCAAGCTGGGCGTCCGGCCGGCGACGCTGCGCAAGTGGGAGCAGGCCCAACTGGTGCTCCCGCGCCGCGACCCGCTGACCGGCTACCGCGTCTACGACGAGGCCGCCGTACGGGACGCCCGGCTGACCCACCAGCTGCGACGGGGCGGCTATCTGCTGGAACAGATCGCCCCGCTGATCGCCCGGCTGCGGGAGGCCGGCGGTCCTGAGCCACTGGAGGCAACGCTGCACGACTGGCACGGCCGGCTGTCCGCCCGCGCCCGGGCGATGCTGACCGGAGCCGCCGAACTGGCGGCGTACCTCAACGACCGTGAGAGCCGGCCGGCCGTCAGCAGCCGTCGCAGTTGAAGTACATGCCCTCCCAGTGGTCGCTGTACCGCAGGTAGTAGTTACCGGCGGGCGTGCGGTACATGCGCACCCCATCGGGGCGCGGACCGGTGTTCGTGAAGGTGCTGATGATGTAGTCGTCGAGGCAACTGTTCAGCGTGTAGTCCAGCTTGTGGCCGTCCCAGTGGCTCCAGGGCTCGGCCGCGTGCCCGCGCTCCGTACCGCCGATGATGTTCACATCACAGCCGCTGGACCGCTTGAGGACCTGCGCGGCCTGTGCCGACTCCCGGTTGAGCTGCTCGAAGGACGTACACGCCCGATCCTCACGATCGGAGCAGTTGCCCACCGACGACCAGGTGATACCGACCTCCTCGAACATCTCGACGGCGTGCTCGTGCGAAAGCTTGTCCGAGTACGGCGTCACCTCGGAACCCGTCACCGCCCCGGCCGCCGGCGGGACGGCGACGAGAGCGGTACCGGTGAGTGCCAGGGCAGCGAGAACCGATCGCATGCGCATAGATTGAGAACCCTCCTGCTGTGGGGGAACGCCCTGAACGGGCGACATCCATCAGATGGTCAGCCGGCCAATTGCTGTGCAGGTGGTACCCGATCATGCTGCCCGAGCGCTCCGGGCATGCGCCATGCCATCCCGGGCAGCGTGAAATGTGCCGCCCCGGGCAGCCACCCGGGCCGCCGCCACCGGGGCGTTTGCCGTTCCCCGGCCGGTGGTACGGGCCCGCACCGCCGCCACCGCGAACGGCGCCTCAGCCGATGTCGGGCGGGTCGATCCGGATCCGGGTCGGGGGGCCCGTCCGGCGGGTGAACCGCGCGGCCTGGGCCGCCTTCAAGGCGGCGGCCAGCGCGCCGCCGCTGCCCGGTGGGACGCGGACCAGGGCCCGCACCCACACGTCCCCGGGCGGCGGGTCACCCGGCCTGCGGGGCTGGCCCGGCGCCCGTACGGGCAGCGGAACCGGGCCCAGAATCTCCGCGTCCGGGGGCAGTTCGGCCATCTCCAGCAGTCCGTCCACCGCCTCCGGTGGCCCACTGACCGCCGCCATCCGGGACACCGGGGGCTGTCCGAGCGCCGCCCGGTCGGCCAGTTCCCGCTCCGCGTGACCGGCCGGGTCCCACCGCACCAGGGCCTGCACCGGGCGCAGCGTGGGTTCGGCCAGCACCACCACCGTGCCGCCCGCCCCCTGCGGACGGACCAGCGCCGCCGCCGTCAGCCAGCGGCGCAGCGCCTCCTCCCCGGCCCGCAGATCGGGCCGGCCGAGCAGGGCCCAGCCGTCCAGCAGCAGCGCCGCCGCGTACCCGGCTCCCTCCGCCACGGGCTCGGCGCCCGGGGTGCAGACCACCAGCGCGGGCCGGTCCGGCACGGTGTCCAGGATGTGGTCGCGGCCCGAGGTGCGGACCGGCACGGCGGGGAAGGCCCGGCCCAGCTCCTCCGCGGTGCGCCGGGCGCCGACCACCACGGCCCGCAGCCGTCCGCCCCCGCACTCCGGGCAGTGCCAGGCCGGCTCCTCCCGGCCGCACCAACCGCACCGCAGCTCTCCCCCGTCGGGCACGGTGAGCGGCCCGTGGCAGTGCCGGCAGCGGGCCGGCTCACGGCAGCGTTCGCAGGCCAGCCGGGGTACGTATCCGCGGCGCGGCACCTGGATCAGTACCGGGCCACGGCCCAGCGCGTCGCGCAGCGTCTGCCAGGCGAGCGTCGGCAGCCGCGCGCTGCGGGCCGCCGCGTCCCGTGCCTCGTCCGTCTCACTGACGGTCCGCACCAGCGGCGCGGCCTCCCGCACGGTCTCCCGGTCGGGCGCCAGCGGAGCGGCGAATCCGGTGGCCACCAGCTGGGCCGCCTCCACGGTGTGCGCGTGCCCGCCCAGCAGCAGCCCGGCACGCTCATGGGTGGCGCGCAGCAACAGCACATCGCGGGCGTGCGGCTGGGGCGCGTGTTCATCGGCGTGCGCCTGGTCGCCGTCGTCCCAGATCGCGGCAAGACCCAGTTCCCGCACCGGCGCGAACATCGCGGCCCGGGTGCCGATGACCCCGCGCACCGCGCCACGGCTGACCGCCAGCCAGTTGCGGTACCGCTCCTCCGGCCCGGTGTCCGCGGTGAGCAGCACATGCTGGCCGGGGCCAAGCAGCGCGCCGAGCGCCGCGTCCACCCGGGCGGCGGCCCGCCCGTCCGGCAGCACGGCCAGGGCCCCGCGCCCGGCGGCCAGCGCGGTGGCCAGCGCCCGTGCCAGCTCATCGGGCCATCCCGGGCCGGGCAGTGCCGTCCACACCGCGCGCGGTGCCTCACCCCGGGTGAGCGCCGAAAGAAAGCCCGCCCCGCGCGGATAGCGGTCCCAGCCGCCGGGCCCGGGCGCGGCGGGCGGGGCCGGCGCGGCGGGTGAGGGCTGCTTCTCGGGGCGGGCCCGGCGCGGTGGCACCGCCAGCTGGACGACATCGGCGAGTGCCCCCGCGTACCGGTCGGCGACCGCCCGGCACAGCCGCAGCAGTTCCGGGGTGAGAACGCGTTCGGTGGAGAGCACCTGGGCGATCGGGGCCAGCGTGCCGGGGAAGTCGCTGACGGCACGCCGCTCCACGACGAAGCCGTTGATCAGGCCACCGCCCTCACGGCGCCCGCCCCGTTCCCCCGCGCCGAACCGCACCCGGACCCGGACCCCCGGCTGGGCGTCCGCGTCCATGGCGGCGGGCACGGCGTAATCGAAGTAGCGGTCGAGATGGACCAGCCCCTTGTCCACCAGCACCCGGGCCACCGGCAGCCCCTCGGCCAGCGGCGCGCCCCGCCAGGTACGGGGGCGGGCCGGCGGCTCCTTCCGGCCGGCCCGCACACTCGCCCGGATCAGCGCCAGTTGCTCCGCACCCGCCGCCCGGTGTTCCTGCTCGCCACTCACCCGTGCAGTACAGCAGATGGCTCGGACACCACCGAGCCGGCCTGCTCAGAGTCCGACAGCGGTGCGCAGGGCGTCGACGCGGTCGGTGCGTTCCCAGGTGAAGTCGGGCAGCTCGCGCCCGAAGTGTCCGTACGCGGCGGTCTGGGCGTAGATCGGGCGCAGGAGGTGGAGGTCGCGGATGATGGCGGCCGGCCGCAGGTCGAAGACCTCGCCGATGGCCTTCTCGATCCGCTCGGGCTCCACCGTGGCGGTGCCGAAGGTCTCCACGAACAGCCCGACCGGCTCTGCCTTGCCGATCGCGTAGGCGACCTGCACCTCGCAGCGCGAGGCCAGCCCGGCCGCGACCACGTTCTTCGCCACCCAGCGCATCGCGTACGCAGCCGACCGGTCCACCTTGGAGGGGTCCTTGCCGGAGAACGCGCCGCCACCGTGCCGGGCCATCCCGCCATAGGTGTCGATGATGATCTTCCGCCCGGTCAGCCCGGCGTCCCCCATCGGACCGCCGATCTCGAACCGCCCGGTCGGATTGACCAGCAGCCGGTACCCCTCACTGTCCAGCTTGATACCGTCCGCGACCAGCGCCTTCAGCTCCGGCTCGACCACGAACTCCTTGATGTCCGGGGCCAGCAGCGACTCCAGATCGATGTCCGAGGCGTGCTGACTGGACACCACCACCGTGTCGAGCCGCACCGCCTTGTCGCCGTCGTACTCGATGGTCACCTGCGTCTTGCCGTCCGGCCGCAGATACGGGATCGTCCCGTTGCGCCGCACCTCGGAGAGCCGGTACGACAGCCGGTGCGCCAGCCGGATCGGCAGCGGCATCAGCTCGGGGGTCTCATCACAGGCGTAGCCGAACATCAGACCCTGATCGCCCGCGCCCTGGCGGTCCAGCTCGTCCAGCTCGCCCTCGACCCGCGACTCGTAGGCGGTGTCCACTCCCTGGGCGATGTCCGGGGACTGCGACCCGATGGAGACCGACACTCCGCAGGAGGCACCATCGAACCCCTTCTTGGAGGAGTCGTAGCCGATGTCGAGGATCTTGCCGCGCACCAGGGACGCGATGTCGGCGTACGCCTTGGTGGTGACCTCACCGGCCACATGCACCAGACCCGTGGTGATCATCGTCTCCACGGCCACCCGGGACGTGGGGTCCGCCTGGAGCAGGGCGTCGAGAATGGCATCGCTGATCTGGTCGGCGATCTTGTCGGGATGACCCTCGGTCACGGATTCCGAGGTGAACAGGCGGCGGGACACATCGCTCCCTGGGGTTGCAGCGGCTGCTGACTGAACTGGGCCGACCTCACTCCGGAGCCCTCCGGAGGCGGTCGGTTCGAGTCTATCGGCTCAAGGGTCGCCGGCGCGTGGATCCCACCACGGCCGCCGGGCCCTGTCTTACAGTAACGGTCTTGCCCCGGCCTGGGGAGAGGTGGATCGCTGTACGAGACGGCGCACGGGGTCGTACGGCATCAGGGCGCCGGCAGGCGACCGGCCACCACGTCCCAGATCCGGTCCGCCAGCGCCTCCTTGGGGCCGTGCGGCACCGGGGTCTCGGGGCCGGCCGCGTCCAGGATCACCGCCTCGTTCTCCTCGGTGCCGAAGGCGAGGCCGCCACCCACCTGGTTGACCACCAGCAGATCGCAGCCCTTGCGCGCGAGCTTGGCCCGCCCGTTGGCGAGCACGTCGTCGGTCTCGGCGGCGAAGCCCACCACCAGCTGACCGGGCGCCGTCCGGTGGGCGGACAGCTCGGCCAGGATGTCGGGGTTGCGCACCAGGGCGATCGGCTCAGGCTCCACCCCGTCCCGCTTCTTGATCTTGCTGTCGGCCTCGCGCAGCGGGCGGAAGTCGGCGACCGCCGCCGCCATGACCACCGCGTCGGCGTCGGCGACGGCCTTGAGGACGGCCTCGCGCAGCTCCCGCGCCGTGCCCACCGGGATCACCTCGGCCCCGGCCGGGTCGGGCAGCGCGGTGTTGGCGGCCACCAGGGTCACCCTGGCGCCCCGGGCCACGGCGGTACGGGCCAGCGCGTAGCCCTGCTTGCCGGAGGAGCGGTTCCCCAGGTAGCGCACCGGGTCCAGCGGCTCGCGGGTGCCGCCCGCGGAGATCACCACATGGCGCCCGGCCAGATCGGGCGCGGCCCCTTCGGCGCCCCGCTCCAGCACCCGGCGGCAGATCTCGAAGATCTCCCCGGGGTCCGGCAGCCGGCCCTTGCCGGTGTCGGCGCCGGTGAGCCGGCCGCTGGCGGGCTCGATGACCACGGCGCCGCGGCGGCGCAGGGTGGCGACGTTCTCCTGGGTGGCGGGGTGCTCCCACATCTCGGTGTGCATGGCGGGCGCGAAGATCACCGGGGCGCGCGCCGTGAGCAGCGTGTTGGTGAGCAGGTCGTCCGCCCGCCCGTGGGCCGCCTTGGCCAGCAGATCGGCGGTGGCGGGCGCGATCACCAGCAGCTCGGCCTGCTGCCCGATCCGTACGTGCGGCACCTCGTGGACGCTTTCGAAGACCTCGGTGTCCACCGGGTGCCCGGACAGCGCCGCCCAGGTGGCGGCGCCGACGAAGCGCAGCGCGTTGGCGGTGGGCAGCACCCGGACGTCATGGCCGGATTCGGTCAGCCGGCGCAGCAGCTCGCACGCCTTGTACGCGGCGATGCCGCCGCTGACTCCCAGAACGATCTTCGGCTTGTCCATTGCTGTCCTTCTCCCGGCGCGACCACGGGCCCGGCAGCGCGCTGCCGGGCCCGTGGGTGGATCGATGCGGTGCGGGTGGTGCGGTGGCCTGCCCGGCACATCACGCCGGTCAGGCCCACGACGTCTGGTGCGGTACATCGCAAGGCGAAGGGTCGGCCTCGTAGTGGGCTACTCGGCCGAGCCCGACAACACGGCGAGGTGCCGTATCAGGCGTCGTGGGCCAGGCGGGATGCGCCGGGCGGGCCACCGTCAGCGGCTCGAACGCGGGGTCGGGTCCGCCGGGCCGTCGACGGCCTCGGAGGTCAGCAGGCCGGCGTTGATCTCGCGGAGCGCGATCGACAGCGGCTTCTCGTGCACATGGGTGTCCACGAGCGGGCCGACGTACTCCAGCAGGCCCTCGCCGAGCTGGGAGTAGTACGCGTTGATCTGGCGCGCGCGCTTGGCGGCGTAGATCACCAGGCTGTACTTCGAGTCGGTGGCCTCAAGCAGCTCATCGATCGGCGGGTTGATGATGCCCTCGGGCGTGGTGATGGAAGAGGACACGCTCTACCTTCCGCAGGGTTCGGGGGCGGGGGAAAGAAATACTGCCCCCTGGTTAACACAGCAAGGCTAGCAGCTCGCCCGCGACGTCCTCGACCGACGTATTGACGAGGGTGACATCGAACTCGGACTCGGCCGCCAGTTCCTTTCTGGCCTCGGTCAGCCGGCGCTCGATGACATCGGGCGGCTCGGTGCCCCGCCCGGTCAGCCGGCGCACCAGCTCCTCCCAGCTGGGCGGCGCGAGAAACACCAGCCGCGCCTCCGGCATCGAGGAGCGCACCAGCCGGGCGCCCTGGAGATCGATCTCCAGGAGGACGGGCTCTCCGGACTCCAGCCGGTCCAGGACGGCCCGGCGAGGGGTGCCGTAACGGTTGCCGGCGAACTCGGCCCACTCCAGGAGCTCTCCGTTGGCGACGAGCTTGTCGAACTCCTCGTCGTCCACGAAGAAGTAGTGCACCCCGTGCCGCTCCCCGGGACGGGGGGGACGGGTGGTGGCCGAGACGGACAGCCACACCTCCGGATGAGCTTTGCGCATATGGGCGACGACCGTGCTCTTGCCGACCCCGGAGGGGCCGGAGAGCACGGTCAGCCGCGGACGATCGTTCATGTGCCGATTATCCCGTCTCCCCAGGGAGCGGAAAAATCAGGCCGCCTTGTCGCCGAACTCACGCTCCAGCGAGGCGATCTGGTTGGAGCCCAGGCCACGGACCCGGCGGCTCTCGGAGATGCCGAGACGCTCCATGATCTGCCGGGCGCGGACCTTGCCGACGCCGGGCAGCGACTCCAGCAGCGCACTGACCTTCATCTTTCCGATGACATCGTTCTTCTGGCCCTGCTGGATGACCTCCTGCAGGGAGGCGCCGGAGTGCTTGAGCCGATTCTTGACCTCGGCGCGCTCCCGGCGAGCCGCGGCGGCCTTCTCAAGCGCGGCAGCGCGCTGTTCAGGGGTTAGGGGCGGAAGAGCCACGCCTACGTCACCTCGGGTGTCGAATCTGTTGGATACGGACAACGCGTGGCCATCCGGCCGCGCGCCGGCGGGCAGTCGGCTGGATGCCTGGCTGCTCCGCTCTCGTCGGAGACTAGCGGCCGTTGCGGCTTGAGTCAGCGAGAATCGTCAAAAAGTCCAGGTCAGCGTTCAATCAGTACGAACTTTTCGGACATTTCTCTACGGCAGAGGGCTCAACGGTGGTCATGGAGCGCCGTGAAGAGCTCCCGAGCCTCGGTTTCGGCCGCCGTCCGCAGTGCTTCGACCGCGGGTCCGCGGCGCAGCACCGACCGGCTGACGCTGGGCAGCACCTGACCGCTCCGGTCGCCGAACAGCTTCGGCAGATCGGCGGCGGTGGCGCCCTGCGCGCCGATGCCGGGGGCCAGCAGCGGGCCGTTGATCGCCAGGTCCACGCCCGCCGTGGACAAGGTGGCGCCGATCACCGCGCCGACCGAGCCCAGCGGGGTGGCCCCGGCGTTCTCCCGCGCGATGGCGTCCAGCATCAGCTGGGCCAGCGGGCGCCCGTCGGCGGCGGTGGCCCGCTGTACCTGGGCGCCCTCCGGGTTGGAGGTGAGGGCGAGCACGAAGACCCCGGCGCCATGGGTGCGGGCCAGCTCCAGCGCGGGCCGCAGCGACTCGAAGCCGAGGTACGGGGTGAGGGTGATCGCGTCGGAGAACAGCGGCGCGCCGGGCTCCAGATAGGCGGTGGCGTACGCGCCCATCGTGGAGCCGATGTCGCCGCGCTTCACATCGGTGACCACCAGCGCCCCGGCCGCCCGGCTGTCGGCGATGGCCCGCTCCAGGACCGCCACTCCCCGGGAGCCAAAGCGTTCGAAGAACGCGGACTGCGGCTTGAGCACGGCGACCCGGTCGGCAAGCGCCTCCACCACGGTGTGGGTGAAGCGTTCGAGCCCGGCGATGTCGTCGCCGAGTCCCCAGTCGGCGAGCAGTTGGGCGTGCGGATCGATCCCCACGCACAGTGGCCCGCGCTCGTCCATGGCCCGGCGCAGCCGGGCGCCGAACGGCTCCGGCGCGCTCATGCCCGGCCCTCCCTGACATCGGTGCCGACCGCCTCGGCCAGCGTCCGGTAGGGGCTGGCGGCCAGTTGCCCGGCCAGCCCGCGGTGGATGCTCCGGGGCCAGGCCGGCCCCTGGTAGATGAAGCCGCTGTAGCCCTGGATCAGCGTGGCGCCGGCCAGGATCCGGGCCCAGGCGTCCTCGGCGGTGGTGATGCCGCCGACCCCGATCAGGGTGAGCCGGCCCCCGGTGCGGGCGTACAGCCGGCGCAGCACCTCCAGCGAGCGCTCGGTGAGCGGGGCGCCGGACAGCCCGCCGGCGCCGATGGCCGCCAGCTCGGCCTCGGGGGTGGCCAGACCCTCGCGGCCGATGGTGGTGTTGGTGGCGATGATGCCGTCCAGCCCCACCTCCAGGGCGAGATCGGCGACCGCGTCGATGTCCTCGTCGGCGAGATCGGGGGCGATCTTCACCAGCAGCGGCACCCGGCGTTCCGGCACCGTACGGTCGGCGGCCTCGCGGACCGCCGTGAGCAGCGGGCGCAGCTGGTCGACGGCCTGGAGGGCGCGGAGCCCCGGGGTGTTGGGCGAGGAGACATTGACCACGAGGTAGTCGGCGTGGGCGGCCAGCCGCTCGGTGGAGGTCACATAGTCGGCGACCGCCTCCGTCTCGGGGACGGCCTTGGTCTTGCCGATGTTGACGCCCACCACGGGGCCGCCGGGGCGCCGGTCGCGCCGCGCGAGCCGGGCGGCCACGGCGGCGGAGCCGTCGTTGTTGAACCCCATCCGGTTGATCAGGGCGTGGTCGGCGACCAGCCGGAACAGCCGGCGGCGCGGGTTGCCGGGCTGGGGCTGTCCGGTGACGGTGCCGATCTCGACGTGGTCGAAGCCGAGCTTGGCCAGCCCGTCGATGCCCACCGCGTTCTTGTCGAAGCCGGCGGCGAGCCCGAACGGCCCGGGCATGGTGTGGCCCAGGGCCCGCACCCGCAGCTGCGGGAAGCGGGGCGCGAAGGCGGCCCGTACCGCGTCGCGCAGCACCGGGACGGAGGCCGCCGCCCGGATCGCCCCGAACGCCAGCTGGTGGGCGCGTTCGGGGTCGATCCGGGTGAGGACCGTACGGAAGAGCAGGGAGTAGGCGCGTCCCATCTCAGGCGCCCGCCCCGGTGCCGGCGGCTTCCCTGGCGCTGATCAGATGCCGGGCGTGGTCCTGGAGCGAGCGGACCCCGACATCGCCGTGCCGCAGGGCGTCGATGCCCTGGACGGCGGCGGCCAGTGCCTGCACGGTGGTGAGGCAGGGCACGCCACGGGCCACTGCGGCGGTACGGATGTCGTAGCCGTCGAGCCGGCCGCCGGTGCCGTAGGGGGTGTTGACGATCAGATCGACGTGTCCGTCGTGGATGAGCTGGACGACGGTCTTCTCGCCGTTCGGTCCCTCGCCCTCGCTCTGCTTGCGCACCACCGTGGCCTCGATGCCGTTGCGGCGCAGCACCTCGGCGGTGCCGGAGGTAGCCAGTAGCTCGAATCCGTGTTCGACCAGGGCGCGGGCCGGGAAGATCATGGCGCGCTTGTCCCGGTTGGCGATGGAGATGAAGGCCCGTCCCTTGGTGGGCAGCGCCCCGTAGGCGCCGGCCTGGGACTTGGCGTAGGCGGTGCCGAAGACGGCGTCGATGCCCATCACCTCGCCGGTGGAACGCATCTCGGGCCCCAGGACGGTGTCCACGCCGCGCCCGTGCACGTCGCGGAACCGCGACCAGGGCATCACGGCCTCCTTGACGGAGATGGGGGCGTCCATGGGCAGGGTGCCGCCGTCGCCGTGGGCGGGCAGCAGTCCTTCGGCGCGCAGCTCGGCGATGGTGGTGCCGAGCGAGATGCGGGCGGCGGCCTTGGCCAGCGGTACGGCGGTGGCCTTGGAGGTGAAGGGGACGGTGCGCGAGGCGCGGGGGTTGGCCTCCAGCACGTAGAGAATGTCGCCGGAGAGCGCGAACTGGATGTTGATCAGCCCGCGGACCCCGACGCCGGCGGCGATGGCCTCGGTGGAGGTGCGCAGCCGCTTGATGTCGTGGCCGCCGAGGGTGATGGGCGGCAGGGCGCACGCGGAGTCGCCGGAGTGGATGCCGGCCTCCTCGATGTGCTCCATCACGCCGCCCAGGTAGAGCTCCTGGCCGTCGTAGAGGGCGTCGACGTCGATCTCGATGGCGTCGTCGAGGAACCGGTCGATGAGTACGGGGTGTTCGGAGATCAGTCCGGCGTGCCGCTGGAGGTAGTCGGCGAGCGAGGGCTCGTCGTACACGATCTGCATGCCGCGCCCGCCGAGCACATAGCTGGGGCGGACCATCACCGGGTAGCCGATGCCGGCCGCGATGGCGCTGGCCTCCTCGAAGGAGCGGGCGGTGCCGTACTTGGGGGCGGGCAGCCCGGCCGCCTCCAGGACCCGGCCGAAGTGGCCGCGCTCCTCGGCGAGGTTGATGGCCTCGGGCGAGGTGCCCACGATCGGCACGCCGTTGTCCTTGAGCGCCTGCGCCAGGCCGAGCGGGGTCTGGCCGCCGAGCTGGACGATGACGCCGGCCAGCGGTCCGGCCTGCTGCTCGGCGTGCACGATCTCCAGGACGTCCTCCAGGGTGAGCGGCTCGAAGTAGAGCCGGTCGGAGGTGTCGTAGTCGGTGGAGACGGTCTCGGGGTTGCAGTTGACCATGACGGTCTCGTAGCCGGCCGCGCTCAGCGCGAAGGAGGCGTGGACGCAGGAGTAGTCGAACTCGATGCCCTGGCCGATGCGGTTGGGCCCGGAGCCCAGGATGATGACGGCGGGCTTGGTGCGCGGGCCGACCTCGCTCTCCTCGTCGTAGGAGGAGTAGAGGTAGGGGGTGCGGGCGGCGAATTCGGCGGCGCAGGTGTCCACGGTCTTGTAGACGGGGCGTACGCCCAGCGCGTGCCGTACCTCGCGGACCACGTCCTCGCGCAGGCCGCGGATGCCGGCGATCTGGGCGTCGGAGAAGCCGTGCCGCTTGGCGTGCGCGAGCAGGTCACCGTCCAGCAGTTCGGCGGCGGCCAGCTCCCCGGCGATCTCGTGGATGAGGAAGAGCTGGTCGATGAACCAGGGGTCGATCCTGGTGGCCTCGAAGACCTCGCCGGGGGTGGCGCCGGCCCGGATGGCGGCCATCACGGTGTTGAGCCGGCCGTCGGTGGGGATCGTGGCGGTGGCGAGCAGTTCCGCCTTGTCGCCGGGGGTACCGGTGAAGTCGAACTGGGAGTCCTTCTTCTCCAGGGAGCGCAGCGCCTTGTTCAGCGCCTCGGTGAAGTTACGGCCGATCGCCATGGCCTCGCCCACCGACTTCATGGTGGTGGTGAGGGCGGAGTCGGCGGCGGGGAACTTCTCGAAGGCGAACCGGGGAACCTTGACCACCACGTAGTCGAGGGTGGGTTCGAAGGAGGCCGGGGTCTGCTCGGTGATGTCGTTGGGGATCTCGTCCAGCGTGTAGCCGATGGCGAGCCGGGCGGCGATCTTGGCGATCGGGAAGCCGGTGGCCTTGGAGGCGAGCGCGGAGGAGCGGGAGACCCGGGGGTTCATCTCGATGACGACGACCCGGCCGTCCTCGGGGTTGACGGCGAACTGGATGTTGCAGCCGCCGGTGTCCACCCCGACCTCGCGGATGACGGCGATGCCGATGTCCCGCAGGATCTGGTACTCGCGGTCGGTGAGGGTCATGGCGGGGGCGACGGTGATGGAGTCGCCGGTGTGCACGCCCATCGGGTCGAGGTTCTCGATGGAGCAGACGACGACCACGTTGTCGGCGCGGTCGCGCATGAGCTCCAGCTCGTACTCCTTCCACCCCAGGATGGACTCCTCCAGAAGCACCTCGGTGGTGGGCGACAGGGCCAGGCCCTGGCCGGCGATGCGGCGCAGCTCCTCCTCGTTGTGGGCGAAGCCGGAGCCGGCGCCGCCCATGGTGAAGGAGGGGCGGACCACCACGGGGTAGCCGCCGAGGGCCGGCACGCCGGCGAGCACCTCGGCCATGGAGTGGCAGATCACCGAGCGGGCGGACTCGCCGTGGCCGGTCCTCTCCCGTACCGCCTCGACCACGCCCTTGAACAGCTCGCGGTCCTCACCCTTGTTGATGGCCTCGACGTTGGCACCGATCAGCTCCACGCCGTACCGGTCCAGGGTGCCGGCGCCGTGCAGGGCGATGGCGGTGTTGAGGGCGGTCTGGCCGCCGAGGGTGGGGAGCAGCGCGTCGGGCCGCTCCTTGGCGATGATCTTCTCGACGAACTCCGGGGTGATCGGCTCCACATAGGTGGCGTCCGCGATCTCCGGGTCGGTCATGATGGTGGCCGGGTTGGAGTTGACGAGGATGACGCGCAGTCCCTCGGACTTCAGTACGCGGCATGCCTGGGTGCCCGAGTAGTCGAACTCGGCGGCCTGTCCGATGACGATCGGACCGGAGCCGATGACCAGGACGGACTGGATATCGGTGCGCTTAGGCACGCTGGTCCTCCATCAGGGAGACGAAGCGATCGAAGAGGTAGGCCGCGTCGTGCGGGCCCGCCGCCGCTTCGGGGTGGTACTGGACGCTGAAGGCCGGCCGGTCGAGCAGTCGCAGCCCCTCGACGACGTTGTCGTTGAGGCAGACGTGGGAGACCTCGGCGCGGCCGAAGGGGGTGTCGGAGACCGTGTCGAGCGGGGCGTCGACGGCGAATCCGTGGTTGTGCGCGGTGACTTCGACCTTGCCGGTGGCCCGGTCCTTGACCGGCTGGTTGATGCCCCGGTGGCCGTACTTGAGCTTGTAGGTGCCGAATCCCAGGGCGCGGCCCAGGATCTGGTTGCCGAAGCAGATGCCGAACAGCGGGGTGCCGCGCTCCAGCACGCCGCGCATCAGGGCGACGGCGTGGTCGGCGGTGGCGGGGTCGCCGGGGCCGTTGGAGAAGAACACCCCGTCCGGGGCGGTGGCGTAGATCTCCTCCAGGGTGGCGGTGGCGGGCAGCACCCGGACCTCGATGCCGCGCTCGGCCATCCGGTGCGGGGTCATGCCCTTGATGCCGAGGTCGACGGCGGCCACGGTGAAGCGGCGCTGCCCGTGGGCGGGCACGGTGTACGGCTCGGTGGTGGCGACCTCGGCGGCCAGGTCGGCGCCGGTCATCGCGGGGGCGGCCTGCACCCGGGCCAGCAGTTCGTCCTCGGTGGCGAGCGCGTCGCCGGAGAAGATGCCGACCCGCATGGCGCCGCGGTCCCGCAGATGGCGGGTGAGGGCGCGGGTGTCGATGCCGGAGATGCCGACCACGCCCTGGGCGGTGAGCTCGGCGTCCAGGGTGCGGGTGGCGCGCCAGTTGGAGGGGATCCGGGCGGGGTCGCGCACCACATAGCCGGCCACCCAGATCCGGCCGGATTCCGGGTCGTCGTCGTTGACGCCGGTGTTGCCGATGTGCGGGGCGGTCATGACGACCACCTGGCGGTGGTACGAGGGGTCGGTGAGGGTCTCCTGGTAGCCGGTCATGCCGGTGGAGAAGACGGCCTCGCCCAGGGTCTGGCCCACCGCGCCGTAGCTGCGGCCACGGAAGGTACGGCCGTCCTCCAGGACGAGTACGGCGGGGCGGGTACGGGTGGCGTCGGTGGTCATTTCGCACCTTCTTCGGGGGTGTGCGGTCCGGCGGCGGACGGGGCGGCGGAGGCCGGTCCCAGGGCCCGGATCCAGGCGGCGTGCTCCTGCGCCCGGTCGGACCGGAAGCCGGAGTCCAGCAGCCGGTCGCCGTGCTCCCAGGTGATCACCAGCAGCCCGCCCTCGGTGAGGACCTTGCCGGCGATGCCCTTGTCGAGCCGGGCCTCGCGGATCCGGGCGGCCGGGATCAGGAAGTCGGGGGCGCCGGGGCGTACCACGGCGATGCCCTCGTCGGTGAGGGTCAGCTCGGCGCGGCTGCGGGCGCCCAGGCCGTGCGCGACGATGCGGTCCAGCCACTGGCCGGCGGTGGTGGAGCCGTGGTAGCGGCCGGTCATCCGCAGCCGGGGCTCGCCGGGGGCGACGGGCAAGGCGGGCAGCTCGGGCAGGTCGCCCTGGAGGCTGCCGCGCCACTTCCAGCCCTCGCGCATCAGCCAGTAGACGAGGGCGACGAGCAGCAGCAGGCCGACGACCCAGCCGATGCGCTCGGCCCAGTCGGTGACCTCGGCCGATTTGCGTTCGACGTTCTCGTCGGCGAGGACGATGAGGTGCGCCGTGATGATGTGACTCATGTGAGATTCCCGTCCGTGACCGTTGCCCGGCCCCGCAGGAAGGTGTGCGTCACCCGGCCCGGCAGCTCGCGTCCCCGGTAGGGGGTGTTCCGGCTGCGGGAGACGAATCCGGCGGGGTCCACCACCGAACGGTATGCCGGGTCGATCAGGGTGAGGTTGGCGGGCTCCCCCACCGCGACGGGGCGGCCGTGTCCGGCGAGCCGGCCGATGGCGGCGGGCGCGTACGACATCCGGTCGGCGACCTTGGCCCAGTCCATCAGCCCGGTGTCGACCATGGTGTGCTGGACCACGGAGAGCGCGGTCTCCAGCCCGATCATCCCCATGGCGGCGGCACCCCACTCGCAGTCCTTGTCCTCGTGGGGGTGCGGGGCGTGATCGGTGGCCACAATGTCGATGGTGCCGTCCGCGAGCGCCTCGCGCAGCGCCAGCACATCGGCCTCGGTGCGCAGCGGCGGGTTGACCTTGTAGACGGGGTCGTAGGAGCGCACCAGCTCGTCGGTGAGCAGCAGGTGGTGCGGGGTGACCTCGGCGGTGACCCGCCAGCCCTTGGACTTGGCCCAGCGCACCAGTTCCACGGAGCCGGCGGTGGACAGGTGGCAGATGTGCAGCCGGGAGCCGACGTGGGCGGCGAGCAGGATGTCGCGGGCGATGATCGATTCCTCGGCGACGGCGGGCCAGCCGGTCAGGCCCAGCTCGGCGGAGACGGTGCCCTCGTTCATCTGGGCGCCCTCGGTGAGCCGGGGTTCCTGGGCGTGCTGGGCGATCACGCCGTCGAACGCCTTCACGTACTCCAGGGCGCGGCGCATGATCACGGCGTCGTCGACGCACTTGCCGTCGTCGGAGAAGACGGTGACGCCGGCCGCGCTGTCGTGCATGGCGCCCAGCTCGGCGAGCTGCTTGCCGCCCAGTCCGACGGTGACGGCGCCGATCGGCTGGACGTCGCAGTAGCCGGATTCGCGGCCCAGGCGCCACACCTGCTCGACCACGCCGGCGGTGTCGGCGACGGGGAAGGTGTTGGCCATGGCGTGCACGGCGGTGTAGCCGCCGGCGGCGGCGGCCCGGGTGCCGGTGAGGACGGTCTCGGAGTCCTCGCGGCCGGGCTCGCGCAGGTGGGTGTGCAGATCGACCAGGCCGGGCAGCAGGATCTGGCCGTCGGCCTCGATCACGGTGGCGCCGGCGGCGGGGACGGTGGTGCCGGTCTCGGCGATGACGCCGTTCTCGATCAGCAGGTCCTGCGGGCGTCCGCCGAGGATCCTGGCGCCCTTGATCAGGGTGCGCCGGTGGGTTGCGGTCTCACTCATGGGTTTCCTTGGTGGCGGCGGGCTCGGCTCCGCCGAGCAGCAGATACAGGACGGCCATGCGGATGCTGACGCCGTTGGTGACCTGTTCGACGGCGGTGCAGCGGGGGGAGTCGGCGACCTCGGCGGTGATCTCCATGCCCCGGTTCATCGGGCCGGGGTGCATGACGATGGCGTGCCGCGGCATGCGGGCCATCCGGTCGCCGTCCAGGCCGTAGCGGCGGGCGTACTCGCGCTCGGTCGGGAAGTAGGCGGCGTTCATCCGTTCGCGCTGGACGCGCAGCATCATCACGGCGTCGGACTTGGGCAGCACGGCGTCCAGGTCGTAGGAGACGGCGCAGGGCCAGTGGTCGACGCCGATGGGCACCAGGGTGGGCGGGGCGACGACGGTGACCTCGGCGCCCAGGGTGTGCAGCAGTTGCACGTTGGAGCGGGCCACCCGGGAGTGCAGGATGTCGCCGACGATGGTGATCCGGCGGCCGGTGAGGTCGCTGCCCAGGCCGGCCCCGGCGGCCAGCCGGCGGCGGATGGTGAAGGCGTCCAGCAGGGCCTGGGTGGGGTGTTCGTGGGTGCCGTCGCCGGCGTTGACCACGGAGCCGCCGATCCAGCCCGAGGTGGCGAGCCGGTGCGGGGCGCCGGAGTCGTGGTGCCGGATGACGACGGCGTCGGCGCCCATCGCCTGGAGGGTGAGGGCGGTGTCCTTGAGGGATTCGCCCTTGGAGACGGAGGAGCCCTTGGCCGAGAAGTTGATCACGTCGGCGGACAGCCGCTTGGCGGCGGCCTCGAAGGAGATCCGGGTCCGGGTGGAGTCCTCGAAGAAGAGGTTGACGACCGTTCGGCCGCGCAGGGTGGGCAGTTTCTTGATCGGCCGGTCGGCGATCCTGGCCATTTCCTCGGCGGTGTCGAGGATGAGGACGGCGTCGTCGCGGCTGAGGTCGGTGGCCGAGGTGAGATGGCGCTTCATCGTTGCCTTCCCAGAGGTGTTCGGGGAGCGGAAGGGCGTACGGGCAGGCCCGGGCACGGCGCGGCCGGGGTGGGGCCGGGCCGTACGGGTGCGCTACCGGTCGGCGGCGGGGGCGTCCTCGCGTACGCCCAGGAGGACGCCGTCGCGGCCGTCCTCCTCGGTGAGCTGGACCTTGACCGTCTCCCGCAGGGAGGTGGGGATGTTCTTGCCGACGTAGTCGGCGCGGATCGGCAGCTCGCGGTGGCCCCGGTCGACCAGGACCGCCAGCTGGACGGCGCGGGGGCGGCCGATGTCGCCGAGCGCGTCGAGGGCGGCCCGGATGGTGCGGCCGGAGAAGAGCACATCGTCGACCAGGACGACCAGGGCGCCGTCGATGCCGGCGCCGGGGATCTCGGTACGGGCCAGGGCGCGGGCCGGGCGCAGCCGCAGATCGTCGCGGTACATGGTGATGTCGAGCGATCCCACGGGCACCGGGTGTCCGGTGATCTCGGCGAGCCGGGCGGTCAGCCGGTGGGCCAGATAGACCCCTCGGGTGGGGATGCCCAGCAGCACCACATCGTCGGCGCCCTTGGCGCGTTCGACGATCTCGTGGGCGATGCGGGTCAGTGCCCGCGCGATGTCCGGCGCTTCCAGTACGGAACGGGCCGGGGGTGAGTCATGGGTGTCCATACGAAACGGACCTCCTTCCCCGCCTCACGGGACGGGCCTTAAAGGACGTCTGGTGTTCGAATGAACCATAGCAGGGCACTCGATACGCTCCGCATCGCCCCAGGTCAGAGAGGAGGAAGCCGGTCCGGCTTGACGGGAGATATCACGCTGCGTAACATCACACTGAGTAACAAACCGCCAGTCCGGGGAGACACATGTCCAGCGAATACGCCAAACAGCTCGGAGCCAAGCTCCGGGCCATCCGTACCCAGCAGGGTCTGTCGCTCCATGGGGTCGAGGAGAAGTCCCAGGGCCGCTGGAAGGCGGTCGTGGTCGGCTCGTACGAGCGCGGCGACCGCGCGGTGACCGTGCAGCGCCTCGCGGAGCTGGCCGACTTCTACGGCGTCCCGGTCCAGGAGCTGCTGCCCGGCACCACGCCCGGCGGTGCCGCCGAGCCGCCGCCGAAGCTGGTGCTCGACCTGGAGCGGCTCGCCACGCTGCCCAGCGAGAAGGCCGGCCCGCTCCAGCGCTACACCGCCACCATCCAGAGCCAGCGCGGTGACTACAACGGCAAGGTGCTCTCGATCCGCCAGGACGACCTGCGCACCCTCGCGGTGATCTACGACCAGTCCCCCTCGGTGCTGACCGAACAGCTGATCAGCTGGGGTGTGCTGGGCGCCGACGCACGTCGTGCGGTGCAGGCCGAGGAGAGCTGACCCGGGGCGTACGCAACGCGCGTCGCATCCGCAGCGCGCCGCCGGTGGCGGCGCACGGCACAGGGGCGGGCGGCCGGCCATCAGGCCCGCCGCCCGCCCCTGCCATGGCGTCTCGGTCTCAGCGCCGCAACGAGGGCTTCAGCTCCTTGAGCCGGCCCAGCAGACCGTTGACAAAGGCCGGCGAGTCATCGGTGGAGAACTCCCGGGCCAGCTGCACGGCCTCGTCCAGCACCACCGGATCGGGCACATCGTCCCGCCAGATCAGCTCGAAGGCGCTCAGCCGCAGAATGTTGCGGTCCACGGCCGGCATCCGGTCCAGCGGCCAGCCGATCGTGTACTGCGTCAGCAGCTCATCGATCCGCTCCGCCCGCTCCGCGAACCCCTCCACCAGCTCCCTGGTATACGGGTTGACCTGCGGATTTCCCTGATCACTCAGGGCCTTGCGCGTCCACTCGGCCAGGACGTCGGTGGGGTCGGCAGCGCGCTGATCAGCCTCGAAGAGGATCTGGAGCGCCCGCTGCCGCGCCTTGCTGCGCGCGGACACGTCAGCTGTTCACCCGGCCGAGGTAGTCACCGGAACGGGTGTCGACCTTGATCTTCTCGCCGGTGGTGATGAACAGCGGGACGCCGATCTCGTAGCCGGTCTCCAGCTTGGCCGGCTTGGTGCCACCGGTGGAGCGGTCGCCCTGTACACCCGGCTCGGTGTACTCGATGGTCAGCTCGACCGAGGCCGGCAGCTCCACGAACAGCGGGCTGCCCTCGTAGATGGCCACGGTGGCCTCGAAGCCCTCCAGCAGGAAGTTCGCCGCGTCGCCCACCGTCTTGGGGTCGATCGGCAGCTGCTCGAAGGTCTCGGTGTCCATGAAGACGAAGTCGGCGCCGTCCTTGTAGGAGAACTGCATCCCACGGCGGTCGACGGTGGCGGTCTCGACCTTGGTGCCGGCGTTGAAGGTCTTGTCGACGACCTTGCCGGAGAGCACGTTCTTGAGCTTGGTGCGCACAAAGGCACCGCCCTTGCCGGGCTTGACGTGCTGGAACTCGACAACGGACCACAACTGTCCGCCGTCGAGCTTGAGCACGAGGCCGTTCTTGAGGTCGTTCGTGGTGGCCACGGTCGCGGAATCTCCTACAGACTGCTGCTGGGGGGACCGGAGGAACCCCCGGCGCGCCGGGCTCAGCCGGTCACAGCGCGAGAAGTTCCTTGGTCGTGATGGTAAGTAGTTCAGGTCCGCCGTCCGCCGGGGAGCGGACGACGAGCGTGTCATCGATCCGGACGCCGCCCCGGCCCGGGAGGTGTACTCCCGGCTCGACGGTGACCGGCACACAAGGGCCCAGTCTACCCATGGCGGCGGGGGACAGCCGTGGGTCCTCCCCGATTTCCAGTCCCACCCCGTGCCCGGTGGCCGGGCCCAGCGCCGAACCGTGGCCCGCCGCCTCCAGTACGGCACGCGCCGCCCGGTCCACCGCGCGGTACTCGTTGCCCGGCTCCAGGGCCTCGCGGGCGGCCCGCTGGGCGGTGAACACCAGGTCGTACAGCTCGATCTGCCAGTCGGCCGGGCTGGAGCCGATCACAAAGGTGCGGCCGATCCGGCAGCGGTAGCCGCGGAACCGGGCGCCCAGGCACACCGACAGGAAGTCGCCCTCCTCCACCCGGCGGTCGGTGGGCCGGTGCCCGGCCACCCCGGAGTGCGTGCCGGTGGCCACCGAGGTGGGAAAGGCCGGACCGTCCGCGCCGTGGTCCACCAGCCGCCGCTCCAGCTCCAGCGCCAGATGCCGTTCGGTGCGGCCGACCAGGATCGACTCCAGCAGCTCCCCCAGCGCCCGGTCGGTGATCTCGGCGGCGATGCGCAGCGCGCCGATCTCGTCCTCGTCCTTGACCAGCCGCTGCTCCTCCACGGCCCGGCCCAGGTCGGTCAGCCGTACCCCGGGGGCGCCGGCGGCCAGCGCCCGGTGCCGGGAGACGGTCAGATGGTGTTCCTCGACGGCCACGGCGTCGGCACCGGCCTTCATCGCCATGGCCACGGCGGCGATCGCCGGATCGCTCTCCCCGTGCAGCACCTCGGTGCGCATCCCCTCCGTGTCGGCGGGGCGGGGGTCGGCGACGGCGTCGGCCGCCTCCCAGTGGGAGAGCAGCACATCGTCCCCCGAACGGCCCACCAGCAGGACCGCGTCGGCGGGGGCGGTGCCGACCAGATAACGGACGTTCGCGGGGCGGGAGACGACCAGGGCGGTGCTGCCGGCAGCCGAGCAGCGGGCCCGCAGCCGGGAGCGCCGGGCGGCATGTACCTCGGACATGGACCGAGCCTACGCAGCGCGGCGCCGCGGGGCGCCTTCAACACGTCCTAACGTGGCGCGGGGATGTCCGCGCCACCGCTCACCAGGCGGGCGGGCTGGACAGGCTGCGGGCCACCGCCTCGTCCAGCATGCGGGCGGTGGTGGCCACATCGTGCCGGGAGTTGTCGATGATCGGCAGCCCCGAGCCGTACCAGCCGGCCATCCGGCCGTGGATGGTGGCGACCTCCTCGTCGGACAGCCTCCTGGTGCCGCTGCGGGCGGCGTTGCGCTCCAGGACGATGTCCAGGCCCGGCAGCAGCACGATGGGTATCAGCCCGGGGCCGACATGGCGCTTCCAGCCGCCCAGGCCCACGGCGGGCCGGTCCGGGAAAACCGCGTCGTCCAGGATGCAGGAGATGCCGTTGGCCAGATAGTTGCGGGCGGCGAAGCCGCAGGTGCGGCGGGCCAGCCGGTACTGGGCCTCGGAGCGGTCGTCCCACCCGGCGCGCGGGTCGGCGAACCCGGCCCGTACCCATTCGCGGACATCGTCCAGGCTGATGCTGGCGGTGGGCACCGGGCGGCGGTCGGCCCAGTAGCGGGCGACGGTGGTCTTGCCGGCCCCGGCCGGGCCGATCAGCAGCACGGCTACCCCGGTGTGCGAGACATCGGGGTGCGCGGGGGCGGGGGCCGGCGGCGGGGCGGGCACCACGGTGCCGGTCGGCAGCTGGAGCTGCCCGCCGGTTCCGCCGTCGAGCGGCGCGGGGGGCGGCGGGGGCATCCCGGGTTGATGCATCCGGCTTCCACTCCGATGTCTGAGGGCACGGCAGTCAGTTCCGCGCGGCTTTGCCGGTCGGTGACACACCGTACCCGGCCAGGGTGACGCCCGGGGAACGTGCGGTGCCGCCGTGAAGTGCCTGGCCCGGCCCGCCGCCGGGTCGGTACGGCGGGACGGTCCATGTCTGTCCTGATTTTCCGGGCGGCGGCTGTGGCAGGGACCACAGCCGCCGCCCGGCGTCATCGGGTGGGCGTCTCGTTCGGATCTTCGTGGATCGGGCCCTGTCTCCCCCGGCCTTCGGGCAGGAGGTGCCCGGTGGCCGGCGGCGCGGCCCCGCGGAGATCGGAACGAGACGCCCAGGCTCAGGCGGCGATCTCCGCGTGCGCGGCCAGCAGCATCGCCGGGTCGGGGCCCTCAAGCACGGCCGGCTTGGCCAGCCCGTCCAGCACGATGAAGCGCAGCACATCGCCCCGGGTCTTCTTGTCGACCCGCATGGTCTGGAGCAGCTTGGGCCATTGGTCGCCACGGTAGGTGACGGGCAGTCCGACCGCTTCCAGGATCGCGCGGTGCCGGTCGGCGGTGGCGTCGTCCAGCCGGCCGGCGATCCGGCCCAGCTCGGCGGCGAACACCATGCCCACGGCGACGGCCGCGCCGTGCCGCCAGTTGTAACGCTCGTTCTTCTCGATGGCGTGCGCCAGGGTGTGCCCGTAGTTGAGGATCTCGCGCCGCCCGGACTCCTTCAGATCGCCGGAGACCACCTCGGCCTTGACCCGGATGGCGCGCTCCACCAGTTCGGCGGTGGCCGGGCCGACCGCGCTCCTGGCGGCCTCGGGGTCGGCCTCGATCAGCTCCAGGATCGCCGGGTCGGCGATGAAGCCGGCCTTGATGATCTCGGCGAGCCCGGAGACGTAGTCGTGCACCGGCAGCGACTCCAGGGCGGCCAGATCGCACAGCACCCCGGCGGGCGGGTGGAAGGCACCCACCAGGTTCTTGCCCTCGGCGGTGTTGATGCCGGTCTTCCCGCCCACGGCGGCGTCCACCATGCCGAGCACGGTGGTGGGCACGGCGACCCAGCGCACCCCGCGCAGCCAGCTGGCGGCGACGAATCCGGCGACATCGGTGGTGGCGCCGCCGCCGACGCCGACGATCACATCGGTGCGGGTGAAGCCGGTCTGGCCCAGCGCCTTCCAGCAGTAGGCGGCGACCTCGGCGGTCTTGGACTCCTCACCGTTGGGCAGCTGAACGGCGATGGCCTCGTACCCCTGCTCGGCGAGATCGGCGCGCAGCGCCTCGCCGGTGGAGGCCAGCGCCTCGGGGTGCAGCACGGCCACCCGCTTGGCCGCCGGGCCGATCAGCGCGGGCAGCTCGCCCAGCAGGGCCCGGCCCACCAGCACGTCGTAGGGGGCGGTGCCCGCGCTGCCGGCGACGGGAATCCGGGTCGGCTGCGTGGGACGTGGGGTGCTCATGCGGCGGTCAGCTCCATCGCGTCGACGATCGCCTGGGCGACCTCTTCCGGTGTCAGGCCCTCGGTGTCGATCACCGTGCTGGCGACCTCCTCGTACAGCGGACGGCGCGCCTCCATCAGGGTGCGCCACTGCTGGCGCGGGTTGACGGCCAGCAGCGGGCGGGCGGAGTCCAGGCCCACCCGGCGGATCGCGTCGGGCAGCGCGACCTGGAGGAAGACCACCGGCAGCGGGGCCAGCAGTGCCCGGGTGCCGGCGTCCAGGACGGAGCCGCCGCCCAGCGCCACCACGCCGTCGTGACCGGTCAGCGCGGCCCGTACGGCGGCGGCCTCCAGGGTACGGAAGCGGGCCTCGCCGTCCTCGACGAAGATGTCGGCGATGGCGCGGCCCGCGCCCGTTTCGATGTCGGTGTCGGTGTCCCGCAAGGTGGTGCCGAGCCGCTCGGCGAGCACCGCGCCCACCGTGGACTTGCCGCTGCCGGGCGGGCCGACCAGCACCACGCGGGGAGCGGTCACCGGATCTCCAGGTGGTCGAGGAAGGCGGTGACGTTGCGCCGGGTCTCGGGGACCGAGTCGCCGCCGAACTTCTCGGCGACCGCGTCGGCCAGCACCAGCGCCACCATGGCCTCGGCGACGATTCCGGCGGCCGGCACGGCGCACACGTCCGAACGCTGGTGGTGTGCGGCGGCGACCTCGCCGGTGGTGACGTCGATGGTGGCCAGCGCGCGCGGCACGGTGGCGATCGGCTTCATCGCGGCCCGTACCCGCAGCACCTCACCGGTGCTCAGGCCGCCCTCGGTGCCGCCGGAGCGGCCGGAGGAGCGGCGTACCCCCTCGGGAGTGGGCACGATCTCGTCGTGGGCCCGGGAACCGGGCACCCGGGCCAGGGCGAAGCCGTCGCCCACCTCGACGCCCTTGATGGCCTGGATGCCCATCAGGGCGGCGGCGAGCCGGGCGTCGAGCCGGCGGTCCCAGTGCACGTGGGAGCCGAGCCCGACGGGCACGCCGTGCGCGACCACCTCGACGACGCCGCCGAGGGTGTCACCGTCCTTGTGGGCCTGGTCGATCTCGGCGACCATCGCCGCGCCGGCCCCCGGGTCGAGGCAGCGCACCGGGTCGGCGTCCAGGGCGGCCACATCGCCGGGCAGCGGCACCCGGCCGGCCGGGGCGGCGGCGCCGCCCAGCTCCACCACGTGGGAGACGATCTCGATGCCGGCGGTCTCCTTGAGGTAGGAGCGGGCGACGGTGCCCAGCGCGACGCGGGCGGCGGTCTCCCGGGCGGAGGCACGCTCCAGCACCGGGCGGGCCTCGTCGAAGCCGTACTTCTGCATGCCGGCCAGATCGGCGTGGCCGGGGCGTGGGCGGGTGAGCGGGGCGGCGCGGCCGAGGTCGGCCAGCTCCGCCGGGTCCACCGGGTCGGCCGCCATGACCTTCTCCCACTTGGGCCACTCGGTGTTGCCGACCATGATCGCCACCGGGGAACCGAGGGTCAGACCGTGCCGTACCCCGCCGAGGAAGGTGACCTCGTCACGCTCGAACTTCATCCGGGCGCCGCGCCCATAGCCGAGCCGCCGCCGCGCCAGCGCGTCCGCCACCATGTCCGTGGTGATCGGGACCCCGGCCGGCAGCCCCTCCAACGTCGCGACCAGGGCGGGACCATGCGATTCCCCCGCGGTCAGCCAGCGCAACCTGCTCAACGGTGCTCCTTCGGTGCTCGACCCCTGCACATCTATGCCCCCGATCCTCCCACGCCCAGGAACACGGCCGGCGGCTGCGTCCGGAACCCGGACGAGGTCACACCTGGCGGGACGCGAGGGCCGTTTCGCCGGCCGCGCGCATGTCCTTCAGGGGCGCGGGGCTCAGGCCTGTCATCGCCTCGACCTGGAGAACCGCCTGATGCACCAGCAGGTCCAGGCCGCCCAGCAGCCGGCCGCCGCGCGCCGACCAGGCGGCGGCCAGCGCGGTGGGCCAGGGCTCGTACAGCACGTCGAAGAGGATGCCGGGCGCGGGCGGTACGGCGGTGGCCAGCGGGTCGGTGGCGCCGGCCGGGGTGGTGGCGATGACCAGCGGGGCGCGCAGCGCCTGTGCGGCGTCGTCCCAGGGGGCGGTGGTGACCGGGACGCCGAGCCGCTCGCCCCAGCCGCGCATCTGCGCGGCCCGCCCGGGGCCGCGCACATAGGCGGTGACCTCCCCGTCGCACAGCTGGGCCAGCGCGGCGATCGCCGAGGCGGCGGTGGCTCCGGCGCCGAGCACGGCGGCCCGGGGCACCCGGGTGACGCCCGCTTCGCGCAGCGCGGCGACCAGCCCCGGGACATCGGTGTTCTCGCCGCGCCGGTGGCCGTCCGGGCCGAGGATCACGGTGTTGACCGCCTCGACGGCGGCGGCTTCCTCGCCGATCTCGTCCAGCAGCGGGATGACGGCGCGCTTGAGCGGCATGGTCAGCGACAGCCCGGCCCATTCGGGGCCGAGGCCGGCCAGGAAGCCGGGCAGGCCGTCCTCGGTCAGCTCGAAGCGGTCATAGCTCCAGCCGGGCAGGCCGAGCGCGGTGTAGGCGGCGCGGTGCAGTGCCGGGGAGAGCGAGTGGGCGATGGGCGAGCCGAGGACGGCGGCCCTGCGGTGCGGCGGTGTGCTGGTCATCAGTCGTTGTTCTCGCGGTTCCTGGCCTGTTCCGCGTTGAAGTCCTCAACGTGTTCCATGTGCTTGTCGTACTCCACCTCGAACCTGGTGTCCCCGGGCTTGACGGTGACGAAGTACAGCCAGGGGCCTTCCGTCGGCGAGGCCGCCGACTCGAAGGCGTCGTGTCCCGGGTTGTTGATGGGACCGGGCGGCAGACCGGTGTGTTTGTAGGTGTTGTAGGGCGAATCCAGCTTGGTGTCCTCGATGGTGATGTCGAGGTCGGACGTGCCCTTGGCGTAGTTGATCGTGGAGTCGAAGCCCAGCGGCATGTCCACGTCCAGTCGGTTGTAGATGACCCGGGAGACCTTGCCGAATTCCTCGTCCAGCTGGGCCTCGGCCTGCACCAGCGAGGCGATGATGATGACCTCGCGCGGTGTGAAACCCAGTTGCTCGGCCTGGGCGGTCAGATTGATCTGGGTGAACTCGGCCTCGGCCCGGTCCACCATCTCGCTCAGCAGGGACTCCGGGGTGGTGCTGTCCCCGACGTCGTAGCGGGCGGGGAACAAGAACCCCTCCACATCTCCCTCGGCCCAGTCCGGCAGTCCCAGATCGGCGCTGCCCGCGACCTCCTCCGTGGTGCCCTCCGCCAGTTCGAGCTTGAGGTCGATGGCGGTGTAGATCTGGGAAGCCCTCAGACCCTCCGGGATGATCAGCGTGTTGAGCTGAGCCGGGTCGGTCAGCATCGCGACGGCGGCCTCGGCGGACATCTGCTGCCGCAGGGTGTAGACGCCGGCCTGGATGGGGGCGACGCCGTCCTTGGTGGCGGCGGCGACGAAGGCGTCGTGGCTCTTGACGACATCCGCCTCCTTGAGCAGGTTGCCCATCGCGGAGACGGAGGACCCGGCCGGGATGGTGACCTGGACCTCGCCGGTGCCTTCCCCCGCGTAGTCGGGGGCCGGGCCGAAGCGGCTCTGGTAGAAGTCGTAGCCGAAGTAGGCCGCGCCGCCGAGGCCGCCGGCCAGCACCACGGCGACGACCAGGCAGGCACAGCCGTTGCGCTGTTTGCCCTTGGTCTTGCCCTTGCCGCCGCGGCGTTCACGCCCGCGCGGCTCGTCGTCCCAGTCGTCGTCATCGTCGGCCCGGGAGAAGAAGTCGGTCTCGCCCTGATCGGGCCCCGGGTCCCAGCCGGTCTCCGGGTCCGGTCCCGGCGCACCCGGGGCACCGGCCGGTTCCGGCTCCGGCCGCCGCTGCCGGATCGCGGGCTCCGGCTGCCCCGGCTGCCCCGGCTGCTGCTGCGGGCCGGGCTGCGGCTGCTGTCCGGGCTGCTGCTGGTAGCCGTCGGGGGCGGGGTAGCCCTGCTGTTGCTGCTGCCCGCCGTACGGGTCCTGGTAGCCGGTGGTGCCGTAACCCCCGCCCTGCTGCTGGGCGTACGGGTCGGCGTAGTACTGACCCTGGCCCTGGGCGTCCCAGCCCTGGTCCTGGCCCGGCTGCTGGTAGTAGCCCTGCTGTTGGTCCTGCTGCTGGTGGAACTGCTGTTGCTCAGGGTAAGGTTGCTGCTGCTGTGGGTACTGCTGATACGGATCGTGCGGCTGCTGCTGGTACTGCTGGTAAGGCTGCTGCTCCTGGTACTGCTGCTGGCCGTACTGGTCCCAGGAGCCATAGGGGTCGCCCTGGCCCTGCGGGGCACCCTGGGTGCCCTGGGGGCCCTGCCCGTCGGCCCAGCCCTGATCTCCGTAGAGCGGGTCTTCGGGCTGCCACCCTTGGGCGCCAGGGCCCCGGCCATACTCAGTCATCGATCCCCTTGTGACGCAGGCGGCAGCCATTCACTCTCGTGGGCGAGAAGGCCCCTCGGTGACCCCGCCGCGGCGGGGTCTGCTGGAACGACATGCCATGTCGCGCGGAACGTTACCGTATCGCGATCAGACAACCACTTCGACGCACTGCCCCGGCGGGCTGCCGGACACCCGCTCCGCCTCCAGCGCGCTCTGGAGGATCACCACGGCCGCGGCCTGATCGATGCGCGAGCGGCCCTTCTTGGCGTTCACTCCGGAGGCCCGCATCGACCGGGCGGCGGTGACGGTGCTCATCCGCTCGTCCACCAGCCGCACCGGCACCGGCGCGATCGCCCGCGCGGTCTCCTGGGCGAAGGCCCGCACCCGGGCCGCCGCCGGCCCCTCGCTTCCGCTGAGGGACCGGGGCAGCCCGATGACGACCTCCAGCGGCTCGTACTCGGCCACCAGCTGGGCCAGCCGCCGCTGGGCGGCGGGCACATCACGCCCGGGGACGGTCTCCACGGGGGTGGCCAGCAGCCCGTCGGGGTCGCTGCTCGCGACCCCGATCCGGGCCTCGCCGACATCGACGGCGAGTCGTCTGCCGCGTCGCATCACGCTCACGCGCTCCCGGCGACCAGCCGCTCGACGGCGGCCAGCGCGTCGTCGATGGCGGCCGGGTTCTGGCCACCGCCCTGGGCCACGTCGGGCTTGCCGCCCCCGCCGCCGCCCAGCGCCTTGGCGGCGGTACGCACCAGGTCGCCGGCCTTCAAACCGCGCTCACGGGCCGCCTCATTGGTGGCGATGACGGTCAGCGGACGGTCCTTGACCACGGTGAACAGCGCCACCACGGCCGGCCGGTCGGCGGGGATCCGGCCACGGACATCCAGCACCAGCTTGCGCAGATCGTCCGCGCCGGTGCCGTCCGGCACCCGCCCGGCGGCCAGCGCCACGCCATGGATGTCGCGGGCCCCGGAGGCGAGGCCGCCGGCGGCCTGGAGCACCTTCTCGGCGCGGAACCGCTCGATCTCCTTCTCGGCCTCGCGCAGCCGCCCCAGCATCCCGGAGATCCGCTCCGGCAGTTCCTCGGCCCGGCCCTTGACCAGCTCGGTCAGCTGGGCGACCACGGTGTGCTCCTTGGCCAGGAACCGGTAGGCGTCGGTGCCGACCAGGGCCTCCACCCGGCGTACCCCGGAGCCGATCGAGGACTCGCCGAGCAGCTTCACCAGACCCAGCTGCGAGGTGTTGTGGACATGGGTACCGCCGCACAGCTCCTTGGAGAAGTCGCCGATGGTCACCACCCGCACCCGGTCGCCGTACTTCTCACCGAACTCGGCGATGGCGCCCTGCTTCTTGGCCTCCGCCATCGACATCACCTCGGCGGTGACATCGAGATCGCGGGCCAGCACCTCGTTGATCTTCTGCTCCACGTCCTGGAGCACCGAGCCGGGCACGGCGGTCGGGGAGCCGAAGTCGAAGCGGAAGCGCCCGGGGGCGTTCTCCGAGCCGGCCTGGGCGGCGGTGGGGCCCAGCGCGTCGCGCAGCGCCTGGTGGGTGAGGTGGGTGGCGCTGTGGGCGCGGGCGATGGAGCGGCGCCTGGCGACATCGATCCGGCAGTCGGCGGCGGCGCCCAGCGTCACCTCACCGACCTGGACGACGCCCTTGTGCACCACGACCCCGGGGACCGGCCGCTGGACGTCGCGGACCTCGACCACGGCGCCGGAGGAGAAGGCGATCCGGCCGGTGTCGGCGAGCTGGCCGCCGCCCTCGGCGTAGAACGGGGTGCGGTCCAGCACCACTTCGACCTCGTCGCCCTCGTGGGCGGCGGGGGCGCTCAGCCCGTCGACGAGCAGCCCGACCACGGTGGCCTCACCCGAGGTGTCCAGGTACCCGATGAACTCGGTGCCCCCGGAGGCGTCGGCGACCTCGCGGTAGGCGGACAGGTCGGCGTGGCCCTGCTTCTTGGCGCGGGCGTCGGCCTTGGCGCGCTCGCGCTGCTCCTTCATCAGCCGCCGGAAGCCCGCCTCGTCCACGGACAGGCCCTGCTCGGCGGCCATCTCCAGGGTGAGGTCGATGGGGAAGCCCCAGGTGTCGTGGAGCAGGAACGCCTTGTCGCCGGAGAGCACGCCGGAGCCGGCGGCCTTGGTGTCGGTGACGGCGGTGTCGAGGATGTTGGTGCCGGCCTTGAGGGTCTTGAGGAAGGCGGCCTCCTCGGCGAGCGCGACGGTCTCGATGCGCTTGCGGTCGGTCAGCAGTTCGGGGTACTGCTGACCCATGGTCTTGAGGACCACGTCGACCAGCTCACCGACGACCACACCATCGGCGCCCAGCAGCCGCATGTTGCGCACGGCGCGGCGCATGATGCGGCGCAGCACGTAGCCCCGGCCCTCGTTGCCGGGGGTGACGCCGTCGCCGATGAGCATCACGGAGGTGCGCATGTGGTCGGCGACCACCCGCAGCGCGACATCGGAGTGCCCGTCGGCGCCGTAGCGCACCCCGGTCAGCTCGCTGGCCTTGTCGATGACGACCCGCAGGGTGTCCGTCTCGTACATGTTGTGGACGTCCTGGAGGATCATCGCCAGACGTTCCAGGCCGAGCCCGGTGTCGATGTTCTGGGCGGGCAGGTCCCCGAGGACGGGGTAGTCCTTGCCCTCGCCGGGGCCGCGCTCGTACTGCATGAAGACCAGGTTCCAGATCTCCACGTAGCGCTCGTCGTTGACGGCCGGGCCGCCCTCGACACCGAACTCCGGGCCGCGGTCGTAGTTGATCTCGGAGCACGGGCCGCAGGGGCCGGGGACGCCCATGTCCCAGTAGTTGGTGTCCTTGCCGAGCCGCTGCACACGCTCGGCGGGCACTCCGATGACCTCGCGCCAGATCCGCTCGGCCTCGTCGTCGCCCTCGTAGACGGTGATCCACAGCCGCTCGGGGTCCAGGCCGTAGCCGCCGGACTCCTGGGAGGAGGTGAGCAGTTCCCAGCCGAGGGTGATGGCGCCTTCCTTGAAGTAGTCGCCGAAGGAGAAGTTGCCGCACATCTGGAAGAACGTGCCGTGCCGGGTGGTCTTGCCGACCTCTTCGATGTCCGGGGTACGCACGCACTTCTGCACGCTGACGGCGCGCGGGTAGGGCGGGGTGACCTCGCCGAGGAAGTACGGCTTGAACGGCACCATGCCGGCGGGGACCAGCAGCAGCGTGGGGTCGTCCGCGATCAGCGACGCCGAGGGCACCACGGTGTGCCCGCGCTTCTCGAAGAAGCTCAGCCAGCGGCGGCGGATTTCAGCCGACTCCATCAGTGGTCCTCTTTTCGGGTCGGGTGGGGGCCGGGGATGACGGCCCGGGGTTCGGTCGGGCGCGGCACGGCCCGGAGGGTGGTGGTCGGGTTCGGGTGCTCGGCGGCGGGGCCGTCGGGGTCGGTGGTGAGCCCGAGGGCCTCGGTGAGTTCGTGCTCCCGCTGTGCCATGCCGGAGCGTACGTCGAGGGCGAAGTCGCGCACCCGGTGCCCGGCGGCGGCTGCCTGGTCGGCGGCCTTCGCGGCGAGGCTGTCGGGCGCGAGGGTACGCAGCTTGCGCTGGATCCTGGTGGTGGCCCACACGCCGGCGGCGGCGCCGGTGGTGAACCAGAAGGCGCGGCGGAACATGGTCGGGCTCCTCAGTCCTTGCGGCCCCGGCGCGCCCGGGCGCGCGGGGCGGGCAGCCGGCGGCCGGTGATGGTGCGCCGGGCGGCCGGCTCGGGCCCGGCCGGGCGCCGGGTGAGTGCCCGGCGTACGCCGTAGCCGAAGGCCGCGACCTTGACCAGCGGGCCGCCGAAGGTGGTGGCCACCGTGGCGGAGAGCGCGGAGGCGTTGGAGGTGACCTCCTGGACGTCGGTGGTGATGGTCTCCACCCGCTCCAGCTGGGTCTGCGCGGTGCGCACCGTGGCGGAAGCCTCGCCGAGCAGCGGAACGGCCTGCTCGGTCACCGCCGTCACCAGGCGGGTGGCCGCCTTGAGCGTCTGGGCCAGCCTCACCAGCACGACGGCCAGGAAGGAGACCAGGATCGCCCAGAAGACAGCCACCAGCAGGCCGGCCACTTCTCCACCGGTCACGTGCACCGCTTCCCTCGGGGATTCTCCGACAGTTGGGGGCGCCGCGCCGCTGACCATGACAGACGGCCGGGCGGCTTCGGCGGCAGGTCCCGACCTTATCGCGCCGGCGGGGCGCCCCTGTACCGCATATTCGCGCGTGCTGCCAAGGGTACGGCGGAGATAATCGTTCAGGTTTGTACGTTCTGCTTACTTCCGAGTACGCTCCGTTTCTCATGCGAGGCATTGAGGGCGCCGGATCACCGGCTCGGGACTCCTCCCGCTCCCGGCGTACGCCGGGCAATCTCCCGGTGGAGCTGACCACGTTCCACGGCAGGGAGACCGAACTCGACGGGTTACGTCAGTGGGTGAGCAGATCCCGGCTGGTGACGGTGACCGGCACCGGCGGGGTGGGCAAGTCCCGGCTGGCGGCCCGCGCGGCCGGGCAGTTGCAGGAACGGTTCTGCGACGGCGTCTGGCTGGTCGAGCCGGCCACCTTGCGCGATCCCCAGCTGCTGGAACACAGCGTGGTGGCGGCCCTGCGGCTGACCGATCACTCCGGGCGGGCGCCGCGCACCACCTTGCTGGAGCAGCTGGCCAACCGCCGGCTGCTGCTGGTACTGGACGGCTTCGAGCATCTGGTGACGGAATCCGCCCACCTGGTACGGGACCTGCTGCGCCGGCTGCCGGGGATGCGGGTGCTGGCCACCGGGCGCCGGCCGCTGGGGATCGCCGGGGAGCAGCTCTTCCCACTGGCCCCGCTGGCGGCCCCGGACGCCGCCGCGCTCTTCGCGGACCGGGCCGCCGCCGTACAGCCCGGCTTCGCGATCACGCCGGACAACCGGGCGCAGGTGGCGGATCTGTGCCAGCGGCTGGACGGCATCCCGCTGGCCCTGGAGCTGGCGGCGGGCCGGCTGCGCACCCTGTCGCTGTCGCAGATGCTGGAGCGGCTCGATGACCGCTTCGCCCTGCTCACCGGGGGCAGCCGGGACGCGCCCCCGCACCATCAGACGCTGCGCACCGCGGTGGGCTGGAGCCATGAGCTGTGCTCGCCCCGGGAGCGGCTGCTGTGGGCGCGGCTCTCGGTGTTCGCCGGGGCCTTCGACCTGGAGGCGGCCGAGTACGTCTGCTCGGGCCCCGAACTCCCCGCCGACCAGGTGCTTGACGTGCTGGGTCAGTTGGTCGCCCAGTCCGTGGTGACCCGTGAGGACGCGCCGTCCGGGGTGCGCTACCGGATGCTGGACACCCTGCGGGCGTACGGCGGGTACTGGCTGGCGGCCACCGGTCAGACCCGCCGGCTGCGGGAGCGGCACCGCGACTGGTACACGGGCCTGGTCACCTGGTGCGAGCTGGAGTGGTTCTCCCCGCGCCAGGAGGAGGTCGCGGTCCGGATCACGGATGAGTTCGGCAATCTGCGGGCGGCGCTGGAGTTCGCCGTGGACGAGGACGACGACCCGCGGCATGCCCTGTATCTGGCCGGCGCGCTGTGGTTCTGCTGGGTGGGCTGCGGGCGGATCCAGGAGGGCCGGCACTGGCTGGAGCGGGCGCTGGAGCGCGAGCGGTGCGAGCCGGCGCACACCGGCACGGAGAGGGCTGGGGATGGCGGGGTACGGCTGCGCGCGCTGGGCCTGGCCGGCTATGTGGCCGTGCTCCAGGGCGACACCGCCGCGGCGCTGGCTGCGCTGCACGAGTGCGCCGAGGAGGCGGACCGTACGGGGGACGACCGGGCCGCCGCCTACAGCATGCTGCGGATGGGTTCCCTGGCGCTGATCCGGGACGATGTGCGGCGCGCCGAGGAGCTGTTGGGCACGGCGCTGGAGCGGTACGCGGAGCTGGGCGAGCTGAACAGCCATGTGCTGCTGGGGCGGGTCGAGCTGGCCCTGGCGGTCGCCTTCCGGGGTGATCTGCCGCACGCGGTCGCGCTGTGCGAGGAGGTGCGCCGGGAATGCGTGGAGCACGGGGAGCTGTGGGCGCGGTCCTATGCCCTGTACGGCCTGGGTTTCACGGCCTGGTCGCGGGGCGAGGCGGCGCGGGCCGGGGAGTTGCTGCGGGAGGGTCTGGCGATCAGCGCGGGCTTCCGGGATCTGGTGGCGACCGTGCTGATGCTGGAGCTGCTGGCGCTGGTCGTGGTGAACGAGGACCGGGCGCGGGAGGCGGCGGTGCTCCAGGGAGCGGCGGAGCGGCTGTGGCCCTCGGTGGGGATGCCGCTGTTCGGCTCGCGGTACTTCAACGCGCCGCATCTGGAGTGCGAGCGGATCGCCCGGGCGGCGCTGGGTGAGCGGGACTATCTGGAGGCGCGGCGCGAGGGTGCGGCGCTGGATCTCCGGGCGGCGGTGGACCGGGCGCTGCGGCCCGGGGACGGCGGCCCGGCGCCGGTACGGGCGGCGGCCGTCAGGGTGTCGCTGCGGCGGCCGGTGGAGCGGTTCACGCCCCCCGGGCCGTACCCCTTCCCCGATGGGGGAGAGCCGGGGTACGGCCGCGGGATCGCGAGTTAGCGGGCGTAGAACTCCACGACCAGCTGCTCGTCGCAGACCACCGGGATCTCCTTGCGCTGCGGGTCCCGGTCGAGCCGGAACGCCAGGGCCTGGAGGTTGACCTGGAGGTAGCGCGGGGTCTCGCCGTCCAGCGCGTAGCCACCCTCGCGGGCGACCAGGAAGGGGTGCTTCTCCCGGCTGCGCTCGCGGACGGTGACCACATCGTCCGGGCGGACCCGGAAGGAGGGCTTGTCCACCTTGCGGTCGTTGACCGCGATGTGACCGTGTACGACCATCTGGCGGGCCTGGTAGATGGTACGAGCCAGACCGGAGCGGAGCACCAGCGCGTCAAGTCGCCGCTCCAGCTCGATGATCAGAGCCTCACCGGTCTTGCCTTCGACCTTGCGAGCACGGTCGTAGGCGCGGACCATCTGCCGCTCGCTGATGTCGTACTGGGCGCGCAACCGCTGCTTTTCCAACAGCCGGACCTTGTAGTCACTGGTCTGCTTCCGGCCACGCCCATGCTGGCCGGGAGGGTAGGGGCGCTTCTCGAAGTACTTGACGGCCTTGGGGGTCAGTGCGATGCCGAGCGCCCGCGACTTCTTGACCTTGGGGCGTGATTGGTTCACGTGGAACAAACCTCCGTGTAAGTTAGGTGAGGCTTACCTTAGCGGAGGAGAACGCATGCTTCGACCTGGGAGCGCCATCAGCACCCAACAACCCACCGCAGCCGAGCGCGTGCGCACCCTCGTGGAGTCGAACGCGTCAGCGAGTCTGACCATTCCGGGCACCGAACTGGACGAACCGGGGCTCAGCACGCCCGAGTCCCGCGCGGTCGCGGCCTCCGGCGATGTGGTGCTGCTGATCCCGGCACGTGCCCCGGCGGCCAGAGCCGCCGTTCATGCCCAAGGTGACGATCTTACCGCCGTGATGGAGATCACTGACGTCGCCCCCGTCTCCGTACCCCATCGTATCCGGGGCCGCGGATGGGTCGCCGGGTGGCTGACCGCTGTCACCGGGGCCGAGCGGGCGGCCGGTGCCGAGCTGCTGGCCCGGCGGCATCCGGCGGGTCCGGTGCCGGGCCCGGACTGGACCATGCTGCGGCTGGAGGTGGGCGAGGCGTACACGGACGATCTGTGGGGCGCCGCCCAGGTGGAGCCCGACGAGTTCGCGGCGGCGGCACCCGATCCGCTGGTCCGGCACGAGGCCGAACTGCTCCAGCATCTGGCCGCCTCCCACGAGGAGCAACTGCGCTCGCTGTGCGCCCTGCTGGGGGACCGGGGCAACAGCTGCGGAGCGTGGCGGCAGGTGGTGCCGCTCGGACTGGACCGGTTCGGGCTGCGAGTGCGGTTCTGCGCCGGCGAACACTGCTTCGACGCCCGCTTCGAATTCCCCGAGCCGGTACGGGACGTGGGCGAACTGCGGCGGGCCATGCGCCACCTCTTCGAGGCCGCCGCTGAGGAGTAGCAGCCGGGAGTCGGAGCAGGAACGCTACGGCCGGGGGTCCTTGCCGCCCCCGGCCAGCCGCTCCCGTACCCGCTCGGCGACCTCCGCGTAGCGCGCCTCGGCGCCGCGCCGGGTCGGCCGGTAGTACCGCTTGTCGCGCACCGCGTCCGGCGCGTACTGCTGGGCCGCGATACCGTCCGGCAGATCGTGCGGGTACTGATAGCCCACCCCGTGCCCCAGCTGCTGCGCGCCCTTGTAGTGCGCGTCCCGCAGATGCCCCGGCACCGGCCCGGCCAGACCCGCCCGGACATCCGCGAGCGCGGCGCCGATCGCCACCGTGGCCGCGTTGGACTTGGGCGCCAGTGCCAGCGCGATCACCGCCTGGCTCAGGGTCAGCGAAGCCTCGGGGAAGCCGATCATCGCCACCGCCTGTGCCGCCGCCACCGCCGTGGTCAGCGCCGTGGGATCGGCCATCCCGATGTCCTCGCTGGCCGAGATCATCAGCCGCCGGGCGATGAAGCGGGGGTCCTCCCCCGCCTCGATCATCCGGGCCAGATAGTGCAGCGCCGCGTCCACGTCCGAGCCCCGGATGGACTTGATCAGCGCGCTGGCCACGTCGTAGTGCTGGTCCCCGTCCCGGTCATAGGTGACCGCGGCCCGGTCCACGGCGTCCTCCAGAGTGGCCAGGGTGATCTCCGGCTCCCCCTTGGCGAGCGCCGCACCCGCGCCGGCCTCCAGGGCGGTGAGCGCCCGTCTGGCGTCCCCCCCGGCGATCCGCAGCAGATGTGCCTCGCTGTCCGCCGGCAGCCCCACCGCCCCGTTCAGCCCGCGCTCGGAGGCCACCGCGCGGTGCAGCAGCCCGCGCAGATCGTCCTCGGTCAGCGGCTCCAGGGTCAGCAGCAGGGAGCGGGACAGCAGCGGCGAGATCACCGAGAAGTAAGGATTCTCCGTGGTGGCGGCGATCAGCGTGACCCAGCGGTTCTCCACGGCGGGCAGCAGCGAGTCCTGCTGGGCCTTGCTGAAGCGGTGGATCTCGTCCAGGAACAGCACGGTGTCCCGGGCGTACGCGCCGGAGGAGCGGCGGGCGCCCTCGATGACCGAGCGCACCTCCTTGACCCCGGCGGTGATCGCCGACAGTTCCACGAAGCGCTTGTCGGTGGCCTTGCTGACCACATGGGCGAGGGTGGTCTTGCCGGTGCCGGGCGGCCCCCACAGAATCACCGAGGACGGCCCGGCAGGACCGCCGCCGCTCTCCCCCACCAGTCGGCGCAGCGGCGATCCGGGACGCAGCAGATGCCGCTGTCCCAGGACCTCCTCCAGCGTGCGCGGGCGCATCCGGACGGCCAGCGGACTGGCGGACGGATCGCGCTCCTGACGGTCTTCCGCGGCGGCGGTGAACAGATCGGGCTCCACACCGGAAACCCTAAGTCACCCCACCGACAGTCCGTCCGGGGCGGATCAGCTGGTCCAGAAGTCCCACCAGCGGGTGAGGATCAGCATGCCGATGATCGCGACGTGCACCACCGGGAAGACCCAGTGGAACTCCTCGAAGGTCCGCCTCAGCCCGGCCGGCGCGGGGATGATGCCGTGCCGGATGTTGTGCGCCGTGGTGTACCAGAACATGAAGATCGTGGCGACCCAGGCCAGGCAGCACCACAGGCACAGCGCGCTGATCTCGTACAGCGACTGGTACTGGAGCCAGGTGCAGAAGGCCACGCCGAACAGGGTGCCGCCCTGGAGGCCGAGCCAGAACCAGCGCCGGTAGCGGGCCCCGGCCAGCAGCCCCATGCCGATCGCGATCACCGCGCCGTAGGTGACCAGGCCCAGCATCGGGTTGGGGAACCCGAAGGCCGACGCCTGATCGCTCTCCATGATGGAGCCGCAGGAGACGACCGGGTTGAGGCTACAGGCCGGGGTGAAGTCCGGGTCCTCCAGCAGGTGGAACTTGTCCAGGGTGATCACCCACGCGGCCAGCAGACCCATGAAGCCGGTGATCACCAGCAGCAGCGCGAAGCCGCGACCCGCTCCCACCACCCCCGGGTCGTCCTGAGCAGGCTCCTGCGTCCGTGCCACGTCTACCGCCGATGCCGTCATCTCGCCATTCCCGCTCGTCGTCGGATACGGCCCCAATTCTGCACCAGTGGCGGCCCTGGCCAAGGGTCCCGCGTCACCCGTTCGGCGTACCCCGGTCAGCCGAGCAGTCGCGTCAGCTCCGTGACCAGGTCGGCGGCCGGCACCGGCCGCTGCTCGCCGCTGACGAGATCCTTCAGCTGGATCACGCCTTCGGCCAGATCGCGCTCACCGGCCACCAGGGCGTACTTGGCGCCGCTGCGGTTGGCCGCCTTCATGGCGGCCTTCAGGCCCTTGCCGCCGTACGCCAGATCCGCCGCGATCCCGGCCCGGCGCACCGTGGTGACCAGGGCGAACAGCGCGCGCGCCGCCTCCTCGCCCAGCGGCACCGCGAAGACGTCGGTGGCGGCCGGCAGATCGAGCCCGACGCCCTCGGCACGCAGCGCCAGCACCGTACGGTCCACACCGATCGCCCAGCCCACCGAGGGCAGCGGGGGGCCGCCGATCATCTGCGAGAGCCCGTCGTAGCGCCCGCCGCCGCCGACCGCCGACTGGGAGCCGAGGCCGCCGTGCACGAACTCGAAGGTGGTGCGCGTGTAGTAGTCCAGGCCGCGCACCAGCTTGGGGTCGTCCTCGAAGGCGATGCCGGCCTCGGTCAGCAGTTCGCGGACCCGCTCGTGGTACGCCTTGCACGCCTGGCACAGGTGGTCGCGCATCATGGGCGCCCCGGTGAGCTGCCGCTGTACGGACTCCCGCTTGTCGTCCAGCACCCGCAGCGGATTGATCTCGATCCGGGCCCGGGTGTCCTCGTCCAGGTCCAGCGCGCGCAGGAAGTCCTGGAGGGCGGCGCGGTAGGCGGGGCGGCACTCGGCGTCGCCCAGTGAGTTCAGCAGCAGCCGTACCCGGGTCAGCCCGAGCCCCCGGTAGGCGTCGGCCGCCATGATGATCAGCTCGGCGTCCAGTGCCGGGTCCTCGGTGCCGATCGCTTCGGCACCGACCTGGGAGAAGTGCCGGTAGCGCCCGGCCTGGGCCCGCTCGTAGCGGTAGAAGGAGCCGGAGTACCAGAGCTTGACCGGCAGATTGCCGACCCGGTGGAGGTTGCTCTGGAGCGCCGCGCGCAGGACAGAGGCGGTGCCCTCGGGGCGCAGCGCCAGGTGGTCGCCGCCTTTGGTGGTGAGGGTGTACATCTCCTTGGAGACGATGTCGGTGGACTCACCGACCCCCCGGGAGAACAGCTCGACGTTCTCGAACCCGGGGGTCTCGGCATAGCCGTAGCCGGCCCGGCGCAGCGGTGCGGCGATGGCCTCGCGCACGGCGAGGAAGACCGCGGAGTCGGGGGGCAGCAGATCGTAGGTGCCCTTGGGGGCGGAGAAGGTGCTCACGGAAAGACGTCTTCACATTCCTCGTCGCGGCGCCGGGGTGTTCCCGGTGCCCTGACCGGCGGCGATCTCCCGCAGATACGGGTTGGTGGCGCGCTCGGTGCCGATGGTGGTCTGGGGGCCGTGCCCGGACAGGACGACCGTGGAGTCCGGCAGCGGCAGGCAGACACGTGCCAGCGACCGCAGGATCGCGGCGTGGTCGCCGCCGGGCAGATCGGTGCGTCCGATGGAGCCGGCGAACAGCAGGTCACCGGAGAAGAACACCGGGGGGATGTCCTCGGCTTCCGGCATCCCGAAGGTCACCGACCCCTGGGTATGGCCCGGGGCGTGCGCGACGCCGAAGGTGAGGCCGGCCAGCTCCAGCGTGCTGCCGTCGGTCAGCTCGCGCAGATCGCCGGGCTCCCCGATGGTCAGCTCGCCCAGCAGCTGCTGCCCGACGGCGCGGCCCAGGGCCTTCTCGGGGTCGGTCAGCATGTAGCGGTCCCGGGGATGGATCCAGGCGGGCACGTCATGGGCGCCGCAGACCGGGACCACCGAGGCGACATGGTCGAGATGGCCGTGGGTGAGCAGCACGGCGACCGGCTTGAGCCGGTGCCGGGCGATGGTGGCGGTGACCCCTTCGGCGGCCCGGTGCCCGGGGTCGATGATCACGCACTCCTCGCCCGCGGCGGGGGCGACCAGGTAGCAGTTGGTCCCCCAGGCCCCGGCGGGGAAGCCAGCGATGAGCACAGGCGTCCTTATGTGGTTCTCGGCTTCGGCTGTGATCGGGAAGCCTACCGGCGACGGTACGTGGCGGGCGAACCCGTATACGGTGGCGCAAGGCTTACCGGGAACGTCAGGACCAGGAGGAGAGCAGCGTGGTCAGCAAGGAGCAGCGGCGCAAGCAGCTCGCCCGGGCGAAGTGGGAGCGCCAGCAGGAGCGCCGGGGCGAGCGGTGGCGCAGGGCGCGGCGGCGCAAGGCCGTACTCGCGGCCGTGCTGGTGGTGCTCGTGGCGGGCGGCGGCACGGCCCTTGCCATGGGCGTCTTCAGTGATGACAAGGACACCACGGACGCGGCGGCGCAGGATCCGGTGGACCAGGAGACCGAGGCTCCGCCGGTGGAGGATCCGTGCGCCGCCCCGGGTGAGGGCGCGCCGTCCGAGCAGCAGTGGGACGCGGAGCCGGAGCTGACGGTGGACACGGCGGCGTCGTACACGATGCGGCTGACGACGACCTGTGGCGACATCGAGATCGCGCTGGACGCCGCGGCGGCCCCGCACACGGTCAACTCCTTCGCCTTCCTGGCGGGAGAGGGCTACCTCGACCACAGCCCGTGCCACCGGCTGGTGACCGACAGCATTCACGTGCTCCAGTGCGGCGACCCGACGGGCACCGGCATGGGCGGGCCGGGGTACACCATCCCGGACGAGAATCTGGACGCCCCCGAGGTGGCGGACGGCATCTACCCGGCGGGCACGGTGGCGATGGCCAATCAGTACAACCCGCAGGAGGACACCGGCCGGGACTCCGGCGGCAGCCAGTTCTTCCTGGTGTACGAGGACAGCCCGCTGCCGGCGGACTACACCCCGTTCGGTACGGTCACCTCGGGTCTCGATGTGCTGGAGACCATCGTGGCGGCCGGCAGCACGACCGATCCGACCACCGGGAACACCCCGCCGAACGCCACCGTGGTGATCGAGTCGGCGACGGTGGAGGCGGGCTGAGGGACGCCCGGCGGGAATTCCGTTCCGTCAGGGGCGGACAGCCGGGCGGACCGTCGCCTATGTTTGGCGGGGTACAGGGCCCCTCCCCGATCAGATGGGCCCGATGAAATTCGTGGAAGATGCCGTGGCGCGAAGCGACGGCATCGTGTGAGGAGGCGCCGTGAGCGACGCGCGACAGGCTACCGGGCCGCAGACAGGTACTGAGCCGACGCTTGACCTGTCGAGCGGAGAAGCGAACGGGGTAGCAGCGGGCGACGCGCGACCGGCTACCGGGCCGCAGACAGGTACTGAGCCGACGCTTGACCTGTCGAGCGGAGAAGCGAACGGGGTAGCAGCGGGCGATGCGGGCAGCGAGCCGGCCGGCGGCCCGTCGGCCGGCGGAGCGTGGGGGCGGGTCGACGAGGCGGGCACCGTGTACGTGCGCACCGCCGACGGTGAACGGACCGTCGGTTCGTGGCAGGCCGGTTCCCCGCAGGAGGCGCTCGCCTATTACGAGCGCAAGTTCGAGGGCCTGGCCGTGGAGATCGGTCTCCTGGAGCGCCGGGTACGGACCACCGATCTGTCCGCCAAGGACGCCCAGACGGCCATCGGTCATCTGCGGGAGCAGGTGGACGCGGCGCACGCGGTGGGCGATCTGGCCGCGCTGGGGCGCCGTCTGGACGCGCTGGGCACCGTGGTCGAGGAGCGCCGCCGCGAGCGCAAGGAGGCCCGCGCCAAGCAGGGCGAGGAGGCCAGGGCCGCGAAGGAGGCGCTGGTCGCCGAGGCCGAGGAGTTGGCGGGCAGCGAGCAGTGGCGGTCGGCCGGTGAGCGGCTGCGGGCCCTGGTCGACACCTGGAAGGGCCTGCCCCGGCTCGACCGCAAGGCGGACGACGAGCTGTGGCACCGCTTCTCGCAGGCCCGTTCGGCGTTCTCCAAGCGCCGCAAGGCGCACTTCGCCTCGCTGGACGCGCAGCGCGAGGAGACCCGGCGCCGCAAGGAGAAGCTGATCGGTGAGGCCGAGGCGCTGTCCTCGTCCACCGACTGGGGTGCGACGGCGGCCCGCTACCGGGAGCTGATGACCGAGTGGAAGGCGGCGGGCCGGGCGCACCGGGACGCCGAGGAGGATCTGTGGACCCGGTTCCGGGCCGCGCAGGATGTCTTCTTCCAGGCCCGCAGCACGCTCTTCGCCGAGCGCGACGGTGAGCAGCGGGAGAATCTGACCCGCAAGGAGGAGCTGGCGGCCGAGGCCGAGAAGCTGCTGCCGATCACCGACGTCAAGGCGGCCCGGGCGGCGCTGCGCTCCATCGGCGAGCGCTGGGAGGCGATCGGGCATGTGCCGCGTGACGCCAAGGGCGCCATCGAGGGCCGCTGGCACACGGTGGAGCGGGCCGTCGCGGAGGCCGAGGAGGCCGAGTGGCGGCGTACCAACCCGGAGGCCAGGGCCCGGGCGGCGGGGCTGACCGGTCAGCTCCAGGACGCGGTGGACAAGCTGCGCCGGCAGGCCGAGCAGGCCCGCTCGGCGGGCAACGCCTCCAAGGCGGACCGGCTGGAGAAGGAGCTGGCGGGCCGGCAGGCGCTGCTTGACCAGGCGCTCAAGGGCCTGGCCGAGTTCGGCGGCTGACCGGGCGCACACGGCACGGCGGTGGCCCCCGTACGGACGAACTCCGTACGGGGGCCACCGCCGTTTCCGGACGCTCCGGGCCGGCTCGGCGGCGACTCAGGGGCGGCGGGCCGACGTCACCCGGTAGACGTCGTAGACGCCCTCCACGCCCCGCACCGCCTTGAGTACGTGCCCCAGGTGCTTGGGGTCGCCCATCTCGAAGGTGAAGCGGGAGGTGGCGACCCGGTCCCGGGAGGTCTGTACGGCGGCGGACAGGATGTTGACGTGCTGGTCGGAGAGCACCCGGGTGACGTCCGACAGCAGCCGGGAGCGGTCCAGCGCCTCGACCTGGATGGCGACCAGGAACACCGAGGACTGGGTGGGGGCCCACTCCACGGCGAGCATCCGCTCCGGCTCCCGGGAGAGCGCGTCCACGTTCACGCAGTCGGTGCGGTGCACCGAGACGCCGTTGCCCCGGGTGACGAAGCCGATGATCGGGTCGCCCGGCACCGGGGTGCAGCAGCGGGCCAGCTTGACCCACACGTCGTCGGCGCCCTTGACCACCACGCCGGGGTCGGCGGTGGAGCGGCGCCGGCCGCGGACCGGCATCGGCGGCGCGGTCTCCGCGATGTCCTCGCTGGCCGCCTCCTCGCCGCCCACGGCCTGCACCAGCTTCTGCACCACGCTCGGCGCGGAGACATGCCCCTCGCCGATCGCCGCGTACAGCGAGGAGATGTCCGGGTAGCGCATCTCGTGGGCGAGGGTGACCAGCGAGTCGCCGGTGAGGACGTGCTGGATCGGCAGATTCTGCTTGCGCACGGCGCGGGTGAGCAGGTCCTTGCCCTGCTCGATCGCCTCGTCACGGCGCTCCTTGGAGAACCAGCCACGGATCTTGTTACGGGCCCGGGGTGATTTGACGAAGCCCAGCCAGTCACGGGACGGGCCGGCGCCCTCGGCCTTGGAGGTGAAGATCTCCACGGTGTCGCCGTTGTCCAGGGTGGACTCCAGCGGCACCAGCCGGCCGTTGACCTTTGCCCCTATGGTGCGGTGCCCGACCTCGGTGTGCACCGCGTAGGCGAAGTCCACGGAGGTGGAGCCGGCCGGCAGCGCGATCACATCGCCCTTGGGGGTGAAGACGAACACCTCGTGCCGGGACAGGTCGAAGCGCAGCGACTCCAGGAACTCCCCGGGGTCCTCGGTCTCCTTCTGCCAGTCCAGCAGCTGCCGCAGCCAGGCCATGTCGTTGACGCCCTCGCCCTTGTCGCCCTTCTTGGGGGCGTCGGAGCGGATCTTGGAGGCGCCGGCCTGGGCCTGCTGCTTGTACTTCCAGTGCGCGGCGATGCCGTACTCGGCGCGCCGGTGCATGTCGAAGGTACGGATCTGGAGCTCGACCGGCTTGCCGCCCGGCCCTATCACGGTGGTGTGCAGCGACTGGTACATGTTGAACTTGGGCATCGCGATGTAGTCCTTGAACCGCCCCGGAACCGGGTTCCAGCGGGCGTGGACCGTGCCGAGTGCGGCGTAACAGTCGCGGACGGTGTCCACCAGGACCCGGATGCCCACCAGGTCGTAGATCTCGGCGAAGTCCCGGCCCCGCACGATCATCTTCTGATAGACGCTGTAGTAGTGCTTGGGCCGTCCGGTGACGGTGGCCTTGATCCGGGCACCGCGCAGATCGCCGAGCACCTCGTCGATGACGGTCGCCAGATACTCGTCCCGTTTGGGGGCGCGCTCCGCCACCAGCCGGACGATCTCGTCGTACATCTTGGGGTAGAGGATGGCGAAGGCCAGGTCCTCCAGCTCCCACTTGATGGTGTTCATGCCCAGCCGGTGCGCCAGCGGGGCGTAGATCTCCAGGGTCTCGCGGGCCTTCTGCTCCTGCTTCTCCCGCTTGAGGAACCGCATGGTGCGCATGTTGTGCAGCCGGTCGGCGAGCTTGATGACCAGGACCCTCGGGTCCTTGGCCATGGCCACCACCATCTTGCGCACGGTCTCGGCCTGGGCCGCCTCGCCGAACTTGACCTTGTCCAGCTTGGTGACGCCGTCCACCAGCAGTGCCACTTGATCGCCGAAGTCCCGGCGCAGGGTGTCCAGGCCGTACTCGGTGTCCTCCACCGTGTCGTGCAGCAGCCCCGCCATCAGGGTGGCCGGGTCCATGCCCAGCTCGGCCAGGATGGTGGTCACCGCCAGCGGATGCGTGATGTACGGGTCGCCGCTCTTGCGCTTCTGGCCCCGGTGCCAGCGCTCGGCCACCTGATAGGCGCGCTCTATCTGCCGCAGTACGGCGGTGTCGGCCTTGGGGTCGTTGGCGCGGACCACCCGCAGCAGGGGTTCGAGGACCGGGTTGTACGGGCTGGAGCGCTGGACGCCGAGCCGCGCGAGCCGGGCCCGTACCCGGTTGGAGGAGCCGGAGCGGCCCGAGACCCCGGACACCGCGGCCGGCGGCGCCGGGGCGTGGGCGTCCGAACCGTCACGCCGGGTGGCGGCCGGTGACGGTGCGGTCTTCTTCCGCTGGGTGGAGGTGAGCGGCGGGGACTCGTCGGGCAAGGGCACTCCTCTTCGGGCCCTGTCCCGCCCGCGGACGGTCGGCACAGGGAGCGGTACTCCGGGCCTCTCTGGGCCCAAGGAGAGTCCGGCCGGAGAACGATCGGACTGCCATGGTATCGAGCCTAGGGCAACGGCTCCCGCCGGGCGCAGCGGACCGGCCCGCGGAACGCGGCAGCGCCCCGGACCGTGCGGGGCACGGTCCGGGGCGCTGTGGGCCGGTCTCAGAGGGTGATGAGGGAGTGCAGCGGGGCATCGCCCAGCTCGGCCAGCACGCGGTCGCGGCCGGCCAGGAAGGACAGCTCCAGCAGCACGGCGAACCCGGCCACCTGGGCGCCGGTGCGGCTGACCAGCCGCAGCGCCGCCTCGGCGGTGCCACCGGTGGCCAGCACGTCGTCGATCACCAGTACCCGGTCCTGCGCGGTGAGATCCTCGGCGTGGATCTCGATCTCCGCGCTGCCGTACTCCAGCTCGTAGCGCTGCCCGAGGGTGGCGCCGGGGAGCTTGCCGGCCTTGCGGGCCGGGATGAAGCCGATGCCGGCCCGTACCGCCACCGGGGCGGCCAGGATGAACCCGCGGGCTTCCAGGGCGACCACCTTGGTGGCGCCGGTGGTTTCGGCGATCTCGGCCAGCGCGTCGGTGAGGGCTCCGAAGGCCACCGGGTCGGCGAGCAGCGGCGTGATGTCCTTGAAGAGCACCCCCGGCTCGGGGTAGTCGGGGACATCGCGGATCCGGTCGAGCAGCAGGCCGCGCAGCCCGGCCGCGTCAGGGGTCACCGAGGTCATCGGGTCACCGCCGCTTTCCGGACGGGCGGCCCCGGCCCCGGTTGCGGGAGGCCGGCTGACGCCGCGGGCCGACCACGGAGCCGGCCGCCGCGGCGGCCTCGTCCTGGTCCTCGTCGGGTCCGCCGACCGGCGTGTCGTCGACCTCGGACTCGGACACGGACTCGGACACCGTGCCGGCCTCCTCCTCCGCGGCCCGCTTCGCCCGCTTGGCCAGCACCTTCTTGTCGTGCGCCTTGATGGGGCGCTCACGGATCTTGAAGTCGGCGACCAGCGGGGTGGCGATCACGATGGAGGAGTAGGCACCGGCGGTCAGCCCCACGAACAGCGACAGCGCGATGTCGTTGAGCATGCCGCCGCCGAGCACCCCGCCACCGATGAACAGCAGCGCCGCCACCGGCAGCAGGGCGACCACCGAGGTGTTGATCGAGCGCACCAGGGTGCCGTTCAGGGAACGGTTGGCCAGCTCGCCGTAGGTGAAGCTGGTCTGCTTGGTGAAGTTCTTCGTGGTCTCCTTCAGACCGTCGAAGACCACCACCGTGTCGTACAGCGAGTAGCCGAGGATGGTCAGCAGACCGATCACGGTGCCCGGGGTGACCTCGAAGCCGACCAGGGCGTACACCCCGACCGTGATGGTGAGGTCGTGGATGAGCGCGATCAGCGCCGCCAGGGCCATCCGCCACTCGAAGGCGATGGCGAGATAGATGACCACCAGCACCATGAAGATGGCAAGACCCTGCCACGCCTTGTTGGCGATCTGGGAGCCCCAGCTGGGGCCAACCAGTTCGGCGTTGAGGTCCTGGGCCGGGATGCCGAGCTCGTCGGCGAGCGCCTCCCGGGTCACCTGGGACTGCTCGGTGTCCAGGCCGGAGACCTGGATCCGCAGCGCGCCGTTGTTGCCGAGCGACTGGACCAGGGCCTGGCTGCCGGATGCCTCCTCGGCGACCTCCCGGGCCCGTTCCACGCTGACGTCGGTGGCCTCCGTGGTGAAGACGGCACCGCCGGAGAACTCCACGCCCATGTGCAGTCCCCGGACCCCGAGGCCGGTGAACGCGAGGATCGTGATGAGGATGGAGACGCCGTACCACAGCCAGCGCTTGCCGACGAAGTCGTAGCCGATCTCGCCGCGGTGGAGCCGGGCTCCGAGATCACCGAGCCGTGACATCTCACGCCTCCTTCGGGTCGCTGGGAACGGTCACCGGCTTGTGGGTACGCCGCAGCGGCGGGGACATGCCGAGCCGCTTGGGGTCGAGTCCGGACCAGGCATGGCCGCCGGAGAAGAACTTCTTCCGGGCCAGCAGCGTCATGACCGGCTTGGTGAACAGGAAGACCACCACCACGTCCAGGGCCGTGGTCAGGCCCAGGGTGAAGGCGAAGCCCTGCACCTTGCCGACCGAGACCACGAAGAGCACGGCCGCGGCCAGGAACGAGACGAAGTCGGAGACCAGAATGGTGCGCCGGGCGCGTGGCCAGCCGCGCTCCACGGCGGTGCGCAGGGTGCGGCCCTCCCGGATCTCGTCCCTGATCCGTTCGAAGTAGACGATGAAGGAGTCGGCGGTGATACCGATGGCGACGATCGCGCCGCAGACGGCCGGCAGGTTCAGCGCGAAGCCGATGGCCGGGCCGAGCAGCGCCATGATCGAGTAGGTCAGTATCCCGGAGACCACCAGCGAGGCCAGCGCGATCAGCGACAGGCCCCGGTAGTAGAACAGCATGTAGAGCACCACCAGGCCGAGGCCGATGGCGCCGGCGATCAGACCCGCCTGGAGCTGCTCGCCGCCCAGCATGGGCGACACGGTGGTGACGCTGGACTCCTCGAAGGTCAGCGGCAGCGCGCCGAACTTGAGGACGTTGGCCAGGTTCTCGGCGCTCTCCTGGTCGAAGGAGCCGGAGATCTCGGCGTTGCCGCCGGAGAGCCGCTGGTTGACGCTGGGCGCGGAGACGGTCTCGCCGTCCAGCACGATGGCGAACTGGTTCTGCGGCGAGGGCAGGGCGGCCAGCTCGCCGGTGACGTCCGCGAACTGGTTGGCGCCGGAGTTGGTGAACTCCATCTGCACGATCCAGCCCTGGCCGCGCTGGGTCTCGTAGACCGCGTTGGCGCTCTTCACACCGGTGCCGGGCACCGCCACCGGGCCCAGGGCGTACTTCCAGGCACCGTCCACGTCGCAGGAGACGATGGGCTGGTCGGTGTCCGCCTGGGCCGCCGCCTTGCGGGCGGCGTTGCGGGCGTCGTCGGTGGAGCAGTCCAGCGCGTCCAGCCGGGCCTGGAGATCCGCGGCTTCCTGCTGGGCCTGGTCCTGCGCGGGGTCGGTGGCCGCGTCGTCGGTGGTGGCGGAGTCGTCCGTGGTGGCCGCGTCGTCCGTACGGAAGGAGGCGGTGGTGGCGGTCGCCGCGCCGTTGCCGGTCGGTGCCAGGCTCTGGTCCGTGGTGCCGTCGCCCTGGTCGGCGCTGTCGCCGCTGTCCGAGCCGGTGTCGGCGCTGTCGCCGCTGTCCGAGCCGGTGTCGGCGCTGTCGCCCGTGTCGGCGCTGTCCGAGCCGGTGTCCCCGGTGTCGGCGCTGCCGTCCGTGCCCGGATCGGTGCCGTCGCCCTGGTCGGCGGTGCCGTCGCCCGTGTCATCGGGGAGCGGGAGCGCCGAGCCCACCGAGAGCACCGGCCGGAAGCCCAGCTCGGCGGTGGTGCCGACCTGCTCTCTGGCCTGTTCGCTGTCGGTGCCCTTGGGGATGTTGACGATGATGTTCCGGTCGCCCTGGGTCTGGACCTCGGCTTCCTGGACACCCAGACCGTTCACCCGTCGCTCGATGATCGAGACGGCGGTGTTCAGATTGGTCGGGTTGATGGCGGACTGATTCTTCTCGTCCGTCGTCGCCGAGAGCGTGATGCTGGTGCCCCCGGCCAGGTCGATGCCCAGTCGCGGCGTGGTGTGCCCGGAGGCGAACATGCCCGCCGTGAGCCCTGCCACGATCAGGAGGATCAGCAGCAGGGGGCGCCACGGCTTCCCCTGACCTCCGGACAGGTCCCGCTTCCTGGGGGACCGGAAGTCGTTCTTCGGTGTCGCCACCTTCTCGTCTCTCTCTGCCTACGACCCGCGCCCGGGACCGCCACGCGGACGGACGGGGTGATGGACGGGCGGACCGGTGCGCCGATCCCCTGGTGGGGCGGGCGGCACCGGCGGCTCAGGACTTGGACCCGTTCTCCCCGTCGCGCGTGGAGTCCTCGGTCTTGGTCTCTGCGTCGGCATCGGCGGCGGCCTCGGCGGAGTCCTTCTTGCCCAGTTCGACCCGGTCCGCGTCATCGGCGCCGGCGCCCTCGGTCAGCGAGGAGGCGTCGTCCGGGACCACGGGGGTGTCCTCGTCGTCGTACGGCGACTCTCCGGTGATGATGCGCTGGTACTCGTCGGCGTCCAGCACCGCCCCGATGGCGTTCTTGGCGAACAGGGCGTGCACACCCGGTGCGAGTTCCAGCAGGACGGTGTCGTCCCGGACCTCCTTGACCTCGGCATACATTCCGCCGATGGTCCGCACACCGGTGCCGGGCTCCATCGCGTCACGCATTTCCATGGCCTGACGCTGCCGGTTCTTGGCCGACCGCGTCATCAGGAACATGACGCCGATGAGGAGAATGAAGGGGAAGAGAAACGCGATATCCACGGTGGAGGAATTTCCTTCGTATAACCGCTGTCGCGGCCTTGTATTCGGGGGCGGGGATGCCGTCCTGGGTCGGATGACGTCGGCGGAGTCTAACGAGGCCGCGCCTGGGGAACAACGTCTCGGATGCTATCGGAGTTCCGTTACAGCGTAAGCCCGTGCGGTCACGACTCGAACAAACCTTCTTGTGGTCCGCCGGCCGCCGATGTCCCCTGGGGGGGTCGCAGTCCGAGATGGTCCCAGGCGGCGGGGGTGGCGACCCGGCCCCGGGGGGTACGGGCCAGCAGCCCCTCGCGCACCAGGAACGGCTCGGCGACCTCCTCCACGGTCTCCCGCTCCTCCCCCACCGCGACCGCCAGCGTGGACAGCCCCACCGGGCCGCCACCGAACAGTTTCAGCAGCGCCTGGAGCACCGAGCGGTCGAGCCGGTCAAGGCCCCGGTCGTCCACCTCGAAGACCGCCAGCGCCCGGGCCGCCGCCTCCCGGGTGACCGTCCCGTCCCCCTTGACCTGCGCGTAGTCCCGTACCCGGCGCAGCAGCCGGTTGGCGATCCGGGGAGTGCCACGGGAGCGGCCGGCGATCTCCGCCGCGCCGTCGTCGGTGGTGACGACGTCCAGCAGCCGGGCGGAGCGCTGGATCACCCGTTCCAGTTCGGCGGGGGCGTAGAACTCCATGTGGCCGGTGAAGCCGAAGCGGTCGCGCAGCGGTGGCGGCAGCAGCCCGGCCCGGGTGGTGGCACCGACCAGGGTGAAGGGCGGCAGCTCCAGCGGGATGGCGGTGGCGCCCGGTCCCTTGCCGACGATGACATCGACCCGGAAGTCCTCCATCGCCATGTAGAGCATCTCCTCGGCGGGCCGGGACATCCGGTGGATCTCGTCGAGGAAGAGCACCTCGCCCTCGGTGAGCGAGGACAGGATCGCGGCCAGGTCCCCGGCGTGCTGGATGGCGGGCCCGGAGGTGATGCGGATCGGGGCGCCCATCTCGGCGGCGATGATCAGGGACAGGGTGGTCTTGCCGAGCCCCGGGGCCCCCGACAGCAGCACATGGTCGGCGGTGCCGCCACGGGCCCGGGCGGCCCGCAGCACCAGATCGAGCTGCTCGCGGACCTTGGGCTGGCCGACGAACTCCGTGAGGTCCTTGGGCCGCAGAGCGGCCTCGGCGGCCAGCTCCTCCCCCTCTGCGGTGGCCCCCACCAGCCGGCCGGTGTCCTGCGGTGGCTGTTCGTCCCAGTTCATCGGGGCTTCTTCCTCGTCTTCCTGGGTTTCTGGGTTTCCTGGGGGTCCCGGTCCTCAGCGGGCCCGGTTGAGGGTTTGCAGGGCGGCGCGCAGCAGGCGGGGAACCGGGACCGGGGTGCCGTCGGCGGCGACCGCCTCGGCCTGCGGGGCGATCACCCCGATCGCCTCCTCGGCCTCCCGGGGGGCGTACCCGAGGCCGGTGAGCGCGGTCATGAGCTGCTCGCGCCAGTCGGGCGGCCCGGCGGGGGCGGTGGCGGGGCGGGGCGGCCCGCCGACCGGGTCGCCGAGCCGGTCCTTCAGTTCGAGGAGGAGTTTCTGCGCCCCCTTCTTGCCGATGCCGGGTACGGCGGTCAGGGCCTTCTCGTCCCCGGCGGCGACCGCCCGGCGCAGTCCGTCGGGGCTGTGCACGGCGAGCATGGCCTGGGCGAGCCGGGGGCCGACGCCGGAGGCGGTCTGGAGGAGTTCGAAGACCTGCCGCTCGTCGTCGTCGGCGAAGCCGTACAGGGTGAGGGAGTCCTCGCGGACCACCAGCGAGGTGGCGAGCCGGGCGGGTTCTCCCACCCGCAGCGCGGCGAGGGTGCCGGGGGTGCACTGCACGGCCATGCCGATGCCGCCGACCTCCACCACGGCGGTGTCGGGGGCGAGTGCGGAGACGGGTCCTTGGACAAAGGCGATCACGGTTCGATGGTGCCCTTCGCAACTCGTACGGGCGTGGTGCGCCGCGCGCCGGAGCCGGCCGCGGTGGCGGTGGCCCGCAGCAGCCGCTGCTGGGCGGCACCGCGCCAGATGTGACAGATCGCCAGCGCGAGGGCGTCGGCGGCGTCGGCCGGCTTGGGGGGTGCGGACAGCCGCAGCAGCCGGGTGACCATGGCGCCGACCTGGGCCTTGTCGGCCCGGCCGCTGCCGGTGACGGCGGCCTTGACCTCGCTGGGGGTGTGCAGGGCCACCGGCAGGCCGCGCCGGGCGGCGCACAGCATCGCCACGGCGCTGGCCTGGGCGGTGCCCATCACGGTGCGCACATTGTGCTGGCTGAAGACCCGCTCGACGGCGACGGCCTCGGGTTGGTGCTCATCGAGCCATTCCTCGATGCCGCGCTCGATGAGCACCAGCCGCTGTGGGGTGTCCTGCTCGGCGGGGGTACGGACCACGCCGACCGCCACCATCCGCAGCGGACGCCCGGCGACGCCGTCCACCACACCGACCCCGCACCGGGTCAGCCCCGGGTCCACACCCAATACCCGCACCGGACTCCCTCGCTCCCCGTGCCCCGATCAGCACCTGTGCTCCGGCCACGAAGGCTATCGGGCGGCACTGACAGGGAGGGTGAGCGGGCGTCAGGCGTCGACCTTCGCCATGATCTCGTCGGCGACGTCGAAGTTGGCGAAGACGTTCTGCACGTCGTCGCTGTCCTCCAGCGCGTCGATCAGTTTGAAGATCTTGCGGGCGCCGTCCTCGTCCAGCTCGACCTGCATGGTGGGCAGGAAGCTGGCGTCCGCCGAGTCGTAGTCGATCCCGGCTTCCTGGAGGGCGGTGCGCACCGCGACCAGGTCGGTGGCCTCGCTGACCACCTCGAAGGACTCGCCGAGGTCGTTGACCTCCTCGGCGCCGGCCTCCAGCACGGCGTCCAGCACGTCGTCCTCGGCGCGGTCGGCCTTGGGCACGATGATGACGCCCTTGCGGTGGAACAGGTACGACACGGACCCGGGGTCGGCCATCGAGCCGCCGTTGCGGGTCATGGCGACGCGCACGTCCGAGGCGGCCCGGTTGCGGTTGTCGGTGAGGCACTCGATGAGGACCGCGACACCGTTGGGACCGTAGCCCTCGTACATGATCGTCTGATAGTCGGCGCCGCCCGCCTCAAGACCGGCGCCGCGCTTGACAGCACGGTCGATGTTGGTGTTGGGGACGGAATTCTTCTTCGCCTTCTGCACGGCATCGTAGAGCGTCGGGTTGCCGTCCAGGTCGGCGCCGCCGGTCCGGGCCGCGACCTCGATGTTCTTGATCAGCTTGGCGAAGAGCTTGCCGCGCTTGGCATCGATCACGGCCTTCTTGTGCTTGGTGGTAGCCCACTTAGAGTGGCCGGACACAGCCTTGCTCCTTCAGATGTCACCAACAGAACCAGTGCCGGAGATCCTACCGTCAGCGGCTCAATCCGCCCGCCGCACCATCTCGGTGAACAGCGCGTGCACCCGGTTGTCTCCGGTCAGCTCCGGGTGGAACGCCGTGGCCAGCAGGTTTCCCTGGCGTACGGCGACCGGGTGGCCGTCGTGGCGGGCCAGCGCGGTGGCGCCGGCGCCCAGCGACTCCACCCAGGGCGCGCGGATGAACACCCCGTGCACCGGGCCGCCGCTCACCCCTTCGAGATCGACGGCGGCCTCGAAGGACTCGTTCTGCCGGCCGAACGCGTTGCGGCGCACGATCATGTCGATCCCGCCGATGGTCTCCTGGCCCGAGCGCGGGTCCAGGATCTTGTCGGCGAGCAGGATCATGCCGGCGCAGGAGCCGTAGACCGGCAGCCCGGCCCGTACCCGCTCGCGCAGCGGCTCCAGCAGCCCGAAGGCGGCGGCCAGCTTGGAGATGGTGGTGGACTCCCCGCCGGGGAGCACCAGGCCCTGGACGCCGTCGAGTTCTTCGGGGCGGCGGACGGCCCTGGCGTCGGCGCCGACGGCGGTGAGCGCGGCGAGATGCTCGCGGACGTCGCCCTGGAGGGCGAGCACGCCCACCGCCGGGGCGCCGGGCGTGCTCGTGGAGGGTGTCGCGGTCATCTTCGGGTTACCAGCCACGCCCTGCGTAGCGCTCGGTGTCGGGCAGGGTGTCGATGTTGATGCCGACCATGGCCTCGCCCAGGCCGCGGGAGACCTCGGCGATGACCTTGGGGTCGTCGTAGAAGGTGGTGGCCTTGACGATGGCGGCGGCGCGCTGGGCGGGGTCGCCGGACTTGAAGATGCCGGAGCCGACGAAGACGCCCTCGGCGCCGAGCTGGCGCATCAGCGCGGCGTCGGCCGGGGTGGCCACGCCGCCGGCGGAGAACAGCACGACGGGCAGCTTGCCCAGTTCGGCGACCTCGCGGACCAGCTCGTACGGGGCGCGCAGTTCCTTGGCCGCGGCGTACAGCTCGTGGTTGTCCAGGGAGCGCAGCCGGCCGATGTCGCCCTTGATCTGCCGCATGTGGCGCACGGCCTCGACGACGTTGCCGGTGCCGGCCTCGCCCTTGGAGCGGATCATGGCCGCGCCCTCGGAGATCCGGCGCAGGGCCTCGCCGAGGTTGGTGGCACCGCAGACGAAGGGGGTGGTGAAGGACCACTTGTCGGTGTGGTTGACCTCGTCGGCCGGGGTGAGCACCTCGGACTCGTCGATGTAGTCGACACCCAGCGCCTGGAGGACCTGGGCCTCCACGAGGTGGCCGATGCGGGACTTGGCCATCACGGGGATGGAGACGGCCTCGATGATGCCGTCGATCATGTCGGGGTCGGACATCCGGGCGACCCCGCCGTCCTTGCGGATGTCGGCCGGCACCCGCTCCAGCGCCATGACCGCGACCGCGCCGGCGTCCTCGGCGATCTTCGCCTGCTCGGGGGTGACGACGTCCATGATCACGCCGCCCTTGAGCTGCTCGGCCATGCCGCGCTTGACGCGGGCCGTGCCGGTCTCGGGGGTCTGGGGGGTGGTGGGGGACGTGCTGGACACGAATTGACCTCACTCGGCAGTTAATAGTGCGACATGACCATCGTAGGCCCGGGTGGGCATCGGCCACGAACGGCCCGGCCACCACCAGCGATGACACCCGCCCACCGGGCCGGCGGCAAGGGCCAATCCGCGCTCGGTGGCCTGCGGCCCGGCACGATCAGGCAGCCGCGAGCGCGCCCGGCGGCTCGTCGTCCATCTCGAAGGCCAGCGGGGACGGCGCGTGGCCGGCCAGCCGGAACCAGCGCACCGTACGGTGCCGGCGCAGCGCCCGGGCCGCCCGTACCGAGTCGTTGTGGAACCGCCGCGCCATCGGCACCCGGCGCACCGCGGCCACCAGCTCCTGAACGGTGTCCTCTCCGCCCGGTGCCTCCCGCACCGCCCGCACCTGGTCGTTCTCCCCCAGGACCGCGCGCAGCGCCTGGCTCAGCTCGGACTCGGCGACCTCGCGCTGCTCGTCCTCGGCCAGCCGGGCGGCGTGCGCCGCCTGATTGAGCACCATGGAGGCGGCCGGATCGAAGATGCCGGAGGTGGCCACCTCCTGAGCGATGGAGGCGCGGCGCAGCAATTGCGCGTCGAGCGCCGCCCGGGCGGCGTCGATCCGGGCATGCAGCCGGTCGAGCCGCCCGGCCGTCCAGCTGAGATACACGCCGATCAGCACCAGCGCGACGGCGATCCACAGAGGCCAACTGAGAAGAGTCACGGCCGGTCACCCTATCGGGCCCACCGGTGCGGCGCGCGGACCGGATTACTCCTTGGCGTCCCTGGCCTGCTTCGCTTCCTTCGGCTCCCGGGTGAGGCCGAGGCGGCCCAGCAGGCCGACCCGGTCGTCGGGGGCGACCGCTCCGCCGCCGGCGGTGACCGTCTCGTAGACCGCCAGGATGTCGTTGCCCACCGTGGACCAGTCGAAGCGCCGCACATGGCGGCTGCCGTACGCGCGCAGCGCGGCGCGCCGCTCGGGGTCGTCCAGCAGGGCCACGGTGGCGGCGGCCAGGGCGTCGGCGTCCTCATTGGGGAACAGCTCACCGGCCGCACCGCCGTCCAGCACCTGGGCGAACGCGTCCAGGTCGCTGGCCAGCACCGGAGCCCCGGCGGACAGCGCCTCCACCAGGATGATGCCGAAGCTCTCGCCACCGGTGTTGGGCGCGATGTACACATCGACGCTGCGCAGCAGCCGGGCCTTGTCCTCGTCGCTGACCATCCCCAGGAACTCCACCTGGGAGCGCATCGCCGCGGGCAGCGAGGCCACCGCCTCCTTCTCGTCCCCGCGCCCGGCCACCAGCAGCCGGGTGTCGGGGCGTTCGGCGAGGATCTTGGGCAGCGCCCGCATCAGCACCGGAAGCCCCTTGCGGGGCTCGTCGATCCGGCCGATGAAGCCGATGGTCTTCCCCTGCCACTCCGCCTTGGGCTCGGCGTCGGCGAAGAAGCCGACATCGACACCGTTGGGGATCACCACCGCGTCGCCGCCCAGGTGTTCGACCAGGGTGCGGCGCGCGTACTCGCTGACGGCGATCCGGGCGCTGATCTTCTCCAGGGCGGGCTGGAGGATGGGATAGGCCGTGGCCATCGCCCGCGAGCGCGGGTTGGAGGTGTGGAAGGTGGCCACGATCGGGCCCTTGGCGGCCCAGCAGGTGAGGAGCGCGAGCGAGGGCGCGGCCGGCTCGTGGACGTGCAGCACGTCGAAGTCGCCGTCGTGCACCCAGCGCCGCACCCGGGCGGCGGACAGGAAGCCGAAGTTGAGCCGGGCGACGGAGCCGTTGTACGGCACCGGGATGGCCCGGCCGGCGGCCACCGCGTACGGGGGCAGCGCGGTGTCCTCGTCGGCGGGGGCCAGCACCGACACCTGGTGGCCCTGCCGGATCAGATGCTCGGCCAGATCGCGGATGTGGAACTGCACCCCGCCGGGGACGTCCCAGGAGTAGGGGCAGACGATGCCGATTCTCATGCCGCGCGGTCCTCCCGCTGTGCGGCGCCCGGCTCGCCGGGACGCGGTTCGAGATCGGCCAGCCACAGCCGCTGGAGCATGTGCCAGTCCTGCGGGTTCCGGGCGATACCGGCGGCGAAGGTGTCGGCCAGGGTCTGGGTCATGAGGGCGGTCTTCTCCGCCCGGGTGCCCTCGGCCGGCGGCTCCACCACGGGGTGGACGCGGCCCTTTATCACCGAGGTCTCGTCGTACCACAGCTCGACCGGGAACAGCGCGGCCCCGGTCTGCTGGGCGAGCAGCGCGGGCCCGGCCGGCATCCGGGTCGGCTCGCCGAAGAAGCTGACCTCCACCCCGGAGGCGGACAGATCGCGGTCGGCCACCAGCGCGACCACCCCGCCCTTGCGCAGCCGGCGGGACAGTATCCCGAAGGCGGAGCCGCCGGTGTGCGGCAGCACCTCCATGCCCAGGCCCTCGCGATAGGCGACGAAGCGGTCGTACAGCGTCTCCGGCTTGAGCCGCTCGGCGACGGTGGTCAGTGGCATGCGCAGTTCGGTGACCAGCCAGGCGCCGGCCACGTCCCAGTTGCCGCAGTGCGGCAGCGCGAGCACCACCCCGCGCCCCTCCTTGAGGGTGTCGGTGACCTGGTGGAAGTCGGCCACATGGAAGCAGTTCCTTATGCGGTCCTCGTTCCACACCGGCAGCCGGAAGGACTCGATCCAGTACCGCAGGTAGGAGCGCATCCCGGCCCGGGACAGCTCGCGCAGCCGGTCCGGGGAGGCGTCGGGCACCACCCGCGCGTAGTTGGCCTCCAGGCGGCGTACGGCCGGCCCGCGGCGGCGCCAGGTGGTGTCGGCGACCCGGCGTCCCAGGGCCGTGGCCGCCGGCTCCGGGAGCCGTTTGACGGTGGCCCAGCCCAGGCCGTACAGCGCGTCGCTCAGCCGCTGCTTCATTCCGCTCCGTTCCGTGCCGCGTGCGCCGCGTCGGCCGCGTCGGCCTCGGCCGACTCCCGGCGCACGGTGACCACCCGCTGCACGATGGTGACCAGCGAGCCCACGGCGACCACCCACAGCGCGATCGGCAGCAGCACCCCGATGTGCGGTACGGAGAAGGTCTTCTCGAAGCCGGCCAAGCCGGTCAGCACCAGGGTGATGGTCAGCCGTTCGGCGCGCTCCACCAGACCGTTGACGTTGACGGGCAGCCCGATGCTCTCGCCCCTGGCCTTGGTGTACGAGACCACCTGACCGCTGGCGAGGCAGACCAGGGTGACCGCGCACAGCAGCAGGTCGTCCCCGTTGCCCGCGAACCACAGGGCCAGCGCGGAGAAGATCGCGGCGTCGGCGACCCGGTCCAGGGTGGAGTCCAGGAACGCGCCCCACCGGCTGGAGGTGCCCAGCTGGCGGGCCATGTTGCCGTCCACCAGGTCGGAGAAGACGAACAGTGTGATGACGACGGTGCCCCAGAAGAACTCGCCGCGCGGATAGAAGGCCAGTGCTCCCGCCATCACTCCGGCGGTACCGACGCAGGTCACGGCGTCCGGGCTGACCCGCAGCCGCAGCAGCAGCGCGGCGAACGGCGTGAGGACACGCGTGAAGAACGCACGCGCGTACTTGTTGAGCATGACCTTCCCAGGGGTCGGTGACGGGCCGGGGGTCGAACGGCCTCCGGCCGCCCCATCGTAGTCACGCCGCGCGGTGTCAAGGGCCCCCAGGGGGCTCGGGCCGCAAATCGCCGTAGCGGGCCCTGCGGGCGGCCCGCCGCCGCTAGGCTGACCCCGGCGGGCAGGTGTGCCGGTCCTCCGGGCGGGGAACGGGCCACCCGGGCGGCTGAAGTGTGAGGACTGGGGGTTTGCGATGTCGGCGCTGGACGATCTGCGCAACGCGGCGGGCATTGATTTCGACTTCGCGCCGGGCGCGCAGGTGCCGCTGTCCGGGGCGGGCACCGGGCACTCGGGGATGAGCCAGGCGCTGGCCTCGGTCGCCTACCGGGATGTGCCGCCGGAGGACATCAAGGAGCCCAATGACGCCGCGGCGGTGAAGAAGGGCAAGTTCACGCTCCTGGAGCCGAATCTGGGCGAGGCGTTCACCCGCGCCGTGGAGACCCGGATGCTCGCGGACGACCGCAAGCCGCTGGTGCAGTCCTTCGGGGCCGATCCGCAGACGGTGGTGGAGCACGCGCTGTCCGCCAAGCGGATCCGCAAGCAGCGGGACCGCCGGCTGACCATGATCATGGCGATCTTCGGGCTGCTGTTCCTGCCGGGCGTGCTGATATGGCTGGGCCTGTTCCAGCTGCGCCGCACCTTCGCCGGCTCGCAGGGCCGGCAGGCCGGTTTCCTGGGCACCCTGACGCTGGTGGCGATCGCCGCCCTGATCGCGCTGCTGGTGATCCGGGTGCCGCTGGGCGGGCCGATCCGGCTGTACGTGTGGAGCCTGCTGCCGGCTCCCGTCATCGGCTGGTACTGGGCCAGGCAGATCTCCGAGCACACCGCGCGGAATCTGCGCGCGCACTGGGCGGATCTGGCGGGCGGCGGCGGCTCGGGGGCGATGATCCCCGAGGCGGTGCCGCAGAACCCCAACGACAAGGAGGCGGAGCGGCTGCGGGTCGGGCTGGCCAAGCTGGCCGCCGAGCAGAACAGCAACGTGGCGCACTACGCGGGCCCCAAGGGCATCCTGGGCATGGGCGTGCGCTGGGGCAGCTGGCAGCTGGCCGAGGAGCTGGTGCCCAGGGACCCGGGCCGCGAGATCGACCCGTTCCGCGCCTGGGACGTCGCCCGCGCCATCCATGACCAGCTGCGGATGCTGGAGCGCGGCCCGCTGCACACCGGGGGCTTCCCCACCCCGTCGATCAAGCACTGGGTGGTCCGCCATGTCGGGGAGGGCGCCGGGGAGATCAGCCGGCCCATGGGCGACACCGCCGACTCGTACAGCATCAGCAACATCGAGGTGCAGCGGATCTGCAACGAGCAGCAGTTCGACAGCGGGGACCGGCACTATCTCGGGGTGCAGTTCGTGCTGTGGGACGGCGAGTTGGTGCTCACCATGATGATCACGGTCACGGTGCTGCACCACACGCTGCGGATCGAGGTGACCGGGCACGCCCTGGGGCCGATCGACGGTTTCTTCCGCAAGGGCCCGGACGGCAAGACCAGGGAGATCCGCGATCCGGTCAAGTTCTGGAAGAAGAAGAAGATTCCGCTGCCGCTGGTGGACGCCAAGGAAGTGGTCCGGCTGGCCGCTCGCGCCCCGCTGACCTGGTTCCCGGCCAAGCTCGACGCGTACGGCGGCACCATCGCCCTGCCCGAGCCGTTCGGGCTGCGGCACACCTGGGCGGGCAAGCCGTGGCGGCACCGCTTCATGGCGGACGACGCGCTGCGCGCGGCCACCCCGGTGCTGCGGGTGGCGCACGCTGCGGCGTTCAAGGTGCTGGAGGAGAACGGCGTGGACATCAGCCGCTTCGAGGGCCGTTCGCAGGCGCTGGGCGGCGCGGTGCAGGCGGCGGAGCCCCGTAAGGCCGACGAGTACAACATGTGAGGCGCGGTACGGTCCCGGCTCCCGCCGCCGTGCGCGTGGCGGTGGGGGTCAGCCGGCGGGCCAGGCGGCGGCGAGCAGCCGTCGGGTGTCGGCGAGGAGTTGGGGCAGCACCTTGGTGTGCCCCACCACCGGCATGAAGTTGGCGTCCCCGCCCCAGCGGGGCACCACATGCTGGTGCAGATGCGGGGCGATGCCGGCACCGGCCGCGCTGCCCTGGTTCATCCCGATGTTGAAGCCGTGGGCGCCGGAGGCGGTGCGGATCGCGGTCATCGCGCGCTTGGTCAGCTCGGCCAACTCGGCCGTCTCGGCGCCGGTCAGCTCGGTGTAGTCGGCGACATGCCGGTAGGGCACCACCAGCAGGTGGCCGCCGTTGTACGGGTAGAGGTTGAGCACCGCGTACACCTGCTCGCCGCGGGCGATGATCAGGCCGTCCTCGTCGCTCTTGGTGGGGATGACACAGAACGGACAACCGTCGCCGGCGCCCTCCCCGTGCGGCTTGCCCTCGCCCTGGATGTACGCCATCCGGTGAGGGGTCCACAGTCGCTGGAACGCGTCCGGCGTTCCCACCCCGATCTGCTGCTCCGGCTCGCTGTTCATGGCGGCCAGCATAGGCCGTGCCGGGCGGTACGGGGGGTGCCCCGTACCGCCCGGCACGGCCGGCGGTCAGACCTGGACGCGGGCCTCGACGGCCTCGGCGATCTCGCGCAGCGCCTCGGCGCGCGGGATGCCGTTCTTCTGTGAGCCGTCGCGGTAGCGGAAGCTGACCGCGCCGGCCGCGACGTCGTCGTCACCGGCGATCACCATGAAGGGGATCTTGGCCTTCTGGGCGTTGCGGATCTTCTTCTGCATCCGGTCGGCCGAGGCATCCACCTCGAACCGCAGCCCGGCGGCCTTGGCCTCGGCGCCGAACTCCTCCAGGTAGGGCACGTGGGAGTCGCCCACCGGGATGCCGACCGCCTGGACCGGGGCCAGCCACGGCGGGAAGACCCCGGCGTAGTGCTCCAGCAGGACCGCGAAGAACCGCTCGATGGAGCCGAAGAGCGCGCGGTGGATCATGACCGGCCGCTGCCGGGAGCCGTCGGCGGCGGTGTATTCGAGGCTGAAGCGCTTGGGCTGCTGGAAGTCGACCTGGATGGTGGACATCTGCCAGGTACGGCCGATCGCGTCCTTGGCCTGGACGGAGATCTTGGGGCCGTAGTAGGCGGCACCGCCCGGGTCCATGACCAGTTCCAGGCCCTGCTTGCCGGCTGCCTGGCGCAGCGTCTCGGTGGCTTCCTCCCACTCCTCGGGCTCACCGATGAACTTGTCGGAGTCGTCCCGGGTGGAGAGTTCGAGATAGAAGTCGTTGAGGCCGTAGTCGCGCAGCAGATTGAGGACAAAAGTGAGCAGACTGTCGAGTTCGTCCGGCATCTGCTCGGTGGTGCAGTAAATGTGTGAATCGTCCTGGGTGAATCCCCGGGCCCGGGTGAGGCCGTGGACGACACCGGACTTCTCGAAGCGATATACGGTGCCGAACTCGAAGAGCCGCATCGGCAATTCCCGGTAGGAACGCCCGCGGGCCTTGAAGATCAGATTGTGCATCGGGCAGTTCATGGCCTTGAGGTAATAGTCCTGCCCCTCGAACTCCATGGGCGGGAACATCGACTCGGCGTAGTTCGGCAGATGCCCGGAGGTCTCGAAGAGCTTGCCCTTGGTGATATGCGGGGTATTGACGAATTCGTACCCCGACTCCTCGTGCCGGCGGCGCGAGTAGTCCTCCATCACCTTGCGGATGACCCCGCCCTTGGGGTGGAAGACCGCGAGGCCGGAGCCGAGCTCCTCCGGGATGGAGAACAGGTCGAGCTCGGCGCCGAGCCGCCGGTGGTCGCGCTTCTCGGCCTCGGCCAGGAACTCCAGGTGGGCCTTGAGTTCGTCCTTGGTGGGCCAGGCGGTGCCGTAGATGCGCTGGAGCTGCGGGTTGCGCTCGCTGCCGCGCCAGTAGGCGGCGGCCGAGCGCATGAGCTTGAAGGCCGGGATCAGCCGGGTGCTGGGCAGGTGCGGGCCGCGGCACAGGTCCTTCCAGCACAGCTCGCCGGTCTTGGCGTCGATGTTGTCGTAGATGGTGAGCTCGCCGGCCCCGACCTCGGCCGACGCGCCCTCGGCGGCGTCGGCGGCCGAGCCCTTGAGGCCGATCAGCTCGATCTTGTACGGCTCGGCGGCGAGTTCGGCGCGCGCCTCGTCGTCGGTGACCACCCGGCGGGCGAAGCGCTGGCCCTGCTTCTGGATCTGCTGCATGCGCTTCTCGATGCGGCCCAGGTCCTCGGGGTGGAAGGGCTGCTCGACGTCGAAGTCGTAGTAGAAACCGTCCTTGATGGGCGGGCCGATGCCCAGCTTGGCGTCGGGGAACAGATCCTGCACGGCCTGGGCGAGGACGTGGGCGGCGGAGTGCCGCAGGATGTTCAGGCCGTCGCCGGAGCTCAGCTCGACCGGCTCGACCTCGTCGCCGTCGGCGAGCGGGTGGGTGAGGTCGCGCAGCTCGCCGCCGACGCGGGCGGCCACGATGGAGCGCTGCCCCTCGAAGAGCGCGGCGGCCGTGGTGCCCGTGGTCACCACGCGCTCTTCCCGCTCGGAATCGCGTTGGATGATCACACGGACGTCTGACACCGGTCTCTCCTGACGTTGGCGGCTGCTCGATGCGCAGCGCTCGCTGCGGTTTCGCATGGTACCGAGCGGCGTGGCCCGGCCGCGAAACGGTTGGGGAGGGGGCGTCCGGGGCCCGGCCAACCAACGCAAGAAGGCCGGTCCTTGACGGACCGGCCTTCCCAGGGCGTGGGCGATACTGGGATCGAACCAGTGACCTCTTCGGTGTGAACGAAGCGCTCTCCCGCTGAGCTAATCGCCCTGGGCTGGTGCTTTCGGGCTTGTTCCCCTCGGCACGAGAAGAACCATACACAGCTCGGCGGCCCAGATCCAAATGAACTCCCGGCCGGCGTCCAGCAGCTCGCCGCCGGCCGGGTCGGCGGGGGGCTCGGGCGGGCGTCACCGGATGGCGGATCACTCGTTGACGGGACGGGTGCTCTCTGTAGCCGACCGGGCACAAAATGGCACTCGCCCATTCGAATGATGTCAAGCACCGCAAATAGGACAGAGGGGTTTACAACCGGCGCGTACGTGGCATGTCGAATTCGCCGACGTGCGAATCCCCGAGCGCACACTGAGCGAAAGGCCCTGGCGCTTATGAACACCACGGTCAGCTGCGAGCTGCACCTGCGCCTCGTTGTATCGAGCGAGTCTTCACTGCCTGTACCCGCGGGGCTGCGGTATGACACGGCGGACCCCTACGCCGTACACGCCACATTCCACACCGGAGCCGAAGAAACCGTCGAATGGGTTTTCGCCCGCGATCTTCTCGCCGAGGGGCTGCACCGGCCCACCGGCACGGGAGACGTCCGGGTGTGGCCCTCCCGGAGTCATGGCCAGGGGGTCGTGTGCATCGCACTCAGCTCCCCGGAGGGCGAAGCACTGCTGGAGGCCCCGGCCCGGGCCCTGGAATCCTTCCTCAAGCGCACCGATGCGGCCGTACCGCCGGGCACCGAGCACCGGCACTTCGACCTCGACACCGAGCTCTCGCACATCCTCGCGGAGAGTTAGAGACCCGCCGGTTCTCCGCGCCGTCCGACTCGGGGCGACGGCGCGGGGCCGGCGTTGAACACAGCGCACAGCGCCGTCGCGGACCACGCGGCGGCGCTGTCGTGTCACGGAGCGGCTAAAGTCCGGAGGCAGGAACGCCAGGGAGGGCGGGCCACCGCCCCTGACCGCACCGGGAGCCGGCTTGCTGATCAACCACGACACCCGGTGTGCACTGACCCATACCGTGGATCTGCTCAACACCGCCCTCGACGACGGCTCCCCGGACGCGCTGAGCACCGTGGCGGAGCTGCGCTCCTATGTCGAGTCCCACGATCTGAGCGGCGTGCAGGTGGGAGATCTCGCCGAGCAGGACCTGGTGGCGGTGCGCCGGGTGCGGGGGCTCTTCGCCGCGGTGTTCGCGGCGGAGAGCGACCGGGAGGCCGCCGAGCTGATCAACGCGATGGTCGCCAAGGCCGGCACCACCCCGCAGCTGACCGATCACGACGGCCACGACTGGCATGTCCACTACTTCGCCCCGGGCGCCTCGGTCGCCGATCATCTGTCGGCGGACTGCGGGATGGCGCTGGGCTTCTTCCTGGTGGCCGGGGAACGGGAGCGGCTGCGGCGCTGCGACGCGCCGGACTGCCGCCGGGCCTTCGTGGATCTGTCCCGCAACCGCTCGCGCCGCTACTGCGACAGCCGCACCTGCGGCAACCGGCTCCATGTGGCCGCCTACCGGGCCCGGCAGCGACGCTCGACCTCGCAGTCCGGCTGAGCGCGGCTCTCGCGCCGCTACAGCCAGAACCGGTCATACACCCCCGAGACGAGCAGCAGCACGCCGATCACGGTGAGAAACAGGATCAGCGGCGGCTGCGAGAGTGCGAACAGACAACCCCTGGCCTCCGGGTCACCGGGGTCAGGGGCGGGAGGTCCGGCCGGGTCGGACCGGGTGGGTGGATCGGGAGCGTGCTGCTCCCCGGTGAAGTGCGCCATGTCGCGGCGATCATGACGCAGCGGCCGACCCCGCCGCGATCAACACACCTCATTTGAGCGGGGATTCGCTATTTCGAGGGTCCGGTCATATGCCGTGCTTCTTGAGGATGGCCTCGATGTCCGAGAAGTCCTCCGCGCCGCCCGTGGCCGGGGCGGCGGAGCGACCGCGCTTGGCGGGCAGCGCCGCAGGGGCGGCGGCGGGCTCGGCCGCGGCCGGCCCCGTACCGCCGCCGCCCCTGCGGCCGTCGGCGAAGCCGGCGACCAGGAAGAGCAGCACGCCGAGACCGATCACGCCCAGGCCGGCCCAGGCGACCGGGTTGAAGGTCATGTTGAGCACGAACCGCACCACGCCCGTCATGGCGAGCCCCACGGGCAGCAGCGCGAAGGCCGCCACCCGCAGCGCGGTGGCGTAGCGGCGGCGCTTGGCCACCAGAAAGGCCACACCGAGGCCGGCGGCGGTCAGCAAGGTGCAGAATGTTCCGATCAGCATCCTTCCATCCTGCCTGGCCGCGCTCCGTGAGGCCATGGCCGCAGCAGGGGGATCAGGGACAATTCGGGGTAGCGGCAGGCACCGGGCGGGCGGCTGGGAGACTGGGGGTATGAGCGAAGCAACCGGCAGCACCGTCGTGCTCGACGTGTGGTGCGATCTCCAGTGCCCCGACTGCCACCGCGCCGAGAGCGACCTGCGGGCGCTGCGCGAGCGGTTCGGCGACCGGCTGGAGATCAGGCGGCGGCACTTCCCGCTGGCCAAGAACCAGCACGCGCTGGCGGCGGCGCAGGCCGCCGAGGAGGCGTACGCGCAGGGCCGCGGCGAGGCGTACTGGCCGGCGCTGCTGGAGCGCACCACGGACCTGCGGGAGCGGGGTGAGCCGGTGCTCGGTGAGGTCGCCGGGGCGACCGGCGTGGACGCCGCCGAGATCGAGACCGCCCTGATCGACGGCCGCCACCTGCTGGCGGTCGACGCCGACCAGGCGGAGGGCCAGGCCCTGGGGGTGCGCGGCACCCCCACGTACGTGATCGCCGGCCAACGCCTGGACGGCGGCCAGAGCCAGGACGGCCTGCTGGAGCGGATCACCGAGATCGTCCGGGCGGAACTGGGCGAGGTCTGAGCCACCGGGGAGCGTGACCGCCCACGGCTTCGGCGTCGGCCGTGAGCCGCCTCGCCCCGGGGCCGGGCATCCCGCAACACGACCACCCGGCAACGGCCGGCGCACAGGTCGCCCGTCGCGGCAGGAGTACGCGGACCCGCCCGCTCACCGCGTCCGGGAAGCGAAGCCGTGCGCACCGGCCCCGATGTGCCGTGCGTGACCCCGTACGGCTCCGGCGGACACCAGCCGCGGACACCGTTCCCCGGGACACCGGGGCGGCCGCACCTGTGCGGGCGCCCCGCGCGGGCCCTGCGGCGGTCGGCGCGCGGCAGGCGTGCCGCCCCGCAGACACCGGCCTCGCACACCCTTCCCCCGTGCGCGGGCCGGCCCCGGCCGGTGCGCCGGGGTGTGGGCGGTCGTGGCCTGCGGGGGGGGCGGGAGCGTGCTCGGCTCCTGACGGGGCGGTGACCCGGGACGCGCGCCCCGGAGGTCAGAGCAGCGGCTTGTGCAGGCGCAGAGCCGCCGGGCGGTAGCCGAGGGAGTCGTACAGGCGGCGGGCCACCGGGTTGTCCGCGTCGACGCTGAGGCCCAGCAGGGTGCCGCCGGCGGTGTGGGTGAGGCGTTCGGCCTCCTGCAACAGGCTGCGGCCGTGGCCCAGGCCGCGGTGCTCCGGGGCCACCTGCACCGTGTACACATAGCCGTCCGCGCCGTACGGCAGCGGCCTGCCCGCCGTCGCCAGCCACAGGGTGCCCACATCGGCGCCGTGGTGGCTGAGCACCCGCAGCATCATGCCGTCGGTGCGGTGGCCCTGCGGCAGTTGGGCGGCGAGCAGCGTGTCGGCGTGCGCCGCGGCGTCGCGCGGGCTCGCGCCCAGTCGCCGCTGCCCGGCGGCGAGCTGGTCCCGCTCCGCCGTGGACCACGCCGCGTACTCCGCCTCCCCCATCGGTCGCGTCGCGCTGCCCGCCGGCAACGGCGGTACGGGCCGGGCCGGCCGCTTGGTCAGCCAGCGGTTGCCTTCGGTGTAGCCGAGCGCCGTGAACAGGCCCAGCGCCGGGACGGCCTCCGCGGGGACGTCCGCCGACACCCGTACGCACCCCCAGCCGCGCAGGATCTCCTCCGCCGCCAGGGCGGCCACCGTGGCGCGCCCACGTCTGCGGTCGGCCGCCGCGACCTCCAGCTCCTCGATCCTGCCGCCGGCCGGCCCGGGCCCCGGAAGCCGGGTCAGCCGCAGGGCGCCCACCGGGCGGGAGTTGACGCGTATGTCATAACGGCGGGTGCGGCCCCCGTGGGCCGACCGCTCTTCGGGCCCGGTGGGCCGCACGGTGGTGGTCATCTCGCCTTTCAGGGGTCGATGTCGGCGGCCGAGCGGGCCTGGAAGACGCGCAGCGCCTCCGCTGTCACCGGCCCGGGCGCGCCGGGCAGTTCACGGTCGTCGATCCGGCGCACGGCCTGCACGTCGCGGGTGGAGGAGGTGAGGAAGACCTCGTCGGCGCGGTGCAGCACGTCCATCGGCAGGTCGGTCTCCTTCGCCCCGCTCCACTCGATGACCAGCGCGCGGGTGATGCCGGCCAGGCAGCCGGCGGCCAGCGGCGGGGTGTGGAGTTCGCCGTCGAGGACGACGAAGACGTTGGTGCCGGTGCCCTCGCACAGCGCGCCGGTGGTGTTGGCGAACAGTGCCTCGGAGGCGGCCTGCTGGTGGGCGCGGGCCAGCGCGATGACGTTCTCGGCGTAGGAGGTGGACTTCAGTCCGGCCAGCGCGCCGCGTTCGTTGCGGGTCCAGGGCACGGTGATGACGGCGGTGGCGTCGGGCCGGCGGGCCGTCTCCGCGTGGGCGATGAGCAAGGTGGGCGGGGCGTCGCCACGGTCGGAGGCGAGCGGGGACCGGCCGCCGGTGTAGGTGATGCGGAGCCGGCCGAAGGGCACCGGCTCGGTGTTCTCCAGGACGGCGTGGCAGGCGCGGCGCACCTCGTCGTGGTCGGGTGCGGCCAGTCCGAGTCCGGCTGCGGAGGTGGTGAGCCGGTCGAGGTGGCGGCTCATCGCGAAGGGGCGGCCGTTTTCGGTCTTCAGCGTCTCGAAGACTCCGTCGCCGACCGTGAGTCCGTGGTCGAAGACGGAGACCTTCGCGCTGTCGGCGTCCCGCAGCTCACCGTCCAGCCAGATCAGCGCCATGGTGTCGTTCTCCTGTCGTGTGCGTGATGCCCGACGCTACCGCGAGGAGGCGTTCGGCCTTGAGTTCGGTCTCCGCCCATTCGCGCTCCGGGTCGGAGCCCCAGGTGATGCCGGCACCGGTGCCGAAGCGCAGCAGGGGGCGACCGGTGGTGCGGTCGGTCCAGAAGGTGCGGATGCCGACCGCCAGCTCGCCGGTGGCGCGGTCGGCGTCGACCCAGCCGATGCCGCCGCAGTACGGGCCGCGGGGGGCGCGTTCCAGGGTCTCGATGATCTTCAGGGCGCTGGGTTTGGGCGCGCCGGTGACGGAGCCGGGCGGGAAGGTGGCGGCGAGCAGCTGGGCCCAGCCGGTGCCGGGGGCGAGTTCGCCGCGCACGGTGGAGACGAGGTGGACCAGGCCGGGATGGGGCTCGGTGACGCACAGTTCGGGGACGGTGACGCTGCCGGTGGCGCAGACCCGGCCCAGGTCGTTGCGGACCAGGTCGACGATCATCACGTTCTCGGCGTGGTCCTTGGGCAGCAGGTCGGCGGCGGTGCGGCCGGTGCCCTTGATGGGGCCGGATTCCACGGTGCGGCCGTGGCGGCGCAGATACAGCTCGGGGGAGGCGGTGGCGATCTCCACGCCGTGTCCGGGCAGCCGCACGGTGCCCGCGTACGGGGCGGGGTTGCCGTGGGCGAGCAGCGCGGTGAGGGCGTCGATGTCGGCGGCGGACGGGTCGGGCAGCGGGGCGGTGAGGACGCGGCAGAGGTTCGCCTGGTAGACCTCGCCGGCCGCGATGTGCTCGCGGATGCGGCGGACGGCGGCGGTGTAGGCGGCGCGGTCCAGGGAGGTGTGCCAGCCGGTGGGGTCGGGCCCCCGCCAGCGGCCGGGCGGGGGCATGCGCGGCGCGGGGGCGGGGCGTACCTGGGCGAAGCGGGCGCAGAGCAGCCCGCCCTCGTAGTCGGCGACCACGGCCCACCAGCCGGTGGACTCCAGGGCGGCGGGGTCGCTGGTGACATCTCGCAGATCTGTGGCCAGGACCCCACCGAGACGGGCAAGCGGAGCAAAGTCGTGCACATGTGCGAGTCTAGGCCGCGGATGCGGGGCCCTACCGAGTTTGAGCTGGCCCGCGGATCCGCTAGAGTTCATGACGTCACCCGGGGAGCGGAAGCGGCCCGGGAGACATACACACTGCGGACGTAGCTCAGTTGGTAGAGCACCACCTTGCCAAGGTGGATGTCGCGAGTTCGAGTCTCGTCGTCCGCTCGAAGGGGGCCTGGCCCCCTCCGGTGGAGTGGCCGAGAGGCGAGGCAACGGCCTGCAAAGCCGTCTACACGGGTTCAAATCCCGTCTCCACCTCGGACGATTAGCTCAGCGGGAGAGCGCTTCCCTGACACGGAAGAGGTCACTGGTTCAATCCCAGTATCGTCCACTGGGTCCTGACAAGGACCCGCCCGCGCGATTAGCTCAGCGGGAGAGCGCTTCCCTGACACGGAAGAGGTCACTGGTTCAATCCCAGTATCGCGCACGCGAGATCAGCACCGTACGGACGATTAGCTCAGCGGGAGAGCGCTTCCCTGACACGGAAGAGGTCACTGGTTCAATCCCAGTATCGTCCACCAGCGTGAAGAGCCGGGAAGCTCATACAGCTTCCCGGCTCTTTGTCCTTCCACCGGCTGTGCCGATGGAGTACGCGGTGCCCGGGCAGCTCCCCAGCTGCCCGGGCACACTAGCCGTCCGCCTGACCCCCGTCCCCACGGGGTGTTGGCCGGTGTCCCCGACCCGGGCCGCTCTCCCGGGTCCGGAGCGCTTGTCAGCGCCCCAGAAGTCCGGCCACGGACGACGCCTGTGTCACGACGGCATCGACGCCGCCGATCACGACCGCGAGTGCGATGGCCAGCGGCAGCACCATGGCCACCGCCACCAGCGGATGACGCCGTGCCGCCCTGGGCGAACCGCTCGTCATCTGCATCTGCGCCATCTGTCCACTCCCGTCGAGTACTTGGCAAGCGGCGGGCGGGTGACCTCGGGGGACGAGTGCTGCGCCCGCCGCTTGACCTCAACATTAGGCGCCGGGGCCACCTCCGGCGTCAGCCCGGCGTATTGAACCTGGGGCCTCCCAGGGGATGACACAGGGGCCGGGGAGCTACTCCCCAGGGTGGAGGAGCGAGTGGATTCACCAGGGGTTTCCCCCAGGGGACCCGCGCGGCGCACGCCCTTCTCGGCGTTGTGGCCGCCCAGTCCGTAAGCTGTGCGACGGCTGTTGAACAGCACAAGGACCGGGCTGCGAGGTAGACATGGCGATGATGCGGCTCCGGCGCGAGGACCCGCGGGTCATGGGGGCGTTCCGGCTCCACCGCCGGCTCGGCGCCGGGGGCATGGGGGTGGTGTACCTCGGCTCGGACCGGCGCGGCCAGCGGGTGGCGCTCAAGGTCATCCGGCCGGACCTGGCCGAGGACCACGAGTTCCGGGCCAGGTTCGCCCGCGAGGTCTCGGCCGTGCGCCGGATCAGGGGCGGCTGTACGGCCCGCCTGGTGGCCGCCGACCTGGACGCCTCCCGGCCCTGGTTCGCCACTCAGTACGTGCCGGGGCCCTCGCTGCACGACAAGGTCGCCGAACAGGGCCCGCTGTCCGCCGCCGAGACCGCCGCGATCGGGGCATCCCTCGCGGAGGGCCTGGTCGCCGTGCACGAGGCCGGGGTGGTGCACCGCGATCTGAAGCCGTCCAACATCCTGCTGTCGCCCAAGGGTCCGCGCATCATCGACTTCGGCATCGCCTGGGCCACCGGTGCCTCCACCCTCACCCATGTCGGCACCGCCGTGGGCTCCCCCGGCTTCCTGGCGCCCGAACAGGTACGGGGGGCGACCGTGACCCCGGGCACCGATGTGTTCTCGCTGGGCGCCACCCTGGCGTACGCCACACTGGGCGACTCGCCGTTCGGGCAGGGCAGTTCCGAGGTGATGCTCTACCGGGTGGTGCACGAGGAGCCGATTCTGCGCGGCACCCCCTCGGCGCTTGCCCCGCTGCTGCGCGCCTGCCTGGCCAAGGCACCCCAGGAGCGGCCCAGCACGCTCCAGCTGGCGAGCCGGCTCAAGGAGATCGCCGCCCGCGAGGCGCGCGGCACCGCCGTCGCCCCGCGCCCCCGGCCGCGCCCGGCGGTGCCCGCGCCGTCCGCCCCGGCGCAGCAGGCCCGAACCACCCGGCCCGAACCGGCCGCTCCCCCGCCCCGCCAAGCCCCCGCTCCCCGCCCGGCCGCCCGGCGGCCCGCCCCCGCCCCGGCCCGGCGCGGGGTGGACGGCGGGCTGCTGCGGCAGCGGCTGATCGTGTTCGTGGTGGTGACGGTGCTGGTGGCGCTGGGCATCGCGGCGGCCCAGGGGTGTCAGGGCCCGATCTGAGCGAAGCCGCCGCGGATGGCGCGGGGTGATGCCCCCAGCTCGCGGTGACACGCCTTGTTGAACGCCTGGAGATCGGGGATGCCGACCGCCGCCGCCACCGCGGGGATCGGCAGGGTGGACTCACGCAGCAGATGCCGGGCCCGCGCCAGCCGGCGCCAGCGGAGGTAGCCGATCACCGTACGGCCGGTCTCGGAGCGGAACAGCCGGGTCAGATGGTTGTGCGAGAAGCCGGTGGCGGCGGCGATCGCCGCCACGCTGAGCGGGCCGGACAGCCGCGCCTCGATCAGCCCCATGGCCGCCACCACCGCCGGATGCGGAGTGCGGGGCGGAGCGGGCGGCGTCAGCCGTGCGACGCGCCACAGCAGGGACCAGATCTCCGCCGTCGAGCGCGCCGGTTCGGTTCGGGCGGTGGCGATCGCCAGCTGGAACTGCTCGGTCACCTGGGGAAGTTCCGGGCCGGCGTCCTGGATCACCGGTACCGGGCGGGCGTCCGCCCTCGGGCCGGTGACCAGCCGCAGATGGGCGTACAGATGCTCCGACCGCGCGTGATACCGGTAGCGGACGGTGACGCCGGGCGGCACCAGGCTGACCCGGCCGGGCCGGATCGTATGGGGTGTGCCGTTCACCGTCAGCTCGGCACGGTAGTGGTACAGATGCAGCTGCCACAGCTCCGGCAGCCGGAAGACATCCGTCACCCCCGCGGGGCCGTGGACGCCCACTCCGATATCGGCGACCACCGGCGGCTGTTCCAGGCAGACGGTGACAGCGCGCATGGTGAGAAATTACCAGTGCCGGGTGACTGTGGCCGATCCGCGGACCGGGCCCGTTCCCTACCGTCGGGGCATGCAACCACAACAGCATCTGCTGAGTTCGGTGCGCATGGCGCACTTCGTGGCCCACGGCTCACTGCGGCTGGACGCGGTGGTCCCGCCGGAGCTGAACGAGGAAGCACTGACCGTCCTGGCGCACGGAGTGCCGGAGGTTCCGTACGGCACACCCCTGGCACAGGCGTACCGGCCGGGATCGTTCGCCCGGCGGCTGGTGGAACTGCCGCCGGTGGCCGGGGCGCTGCGCTCGCTGGTCGGCCCGGATCCGGCGGTGGACCATCACGCCGTCCACGTACGCCGCCCGGACGAGGGCGCGGCCCAGCCGCTGCACGGCGACGCCATCATCGATGTCCGCACCGACGCCTTCGACGTCCAGCTCATGTACTACCCGCAGGAGGTGACGCTGGAGATGGGCGGCACCCTGACCGTGCCGGGCAGCCATCTGCGGCGCACCAATGAGAGCGACACCGGCCGCTACCAGAATCTGCGCGGCCAGTCGCGCCTCACCTGCCCGGCCGGCACCGTGGTGTTCGTCCACCACGGGCTGTGGCACGGGGGGCGGCGCAACGACAGCGGCGCCGACCGCTGGATGTTCAAGATCCGCTTCAATCCCACCGTGCGGCAGCGGCTGCTGTGGGACACCTCCGATCTGGACGATCCCCGGGTGCTGGAAGAGCTGCGGGTCGTCTTCCCCTGGTACGAGCAGGCCACCGGGCGGCTCGAACTGTACAACCGGGCGCTGCTGTGGCGGGCGCTGACGGGTGACCAGGGCTTCGATCTGGACCACTGGGTGACCCGGGTGACCAACCGCCCCCAGGAGGTGGCGGCATGAGTGGGACGCGGCAGCAGGTCCTGGTGCTGTATCTCAGCACCTCCGCGCTCGATTCGCGGGTGATCGGCTGGGCCAGGTACGACGGCACCGGCGGCTCCTCCCCGACCACCGGCGACAGTGACGAGCCGCCGTACGACAGCGGGGTGGCGGCGTTGCTGGACGGCTGGCGGCTGTTCCAGGCGTCGCAGCTGATTCCGCCGGCCCCCGGTCATGAGTACGAGGTGTCGTTCCTCAAACACGAGTTCTTCTTCGAGAAGCTGGTGGAGACGGCGTAGAAGGCCACGGCGGCGGCAGCGGCCACATTCAGGGAGTCCACACCGTGCGCCATCGGGATCCGTACCCAGGTGTCGGCCGCCGCCAGGGCGCGCGGGGTGAGGCCGTCGCCCTCCGCGCCGAGCATGAGCGCGATCCGGTCCGGCGCCGCCGTACCGGTGTCGTCGGTGAGGGCATCGGCGAGATCCACCGCCCGCTCGTGAGGGGTGAGCGCCAACAGCCGGAAGCCGGCCTCCCGCACCGCGGTGAGGCTGTGCGGCCACTGCGCGAGCCGGGCGTAGGGCAGCGAGAAGACCGCGCCCATGGAGACCTTGACCGAGCGCCGGTAGAGCGGATCGGCGCTGTCCGGTGACAGCAGGACGGCGTCCATGCCCAGGGCCGCGGCGCCCCGGAAGATGGCGCCGATGTTGGTGTGGTCGTTGACGGCCTCCACCACCGCTACCCGGCGGGAGCGGGCCAGCAGGTCCGCCGGGGCGGGCAGCGGCAGCCGGTGCATGGCGGCGAGGGCGCCGCGGTGCACGTGATAACCGGTGACCTGCTCGGCCAGTTCGGGGGTGACGACATAGGCGGGCGCGCCGGCCGACGCGATGACGTCGCCCAGCGCGGCGGCCCACTTGTCGGTGAGCAGCAGCGACCGCATGGGATAACCGGCCGCCAGGGCACGGCGGATGACCTTCTCGCCCTCCGCCATGAACAGCCCCTCGGCGGGTTCCCGGCGGCGGCGCAGGGCGACATCGGTCAGCGCCGTGTAGTCGGTGAGCCGGGGATCGGCGGGGTCGGTGACGGGGATCAGCTCGGGTGCGGTCACGGGGCGTCGTCTCCTCGTTCCGCGACGGTCACCACATCGCCGACGACGATCACGGCGGGCGGCCGGACGCCGGCCCCGGCGATGCGGGCGGCGATGGTCTCCAGGGTGGCGTCGAGGCGGCGCTGGGCGGCGGTGGTGCCGTCCTGGACCACCGCCACCGGGGTACGGGGGTCCCGGCCGTGGGCGATCAGGGTGGCGGCGATGGCCGGCATCCGTTCCACCGCCATCAGCAGCACCAGGGTGCCGCGCAGCCGGGCGAGCGCCGGCCAGTCCACCAGGGAACGCGGATGGTCGGGCGGCAGATGCCCGCTGACCACGGTGAACTCGTGGGCCACACCCCGGTGGGTGACGGGGATGCCGGCCGCGCCGGGCACACTGATGGCGCTGGTGACCCCGGGGACCACGGTGACCCGGAGGCCGGCGGCGGCGAGCGCCCGGGCCTCCTCCATGCCGCGGCCGAAGACGTACGGGTCGCCGCCCTTGAGCCGGACCACCGACTTGCCGGCCCTGGCGTGCTCGATGAGCGCCTCGTGGATGGCCTCCTGGGCCATGGCGCGGCCGTAGGGGATCTTGGCGGCGTCGATGATCTCGACGTGCGCGGGGAGTTCGTCGAGCAGGTCGCGCGGGCCGAGCCGGTCGGCGACCACCACATCGGCCTCGGCGAGCAGCCGGCGCCCGCGTACGGTGATCAGATCGGGATCACCGGGGCCGCCGCCGACCAGCGCCACCCCCGGCGTACGGTGCCGGTGGCGCGGGGCGGCCAGGGTGCCCTCGCGCAGCCCCTCGACGACGGCGTCCCGGACGGCCGCCGAGCGGCGCGGGTCCCGGCCGGTGAGCACGGCGACGGTCACCCCGTCGCTGCGGCCGGTGGCCGGGGTCCAGGCGGTGGCGGCGCCGGCGTCGTCGCTGCGGACACACCACACCCGCTCCCGCTCGGCCTCGGCGGAGGCGGCGGCGTTGACCTCGGGATCGTCGGTGGCGACCAGCGCGTACCAGGCCCCGGCGAGATCACCGGGCCGGTAGCCGCGCGGTTCCCAGCGCAGTTCACCGGCCTGCGCCATGGCCTGGACGGAGGGCGTCACGGCGGGGGCGATCAGCTCGACGGCGGCGCCGGCGGCCAGCAGGGCCGGCAGCCGGCGCTGGGCGACGGTGCCGCCGCCGAGCACCAGGACCCGGCGGCCGGTCAGCCGCAGTCCGACGGGGTAGGCGGGGTGATCGGGCTGGTCGGGCTGGTCGGGGTGTGGCTCTGGCATGGGTGGCGCGGCTCCTGGTGGACGAGCGGGATCGCCGCTGCGACGGTGGAGCGGCTGTGGCGAGGCGGGCGGCAGCGGGGGCCGGACACCCCGGCTGCCACCCTCACAGTACGGTCCTCAGTTCTTGCCGCTGACGCCCGCCGCGTCGAACGTGGCGACCTCGCGCATCGCGCGGGCCGCGCTCTGCACCACCGGCAGGGCCAGCAGTGCCCCGGTGCCCTCGCCCAGCCGCAGATCGAGATCGACCAGCGGGCGCAGACCGAGCGCGGTGAGCGCCGCCATGTGGCCCGGCTCGGCGCTGCGATGCCCCGCGACACAGACGGACACCGCCTCGGGGGCGATGGCGCGGGCCGCGAGGGCGGCGGCACCGGCGCTGACCCCGTCCAGGATCACCGGGACGCGCAGCGAGGCGCCACCGAGGATGAAGCCGGTGAGCGCGGCGTGTTCGAGACCACCGACCGCGGCGAGCACGCCGATGGGATCGGCGGCGTCGGGCTGGTGCAGATGCAGGGCGCGCCGTACGACATCGACCTTGCGGGCGTGGGTCTCGTCGTCGACGCCGGTGCCCCGGCCGGTGACCTCGGCCGGCTCGGTGGCGGTGAACACGGCGATCAGCGCGGCGGCCACGGTGGTGTTGGCGATGCCCATCTCACCGGTGAGCAGCGCGCGGTTGCCGGCCGCCACCAGATCGCGGGCGGTCTCGATGCCGACCTCGACGGCGCGCCGGGCCTCGTCGCGGCTCATGGCAGGACCGGCGGTGAAATCGGCGGTCCCGGCCCGTACCTTGCGGGGCATCAGCCCCGGCTGGCCGGGCAGGTCGCTCTTCACTCCGACGTCGATCACACAGACCTCGGCGCCGACCTGCTGGGCGAAGGCGTTGCACACCGCTCCCCCGCCGAGGAAGTTGGCCACCATCTGACCGGTGACCTCCTGCGGCCAGGGGGTGACGCCCTGGGCGTGCACGCCGTGGTCGCCGGCGAACACCGCGACGGCGGCGGGCTCGGGCAGTGGCGGCGGACAGCTGCGGGACAGGCCGCACAGCTGGGCGGAGATGACCTCCAGGGCGCCGAGGGCGCCGGCGGGTTTGGTCATGCGTTTCTGCCGCTCCCACGCCTCGGCCAGGGCCTGGGCGTCGAGCGGGCGGATGTCCTCCAGGGTCTCGCTGAGCAGATCGTGCGGCTCGGCGCCGGGCAGCGCGCGGCGGCCGTACGACTCCTCGTGCACGACCCAGGACAGCGGGCGCTGCTGGGCGGGGCCGGCCTGAGCCGGCTCGGGCTCGTCGGCGAACGCGTCGACGTAGCCGATGCAGAGGTAGGCCACGATCTCCAGGTGGCCGGGGAGCCCCAGGGTACGGACCAGCTCGCGGTCGTCGTAGAAGCTCACCCAGCCGACGCCGAGCCCCTCGGCGCGGGCGGCGAGCCACAGGTTCTCGACGGCGAGCGCGGAGGAGTACGGGGCGAGTTGGGGCTGCTGGTGCGGGTGCGGGGTGTGCCGGCCGCCCCGGGTGGGGTCGGCGGTGACCACGATGTTGACGGGGGTCCGGACGATCGCGTCGGTCTTGAGCTCTTTGAACTGCTTGGCGCGGCCCCTGGGAAGGGACTTGGCGTACGCCTCGTGCTGCCGGACGGCGAGTTCGTGCACCTGGGTGCGGGTGTCGGCGGACCGGATGATGACGAAGTCCCAGGGCTGGGCGTGCCCGGAGGTGGGCGCGGTGTGCGCGGACTCCAGGACGCGCAGCAGGACTTCGTGTGGGATGGGATCGGCGAGGAAGCCGTGCCGGACGTCGCGGGGCTCGCGCATGAGCCGGTGCAGCGCGGCGGGGTCCGCCGGGGGTCCGCCGGGGGCGGGGGTGGAGACAGCGGCGGCGGCCGGTGCTGTGGAGACGGCGGGTGCGGGGGCCGCCGCGCCGGTGGCCGGGGAGTCGCCGGCCGGCGCGGCGGCAGCGGCGCCGGCCGGCTCCGTGGCGCCGGGTGCCTGGGCACCACCGTCGGGTGCGGGCACCGGCGCGGCAACCACGGGGCCGTCGGCGGCAGGAGTCATGGGGGTGGCCGGATGGCCGGTAGTCGGCCCGGCAGCGGGCGATACGGGCGGGGCGTCTTCGGTGGTCCCGGAGGCGGAGGCGGCAGCGCCGGAAGGATCAGCCGCGGAGCCGGGAGCCGCCGGGGCAGCGGGGGCAGCGGCCATCACAGCGGCGGAACCTCCGGAATGGGCCGTGGCCTGCCCGGGCCCACCGGCCACCGGACCGGCCCCCGGCTCACCGTCGGCCCGCGCAGGAGCCGTGACCTGCCCCTGGACGCCGGGCGGCGACACGGCTTCCGGCCCAGGGGAACCCGCCCCGGCGGCGGCGGACAAGGATCCGCCCGAGGACTCGGGCGGAGACCCGGTGCCGGGCTCGCCGGGAACGGTCGTGTCGGCGCTGTCGACGCTGTCGGTGGCGGACGTCGGCCCCACGGCCACGCCGTCGGTTTCAACATCGCCGGACGCGGCGACACCGGCCGCCGGCACGGGCCCCGGCTCGCCGGAAACGATCGCGTCGACGGCGTCAGCCCCGGCCGCCGGCACGGCCCCGCCGGCGTCGTCCGGCGTCGGTGCGACTCCGGGCGCGCCCGGGACCACCGCGTCACCGGTCACCCCGCCGGTGTCGGCGTCGGCGACCGTACCGGGTACAGGGCCGTCAGCCGGCGGTGCGGCCGGAGCCTCGGCAACGGCCGCTGTTTCCATGCTCGTTGGGCCGGAAGCGGGAGCCTCCGCCCGGACCGCCTGGATCGTGGGGGTCTGTGTGGTGCCTGCCACGGGAACCCCGACAGCCGTACCGGCCGCCATCACGGCGGGGGCCGGGGCCGCGGGCACCGGTCCACCGGGGGTGACCGTGCCGCCATCGGTCGGCACGGCACCGGCCGCCGCGATGGCCGCGCCGGAGACCTCGGGCGTGTCCGTACTCGGCGGGCCCGCCGGAACTCCGGCGACCGCGTCGGGCGTGTCAGCGTTCGCGGCAGCGCTCGCCCCGGCCGACACCCCGGCACCAGCGGGAGCCACGGCCCCGCCGGCGGCTGCTCCGGCCACGACCGGGGCGCCGGAAATCCCCGGCTCGGCAGTACGTGGTGTGCCGGTGGCCTCGGGCGCCTCCTGTGCCGACGGGCCGGGCACCGGTTCGCCTGAGGCCGGAAGCCCCGCCGCGTCGGAAGACTGAGGTGCGAGGGGGATCGGCGCGGCTGCCACCCCGGTCGGCGTTGCGGTGGCCCCGGCCGCCTGGGGGCTGCCGGTCGCGGCAGCCCCGGGCGCGGGTGCACCCTCGACGGCAGCAGCCTCGACGCCGGGAACGTGGCTCTGCGCCGCGACGGCAACACCGGACGTCCCCGGTGCGGCCGGGGCCGCCGGTCCCGGTACCGGCGTCCCGGGAGCGGAACTGTCCGCTATGACCGTGGTGCCGGAAACCCCCGGTGAGGTCCCGATGGCCTGCGGTGTCGCCCGGGGGCTGTCGGCAGAAGACGCCACAAGCCCCGATGCCGCCGTGCCGGAAGCGGCCGGTGTGGCCGGGATCGGCCGGCCGCCGGCCGCCGGTGCTGCCGCTTGCGCGACGTCGGGGCCCGCAGCTCCGGGCCCCGATGCCGCCGCGCCGGGAGCGGGGTTCTCCGCCGCAACCGCCGGGCCCGAAGCGGCCGGTGTCGTCGGGTTCGGCCGGCCGCCGGCCTCGGGCACCGCCGCTTGTGAACCGCTGACGGCGGGAGCCACCGGTCCCGATGCCACCGCGCCGCCGGCCGCAGCCGGTGTTGCCTGCGCGGCGTCGGCGGCCGGAGCCCCGGCACCGGGCGGACCCTGGAGCGCAGCGGTGGGGGGCGTGGGCGTGGCGCCGGAGGGCGAGGGGGCGGTTTGGGCCGGGGCCGGCTCCGCCGGTGCCGCGCCCGCCGCCGTGGCGTCACCGTCCGTTGCCGTGGCGGTGGCCTCGGGCCAGGTCGGGCGCGGGGCGGGGAGAATGGGGGCCAGTTGGGCCGGTCTCGGGGCGGCCGGGGTGATCGGCTGCGGGGTGGGAGCCGCGTCGCCCCAGGCGACGTGTGCCCCCGGCATCAGCAGGTCTTCCTCTTCACCCTCGACGACATCGTCCGCCTGGTCCGGGAAGGGAAAGACCGCTTCCGGCTCTCCCCCCTCGGGGATCCGGCCGGTGTCCGTCATGCGTACCCCTCGCCCATCGGTAGTGCTCTGCCGAGTTGCGCCGGGCTCATCCGGACATTGGCGGATGAATCATCAAGTCCGGCCGACGGCACAACGATCCACCAGCCTACCGCTGCCGGTGCCCGCCCCCGGTCATGGGTCGCACGAGTGGACCGGGATGGTCCCGGTTTGTCTTCGCGCTGGTCACAGACGGCTTCCGGCCAACAGGAACACCACGGAGCGGCCCTGTTCCGTCCACTCCTGGGTCTCCAGTTCCACCGATTGCAGGAGCGTGCAGCGCACGGTGTAGCCCGCGCCGCTGAGCGCCCGCCCCGCCGCTTCCGCCTCGTCGCGGGTCATGGCGTGGGTGACGATCCGCTGCGGTCTGCGGTCGGCGCAGGCGACGAGCGTACGGTGACCGCCGCCGCCGACCCGTACGACGTCCGGCTCGGGCAGGGACTCCAGCGCCTGTGGGGCGACGCCGTGGACCACGTGCAGTTGCGCGCCGAATCGCCGGGCAGTGGCTGCGGCCAGTGCGCACGCGTCGGCGTCCCGGTCGACCGCGATGACGGCGGCGCCGTGCCGGGCGGCTTCCAGGGCGACCAGGCCACTGCCGGTGCCGATGTCCCAGAGCAGGTCGCCCGGGCGCGGGCCGAGCACCGCCAGTTCCAGGGCGCGCAGTTGGGGGGTGCGGCCGGGGGCGGGCAGGGCGGTCTGCTGGTAGGCGGCGGGGTCGAGTCCCCAGCCGCGTGGTTCGACGGCGGCGGCCGGGTCCTGGCCGCCCAGCCAGCTCTCGCCGGTGCCGGAGCCGGCGCCGGTCGTACCGCCCGAGCCGCCCGTTCCGCCGACCACGATGACCAGGTTGGGGTCGGTCCAGTGGTGGTGGGCGACCTTGTCGGAGGTGAGTACGGACACCCGTTCCCGGTCGGTGCCCAGCGATTCGCAGATGACGAAGGTGCGGTGCACGTCGCCGAGCAGCAGGGCGATCTCGGCGGGCCCGGCTCCCGGTGAGGTGAGGACGGCGACCTTCGGGTGGGCGCGGCAGACGTTGACCGCGCGGCGCAGGGTGCGCTGCTGGGCGGTGACGACCCGGGCGTCGTCCCAGGGCATGCCGGCCCGGGCGAAGCCCGCGGCCACCGCGGAGACGGCGGGCATCACCTCGACCTCCAGGCCGTGTTCGAGGTTGCGCAGGGTACGCACGACGCCGAAGAAGCCGGGGTCACCGTCGGCGAGGACCACTGCCGTACCCCGGTGGGCGGCGATCCGGCCGGCGGCCAGGGCGAGGCTGCCGAGCTGGACGCGTTCGGCCTGGGGCGGGATGTCGGGCAGCACCAGGTGCCGGGGGGCGCCCGCGACCAGGGTGGCGGCGCTGAGGGCGGACCGCGCGCCCGGGGTAAGCGGGCTGCCGTCCCATCCGATCACGGTGACGCGGTCAGCCATGTACGGGGGCTCCTGGACTCGTTCGAACTCGTCGCGGGTGGGACGTCCCGCTGAGCCTACCGTGCGTGATCAGGGGCCCAGCGGTCTTCCAGGTCCTCGGGGAGCAGGCTCCACACGATGGTGTCGGTGCGGATGTCGGTCCAGCCGCCGTCCTCGGTGCGCGAGCGTACTATCCGGGCGTTGCGCAGGACGCCTTCGCTGACGCAGCCGGCCTTCTGGGCGACTTGCTGGGAGGCGGTGTTGCCGGCCGCGGTGCGCAGTTCGAGGCGTTCGAAGCGCTGGTCGCGGAAGAGCCACTGGGCGACGGCGAGTACGGTCTCGGCGGCGTATCCCTCGCCGCGGGCCCAGGGGCCGATGACGTAGCCGATCTCGGTGCTGCGGTTGCGCCAGTTGGTGTTCATCAGGTGGGCGCTGCCGACCAGCCGCTGGGTGAGGTGTTCGGTGACGGCGAAGACGATGCCGCGCCCGGAGCGGCGTTCGGCGGGGGCCCGTCTGACGATCCACTCGTGGGCGTCGCGGGTGGTGTACGGGGTGGGGGCGGTGGTCCAGGAGGCGGTCAGCTCGTCGTTCATCATGTCGGCGAGCGGGGGGATGTCGGCTTCCTCGAAGGGGCGCAGCACGAGGCGTTCGGTGCTGATGGAGATGTCGGGGAAGAGGGATGTCATGCGCCGCTCCATACCTGGGGTCCGAGGGGACAGCATGCAGTATCCAGCGCTTTTGCGCAGCGCCGGGCCCCGGCTGGGTCGCCGGGGCCCGGTGCTGGGGTGGCTGGTCGCCGGGTAGCAGTCAGGCGCCGGGGGTGCCGAAGGCCGGGATGACGGAGCCGGGGTAGGTCTCCTCGATGAACTGCTTGACCTCGTCGGAGTTCAGCAGCCGGGCGAGGGTCTGGACGGCGGGGTCGTTCTCGTGGCCGGCCTTGACGGCGAGGAAGTTGGCGTACGGGTTGCCCTCGGCCTCTTCCAGGGCGATGGAGTCCTCGGACGGGGAGAGGCCGACCTCAAGGGCGTAGTTGCCGTTGACGATGGCGGCGTCGAAGTCGTCCAGGGCGCGCGGGAGGCTGGCGGCCTCCAGCTCGGTGAACTTGATGCCGTGGTCGTCGGTGATGTCGCCGAGGACGGCGCCCGCGCCGACGCCGTCCTTGAGCTCGATGACGCCGTTCTGGGCGAGCAGCTGGAGGGCGCGGCCACCGTTGCTGGCATCGTCGGGGATGGCGATGGTGGAGCCCTCGGTGAGGTCGGCGACGCTGTCCAGGGACTTGGAGTAGAGGCCGAGCGGTTCCAGGTGCACGTTGACGACCGGGACGATGTCGGTGCCGTGGTTGGCGTTGAAGTCGTCGAGGTACGGCTGGTGCTGGAAGTAGTTGGCGTCCACTTCGCCGTCCTGGACGGCGGTGTTGGGCAGCACGTAGTCGCTGAATTCCTTGACGGTCAGGTCGAGCCCGGCGTCGGCGGCCAGGTTGTCCCGGACGAAGTCGAGGATCTGGGCGTGCGGGTTGGGGTTGGCGGCGACGGTGATCTTCTGGGTGTCGCCGGCGGAGGATCCCGCGTCGTCGTTGGACTTGGGGTCGGAGTCGGTGCCGCAGGCGGCGAGGCCCAGGGTGAGGGCGGCTGCGGATGCCACGAGGGCGGCGGTACGGAGGTGAGTACGCACGAAAAGTGCCTTTCGGTGACGCGGGTGCGGTGTTTCTTCTGGGTCCCGGGGATGCCGGGGGTCTGTGGGGTGGGGCGCGGGCCGGGCCAGTCAGCCGGTCATCCGGTGCGTCCGCGGCGGGTGAGGAGCCGTACGAGCCCGTCGCCCAGCAACTGCACGATGGTCACGATCACGACGATGACCGCGAGGATGATGTACATGAAGTCGGTTTCGAACCGCTGGTGGCCGTAGGTGAGGGCGAGGGTGCCGAGCCCCCCGCCGCCGACGGCGCCGGCCATCGCGGAGTAGCCGATGAGGGCGATGACGGTGGTGGTGAGTCCGGCGACCAGGGAGGCCAGGGACTGCGGCAGCAGCACCTTGAGGACGACGGTCCAGGTGCCGCCGCCCATCGCCTGGGCCGCTTCGATCAGGCCGTGGTCCACTTCGCGCACCGAGGTCTCCACCAGCCGGGCGAAGAAGGGGATGGCGCCGATGGCGAGCGGCACGATGGCGGCGGTGGGGCCGAAGGCGGTGCCCACCACCCAGCGGGTGAAGGGGATCAGGGCGACCATCATGATGATGAACGGCAGCGAGCGGCCGACGTTGACGACGGCGCCGAGGATCTTGTTGACGACGGTGTTGGCGAGCAGTCCGCCCCGGTCGGTGAGCACCAGCAGGACGCCGATGGGCAGTCCGCCGAGGGCGGCAATCAGGGTGGACCAGCCGACCATGTAGAGGGTGTCGATGGTGCCCTGCTCCAGCAGGGGCCGCATCTGATCCCAGCCCATCAGGCACCTTCCTTGCTGAGCACGGTGCCGGCCGGTGCGGCGGGGGTGGCCGTGGCGGCCGGGCCGGTCGTGCCGGGTATCTCGACGGTCAGGTTCTGGGCGCGCAGGAAGGCGAGCGCGCGGTCGTTGTCCTCGGGGCTGCCGGGCAGCTCGATGCGCATCCGGCCGACCTGGGCGTCGCCGACGGTGTCCATGGCGGCGCCGAGGATCGACACGTCGATGCCGTGTTCGCGGGCGAGCTGCGAGATGACGGGCCGCCCGGCGCTGCCGCCGTGGAAGGTGATGTCGAGCAGGGTGCGGCCGGGGCCGGCGGCGCCGGTGAGCGGGAACAGTTCGTGGGCGAGGGTGGAGCCGGGGGTGGCCAGCAGGTCGGAGACCACGCCGGACTCCACGACGCGGCCGTCCCGCATCAGGGCGGCGGAGTCGCACACCGTCTTGACGACGTCCATCTCGTGGGTGATGAGCAGGACGGTCAGGCCGAGCTGCTGGTTGAGGTCGCGCAGCAGCTGGAGTACGGAGCGGGTGGTCTCGGGGTCGAGGGCGGAGGTCGCCTCGTCGGAGAGCAGCACCTTGGGGTCGCCGGCCAGGGCGCGGGCGATGCCGACGCGCTGCTTCTGGCCGCCGGAGAGCTGGGTGGGAAAGGCGCGGGCCTTGTCGGCGAGGCCGACGAGGTCGAGCAGTTCCAGGGCTTTGCGGGCGCGTGCGCGGCGGGTGAGGCCGAGGATTTCCAGCGGCAGCTCGATGTTGCCCTGCACGGTGCGGGCGGAGAGCAGGTTGAAGTGCTGGAAGATCATGCCGATCCGGGTGCGGGCCTCGCGCAGCGGCCGGCCGGCGCGGGTGCCGCGGCCGGCCAGTGCGGTGAGGTCGACGCCGTCGACGGTGACCGTGCCGGAGGTGGGGCGTTCCAGCAGGTTGACGCAGCGGATCAGGGTGGATTTCCCGGCGCCGCTCTGTCCGATGACGCCGAAGACCTCACCTGGCCGGACGTGGAGGTTCACGCCGTCCAGCGCGGTGACCTCCCGGCCGCGTGAGTGGTAGACCTTGGTGAGGTCCGTGGTGGTGATCACTGGGTTCCCGTCACAGTCGAGTGTCCTGGCGCGCGGCTGGGCGTGCCGGGCACGGGGCAGGTCCGCGCGCAGGGTTCGCGGGACAACGAGAGATGAGCGCGGGGCAGTCAGCCGGGGGCGGGCCGGATCGGTGTCGGCCGGCGGCTGTCAGGGTTCGCTTCGGGGCGCGAGACGGCTCGTGCGGGGGCCCTCAGCGGTCACACATTCGGCCCCGACAACGAGCACCGGGCATGGTGGCTGCCTCGGTCGTCAGGGGGCGAATGCTCGTCGCGGTCATGCTGACCAGTAAAACAGAACGCTTGTGCCGGGTCCCTTATACGGACAGTTCTGTCCGCATGATGGACAGCCTGTCCGATTGACGGGCAGGGCGTCGCGGAGCCCCCGCAACGCCCGTGACCTGCGCGGATACCGGCCAGGCCGGGCTCGTACCCCGGGGAGGACAGGAGGGGCGAAAGGGGCCACTGTGGCCAACGCCACGGAGCACGGGACGGAGCCGGGGCGGGCCAGGAGCGGGTCAGGGGTGGGGTCCTGAGGGTCTCCGGCCGCGCAGTAGAGTCGGCGCCATGCTCACCCCCCTGACCGTCACGGTCGCCGTGGCCGCGCTGCTGCTGGCCGCCTGGTGCGCGTACGCCGCCCTGCGCGATCAGGCCGTCAAGGACTGGCACTACCTGGGCATGGGCGCGGTGCTGCTGCTCACCCTCGTACAGCTGGCGATAGGGGTCGTTCAGCTGTCCGGCGGCGAGCGGCCCTCGGGCGACAGCACCCTGGTCTTCGCCTCGTATCTGGTCGCCGTGCCGCTGTGTCTGCCGGTGGTCGCCATGGTCGCGCTGGGCGAACGCTCCCGGTGGGGCTCGGCGACGGTGGCGGCGGGCGCCGTGGTGCTGGCCGTGCTCCAGCTGCGGCTGAACGATGTGTGGGCGGGAGGTGTGCACGTTGGCTGAGCCGGACATCCCCACCGCCCCCGTACCGCCCACGTCGTCCGACGGCCCGCGCGAGCCAGGCGGTCAGGGGCGGCGCGGGCTGCGCAACGGCCCGGGCCGGCTGCTGGTCACGCTGTACGGGATCTTCACGGTGGGCGCGGCCTCGCGCTCCGTCTACCAGCTGTCCACCCGCTTCGACGAGGCGCCGCTGGCCTACGCGCTGTCCGCTGTCGCCGCGCTGGTCTACGCGTTCATCACGGTGGCGCTGGTGCGCGGCGGGGAGGGCGCGCGGCGGATCGCCCTGGTGTGCTGCGCAGCCGAGCTGGCCGGGGTGCTGGCGGTGGGCACCTGGACGCTGGTGGAGCCCTCCGCCTTCCCGGACGCGACCGTGTGGTCGGACTACGGGCGCGGCTATCTCTTCCTGCCGCTCGTGCTGCCGGTGACCGGGCTGCTGTGGCTGCGCCGGTCCCGGCAGCACGTGGGCTGACCGGGCGCGGTTCGCTCGCGGTTCCGCGCGGTTCAGGCGCTGGCCGCCAGGGTCTCCGGCAGCGGCCGGGTCACCCGGATCTTCTCCAGGGTGATCACGTTGAGCTGCCGGGAGATGTGCTCGGTGGCCACCGGGGCGTAGCCGAGCCGGCGGTACAGCCGCAGGTTGCCCTCGCCGCGCTGCCCGGAGTGCAGCCGGTAGCGGGCGGCGTCGGCGTCGGCGGCGAGGCGCTGTTCGATCCGGTCGAGCAGCCGGCCGCCGAGCCCGTGGCGCTGCATCCGGGGGTGCACGATCAGCCGGCCGATGGACGCGGTGCCGTCGGCGTCGACGGTGCCGCGTACCGAGCCGACGACCTCGGTGCCCAGCCGGGCCACCAGCACCAGGCCGGCCCGCATCTCGGCCCGCAGTTCGCCCGCCGTCTGGGTCAGCGCGTCGATCTGGTAGTTCCCGGCCAGCTCGGCTTCCGCCTGAAAGCACAGGTACTGAAGTTTGAGGATCTGTTCGGCGTCCTGCTCGGCCGCCTTGTCGATCGTGACGCTCATGCCCATGTGCTCACGTCTCCCCAACGAGGTGATGGGCCGGGGCACGTGAAGGAGGGTGTGCGCCACCGGCCGGTGAATGCCCTGACGGCGCCCTCCGGTTGACCGGACCTGGCGCCCCCAGCATTGTGCGGGGAACCGGCTCGCCTGGGGAGGGTGCGGGCGGCAACTGGCTTGTGAGATTTACGACTGCGCCCCGGCGCATGAGCCGGCGTGCCGGGGGAGAAAGATCAGCGCCGGTCATCGGCGGCGGCCAGCAGCACGGTGTCGGGGTGATCGGTGTGGATGCCGTCGATGCCCTGGTCGAGGTAGGCGCGGGCGGCGCCGAAGACATCGCCGTAGCCGGCCTCGTCGTCCCCGGTGCGGAACTCGGCGGGCAGAAAGGGGTTTTCGTTGCGCAGGGTGTAGCCGTGGACGGCGAGTCCCCGGTCGTGGGCGTCGCCGATCAGGGTGCTGGGGGCGGCGAGGGTGTCGTCGTCGTGGCGCGGGATGACCAGGTCGAGGGTGGGGCCGATGGCGTGGGCGTAGCCGGCGATCTCGCGCAGTCCGCCGGGGGTGATGAGGTCGGCGACGGTGCGGGGGTCGCCGGCCCGCTCCAGGTCGTACGGGCGGCGGCCGGCCTCGGCGAGCAGCAGGGTGCGGCGGGTGTCGGTCCGTTCGGCCATCCGGCGCAGGGTGTCCGCCTCGAAGCTCTGGAGCAGGGCGGGTGAATCGGCCCGGTGCAGGTCGTGGCGGTGCAGCAGCCTGGTGAGCGGCTCCTCGATGTCCAGGCCGAGGGAGCGGAAGTAGCTGGGGTGTTTGATCTCCAGATAGAGCAGGACGGGGTGGCCGCGTTCCCGGCCCCGGTCGGCGGCCCATTCCAGGACGCCTTCGAGGGTGGGGACGGGCCAGCGTCCGTTGTAGAGGGTGTTGTGGGGGCGGCGGCGCGGGAGGCGTTCGGTGGCGCCGAGGGTGGTGAGTTCGGCGGCGGTGAAGTCCTCGGTGAACCAGCCCGTCACCTCTTCGCCGTCCACCGTTCTGGTGGTTTCGCGGTCGGCGAATTCGGGCCGGTCGGCGACATCGGTGGTGCCGGAGATCTCGTTCTCGTGCCGGCAGACCAGTTGGTGGTCGCGGGTGGGCACCAGGTCCAGCTCGATGATGTCGGCGCCGAGGTCGAGGGCGAGCTGGTAGGAGCCGAGGGTGTGTTCGGGGCGATAGCCGCTGGCGCCCCGGTGGGCGATGACGGTGGGGACGGGCGGGTCGCCGGTGGCGCCGGCGCCGTTCGGGCCGGCGGCCGGTGGCCAGGACGCGCGGGCGGTGGCGGCGGCACCCAGCAGCACCGCGGCGCCCGCGCCGGCCACCGTGGCGCCCAGCATGGCGCGCCTGGCCAGCGGCGTACGGTCGTGGTTCGGGCCGCCGGCCGCGGGTTCCTGGTCTGCCGCCATGCTGCTGCCTCCGTGGTGAACGCGTCAGGGCGATCGTAGAGAGCAGGATGCGCCCGGACGGGGACCTTCGGGTGCAGACATGACAAAGGCACATCAAAATTGCGTGTCCGCTGCGTGAACCCCGTGCACGGGGAGCCCGCAGACGCGAGTATCGTCCTTGAGCTGTGCGCTCCCGCGTGCCGGCCACCATCCGACCGGAGGGAATCTTGTCCCGTTTTGTTCTGCTGAAGGCGTTGTTCGGCCCCCTGCTGAGGCTCTTCTTCCGCCCCCGGGTCGAAGGCTTGGAGAACATTCCGGGCGAGGGCCCGGTGGTGCTGGCGGGCAATCACCTGACCTTCATCGACTCGGTGATCCTGCCGCTGATCTCCAAGCGGCAGGTGCACTTCATCGGCAAGGACGAGTACGTCACCGGCCGGTCGCTCAAGGGCCGGATCATGGCGTGGTTCTTCACCGGGGTCGGCATGATCCCGGTGGCCAGGGACGGCGGGCACGGCGGCGTCGCGGCGCTGATGACCGGACTGCGGGTGCTGGAGGCGGGCAAGGTCTTCGGGATCTACCCGGAGGGCACCCGCTCCCCCGACGGCCGGCTCTACCGGGGGCGTACCGGCATCGCCCGGCTGACCCTGATGTCCGGCGCCCCGGTGGTGCCGTTCGCGATGATCGGCACCGACCAGGTGCAGCCGGGCGGCAAGGGCCTGCCGCGCATCGGGCGGGGGCGGCGTATCACCGTACGGTTCGGTGAGCCGCTGGACTTCTCCCGGTACGAGGGCATGGACCGCGACCGCTATGTGCTGCGGGCCGTCACCGACGAGGTGATGACCGAGGTGATGCGGCTGTCCGGGCAGGAATACGTGGACATGTACGCCACCAAGGCGCGGGCCGCCTGACGCGTTCCGGCGCTCAGCTCCAGGGCAGGGCGGAGCGTTGCGCCCAGTAGCGCGCGGCCGGCTCGGCCAGTTCGGTGAGCCGGGCCAGGGCACCCGGGTCGAGCCGCAGCCGGGCAGCGGCCAGATTACCCGTCAGCTGGGGGACGGTCGCCGCGCCGGAGAGCACGATCCCCACCCAGGGCCGGTGCAGCACGGCGGCGAGCGCCACGGCGTCCGGCCCGGTGCCGTACTCCTGGGCGATCTCGCGCAGCGGTGGCGGGGCCGCCGCGCCGGCCAGCCGGCCATTGGCCATGGCCTCCTTGACGATGACCGTCAGCCCGGCCGCGTGCGCCTCGGCCAGGGCCGTGCCCGCCGACGGCTCCAGCACGTTGAACGTCGACTGGACGGTGCGGAACAGCGGACCGCCCTCGTAGCGCGGCTCCAGTGCGGCGCGGATGGTCTCCGCCTGGCGCGGGCCGCTCGTGGACAGGCCGACGTCGAGACCGGCGGCACGGAGCGCGGCGAGCCGGGCCAGGACGGCCGGGTCGCTCAGCACGGGGCTGTCGGGGGTCACCGAGTGGATCTGGTACAGATCGAGCCGGTCGCCCAGGAGTTCGCGGCTCTCCGCGTACTGCCGGTCCAAGGTGGCGGCGCTGTGGTCCTTCACCTCGTGGCTGACGGCGTCGGCGCGCCAGTCGGCCGTATACGTGTAGCCCCACTTGCTGCCGACGACGACATCGCGGACACCGGGGCGCGCGTGCAGCCAGTCGGCGAGGAACTCCTCGGCCCGGCCGTAGGAGCGAGCCGCGTCGAGATAGCGCACGCCGGCGGCGTGGGCGGCGTCCAGCAGCTGATGGCTGCGCTCGCGCAGGGCGCTGACAGTGCGTTCGGCGGGCAGATCGCCAGCCCGTCCCAGGTTGATGTACCCGGGCCGGCCAACCGCGGCCAGCCCCAACCCGATCCGGGCGGCGGGGGTCGCGTCGGGGGAAAAACGGGAGAACGGCATACGTCTCACGCTACCCGTGGCGGCCCGGGGACGGCCCGGCGGCATCGGGTGGCAGGGCGGGGCACCAGCCCGGCGCGGCGCGGCGTACTCGGCCGCGACCGGCCCCCGAAGCGGGACGCCGGGCGAGCCGGGCCTGACAGGCATGCCGCGCAAGCCGGACCTGCCGGGCGGCTGTCCCACCGCGCGCGGGCCTCGCCGGCCCGGCGGGCTGCGGAGGCCGGACCTGCCCGGTGAGCCCGGTGGGCCGGACATGGGCGGTGGGGCGGGGTCATCGGACGGAATCCGGGGGTGTCCAGGCGGTGGTGCACAGCGTGCGGGTGGTACTGGTGTCGTAGTGGGCGGCGGCCAGCCATGCCCGGGTGAAGCGGTCGGGGTCGGCGGGGCGCAGGCGGCCGAAGTGGTCGCGGGGGCGCTCGGCGGCGGCCCGGTGCAGTTCCACCAGCAGTTCGGCGGCGGTGGACAGCCCGGCGTGGCGCAGGCGCTGACGGTCCGTCTGCGTACTGCCGGGCAGGGCGATGGCCGGGCGGCCGGCCGCGAGTGCGGCTTCCGTGCGGCGGCGCAGCAGGTGCAGCGGGGCCGCCGGCGGCTCCGGGAGGGTGGCGGGCCGGGCGGGGGCGAGGCCCGCGCCGGGGAGATCGGCGTGCTGCAACCGGTGGTAGCCGAGATCGATGGGCGTGCGCAGCCCTTGGTCCGGGGCCGCTGACGGGTCGGGGCCGGCCGCCAGCAGCCGCAGCCGGGGATGGCCGGCGGGGACCAGCCGGGCAATGACACGCATCCGCAGCCCGGGGGCGGCGGCGAGCAGCCGCAGGTTGTCCCGGTGCGGCAGGTCGTGGTGTGCGTCCGCCGGGGTGATCCGTACCGTCAGTCCCGCGCATTCGGCGGCCAGTACGTCCACCGCACCCGGCTCCCGGACCGGTCCCAGCACGGTGAGGTCGGCGAAGATCAGACCGCCGGCGGAGGTGGGCTCCGGGGAGTCGAGGGCCCGGGCGATCTGCTCCGCGAGCGGGGTACGCCACAGCGCGGCGGCCGGCTCCTGGTGCCAGGGCACGCCCGCGGCCCGAACGGCGCGTACCCCGCGGCCCGCGCCGAGCCGTCCGTCGGGGGAAACGGTGGCGCCGGAGACGATCAGCCCGCCCCTGGCCAGTTCGTGGTGGGTGCAGGAGGCGTCGCCGAGCCGCACCGTGTGCCGCGCCGCGCCCGCCGCCCGGCCGGCGCCGCCGGGGGCCACATCGGTGACGGCGAACAGTCGCCCGTCCGTACCGAGCGCCCAGGTGACCACTCCGGCATGACCGGTGCGGGCCCGGACCGGCTCGCAGCACAGGCCGTACAGCCGCAGCGAGCCGCCGGGGGTGTAGGGGCGGCGGGCGGTGCCGCGCAGGGCCGGGAAGGCGGGGAAGGCGGGTGCGTCGCCGGGGGCGGCCGGCCGGCGCAGGGCGTGGCAGACCATCAGCAGTTCCTGGACGGTGGCGGTCAGGTCGGCGAGCCGGTGCCCCGGATCGGCGGCGCGGGCGGCGCGCAGCCCGTTGACGGTGGCGATGGCCAGCGCCGCCGGCCGGTACAGGCCGGTGAGGCGAGCGGTGTGGGCGGCGTGCAGGAGCTCGGCCTGGACCAGCGCCCCGGCTCCCTCGATGCCGGCCTCCAGCACGGCGGCCCCGGCCCGCCACAGGGCGGTGGCGGCGGCCAGTTGCTCCGGGTCGGGGGCGTCCGGCGCGGCGGGGGTGCTCGGCGGGGCCGCCGAGGCCACCGGCGGAGCCGGCACGGCGGGTGCGGGCTCGGCGGGCTCGGCGGGCTCGGCCACCGGGGCGGCGGTGGCGATGGCGGCCCGGTGGACGCAGTCGGGGGCGAGCAGACAGCCGCAGCGGATGGCGTCCGCCGCGTCGACGGTGCCGGTGGGGGCGTGGAGTTCGAGGGTGGTGTCGTCGTCGACGGCGACACGTACCGTATCCGGGTCCGCGGCCCGGCTCCTGGGGCGGGCCGCGAGCTTCGCGGCTGCCGCGTCCAGCCGCTTGCGCAGCCGTGGGCTGAGGGCCTGCGCCAGCTGCGCGGTGACCTCGGTTGCGACGGGGGGCAGCGCGACGGTGTCAGGGTCGGTCATCACATGCCTTTGCGGAGGGCGGGGACGGAGGGGTGCCGGCGGTACGGGCCGCCGGTTCGTGGGGAGCCCTCACCGGATCTTCTCCCCCACCCAGCGGGCGAGTTCCAGTGGGCTGACCGCGGCGACGGGCATCCCGGCGGCGACGAGCTGCCCGGCCGTACCGGTGCTGTAGCGGGGGCGTCCGGCGTCGTCGAGACTGGCGCAGCCCAGCAGTTGGCAGCCGGAGTCGACCAGCGCGCGGACCTCGGCGAGCAGCCCGCCCAGCGGATAGCCCTCCTCGAAGTCGCTGACGACGACCACCAGGGTGCGGGACGGCACGGTGACCAGGGTCCTGGCGTGCCGCAGCCCGGCCGCGATGTGGGTGCCGCCGCCGACCCGGACCTCCAGGAGCAGGCCGAGCGGGTCGTGCACCTGGTCGGTGAAGTCGACGACCTCGGTGGAGAACGCCAGGAAGTGGGTGCTCAGCGTGGGCACTCCGGCCAGGATGGCGGCGGTCAGGGCGGACCAGATGGTGGACGCCTCCATGGATCCGGAGACATCGGTGACCAGGATCAGCCGCCAGTCGGCGGTGCGCCGGGCGCGGCTGCGGAAGACGGGGCGTTCGGGGAGGAGCTGGACGCGGCCGTCGGGGCCGTGGTGTGCGGTGCCGAGGTTGGCGCGTACGGTCCTGGCGAGGTCGAGCCCGCCGCCGGGGCGGCGGCTGGGCCGGGGCAGGGCGGTGCCGGTGAGGGCGGGCCGCAGCCGGGTGGCGAGTTGCCGGGTCAGCTCGTCGACGAGCCGCCGTACCAGGGGCCGCAGCGCGGTCAGCCGAGCCTCGGGGAGGCCGCCCGCGTGGCGCAGTACGGTGCGCAGCAGGTCGACCGAGGGGCGGGCCCGGTCCGGGTCGAGGGCGAAGACGGCATCGGTGCGGCCCGCGGCGACGGCGGCGGCCAGCACCTCCTCGCGGATGCCGGGGCCGAACAGGGCGGCGAGTTCGCCGGCCCACTCACGGACCCCGGGGTAGGCGGGCTCACGCCCGCCACCGGCACCGGTGCCACCGATGAGATCGCCGCCCGCGCCTTCTCCACGACCGGCCCCGTACAGCTCGTCCAGCGCGGTGGCCATGGAGCGCGCCCGCGCGGGCAGCCGTTCCGTACCCCGCCCGAGCACCAGCCGCCACCGGTCGCGCGGCGGGATCGCGCGTGGCCCGCTGCCGGGCGTGGGGCCGTCGCACGGAGCCGTCACGGCACCGCCCGCGTCCCGGTTCCCGGGGCCGCCCGTCGCCGGGGCCACCGTCGGCGCGGACGCACCGGACGGCCTCCCGGCACCCGACGTGGTCTCCGCCGGGGTGAGCGCCACGGCAGGGATTCCGAGGTGGGCCGTGGCCAGGTCCGCGTCCGCCGTGGAGGCGGATGAACCGGCCGTGGCCCCCCGGCCGGCCGCCCTCGTCGGACCGGCGGCGGGAGTCGCGCCGGCCGGGTCGGTGTCCGCCACCGGACCGGATGCTTCGGCCGGTGTCCCGGCACCGTTCGTGATCCCCGCCGCCACGGCGGGGGTGCCGGGGATGCCGCCCGGGTCCGCGTTCGCCGTCGAGCCGGCCGCACCGCGCGCGGTCGCCGGGCCGGTCGGGAGTGCCGGGCCGCCGGGGCGGGGCGTGGCCGCGATCGGCGCGGCTGCTCCCATGGGTACGGGCCCGGCGGGCGCTTCCCCGATGTCGTCGGTCGGCGCCGGCAGCAGGCCCAGGGCGGCCAGGGAGTCGTGGGCCGTCAGGTCGGCCGTGGTCCAGTGGGCCAGGGTGGTGGGGTCGGTGTCGGGCAAAGCGGCGATCGGGGTGCCCAGTTCGTCCTCCACAGCGGCCAGCAGGCGGTCCCGCGCGGCCGGGCTGAGGGTGTCGAAGCCGCCGCGCAGGGCGGGGAGGCGTGCCAGGAAGGGCTGGTCGGGCAGTTCGGCCACCCGGTCGAGCAGGGGTGCCAGCGCCTGGGCCGCGGTCTCCAGCAGTGGCCCGGCCGCGGTCAGGAGCCCCGTCAGCCGGGCGGTGAGGGCCGTACGGGCGGCCGGGGTGGTGGCGTTGTCGATCCAGGACGCCACCCGCTCACCCAACTCCTGCGGCGGCTGCTGCCCCAGCAGCACCCGTACCGCGTGCGCGGCACCGGACATCAGGGGTGAGCCGTCCCTGGCCAGCCGGGCCAGCGCGTCGGTGAGCCGCAGTCCCCCGGCCGGGTCGGCGCGGTGGGCCAGCTCCAGCAGGGCGCGGGCATCGGCGGGGTCCTCGGAGCCGGTCAGCCCGTCCAGCTGCCGCACGGCCGCGCCGGTCAGCAGCGTGACGGTGGTCCCGACGGTGTCGGCGGGCTCGCGCAGCCGGTCCAGCAGGGTGAGCGCCGCGAGCAGTTCGGGCAGGGTGCCGGAGGCGGGCACGACAGCCGCGGTCTCGGCGAGGCGTTCGGCGGTCAGGGCCGCGAGCGCGCAGCCGGCGGCCTCGCGCAGTCCGGCGATCACCTGGGCCGCGGTGGGGCCGCCGGCGTCCCGTTCGGTACGGTGCCGGTCCCGCAGCGTGCCCTCGGCCGCCTGGGCCGGGGTGACCCCGCGTACCGCTGCCGCCGCGAGCATGGCGGCGGTGGCCGGGGTCCAGGCCACCTGCCAGCGGGTGGTGACGGCCTCGGCGCCACCCGTCGCGCCGACCTCGTGCTCCGTGGCGTACGGAATGCCGCACACCGTCAGCCGGCGCAGCAGCAGTTCACGGCGCCGGTCGCGCTCCGAACGGTGCGGGTCCAGGCGCAGTTCGCGTCCGGCCGGGGCGGTGCCGCTCTCCGGTCCCGGCAGCCCCAGCTCGGCGAGTTCCACCTCCACGGCGGGGGCCAGTCCGCCGCGCGGGGCGGCGGGGGCGGGCCGCCCCGTACGGTCGCCGACCAGCACCCGCTCCAGCGCGCGGGACACGGCCCGGCCGCGGCCCAGGGGTTCGCCCTGGGCCAGGGTGGTCTGGACGGCTTCGACGAGTTCGCCGCGGCCGGGTGCGGGCAGCCCGCGCAGCCGGGCGAGGTCGGTGGCCAGCCGGATGATCTCCCGGGCGTCGGCCGGGCCGCTGGGATGGTCCTGGGCGCGCAGTCGGGCGCAGATCCGGACGGTGGTGCGGGTGAGGGCCTCGGCCAGTTGCTCCGGGTCGCCGGCCGCCGCCAGTACCTGGTGCTGCCATTCGGGGTCGCGGATGCCGGCGGGGTAGCCGGACCGTTCGTCCAGCAGGGCGTAGGTGTACGGGATGAGGGAGACCGTCCAGGGCGGGGTCGCGATCGAGGGTGCCGGCTCGGGCAGGTCGGTGGCGGTGGCGGTGGCCGTGAGGGCGGGCGCGTGGAAGGCGCCGATCACCGCCGCCGCGCGGCGGCCGGCGGACGCCGCCTCGGCCAGCCGGGCCCGCATCCATGCCTCCCGGCGCAGATCGAGCGGGTCGATCCCGGGGCCGTCCTCGGCGTCCCGGCGCAGCGCCCAGCCGGCCAGCAGGGCGGCGCGGCGCACCGCCTCGGGGGTGGAGCCGGGGGCGCCGACCTCGACCAGCCGGTCCCACAGGTCCTCGCCGTCGCGCCCGGTGAGCCGGGCCCGCATGGCGTGTTCGAGTCCGGGGCGCCGGGGGCCGCCGCGCCGCGGGTGCCGCCAGGCGGGGTCGCTCAGCGGCAGGTCGGCGGCGACGGCGGGGACGCCCCGGCGGGCGGCCCAGCGCAGGGCGACCAGCTCCGGGGAGAAGTCGGCGAACGGGTAGAACGCCGGGGCCGCCACGTCGCTGCCGTCGGCCGGCCGGGCGGGGACGGCGGCCAGCGCCACCGGGGCGTGGGTCTCCTCGTCGGCGAGCCAGGGCAGCCAGTCCTGGAGGTCCGCCGGGAGTTCGACGTACAACACCTCGGGTGCGGCTGCGTCCAGCAGGGCGGGCAGCACCGCCGCCAGCGACGGGGCGTGGTGCCGTACGCCGATCAGCAGCGGTCCGGCCGGGTCGGTGAGCCCGTCGAGGACGGTCCGGGCGCGGTCGGCGTCGGCCGCGTCGGCCGTGGCATCCGTGCTGCGGAGCATGCTCAGTCCTCCAGTACCGCGCGCAGGTCCCACAGGGTGCGCCAGGTGGTGGCGCCCCCTTCGGCGCGCCGCCGTACCGCGCCGTCCCAGTACCCGAGCAGCCGGGCGGCGTCGGCGGGATCGTCCTTGCGGACCACACCGAGCAGATGGCCGGGGAGCAGCCGCAGCAGGTCGCGGTCGGCGGGGAAGTAGGCGGCGGCCAGGCCCAGGGCGGTGGCCACCGACACGGCTTCGGCGGTGCTCATCACGGTGGAGGGGCGTTCCACGTCCCAGCCCTCGGCCGTGCGCCCGTCGCGCAGTTCGCGGAAGGCGGTGACCAGGACTTCGAGGACGGCGTCGTCGACTCCGTAGCGGGCGCCGGTGCGTTCGACGGCGGCCCGGGACTGGCGGCGTACCAGTGCGGTCTCGGCGTCGAGGTCGGCGATGGGGCCGATGGTCTCGAAGTTGAAGCGCCGTTTGAGGGCGGCGGACATCTCGGAGACGCCCTTGTCGCGGAGGTTGGCGGTGGCGATGAGGGTGAAGCCGGGGGCGGCGTGCAGTTGGGCGTCGGGGCCGCCGGCGAGTTCGGGTACGGCGACGCGCCGCTCCGACAGCAGGGAGACGAGCGCGTCCTGCACCTCTGGCAGGCAGCGGGTGATCTCCTCGACCCGGGCGACCGCACCGGCGGTCATGGCGGTGAGCACCGGGGAGGGCACCAGGGCGGTGCGGCTGGGGCCCTGGGCCAGCAACAGGGCGTAGTTCCAGCCGTATCTGAGCTGATCCTCGGTGGTGCCGGCGGTGCCCTGGACGGTCAGGGCGCTGGTGCCGCAGACGGCGGCGGCCAGCAGTTCGGAGAGCAGGGACTTGGCGGTGCCGGGCTCGCCGACCAGCAGCAGTCCGCGTTCGCCGGCCAGGGTGATGACGCAGCGTTCCACCAGGGCGCGTTCGCCGACGAACTTCTGCTGGATGGCGAGCCGGCGCGGCACTCCGAGGGGGGTGACGGTGTCGGCGGGCAGGGTGAGGGGCTGCCCGTCGCTGCCCATCACGAAGGTGACGGCGGCGTGCGGAGTGAGCCGCCAGCCGGGCGGGCGGGGGCCGGCGTCGTGCGCGGCCAGGAAGGCGAGTTCGGTGGCGTACTGGTCCTCCGGCGGGATGATCTGCCGGGGTTCGGTGCTCGGTGCGGTGCCGGCGCTGGTCATCGGCGGCCCTTCCTGGTGGCGCGGGTGGTGAGTTCTTCGTAGCCCGGGGCGTCGCCCTCGGTGGTACGGGCCCAGGCGCGCCGGAACAGCGCGGGTACGGAGCCCAGCGGCAGCGGCCGGTTCGGGGCGGAGCCGGCGTACAGGCCGTGCTTCCAGATCTCCATGGGCAGTTGAGGGGCGTCGTGCGGCTGCCAGCCGCCGGGCAGGAACAGGGTGCGGCCGGCCCGCGCCCGCTTGGCCGCCACCACCAGGCCGGTGGCGGCGAGTTCGGCCCGGGCGCGCTTGTTCCTGGCGGGCTTCCAGCCGGTCCAGCGGGTGAGCCGGCGGTCGGTGGGGTCGGGCAGGGCCAGCAGTTGGAGGTAGAGCGCGGCGGCGTCCCGGCTCAGGCCGTGGGTGGCGGCCACCTCGGTGACCACGTCGGGGACGGAGTGCTCGGGGTGCTGGGCGTAGCCGGCCAACGGCAGCGGGTCGCGGCCGGCGGCGGTGGCTTCGGTGAGGCCGTCACGGAGGATGGTGTGCACGGGCCACAGGGCGCTGTGCGCGGTGGAACCGCTGAGCCCGGCCAGCAGGTCGATCGCGGGATCGTCCGGCCCCTTGAGCGCGGCGGTCCGGATCAGGACGGCCTCGCTGGAACCGTAGGAGGGGGCGAGGACGAACACCTCACCGGCCAGGGTGAGGCCGTCGGGGCCCGCGCCGCCCTCCTTGGGCATGCCGTAAGCGGTGCGCAGCGCCGCGGACAGCGGCCTGCCGTCGGGCAGCCAGTTGCTTCCGACGGTGAGCAGCAGCCCCGGATCGGTGAGCCGGTGGCGCAGCGCGGCCAGGGCACCGGGCAGGGCGGCGCGCAGCGGGTCGCCGTACGGCAGGACGTAGGCGAGGTGCAGCAGGGTACGGACGGCTTGGCCGAGGTCTGCCAGGCCGGGGACGGCGGTGGGGTCGTCGGCGGCGACTTCGGTGTACTCGCCGTGCCGCCGGGGGTGGGTGACCAGGCGCTGGCTGGTGGTGCGGCTGAGCCAGGGGGTGTGCCGGGGGTTGAGCACGGCCAGGGTGGGTTCGGCCGCGCCGGAGCCGAGTTGGGTCATGGTGTCCTCGGTGGGCAGCAAGAGGCCACCGAACCGGTGCTGCCACCGCGCCGCTGCCCCGGTGGTGTCGGGGCCGGTGTTCCACAGGCCGGCGAGGCGCTCGGGGAGCAGGGCCGCGACCACCGCCGGGAAGTCGCCGAGGGGGGTGAGTGCGGTCAGCAGTTCGCCCGCCGTCTTGGCGGTGCCCGCCTTGAGGCCGATGGACGCGGCGGTGGCGGCGTCCGGCTCGGCGGGGAGCGCCGCCAGCAGCAGGGCGGCCCGGGCCGGGCCGATCCCGGTGGCGGCGGCGAGCGCGTCGACGGCTTCGGGCCGCCAGGGGGCGGGGCCCCGCTCCCTGGTCAGCCGGACCAGTTCGGCGGCCCGCTCCCCGGTCAGTGCGGCGTCGTGATTCTCCTCTTCGCTGTGGGTGAAGTGGGCGACGGGGCCGAACGTGCCGCGCGGGTCGTGGTCCAGAGCGGTCCAGCAGGCGTGGTCCTGGCCATGGCAGCCCCGCTGCCGGCCGAGGATGACGACGGTGCGCGGGCCGTGCCGGAGCACCTGGCCGGCCCGCTGCTGGTCGCGGCCGGCCGCGCGCAGCTTCAGGGTGCGTACGGTGCCGGGCGCGCCGGTGAGCGGTCCTTCCGCGAGGGCGGACAGCAGCAGCAGGAGTGCTTCGCGCCCGGCTTCGCCGGTGGCGGGGGCGGTGGCGCGGTAGCCGAGGGCGGGCAGGGCGGTCAGCAGCCGGGGCCAGTTTCCGCCGCCGCCCGGAACCGTGGACTCGTCGCTGGTCCAGCCGCCGGTCAGGGTCTCCTTGCGGTGCGGCCTCGGCAGCGGGCGGCCGTCCGCCGGACGGCCGGTGATCACCTGCTGGACGGCGCGGATCTGCTGGAGCGTCAGCCAGGAGCTCTGCGGAAAGTACGCCCCGGAGAGGTCGGCACCGCCTCCGGCGACGGCTCGCACGAGGGTGCGGTCCTCACCGTGCGCGGGCCGGTAGTCCTCGAACATGGCCCGTTCCCGCTGGAGCTCGGCGGGCTGCGGGGGCCTGGTGAAGCGCTCCCGGGAGCGGCCCACCCGTACCGCGCAGGCCGTGATGCCGGCTATGCCACGGCGCAGTTCGGGGTCGGTGACCTGGGGCAGCTCCCGGGCGACGGCCGCGCGCAGGGCCTGGTCGCGCTCGTGGCGCAGCCGCTCCTGCTGTTCGGGGGTGCGGGTGTCGTCGGCACGTGCGGCGCGCTCGGCCCGCTCGCGGTCCTCCAGCGCCGCGCCGATGGCGGCGATCAGCCGGGCGGCATGCTCGTCGGTCAGCCCGCGCAGACCGTGCGAGCCGTGCTCGTCGCGGGGCCGCAGCGCGTGCCAGTGGGCAATGGGCGGCAGCAGCGGGGTGCCGGCGGCGAAGTCGTCGTTGCCGCGCCCCTTCCGGGCCTGCCCCAGGGCTCCGGTGCGCTGCTCGGCGCCGTGGTCGTACAGGGAGACGTGGTCGCCCAGGACGGCGACCACCGGCCGTGCGTCGCCGGGCAGCAGCAGGGAGCCGATGGGCAGCGCGCCGGAGCCGCCCCGGACGCCGGTCAGGACCGTGCTACGGCCGTCCGTGCCGCCGGCCCGTACGTCGCCGGTGGTGGCGTCGTACCGGGTCCACCAGCCGAGCAGGCCGCCACCGGTGCCCAGCGGGGTGTGTTCCAGGCCCGGTGTCATCGGCAGCAGCGTGCAGTTCTGCTCCAGCAGGGCGCCGGGGCCTTCCGCGGCGTCGGCCAGGAAGGCGGGCAGCGAGGCCCGGCCGCCCTCGCCGGTGGCCGGGTCGTACTCGGTCCACATCGCGCGGTTGCGGTGGGAGAGCCGCCAGTGGCCGATGCCGTCGCTCATCACGAACCGTTCGGTCGGCAGCCTGGTGTCGCCGGCCCGCAGGGTGCCCGCTCCGGTGGCGGTGCCGCCGCCGGGCAGCGGCACCGAGGTGGGCGCGGGCGCGTGCCGCCAGCCGCCGGACGTGGCGCCGGTGGGGGTGAAGATCTCGGCGGGGCGGGCGGACCAGTACGCGCGGTGCTTGCCGTCCTGTGGCCAGCTGACCAGCAGTTCGCCGTCGGTGTAGTGGAACGCCGGCCGGTGCCAGCTCTCCAGCCGGGCCGGGATGCGCAGTTCGTGGTCCAGCAGGATCCCGTCCGGGCCCACCACCAGGGCCCGCTCCGGGTTGGCCAGGATCAGCGCGGGCCAGGAGGACTCGTCCAGCACGAACCAGCCCTGCTGCCCGGTGGAGCGGCCGGTGGCATCCAGGCGGCGGACCGCCTCCTCCAGGGCGGGCCAGCCGAGTTCGTCGATGATGCCGGCCCGCAGGGTGTGCGCGAGCAGGGGCGGCAGCCGGTGGGCGGCGATCCGGGCCACCGCCTCGGGGTTCACCTCGGCGGCGGCCGTACGGTACGGCAGCAGCACGCTCAGTGCGGCTTCGGCGGCCGGCAGGCCCGGGACCCGGGTGAACTCCTGGGCGCGGTCGGCCAGCCAGTCGTGGAGCACGCGGCGCAGCACGGGATGGGCGCTGATGGTCTCCAGCCGTTGCTGTGCGGCGGTTCGGCCGCCGATACCGCCCACCGCCTCCGACAGCAGGGGGGCGAAGCGGGGGTCGGCGGCGACGGCCGCCAGGTCGCGGCGGCGGTCGGAGGGCTCCTCCAGCCACTGCTCCAGGTCGCGGCCCCAGCCCCCGGACTCTTCGGGGCCGGTCACCGGGATGCCGTGCGCCAGGGCCACGTCGAGCAGTTCCAGATCGGTGCGGCCGTAGCGGCCGGCGGCGGCGATCGTCACGGGCCGGCCGGCCGTGCGCAGCCGCGCCGCCATCCTGCCGACCAGCTCATAGGTGTCGGCGGACCGGCCGGAGCGCTGCCAGTCGCTGCGCAGATGCGCCGCCCAGCGGGAGAGCCAGCCGGCGGCGTCGACGCCCTGTCCGGGGCCGCCGTCCTCCGGCGAGGTCAGCATGGACTGGGCGCCGGCGTCGGCGAGCAGGCTCAGCCACAGCGTGTCGGCGGCGTGGTCGGCCGCCGCCGCCGGGATGAACTCCAGCAGCCGGCGCCCGATGGCCGGTTCGTCCCTGGCCAGTGCGGTGATCGCGTCCCGGTAGGACTGCCAGAAGGTGAGCGGGGCCCGTACGACGGCCGGGGAGGCCAGCAGTTCGGTGAGCAGGGCCCGTTCCTCGGTGTGCTGGTCGAGGCCGGCCGCGCGGATGAGGGAGCGGGCGTCCTGCGGGAGGGAGGCGTACGGGGGCAGGCCGGCGGCGCAGCGTTCCACCGTCAGCTGCCGGAACTGGGCCCAGGCCGCGTCGGCGGGCAGCCGCCCGGTGAGGTCCTTGAGATGTTCCTTGAGCGCCTTGACGGTGAGCGCGCCGGCGAACGCGAACTCCAGGAAGACGGCGCGCTGCCGGGCTTCGTCGATGTCCAGGGAGTGCACCCGCTCGGCGGCCCGGGCCTTGCCGAAGAAGGCCGCCGCGTAGCTGGTGTTGTCGTGGGCGAGGAAAACCCGGGCGGCCTGCTCGTAGAAGGTGGGCAGGAAGTGCGGAGCGGAGCGGTCGAGCCGGGTGCCGAGTTCGTCGAAGCCGTCCTTGGCGGCGCCGGCCCGGGTGGCGGCCATGGCCGCGAGCCGTTCGATGTCCTGGACGAGGGCGAGCGCGTGGTGGCCGTTGGCGGGGTCGTTGACCAGGGCCCAGGCGGGGAAGCCCAGTGTTTCGCGGCGTACCTGGCCCACCGTGGGGGCGTCCGTCTCCCGGGTGAGGCCGAGGAAGTCCAGTGCCAGGTCCTCGGCCGGGCCGAGGGTGCCCGGCACCAGGCGGACGACGGTACGGCCGGCCAGCAGCGGGTGCCGGTAGCCGCGGGCGGTCAGGGTGTCGGTGTCGTCCGCGTACCGGCTGCCGGCGGGCAGGATCGCGCCGGCCTCCAGCAGCGCGGCGGCCCGCCGCTCGGTGGTGGTGGGGGTGGTGGCCTCGGTGCCGCTCATGCCCGCTCCTCACTGCTCTCGATGTCCCGGCCGGCGTAGAGGTCGGCGGCCATGCGCATGCCTTCGGACCAGGCGACCGGTCCGATCTCGCCGAGGGGCAGCGCGGCCCCGTCGGTGGTGGTCCAGCTCAGCGGCCCGGTCTCGGCCTCGTCGTAGCCGGGGTCGCCGAGCCATACCCGGGCCTCGACGGTGCGTCCGTCCTCGAAGACGGGGCAGACCGCCTGGCCGCCGCGTACCCGGTAGCCGTGCGAGACGGCGCGGCCGGCGAGAAACCGGAACTGCCGGTAGACGCCCCCGGCGTAGGTGTCCACGGACCGCGCGCCGGGGTCCTCACCGGTGCGCCGGAACACCTCGCGGTGCAGTTGCCGTACGCCCTGCCGCAGGTCGAGTTCGGTGGCGAAGTCCCGCAGTTCGTCCAGGTCCGCCAGCAGCACCGGGTGCGGCACCCGGATCTGTTGGGGTGTGATGCGGACGCTGTCGCCGTCCAGGTCGACCAGGCCAAGGCCCCGCGCGGGGTCGGCGTCCCGCAGATAGCCGGCCACCTCGCCGCCGTCGTCGGTGATGACGAGGTCGCGCAGCGCCGCCCGCCAGGCGGTGTCCGGCCACAGTGCGACGAGGACGGCGGCGGGCACCGGCAGGGAGCGGATCATCCAGCGCTCCACCGTGGCCAGGCACTCCCGCTCATGCCGGTCCAGCCACTCGGTCAGCTGCCGCAGCCCGATGACCGCCGGGTCGTCCGCGATCTTCGCGGGCACGGACTTCAGCTGCCGGCCCTTCGCGTTGCGGCAGATGACCTTGCCGCCGTCGTCGAGCGCCACCTCATAGGCGCCCGCGCTGATCCACCCCATCGCCGTCCCTCCCCTGTACCTGCCCGAAGGCAGCGTCCGGCCGCCCGGATCGGGCCCGGATCTCCCGGCACGGCCGCACCGTGCCTACGATGATCGAACTGTAGGGGGACCCACTGACAACGCGGGCCGGAGCCGGTCCGCAGCACGGAGGAGCGCCGGATGAGCGAGGCCACGCAGAGCCCGATATCCCCCCTTGGCTGGGGCATTGTGGCGACCGGTTCGATCGCCGCTTCGGTGACCACGGACCTCATGGCGATGCCGGACGCCGAGGTGGTCGCGGTCGGCTCGCGCACCGCGGAGTCGGCGCGGCGGTTCGCGGAGCGCTTCTCGCTGCCGGCGGCGTACGGCAGTTGGCGGGAGCTGGCCGAGGATCCACGGGTGGACGTCGTGTATGTGGCGACCCCGCACAGCGCGCACCACGCGGCGGTGCGTACCGCGCTGCTCGCCGGGAAGCCGGTGCTGTGCGAGAAGCCGTTCACCCTGAACGCGGCCGAGGCGGTCGAGCTGGTGGCGCTGGCCAGGGAGCGTGGCCTCTTCCTGATGGAGGCCATGTGGATGTACTGCAATCCGGCGATCCGCCGGCTGACCGAGCTGGTACGGGACGGGGCGATCGGCGAGATCCGTTCCGTGCACGCCGAGTTCGGTCTGGCCGGGCCGATCCCGCCGGAGCACCGGCTGCGCGATCCGGCGCTCGGCGGCGGGGCGCTGCTGGATCTCGGGGTGTATCCGGTGTCCTTCGCCCAGTTGCTGCTCGGTGAGCCGCAGCACGTCACGGCGTGGGCCCGGATGAGCGGCGGGGTGGACGAGAACACCGGGCTGCTGCTCGGCTACGACAGCGGGGCGCTGGCGGCGCTGACCTGCTCACTGGTGGCTGGCACCGCGAACCGGGCGTCGGTCACCGGCTCGGCGGGCCGGATCGAGCTGCCCGGCGGGTTCTTCTTTCCGGACCGCTTCACCCTGCACCGGGAGGGGGCGCAGCCGCGGGAGTTCGCGGACTTCGGCCCGCATCAGACGTACGCTCATCAGGCGGCGGAGGTGATGCGGGCGCTGCGGGCGGGCGAGACCGAGTCCCCGCTGGTGCCGCTGGAGGGCAGCCTCGCGGTGATGCGGACCCTGGACGCGGCCCGGGAGCGGATCGGGCTGCGTTTTCCGGGGGAATAGCGGGCAGCAGCGGAGCCGGGGGCGGTGGGTCTTGCGCCGCCCCCGGCTCGCGGCGATCCGGTCAGTCCCCGGTCGGGCGGCTCCACTGCCGCTGTACGGCGAGATCGGCCTTGGCCTCGGTCAGTTGCAGGGCGACGGCGGAGGGTGCTGTCCCGCCGCGGGCGTCCCGGGCGGCGAGCGCGCCCGGCACATTGAGGACCGTACGCACCTCCGGGGTCAGCCGTGGTGAGATCTTCGCGAACTGCTCGTCGGTGAGCTGGTCGAGCTCGATGCCCGCCGCCTCACAGACCTTGACGCATTCGCCGGCGCTCTCGTGCGCCTCCCGGAACGGCACCCCCTGCTTGACCAGCCACTCCGCGATGTCGGTGGCCAGCGAGAATCCGGCGGGCGCCAGCTCCTCCATCCGCTCCCGGTGGACGGTGAGGGTGGCCAGCATCCCGGTGAAGGCGGGGAGCAGGATCTCCAGTTGGTCGCAGGAGTCGAAGACCGGCTCCTTGTCCTCCTGGAGGTCCCGGTTGTACGCGAGCGGCAGTGCCTTGAGGGTCGCCAGCAGCCCGGTGAGATTGCCGATCAGCCGCCCGGACTTGCCCCGGGCCAGTTCGGCGATGTCGGGGTTCTTCTTCTGCGGCATGATCGAGGAGCCGGTGGAGAAGGCGTCGTGGAGGGTGACGAAGGAGAACTCCTTCGTGTTCCAGATGATGATCTCCTCGGCGATCCGGGACAGATCGACGCCGATCATCGCCGTGATGAAGGCGAACTCGGCCACGAAGTCCCGGGAGGCGGTGCCGTCGATGGAGTTGGCGACCGAGCCGCCCTCGAATCCGAGGTCGGCCGCCACCGCCTGCGGGTCCAGGCCGAGCGAGGAGCCGGCCAGCGCGCCGGAGCCGTACGGCGAGACGGCGGTGCGCTCGTCCCACTGCCGCAGCCGCTGCGCGTCCCGGGACAGCGCCTGGAAGTGCGCCAGCACATGGTGCGCGAACAGCACCGGCTGGGCGTGCTGAAGGTGGGTGCGGCCGGGCATGGCGACCTGCGGGTGGGCCTCGGCCAGGCCCACCAGGGTCTCCTGGAGGTCGGCGATCAGGCCGCCGATGATCCGGGCGTGGTCGCGCAGATACATCCGGAAGAGGGTGGCGACCTGGTCGTTGCGGGACCGGCCGGCCCGCAGCTTGCCGCCGAGGTCGGGGCCCAGCCGCTCCAGCAGGCCACGCTCCAGGGCGGTGTGCACATCCTCGTCGGCGATGGTGCCGGTGAAGGAGCCGTCGGCGACATCGGCCGCCAGCCGGTCGAGCCCGGTCAGCATGCGCTCCAGCTCATCGCCGGTGAGCAGCCCCGCGCGGTGCAGGACCCGGGCGTGGGCGCGGGATCCGGCGATGTCGTACGGGGCGAGCCGCCAGTCGAAGTGGACGGAGGCGCTGAGCTTCTCCAGAGCGGCGGCCGGGCCGTCGGCGAACCGGCCGCCCCACAGCTTGACGTCGTTGGATGCGGTGTCGGTCACTTTGCCTGGTCCCGTCGTGCGGCGATCTTGCCGGACATGCCGGAGATCTCGATGAAGCCCTTGGACATCGACTGGTCGAGCCCTCCCGAGTGGGCGAGTGCGACGCGCTCGGTCACGGGTCTCTCCTTCGGATGCATACGCTGGCTCGAATAATTATGCATCCCTCCGCATGGCCCGTCAAAACCGTCTCCGCCCGCGCCTGGTGTCGTCGGCAGGTGCACCGGCGGAGCCCCGGGCGCGGCCGTCATACGCTGAACCGGATCACTGCGGTCCGACACCCACGGAGGAAGCCCCCGTGCTCAGTCACCCCCTCGGCGACGGCGCCGAGCTGTGCCCCCTCGAACCCTGGCAGGCGGCGGAGTTCGCCGCGTACGCCGAGCCGATACGCGAGCATCTCACCCCGTGGCTGCCCTGGGCCCACAAGGTCACCGACACCGCGTCGGCCCGGGTCTTCCTCCAGCAGTACGCGGACCGCACAGCCGCCGACGGACCCCGGATCTACGCGATCCGGCTGGACGGCGTCCTGGTGGGCGGAATGATCTTCCACCTCTTCAGCCCCGGGGAGGGCTCCTGCGAGCTGGGCGCCTGGCTGGCCCCGGCGGCCCAGGGCCGGGGACTGGTGACCCGGGCCGCCGAGGTCATGATCGACTGGGCCGTGGAGGTACGCGGTCTGTCCCGGGTGGTCTGGCACGTCAATCCCGCCAACGCGTCCAGCATCGCGGTCGCCGAGCGGCTGGGGATGACGCACGAGGGCACCATGCGCAGCGTGTTCGAAATGGGTGGCGAACGGCAGGATCTGGAGATCTGGGCACTGCTGGCCGATGAATGGCGGCAGCGGGAACGCTGAGCCCGCAGGTCAGCCGCGCGACGGTGGTCCAAGCCGGCGCACGGGAGCGCGCCCGGCGTGAATTCGATCCGGAATGCGCTGTTCCGCCCTGTCCTAAAAGCGGTCAAGCTGACAGCGCCAGGCGTCACCGCCGGGCCGGCCGCCCGCCGGCCCGGCGGAGCCGTCCCCGGTCATCCGTCAGCCGAGGAAATGGAGACCACGTCCATGACCCCCGTCCCCGACCTGGCGTCTGGGCAGCACACCGCCAAGGACACCCTCATCCGTACCCGCGAGCTCCTCGACCCGGCGCTGCGGTCCTGGACCGAGCGGCTGCCCGCGCCCGTGTCCCGGGTCGCCTCGTATCACTTCGGCTGGGTGGACAGCGCGGGCCGGCCCGAGAACGCCCCGCAGGGCAAGGCGCTGCGTCCGGCCCTCGTGCTGACCTGCGCCGAGGCGGTCGGCGGCACCGCGGCCTCGGCCCTGCTGCCGGCCGTCGCGGTGGAGCTGGTGCACAACTTCTCACTGCTCCACGACGACATCCTCGACGGCGACACCACCCGCCGGCACCGGGCGACCGCCTGGACGGTGTTCGGGTCATCCGCCGCACTGCTGGCCGGCGACGCCCTGCTGATCCACGCCGGCCGGGTGCTGTGCGAGGGCCCGCCGCAGCCGCACACCGTCACCGGCATCCGCTGGCTGAGCGAGGCCACCACCCGGCTCATCGAGGGCGAGCAGACCGACATCGGCTTCGAGGAACGCTCCCAGGTGACCCTCGCCGAATGCCTGGCCATGACCGAGCAGAAAACCGCCGCCCTGCTGGCCGTCTCCTGCGCGCTGGGCGCGCTGTGGGGTGGCGGCAGCCTGGAACAGGCGGATCTGCTCCACCGGTTCGGCACCCATCTGGGGATGGCCTTCCAGCTGACGGATGATCTGCTGGGCATCTGGGGCGACCCGGCCGTCACCGGCAAACCGGCCGGCGCCGATCTGATCAGCCGCAAGAAGTCGCTGCCGGTGGTCGCCGCGCTGGATTCGGGCACCCCGGCCGGGGAGCGGCTCGCCGCCCTGTACGCGGACCCGGAGGGCGAGGCCGGCCAGGTCACCGAACTGAGCCGCCTGGTGGCGGAGGCGGGCGGCCGGGCCTGGGCCGAGCGCACCGCCCGCGAGGAGTTGGACAGGGCGCTGGCCGCCCTGCGGTCGGCACGCCCGGCGCCGGAGGCGGCCGAACGCCTCACCGCACTGGCCGAACTCGCCTGCCACCGCGACCGCTGACGCGCCTGCCGGCCGGGGCCGGCACCGCCGCGCCGCGGGCGCCGGACGCGGGCCGGCTCCGGGCACGGCGCGCCGGCTGATCCCGGCCGGGCCCACGGACACCGCCCGGCCGCGGGCCGGGCGGTGTCCGTGGGGCGGGCCTATTCCTGCTGCTTCTGTGCCACCCGCAGCAGATGGTCCGCCAGGGACTGACCACCCACCGGATCGCGGCTGATCAGCAGCAGCGTGTCATCGCCCGCGATGGTGCCCAGAATGTCGTGCACCTCCGCCTGGTCGATGGCGGAGGCCAGGAACTGTGCCGCGCCCGGCGGCGTACGGAGCACCACGAGATTGGCCGATGCCTCGGCCGAGATCAGCAGCTCCCCCGCCAGCCGGGCCATGCGGTCCTCCTTGGCCGACTCCCCCAGCGGCGCCCGCGGGGTGCGGAAGCCGCCCTCGCTGGGCACGGCGTAGATCAGCTCGCCGCCGATGTTGCGGATCTTCACCGCGCCCAGCTCATCGAGGTCCCGGCTGAGCGTCGCCTGGGTGACACTCAGCCCGTCGTCGGCGAGCACCTTCGCCAGCTGACTCTGTGAGCGCACCGGCTGCCGGTTGAGGATGTCGACGATCCTGCGGTGCCGGGCCGTACGGGTCTGCGGTACGGACGGGCCGTTGCCCAGCCGGTCATCGGTCATGCTCCCTCTCCGGGTCGGTCCATCACGATCAGCGGCGGGCCAGTGCCGCCGCCTTCGCTTGCGCGTCCGCCACATCCAGCACCCCGGGCAGGGCACTGACGAATGCCGACACCTCCGCCTCGTCGATGATCAGCGGTGGCGCCAGCCGCACCACGTCGGACGCCACGGCGTTCACCAGAATGCCCGCCTCCTGGGCGGCCTGCTGCACCTGTGCGGCGAGCGGCTCGGTGAGCACGATACCCAGCAGCAGCCCGGCACCCCTGACCCGGTCGACCAGTGGGTGCCCCAACTGCCAGATGCCTTCCCGCAGTCGCTCCCCCATCCGCCGTACCCGGGTCAGCAGTCCTTCGGACTCGATGGTGTCCAGCACGGCCAGCGCCGCCGCGCAGGAGACCGGATTGCCGCCGAAGGTGGAGCCGTGCTGCCCGGGGCCGAACAGCTCTGCGGCCGGGCCGAAGGCGAGCGTGGCACCGATCGGCAGCCCGCCCCCCAGGCCCTTGGCGAGGGTGACGATGTCGGCCTCCACCCCCTGCGCCAGGCCCTCGAACCACTGACCGGTGCGACCGATGCCGGTCTGCACCTCGTCCAGCACCAGCAGTGTGCCGGTGGCACGGGTGATCTCCCGGGCGGCGGCCAGATAGCCGGCCGGCGGCACGATCACCCCGTTCTCGCCCTGCACGGGCTCGATGATGACCAGCGAGGTGTCCCGGGTGACGGCGGCCCGCAGCGCCTCGGCGTCCCCGTACGGCACATGGGTGACGTCGCCGGCCATCGGCTGGAAGCCGCGCTTCTTCGCCGGCTGGCCGGTGAGCGCCAGGGCGCCCATGGTGCGGCCGTGGAAGCCGCCATCGGTGGCCACCATGTGCGGGCGGGCGGTGAGCCGGCCCAGCTTGAAGGCCGCTTCGACGGCCTCGGCCCCGGAGTTGGAGAAGTAGACCCGGCCCGGGCGGCCGGCCAGGGCCAGCAGCCGCTCGGCGAGCGCGACCGGCGGCTCGGCGATGAAGAGGTTGGAGACATGGCCGAGCAGCGCGATCTGGTCGGAGACCGCGCGCACCACAGCCGGGTGCCCGGTGCCCAGGGAGTTCACGGCGATGCCGCCGACAAAGTCCAGATATTCCTTGCCGTCGGCGTCGAACAGCCGGGCACCCTCACCATGGGTGAGCGGGATGCGGGGGGTGCCGTAATTGTCCATCAGGGCGCCCTGCCACCGCCCGATCAGGTCCTGGTTGCTGCTCATGTCGGCTCTCCTTGGTCCGGCACGACCATCGTGCCGATGCCCTCGTCGGTGAAGATCTCCAGCAGGATGGAGTGCTGGACCCGCCCGTCTATGACACGGGCGGTGCGCACCCCGCTGCGTACGGCGTGCAGGCACCCCTCCATCTTGGGCACCATGCCGCTGGCCAGCTCCGGCAGCAGCCGCTCCAGCTCGCTGACGGTCAGCCGGCTGATGACCTCGTCGCTGGCCGGCCAGTCCGCGTACAGGCCCTCGACATCGGTGAGCACCATCAGCGTTTCGGCGCCCAGCGCGGCGGCCAGGGCGGCGGCGGCCGTGTCGGCGTTGACGTTGTAGATGTGGTGGTCGTCCGCGCTGCGGGCGATGGAGGAGATGACGGGGATGCGGCCGTCGGCGAGCAGCGCCTCGATGGCGCCGGTGTCGACGGCGGCGATCTCGCCGACCCGGCCGATGTCCACCCGCTCGCCGTCGATGTCGGCGTAGCGCTTGGTGGCGGTCATGGTGTGGGCGTCCTCACCGGTGAGCCCGACCGCGAGCGGGCCGTGCCGGTTGAGCAGCCCGACGAGCTCGCGCTGCACCTGGCCGGCCAGCACCATGCGGACCACGTCCATGGCCTCGGGGGTGGTGACGCGCAGCCCGGCCTTGAACTCGGATTCCAGGCCGAGGCGGTCGAGGTGGGCGGTGATCTGCGGCCCGCCGCCGTGCACCACCACGGGGCGCAGCCCGGCGTGCCGCAGGAAGACGACGTCCTGTGCGAAGGCCGCCTTGAGGTCCTCGTCGATCATGGCGTTGCCGCCGAACTTGATGACGACGATCTTGCCGTGGTGACGGGTGAGCCAGGGCAGCGCCTCTATGAGGATGCGGGCCTTGGGCTGCGCGGTGTGCTTGCGGGCGGTACGGGTGGGGGTATCGGGCTGGTCGGTCACGATGAGTACGCGCTGTTCTCGTGGACGTAGTCGGCGGTGAGGTCGTTGGTCCAGATGACGGCGGAGGCGTCACCGGCGGCCAGGTCGGCGGTGATGCGGACCTCGCGGAATCGCATGTCGACCAGGTCGCGGTCCTCGCCGACGGAGCCGTCCTTGCAGACCCAGACATCGTTGATGGCGACATTGAGCCGGTCGGGATCGAAGACGGCGGAGGTGGTGCCGATGGCGGAGAGCACCCGCCCCCAGTTGGGGTCCTCGCCGTGGATGGCGCACTTGAGGAGGTTGTTGCGGGCGATGGAGCGGCCCACCTCGACGGCGTCGTCCTCACTCGCGGCGTTGATGACCTCGACCCGGATGTCCTTGGAGGCGCCCTCGGCGTCCCCGACGAGTTGCCGGGCCAGGTCGGCGCAGACCGTGCGGACGGCCTCGGCGAACGCTTCGTGGGCCGGGGTGCTGCCGGAGGCCCCGGAGGCCAGGAGCAGCACGGTGTCGTTGGTGGACATGCAGCCGTCCGAGTCCACCCGGTCGAAGGTGGTGCGGGTGGCGGCGCGCAGGGCCCGGTCCAGCTCCGGGGAGGGCAGGTCGGCGTCGGTGGTGAGCACCACCAGCATGGTGGCGAGCCCGGGGGCGAGCATGCCGGCGCCCTTGGCCATACCGCCCACGGTGAAGCCCTCGCCCTCCACGACGGCGGTCTTGTGCACGCTGTCGGTGGTCTTGATGGCGATGGCGGCCTTCTCGCCGCCGTGCCGGGACAGCGCGGCGACGGCGGTGTCGATGCCGGGCAACAGCGCGTCCATGGGCAGCCGCAGGCCGATCAGCCCGGTGGAGGCGATCGCGATCTCCCCGGCGCTGTGCTCCGCGCCCAGGGCCTGGGCGGCCTTCTCGGCGGTGGCGTGGGTGTCCTGGAAACCGAGCGGGCCGGTGCAGGCGTTGGCGCCGCCGGAGTTGAGGACGACGGCGGAGACCTGGCCGCCCTTGAGCACCTGCTCGGACCACAGCACGGGGGCGGCCTTGACGCGGTTGGAGGTGAAGACTCCGGCAGCCGCGCGGCGCGGGCCCTGGTTGACGACGAGCGCCAGATCCGGGTTGCCGTTCTCCTTGATCCCGGCGGCGATGCCCGCCGCCTGGAATCCCTGCGCTGCCGTCACACTCATGGCGCGACTCCGATCGTCGAAAGTCCCAGCTCCTCGGGGAGGCCGAGGGCGATGTTCATGCTCTGCACCGCGCCGCCGGCGGTGCCCTTGGTGAGGTTGTCGATGGCGCTGATGACGACGATGCGGCCGGCTGCCTCGTCGAGAGCGACCTGGAGCAGCGCGGTGTTGGCCCCGTAGACGGCGGCGGTGGCGGGCCACTGGCCCTCCGGGAGCAGCCGGACGAACGGCTCGCCGGCCAGCGCCTTCTCGTACGCCTCGCGCAGCGCGGTGCCGGTGACCCCCGGCTTCGCCTTGGCCGAGCAGGTGGCGAGGATGCCGCGCGACATGGGGGCGAGGGTGGGGGTGAAGGAGACCGATATCCGGGTGCCGGCCACGGCGGAGAGGTTCTGGATCATCTCCGGAGTGTGCCGGTGCCCGCCGCCGACGCCGTAGGGGCTCATGGAGCCCATGACCTCGCTGCCCAGCAGATGGGGCTTGGCCGCCTTCCCCGCGCCCGAGGTGCCGGTCGCCGCCACGATCACGGCTTCCGGCTCGGCGAGGCCGGCCGCGTAGGCGGGGAAGAGCGCCAGCGACACGGCGGTGGGGTAACAGCCGGGCACCGCGATCCGCCGTGCCCCGCGCAGCGCCTGCCGCGCCCCGGGCAGCTCGGGCAGCCCGTAGGGCCAGGTCCCGGCGTGCGGGCTGCCGTAGAACCGCTCCCAGTCCCCTGGGTCGGCCAGCCGGAAGTCTGCGCCGCAGTCGACGATGAGCGTGTCCTCGCCCAACTCCTCGGCCACGGCGGCGGACTGTCCGTGCGGCAGCGCGAGAAAGACGACATCGTGCCCGGCCAGCGCCTCGGCGGAGGTCGGCTCCAGCACCCGGTCGGCCAGCGGATACAGCTGCGGCTGAAGCCCGCCCAGCCGCTGCCCGGCGTTGGAGTGGCCGGTCAGTGCCCCTATCTCGATCTCCGGATGCCCCAGCAGCAGCCGCAGGATCTCCCCACCGGCATATCCGCTCGCCCCTGCCACCGCAGCACGCATGGCCACCATCGCCTCCTCATCAGCTATGGCATGACTATACGTAGCTCAGCAGTTTTATGCAATCACACGAATGGGGGACACCTGCCCGGCCGGCGGATCTTGTGTCCGATGCGCCGGGCCGAAGGCGCGCGGCGCGCTGTCTCCCCGGGCTCACCGCAGCGCGGCGGCCATGTCCTCCGTTGTCGAGACCCGGACGAGGTCCGACTCCGCCGGGGTACGGACATCGTCGGCGCTGTACCAGCCGGAGCCGTGGATCACCACGTCACGGTCCGCCTCGACCAGGCCGCGGTCGATCGCGTTGCACACCCCGGTGAGCGCCATGACCAGTGACCACTCGCGCAGCGCCCGCGGGTCCTGCGGCAGCGGGCGCGGGTGGTCCGCGACCAGGTCCCGCAGCGCCGGGTAGCGGTCCAGGCACTCGCGGCGCGAGACCACGATGCCGTCGCCGCCGTGCCGGCCGATGATGGCGTTCATCGCCGGGGAGGTGGCCGGGCGGTGGGTGTAGAAGGTCGGGTCGAGGATCTCCTCCACCTCGTCGGTGACGCCCGGGAAGTGCGGGTCGGCCCGCTGCCGCCACCGTCCGTCCGCGCCGCGCTCGTACGCCGGCAGTCCGGCCCGGTCGAAGCCGCCCCGGCGCAGGCTGAGCACCATGTCCGGGGTGCCCAGATGCTGGACGAGCAGGCTCGCCGGGCGGCTTGCCGCCCGTGCCGTGCCGGCGGTCTCCAGCACGTCGCGGCCGGCGTGGTAGCCGAGCAGTCCGAACGCGCTCGACACGGCGTGCGCGTGCAGCCGCGGCCCGGCGGCGTCGGTGGGATCCGCGTCCTGCTCGAAGAAGGCCCGCGCCGTGTCGGCCACCAGGTAGTTGCGCAGGTCGAGCGAGAACCACAGGTTCACGCCGTGCCGTCGCTTCAGGTCCGCCGCGTAGGTGTCGGTGAACTGCCTTGCCAGCGCCTTGACGTCCTCGGCGCGCTCGCCGTCGTACACCATGAGGGGGTTGCGGGCCCGTAGTTCCGCGTCCTCCGTCAGGCTGCCGGCCCGCAGTTTGGACCGGCAGGAGGCCGGGGCCAGTGTGGCGATCCGCAGCTGGTCGGGGGTGGCGAGGCCGGCGGCCAGGGCGCGGGCGACGGCGTCACGGAGCGCGGTCCCCTTGTTCGCCGAGGTGGGCGTGAGGATCATGACCGGCTCGCCGGTGCGGCGGATGTACTCCACGGCGCGGGCGACGATCAGCAGGGACGGGAAGGTCTTGGTGGTGTGCGTACCGGGGTTGCCCGCCAGGTCCAGCAGGACCAGCCGGTGGCCGCCGTAGGTGCCCAGTTCCCGCCACTGTGCCCGGGCCGGCTCGAAGAAGCCGCGGACGCCGGCGTCCGGTTCCGGCAGCGCGAAGCCGGGCGAGAAGGCGCCGGGTTCGGTGACCGGCGCCGGGTCGGCCACCAGGGCCGCGACGGCCTGCGGCAGCCGCTGGTAGTAGTCGAGGATCAGGTTGCGCTCGGCGACGAGTGCGGTGGTCATGTGGTGCCTCCCCGTTCTGCTGCCCGATGGGCCGGCGGGTCGATCCAGTGCCGCCGGCGCCGGAACGGGTGGCCGGGCAGCGTGCACACCCGTCCCGGGCGGTCCTTGAGGTAGTGCGTCCAGTCGGTGTCCGCGCCGCGCAGCCAGGAGTCGGCGACGGCGCGCAGCTCAGGGCCGGTCCCGGCCGGCAGCGGTGCGGCGGGCCGGCGCAGCGCCACGGCGGCCTCGGCGGTGTCGCGGGCGGCGATCAGCGCCCGGTACGGCAGGACCCGGCGGCCGGTGGCCAGGGTGTAGGCCACGTCGGCCAGCCGCAGACCGGCCCCGGCGGTCTCCAGATGCCCGGCCAGTCGGCGGCCCGCCGCGTCGAGCGCCGCCGGTGAGTGCGCCGAGAGCGGCAGCAACTGCCAGCCGGGCGCCGGGGCCTGGGCGGAGGGGGCGGCCTGCTCCAGCACCACGTGGGCGTTGCTGCCGCCCAGCCCGAACGAGCTCACCCCGGCCAGCCGGCTGCCGCCGTGCGGCCAGGGCCGCAGCGTCCGTGGCACGGTGAACGGCCCGGTCCCGATGCCGAGTTCCGGGTGCGGCTCGCGGAACCGCGGATGGCCGGGGACGGTGCCCTCGGCGACGGCGCGGACCGCGCCGACCAGCGCGGCGATGCCCGACGCCGCGTCCAGGTTGCCGATGTTGGCCTTGACGGTGCCCAGCGCGCAGGACCCGGCGGGCGATGGGCCGGCCGCCCGCCAGACCTGGTGCAGGGCGGCGAGCTCGATGGCGTCGCCGAGGACCGTGGCGCTGCCGTGCGCCTCCAGATAGCCGAGCTCGTGCGGGCTCACCTCGGCGCGGGCGAGCGCCTCGGCGACCACGGCGGCCTGCCCGTCCGCCCCCGGCGCCGCGAAACCCGCGCGGTGGGCGCCGTCGTTGTTCACCGCCCAGCCGCGCAGTACGGCGTGCACCCGGTCACGGTCCGGGTCGACGTCGGCGTACCGCTTGAGGACCACCGCGCCGGCCCCGGAGCCGTAGCCGGTGCCGTCGGCCGCCGCGTCGAAGGCCCGGCACCGCCCGTCCGGTGAGACCAGGCCCTCGGGTGTGTGCCGGTGGCGCGGCAGCGCGACGCTCGCGCCGCCGGCGACGGCGAGGTCGCAGCCGTAGTCGAGGAGGCTCTGCGCGGCGGTACAGACGGCGGTGAGGGAGCTGGAGCACGCGGTCTGGACGGCGATCGCCGGCCCGCGCAGGCCGAGCCGGTAGGCCACTTGCGCGGGCAGATAGTCGGCGCCGGGCCGGGTGGCGAGCTGCGCCTCCCAGTCGTCCGGGTCGCCGCCACCCGTGGCGGCGGGGTTGCCGAGCAGGTGGTGGAGGAAGTACCGGTTGGTGGAGATGCCGGTGAAGACCCCGACCTCGCCGTCGTGGCGCCGGGGATCGCAGCCGGCGTCCTCCAGCGCGTCCCAGGCCGCTTCGAGGAACAGCCGGTGCTGCGGGTCGAGCAGCGCGGCGTCCCGGGCGTCGAAGCCGAAGAGTTCCGCGTCGAAGGCGGCGATGCCGTCGAGCGCGCCGCCCGGCAGTGCCCCGCCGGACCGTACCAGTGCCGGATCCGCCAGCAGCCGCGGGCCGATGCCGAGTTGCCGCAGCTCCGCCTCGGTGTAGTCGTGGACGGCGTCGGTCCCGTCGCGCAGCAGCCGCCAGAGTTCCGGCACGCTGTCCGCGCCGGGGAACCGCCCGGCGAGGCCGACGACGGCGATCCGGTCGTCGTACTCGCTCACCGCCGCCCCTTCCCGTCACGGCGGGCGCGGCGCGCCGCCCGCTCGGTGACCCGGCGCAGGCCGGGCGCGGCGCCGCCGTCGGCGGCGGGGGCGGCGGCGGCGCCGTCGGCGGCGCCGTCGAGGTGGCGGGCCAGCGCGGCGACGGTCGGATACCGGTACAGGTCAAGCAGCGGCACCGGTACCCCGAGGCTGTCCCGCAGCAGCCGCTGCACATCGGTCAGCAGCAGCGAATTGCCGCCCAGATCGAAGAAGCCGGCGTCGGTGGCGACCTCCGGTGCGCCCAGGGCCGTGCACCACGCCCGGGCTATCGCCTCTTCGGTGGCGGTACGCGGCACCGGGCCCGGTGCCGCGGGCGGCGGCGGGGGCGGGTCGGGCAGGGCCCGGGTGTCCACCTTCCCGGTGCTGGTCAGCGGCAGGGTGTCGAGGACGGTCAGCAGCCGCGGCACCAGGTGCTCCGGCACCCGGTCCGCCAGTCGGCGGCGCAGTTCCCCCGGATCGAGCCGGGTGCCGGCGGCGGGCTGCACGTACCCCAGCAGTTCGGTGCGGCCCTTGGCGTCGGGCCGGGCCACCGCCACCGCCCGCAGCACGCCGGGCAGCGCCGCGAGGTGGTACTCGGCCTCGCCGGGTTCGACGCGGATGCCACGGATCTTCACCTGACGGTCCAGCCTGCCCAGATACGCCAGTCTGCCGTCCGGCAGCCGGCGCCCCAGGTCGCCGGTGCGGTAGCTCGCCACGCCGCCGTCGCCGTCGCGGCCGAACCGCTCGGCGGTCAGCTCGGGCGCCCGCCAGTAGCCCGGCGCGACGTACCGGCTGTGGATGACGATCTCCCCCTCGTCGGCAGCGGGTTCGCCCCCGGGCCCGAGCAGCGAGATGGTGTATCCGGCCAGCGGGTGGCCGATGGGCAGTACCTCGTGCTCCAGCGGGGCGTCCGGCGGCAGGTGGTCCTGGACGGCGAAGCTGGCCTCGGTGGCCCCGTATCCGTTGACGAACACGCAGTCCGGCGCGAAGTGCGCGCGGCTGAGCACGGCGTCGTGCCGGGTGACGGTCTCGCCGCCGAGCACCACCGCGCGGACCGTGTCCAGGCGCCGCCCGCCGAGCGCGTCGACCAGGTAGCGGTACACGGTCGGGGTGGAGTGGAAGACGGTGGCGCCCCGGTCGGCCAGGGCCTGGGCGAGGTGGGCGGGGCCGTGCCGCCGTACGTCCACGACGACGGTGGCCGCGCCGGCCAGCAGTGCGGCGAAGGTGTCGGTCACCGCCATGTCGAAGCTGAAGGAGGACACCACGCTCAGCCGGTCGGCGGGCGTGATGCGGAAGTTCTCGATGTGGTTGGCGAGTCCGTGCAGCACATTGCGGTGGGTCTGCGGCACGCCCTTGGGCAGGCCGGTGGACCCCGAGGTGCACAGCAGATAGGCGAGGTCGTCGGGGTGGGCCGGCCGCTCGTCGGGGTGGAGGTCCGGCCCGCCGGGGCCGGCCGGGTCCGGCGGCGGCAGCACCCGCAGCGGTTCGGCCCGCAGCCGGTCCGCCGGGACGGCCCCGTCGGAGATCACGATGTCGAGGCCGGCGAGCGCGACGAGCTGGGCCAGGCGCGGTACGGGATGGGCCGGGTCAAGCGGTACGTAGCAGCCGCCCGCGTACAGGACCCCCAGGATCGCGGCCACGGTCTGCGGCGAGTGCTCCAGGAGGATGCCGACCCGGTCGCCCGGCCGGAGGCCGGCGGCCCGCAGTGCGCGCGCCGTTCGCCGCGCCGCGTCCGCCAGCATGCGGTACGTCCACGGCTCGCCCTCGCCGAGCACCGCCAGGGCGTCGGGTCGCCCGGCGGCCTGCGCCGCGAAGGCGGCCGGGATCGTGCCGTGGCGGGCGAGCGGCCGGTATCCGGGCTGCCGCCGGTGCCGGTCGGCGAAGGTGATGGGGATGGGGATGGGGATGGGTTCGTGCGGGTGCCGCCCCTCGTGGGCATGCGTGGCGGTCATCCGGGCTCACCGTTCCCTTCCGGTGCGGGGGGCGGCGGCCCGGCGGGGGTGCGGCGCAGCCGCTCGCGCAGCGCGAGCAGCCGGCGGCAGACGTCCGGGGTCTCTTCGGCCGGGAACTCCGTGCGCTCCCAGCCCGGTTCGGCCGCCGCCAGCGCCGCCGCCGCGGCCGGGGCGAACCTGACCAGCCCGTCCTCGACGACGACGCCGTCGGCTCGCGACCAGCGCTGGTTGGCGGCCACCGCCTGGGCCGGGCTCAGTCCGGCCGGCAGTCGCAGGGCGAGGCGCCCGCCGCTGATCCGCACCGGGTAGCCGCCGGGCAGTCCGGCCACCCCCGGCAGGCTGGTGTCCAGCTCGGAGCCGGTCGCCAGCGCGTCGATGAGCATCGCCCCGGCCTGTCCGGTCACCTGGTTGAGGGCCGGGCGTTCGCAGGCCCGCTGGCCGGCCAGCGCCTCGGTGACGCCGTCCAGCGGCTCGTCGTCCAGCCAGCCGAGCGCCTCGCCCGCCGGGCCCGGCGGGTTGAGGTGCACATGGTGGCCGACCAGGCGCAGCCGACGCTGGTCGGGCAGGCCGAGCCGGGCCTGCAGACTCGCCGCCAGCAGCCCGACGTTGCCGATGCCGCACAGCACCGGAACCGGCACCGGCAGCGCGGCCAGCACCGGGTTGACCGCGTCGGGGAAACAGGCGTTGACGAACCAGGCGCCGGCTTCCGCCGCCGCCCGGCCGGCCACCACGGCCAGGTCCGCCTGAAGCGGCAGGGTCAGGCCGAAGCCGCCGCGCCCGAGCAGGGCGGTCCAGGCGGAGGGCGCCGCGCGCCGCTCCCACGGCGACTGGTGGGAGGCGCACAGCAGCACACCGTCCGGCTCCTCCTCCCGGATCAACGCGGGCAGCGCGGCCCGCGGATCGGGGCCGGTGGTCCGTGGCCGGAAACGTACGGCGCGACCGGCCAGCGCGGCCCGGGTGCCGGCCAGCTCGCACAGCCGGCCCGTGCTCTCCCCGCGGGCCGCCACGACCACCCGCAGCGGCGGCCCGGGCGCGGTGGCCAGGGCGGCGCAGACGGCGGTGGCCAGCGAACCGCTGCCGATCACCACGACCTTCGGCGCCGCCGTCATCGCACCGGGTCCCGTCCGTGCGGTCTCGCGGTCGCGAAAGTGATCTTCGGTATCGGCACGGCTGGATAGTAACGCCTCACCAGCCGTGCCGGAGGGGGTCGCGGCAAAGGTATGCGAACACTTCCCAAGCACCGGTGGCGTGGCTAGCATGCCCACTCAGTGCGAGATCAACTTAGCCCCCTCCGGCCGGTGTTCCGGGCGGCGGTGTGGTGCCGGCCGACCACCGGCAACTGTGGGCGTTTTCCGGGGGGAGCCTGGGTTGAGGGTGCCGCCGATCTCCGCGCCGGCTGTGTACGGCGCGGGTCAGGAGCCGGTCGGGCTGGCCGAACTGCCCGGCACCGGCTGGCAGGTGTGGCGGGACGCGGTGCTGCGTTCCACCGGATTCCCGGCGGCTGGACTGCGCGTCTTCGCCTCGCCCGCCGCCGCCTCGGCCGCCGGGGCCCGGCTCGCCGGAGACCTCGATGAGGCCGGCTACCGCGCGGCCTTCGGGGAGGCAGCCGCCGTCATCGGGGCCCGGCTGTACGAGATAGCCGGCGACCCGCTGTTCCGCGAGGCGATCACCTGGCAGAACCCCGGGGTGCTGTCGTCCCTGGACGGGCTGCGCGCGGCCGGCCCCAACCCCCCGCAGGACCGCAAGACCCGCCGCCGGCAGTCGGTGGTGGCCCGCTACTGGCAGCGCTACTGCGCCAAGAACGACACCATCGGCTTCTTCGGCCCGGTGTGCTGGGTCCGGCTGACCGACGAGGACACCGTGGTGACGGCCCGTCCGGGCCCCGGCCTGGTGACCGGGCGGCAGGTCTACTTCGAGTGGTGGGCCCTGGCGGCGTTCGCGGACCGGCTGGCCGCCGATCCGCGTTTCCGGCCGCACCTGCCCGTGGCGCTGGAGCCGCACCTGTGGGTACGGGACGGGATGCTGCACCGTCCGGTGGCCGCGCCCACCGAACTCGCCCCCGCCGAGGCCGCGCTGCTCGGTCTGCTGACCGGGCCGCGCCCGGCCGCCGAGTTGGTGGCCGAACTCGTCGCGCACGCCGGCCACCCCGTGCGCCGCGAGGCGGACGGGTTCATGCTGCTGGAGCGTCTCACCGAGCGCGGCGTGCTGCGCTGGGGCATCGATCTGCCGCTCAACCTCACCGCCGAACCGATTCTGCACGCGGCCATCGACGCCATCGGCGATCCGGCCGCCCGCACCGCCGCCCGCGAGGAGTTCGACCGGCTGGACGCCGCCCGCGCCACGGTGGCCGCCGCGGCCGGCGACCCGGCCGCCCTGCACGCCGCGACGGCCCGGCTGAACGAGGTGTTCACCGAGCTGACCGGGCTCGACAGCGCCCGCCGGGCCGGGGAGACGTACGCCGGCCGCACGCTGTGCCATGAGGACTCCGTACGCGATCTGGAGCTGTCCTTCGGCCGGCCGCTGCTGGCGGAACTGGCGCCCGCGCTCGACGTCCTGCTCACCGCCGCGCGCTGGCTCAGCCACACCCTGGCGTCCGCGTACCGGCAGGCGCTGCGCGAGGTGTACGCCGACCTGTGCGCCGACCTCGGCACCCGGGACGTACCGCTGGGCGATCTGCGCTACCTGGCGCACGGCCTGTTCTTCGGCACCGGCCGGCGACCGGTCGACGACGTGGTGGCCGCCTTCGCCGACCGGTGGGCCAAGCTGACGGGCGGTACGGAGCCGACGCCGGGAACCACCCGGGTACAGCTGCGCTCGGCCGAACTGGCCGCCCGCGCGGGCGAATTGTTCGCCGCGCCCGGGCCCGGCTGGTCCACCGCCCGGATCCACAGCCCGGACCTGCAGATCGCCGCGGCCAGTGCGGAGCGGCTGGCCGCCGGCGACTACACCGTGGTGCTCGGCGAGTTGCACGCGGCCTATCTGACCCTGTGCACCGGTGTGTTCAGCCGGGCTCACCCCCGGCCGGGTGCCCTGCGGTCCGCGATCGACCGTGATCTGGGCACGGACCGGGTGCAGTTGCTGCTGCCGGACGACTTTCCCCGGATGACCGCCCGGGTCGCCGACCTGCTGTGGTCGCCGGACAACTGGCAGCTCGGTTTCGCACCGGCGCCCGGCGCCGAGCACTCCCGGCTGCTGCCGGTCACCGCGCTGACGGTGACCGAGCGGGACGGCGACCTGGTGGCACGGCACCCCGACGGGCAGGAGTGGCCGCTGCTCGAACTGTTCGCCGACTTCCTGTCCATGCACACGGCGGACGCGTTCAAGCTGGTCGCGGCAGGCCCGCACACCCCCCGGGTGACGATCGACCGGCTCGTCGTGGAGCGCGAGACGTGGCGCAGCACGGTCGGGGCGACCGGTCTGGCCACCGCCAAGGGGTATGCCGAGCGGTATCTCGCCGCCCGCCGCTGGGCCTCGGAACTCGGCCTTCCGGACCGGGTGTTCATCCGGCTGGGCACCGAACTCAAACCGACGTACGCGGATCTGACCAGCCCACCGCTGGTGTACTCGCTCGCCTCCATGGTGCGCCGCGCCGCGCTGGACGGCGGGCCCGATGTGGAGGTGGTGATCACGGAGGTGCTGCCGCTCCCCGAGGACACCTGGGTGCCGGACGCCGCCGGGCGCACCTATTACTCGGAGCTGCGGATGCAGGTCCGCGACCCGCTGGTGCCGCCGCACGCCGCAGGCCGCACGCGGCGAGGGCACCGAGGCACCGATGAGTGAGGCCGTGCCCGGGCACCGGGGCAGCGGGGAGCCGCCGGCGGCGGGCGCGCCGACCGTGCCGGATGCCGTCCTGGCGGCGGCACGGCGGCACCCGGACGCGATCGCGGTACGGCAGGGCCGCCGCGCGGTGACCTACGCCGAACTGGTCGCCTCGGCCGGCCAACTCGCCCGGACGCTGGGTGACCTCGGCGTCGGCCCCGAGGTCACGGTCGGGGTGTGCGGCCAACGCCGGCCAGACACGATCGCGGCGCTGCTGGGCGTCATGCTCGCGGGCGGTGCGTATGTGCCGCTGGACCCGGCACACCCCCGCGCAAGGCTGCGGGCCATTCTCGACGACGCCGGCACGGAGTTGGCCGTCGTCGACACCGAGGGCCGCGCGCTGCTCGCCGACACGGCACCGGACCGGCTGTTCGTACCGCTGGGCAGCCCCGCTCCGGCCACGGAACCGGCCGGCGTGGCCGCTACGGCGGGTGCCGGCGGCACGGCGGGTGCGGGCACCGGCCCGGAAGGCCGGACCGGCCGGCGGTTCGACGAGGAACGGGGACAGCCGTACCGGGACCAGGACGCCGTCGGGGGCGACCCGGCCCGGGCCGCACTGGACGATCGGCTCCCGTCGGGCCCGTCACCGGACCATCGGACCCGCCACGCGGGCGCCTCGGCGTATACCGGCGCTCCGCACCGTCCCTCCACGGACCACCAGTTCCCGCCCGTCACCTCCCCGATCCAGCCGGCCGGCGTGACGGACACCCCCGGATCGACCGGACCACCGCACCACGCCGCACCGGGCCTGCTGGTTTCACCGCGCCTGTTGCCGGACCATCCGGCGTACGTGATCTACACCTCGGGGTCGACCGGCGTTCCCAAGGGTGTCGTTGTCAGCCATCGCAGTGTGACCGCGTTTCTGGCCGGCTCGGCGCAGCGGTTCGGGATCGGTGCGGACACCGTCGCCCTGGCCACCGCCTCCTTCGGTTTTGACGTGAGTGTGCTGGAGATCTTCAGCACGCTGGCCGCCGGCGGCACCGTCGCCCTGGTGCCGGAGGCCGATCGCCGCTCGCCCGACCGGCTCGGCCGGTTCGCCGCCGCGCACCGTGTCACCTGGGCCACCCCGCCGGTGTCGATGCTGCCGCTGCTGGATCCGGGCGATTTCGCCGCGCTGCGGGTGCTGGTGGCCACCGCCGAACCGGTGGCGCCCGATCAGGTACGGCGCTGGGCCGGCCCCGCCGAGGCGCCGCGGCTGCGCTTCGTCAACGCGTACGGACCCACCGAGACCACCGTCGAGGCCACCGCCCACGACGCCACCGGCGACCGGCCCCGGCAGCCGGTGCCGATCGGCCGCCCGCTGCCCGATCTGCGGGTGTACGTGGTGGACGCGGCGCTGCGGCCGGTACCCGTGGGCACCGCGGGCGAGTTGCTGGTCGGGGGCGTCGGGCTGGCGCGTGGCTACCTCGGTCAGCCGGGCCTGACGGCGCAACGGTTCATCGCCGACCCCTTCTCCGGTTCGGGTGGGCGGCTGTACCGCACCGGCGACCTGGCGGCCTGGGAGCCGGACGGCGCCCTGCGCTATCTCGGCCGCGCCGACCGGCAGCTCAAGGTCCGCGGGCACCGCGTCGAGCCGGGCGAGGTGGAGGCCGTCCTCGCCGGCCACCCCGGGGTCCGGCAGGCGGTCGTCGATCTGGTCCCGGCCCCGGCCGGCCCGCTGCTGACGGCGTTTGTGACCCCCGCCCGGGCACCCTCGGACGCGGAGTTGCGCGAGCACTGCGCCCGGCTGCTGCCGGACGCCATGGTGCCCGCGCGGTTCGTCCGGCTCGACGCGCTGCCGCGCAACGCCTCCGGCAAGACCGACCGGACGGCGCTGCACCGGCTGGCGGCACCGGACAGCACGGATCCCGGTGACGGCTGGCAGCCGGACACCGAGGAGGCGGCCGTGGTCGCCCGGGCCTGGGCCGATGTGCTGGGCGCGCCGGTGCGGTCCGGCGACGACACCTTCTTCGACGCCGGCGGCCACTCCCTCGGCGCCATGCGGCTGGTCGCCCGGCTGCGCGCCGACCTGGACCGGGACATCCGGATCGAGGATGTGCTGCGCGGCCGTACGGTCGACGGCATCGCCGCCGCCCTGGCCGCCGCTCCCCCGGCCGGTCAGGAGCTGACCGGTGGCAATCCGCCGGCGCTGTCGGCGGCGCAGCGCCGGCTGTGGTTCCTCGACCAGCTCACGGTGGACAGCGGCGCCTACAACATCGCGCTGGCGCAGCGGCTGCGCGGCCCGCTGGACCCGGCGGCGCTCCGCTCCGCGCTGGCCGAGGTCGCCCGGCGGCACGAGGTGCTGCGCTGGCGGATCCCGACCGTGGACGGCGCGCCGGCCGTGCTGATCGACCCGCCCGGCGAGGTCCCGCTGCCGGTCACCGATCTGACGGCGCTGCCGCCGGCGGAACGGGCCGGCGCCCTCTCCGCCCAACTGCACCGCACCGCCGCGGCCCGCTTCGATCTGGCCGCGGACCGGCTCTGGCGGGCGGCCCTGTTCCGGGTCGGCGCGGACGAGCACGTGCTGGCGGTCACCGCCCACCACGCCGTCTTCGACGGCTGGTCGCAGGGTCTGTTCCTGCACGATCTGGGTACGGCGTACGCGCGCCGCGCGGCGCCGCTGCCGCCCGCCCCGGCCTCGTTCGCCGACTACGTCGCCTGGCGGGCCGACCGGGCGGACCGCCGCGCCGAGACGGATCTGCGCTGGTGGCTGGAGCACCTCGACGGCGTGCCGCCGGTGCTGGAACTGCCGGGGGACCATCCCCGCCCGGCCGAGCAGAGCTTCCGGGGCGGGCGGGTGGAGACCCTGCTGGGGGCCGGGACCACCTCGGCGGTGCACGCCCTGGCCCGGGAGTGCGGGGCGACGCCGTCGGCGGTGCTGCTGGCCGTGCTCGGTCAGCTCGCGGGACGGCTCGCCGGGCGGGAGGACCTGGTCATCGGCACCCCGGCGGTGGACCGCCGGCATCCCGCGTTCCTGGATCTGGTGGGCTTCTTCATCGAGGTGGTGCCGCTGCGGCTGCGCCCGGCCGCCGCCCGGAGCTTCCGGGCCCAGGTACGGGGCGCCCGGGACGAACTGCTGGACGCCCTGGCCCACCCGGAGGCGCCCGTGGAACGGCTGGTGGAGGCGCTGCGGCTGCCCCGGGACGCGTCCCGGCAGCCGCTGGTCCAGGTGCTGTTCAACGCCTATAACTTTCCGCAGCCCCGGCTCGAACTGCCGGGGCTCGACGTCTCGTCGGAGCCGGTGCCGGTGCCCGGGGCGCCGTTCGACCTGACGGTGTACGCCGCCGAGGACGGCGGACGCTACCGGATCGAACTCGTGCACAACACCGACCGCTTCACGGCCTGCCGCGCGGAGCGGCTGCTCGCCGCGTACGTCCACCTGCTGAAGGGTTTCCTCGACGCGCCGGACCGCCCGGCCGGGGAGATCGGCCTCGATCCGTACACCGATCTGCTGGAGGGTACGACCGCCGGGCCCGGGCCGGGAGGGCCGCCTGCTCTCCCGGCGTCCCCCGTCCCCGGCGGCGGTACGGAGGCGGCCGTGCTGGCCGTGTGGCGGCAGGTCCTGGAGCGCGAGGACATCAAGGTCACCGACAACTTCTTCGACGTCGGTGGTACCTCACTGCTGCTGGTCACCGTGCGGCAGCGACTCTCGGACGCGCTCGGCCGGGAGCTGCGGGTCGTGGACCTGTTCCATCACCCCAACATCCGCGCGCTCGCCGCCCATCTCGACGGTGCCGCGCCGGCGGCCGGGGCGGACCGTGGCACCGACCGGGGCCTGGCCCGCCGGCGCCGCGCCCCGTCCCGCGCCGCGCGGCGGCGTGGGCCGAACTGAACAGCATCGCCCGGTTTCCGGACTCGGAGAGGCAAAAATGACGACCCCGCACGACACCCCCGGCGGCGAAGACGACGTCGAACCGATCGCGATCGTGGGCATGGCGTGCCGGCTGCCCGACGCGGCAGATGTCGACGCGCTGTGGCGCAACCTGGTCGACGGCGTGGTGTCGACCCGTGCCGTGCCGCGCGCCGAACTGCTCGCGGCGGGGGTGTCCCCCGAGGTGGTCGACGACCCGTCGTACGTGCCGGTGGTGTCCGCCCTGGAGCACCCCGAGTCGTTCGACTACGGCTACTTCGGCATGACCCGCCGGGAGGCGGAGCTGGCCGACCCGCAGATCCGGCTCTTTCTGGAGCTGGCGGACTCCGCGCTGCAACACGGCGGTTACGATCCGAAGCGGTTCGACGGGGACATCGGCGTGTACGGCGGGGTCGGTCCCACCCGGTACTACTGGCGGCATCTGGGCGCCAACCGCGCGGTGAGCGACGCGCTCGACGGCTCGATGGCCCTGTCCAACGCCAATCTCGCCGACTACGTCACGACCACCACCTCGTACCACCTCGATCTGCGCGGACCGAGCGTGAGCGTGCACACGGCCTGCTCGACCTCGCTGGTGGCCGTGCACACCGCCTGCGAGTCGCTGCGCGGCGGGGAATGCGATCTGGCCCTGGCCGGCGGCGCGTCCATCGAGCTGCCGCTGCACCACGGCTACCGGCACGTCGAGGGCGGGGTGGAGTCCGCCGACGGCCGCTGCCGCCCCTTCGACGCCGGGGCGACGGGCACCGTGTGGGCCTCCGGGGGCGCCGTGGTGCTGCTCAAGCGGCTGTCCGACGCCCAGGCCGACGGGGATCACGTGCACGCGGTGATCCGGGGCAGCGCGGTCAACAACGACGGCGCCGACAAGGTGGGCTTCACCGCGCCCAGCGTGGCGGGGCAGGCCGCCGTGGTGTCCACCGCCCTGTCGGTGGCCGGGGTCGACCCCCGGACGGTGGGCTATGTCGAGGCGCACGGCACGGCCACCCGGCTCGGCGACCCGATCGAGGTGGCGGCGCTGTCGCAGGCGTACGGCCGGGACAGCGGCGACCGGGGCTGGTGCGGGCTGAGTTCACTCAAGTCCAACATGGGCCATCTGAGCCAGGCCGCCGGGGCCGCCGGGCTGATCAAGGCGGCGCTGGCGCTGCGGCACCGGATGATCCCGCCCAGTGTCGGCTACGAATCGCCCAACCCCGCCATCGACTTCGAGACCGGCCCGTTCTACGTCAACGCGACGCTGGCCACCTGGGACAGCGACGGCGCGCCGCGCCGGGCCGGGGTCAGCTCGTTCGGGATCGGCGGCACCAACGCGCACGTCATCCTGGAGGAGGCGCCGCCGAACCCGGCCGGCACCCCCTCGGAGCGGCCGGCGCATCTGCTCCAACTGTCCGCGCGCACCCCCGAGGCGCTGGCCACCACCGCGAACGAACTCGCCGCACACCTGGCCGACCGGCCCGAACTGGCCCTCGCCGACGTGGCGCACACGCTGCGGGCCGGCCGGCGCGAGCACCGGCACCGTACGGTGGTGGTCGCCGCCGACCGGGCGGCGGCGGTCGCGGCGCTGCGGGCGGGCAAGCGCCGGCCGGCCGGCCAGGCCGGGCCGGAACGCCCCGCGCTGGCCTGGCTGTTCTCCGGCCAGGGCGCCCAGTACGCCGGCATGGGCGCGTCGCTCTACCGCACCGAGCCGGTCTTCCGTGCCGCCGTGGACACCTGCGCCGAACTCCTTGCCCCGGATCTCGGCCTGGATCTGCGGCAGTTGCTGTTCGCCGACGGCGGCGGCCCGGACCCCGGGGCCGCCCGGGCCGAACGGGACGCCGCCGAGGACCGGCTGCGCCGCACCGCGTACACCCAGCCGGCGCTGTTCACGGTGGAGTACGCGCTGGCCGAGCTGTGGCGCTCGTGGGGCCACTCCCCCGACGCCATGGTCGGCCACTCCATCGGCGAGTACGTCGCCGCCACCCTCGCCGGGGTGTTCGAACTCCCCGACGCGCTGCGGCTGGTCGCGCTGCGCGGCCGGCTGATGGACGCGCTGCCCGCCGGCGCGATGCTCGCCGTGCAGCGGTCGGCCGAGGAGGTCGCGCCGAGGCTGCCGGAGGCGCTGTCGATCGCCACGGTGAACGGTCCCGGCGTGTGCGTGGTGGCCGGCCCGGCCGACACGGTCGCGGAGTTCGCCGCCGCGCTGGCCGAGGACGGCATCCGCAGCCGCGAGCTGCGCACCTCGCACGCCTTCCACTCCGCGATGATGGACCCGATCCTCGCCGAGTTCACCGCCGCCGTGGCCGCGGTGCCCCGGCGGGCGCCGCGACTGCGCTTCCTGTCGAATGTCACCGGCGGCTGGTTCACGGCCAAGGACGCCGCGGACCCGGCGTACTGGGCCCGGCACCTGCGCGGCACCGTGCGCTTCGGGGAGTGTGTCGGCACCCTGCTGGCCGAGGGTGACTGGGCGTTCGTGGAGTGCGGCCCGGGCCGGCAGCTCGCCGGGCTGGTACGGATGCAGACCGGCCGCGACGCGCTGGTGCTGCCCAGCCTGCCCGGGCCGACCGAGTCCGCCGACGACCCGACCGTCTGCTACACCGCCGCCGGCGCCCTGTGGACCCGCGGATTCCCGCTGGACCCCGAGGCGTTCGGGCAGCGGGCGGCCCGGGTACCGCTGCCGGTCTACCCGTACGAGCGGGTCCGCTGCTGGATCGAGCCGGATCCGCCGCGCGCCGCGACCGCCCCGGCCGGGATCACCACCGGCGCGGAGGACCAGGACCTGACCCCGGCCGAGCCGGCCCAGTGGTTCCAGGTGCCGGTGTGGCGGCGGCTGCCCCCCACCCCCGCGGCCCGACCCGCCCCCGGCTGCGTACTCTTCGAGGCCGGCGAGGGCACGGACGGCCTGGCCGCCGCGCTGACCCGGGCCGGGACGGCGGTCACCCGGGTACGCCCCGGCAGCGGCTACGCCCCCGACGGCGCCGGCGGCCACACCGTACGCCCCGCCGATCCCGACGACTATCTCGCCCTGGTGCGGGCCCTGCTGGCCGACGGGGTCCTCACCGAGGGCGTACGGATCGTCCACGCCTGGTCGCCCGCCCCCGCGACCGGCGCGGACCCGATCGCCGCCGCCCACTCCGCCCAGGAGCACGGCTATCTCAGCCTCGTGTGCCTGGCCCGGGCGCTGGCCGCCGAGGCCGCCGACCTCCCGGTGCACCTCGATGTGGTCACGGCCGGCGTGCACGACGTCGTCGGCGGCGACGCGCGGCGCCCCGAACACGCGACCGTGGCCGGGGCGGTGCTCGCCGTCAACCGGGAGCTTCCCGCCGCCAGCGCCCGCCACCTCGACCTCGACGCCGGGCAGAGCCTCACCGGGCGGGCCGCCGACCAGCTGGCCGCCGCGCTGTGGCGCGACCCCGCCCTCGACCCGGACCGGCCGCTCGCGCTGCGCGGCGGCCGGCTGTGGGTACGCGGCTTCGACCGGGTGCCGCTGCCGGACGACACGGCCGGCCCCTGGCGCACCGAAGGCGTCTACCTCATCACCGGCGGCTGTGACGGCCTCGGACTGGCGGTGGCCGAGGACCTGGCCCGCCGCTGCCGGGCCCGGCTGGTCCTGCTCGGCCGCTCCGGGCTGCCGCCCCGGGACCGGTGGGGCGCGTTGCGCGGCACCGCCGGCCGGGCCGGCACCGCGATCGCCGCCGTGGAGCGGATGGAGGCGGCCGGGGCGGAGGTGCTGCCGGTGGCCGCCGATGTGTGCGATCCGGCCGCTCTGCGGCGGGTCCGCGAAGAGCTGCTGGCGCGGTTCGGGCGACTGGACGGCATCATTCACTCGGCGGGCCTGCCGGGCGACGGCATGCTGGAGGTCAAGACGCTGGACGCCGCCCGCGCGGTGCTCGCGCCGAAGGTAACCGGAACCCTCGCCCTGCGGGCCGTGTTCGGGGACCTTCCGCTGGACACGGTCGTCCTGTTCTCCTCGGTTTCCTCGGTGGTCGGCGGCATCGGCGACACCGACTACACCGGCGCCAACGCCTTTCTCGACGCCTACGCCGCCGCCGACCACGGCTGGCCGGCCCCGGTGCTGTCGCTGGGCTGGGGCGCCTGGGGCCGGATCGGGATGGCGGCCCGCGCCGCCGCCCGCGACCGCCCGGGCCGGCCGGCCGCCCCCGGCACCGTACCGATCGCCCACCCGGTGCTGACCGAACTGGTGCCGGCCGCCGGCGGCGCCCCCGCGTACTGCCGGGGCACCGTCTCGGCCGCCCGGCACTGGCTGCTCGACGAGCACCGCATCGCCGGGGTGCCGGTGATGCCCGGTACCGGCCAGCTCGAACTCGTACGGGCCGCGGTGACCGCCTGGCGGCCCGCGCCGGAGGTGGACAGCGAACTGGAGCTGTCCGACATCACGTTCATCGAGCCGGTCACCGCCCCCGACGGCGCCCCTACGGAGCTGCGCGTCACCCTGCGGCCGGTCGCCGACGGGGTGGAGTTCACCGTGGCCGGTGTGCGCGGGGACTCCGTGCACACCCACACCCGTGGGCATGCCGCGTGGGTCCGGCCGGACGGCACCGCGCGGCTCGACCTCGCGGCGATCCGCCGGCGGTGCGCCGCGTCGGCGGCCGAGGTCGAGCACTTCGGCAAGCAGCTCGACAGCAACCCGGTCCTGACGTTCGGGCCTCGCTGGCACTGCCTGCGCGAAGCGTGGCTCGGCGCCGACGAGGAACTCGTGCGGCTGGCCCCGGCCGAGCCGGACGGCGCCGACTGGCCGCTGCATCCCGCGCTGCTGGACGTGGCGACCATGCCGGTCGGTCCCGGCGGCGGCGGTACCCGGTTGCCGATCGGCTACGGCCGGGTACGGATCCACGCCCCGCTCGACTCCGCGGTGTGGGTGCACCGGTGGCGGGACGGCGCGCACGACGACGCCGCGGCCATCGTCTCCTGGGACTTCGCCGTCACCGACGACGCCGGACGGCCGCTCGTCACGGTCGCCGACTTCATGCTGCGCGCGGTCGAACCGGACGCGATCCGGGCGGGGCTCGCCACCACGCCGGAGCCGGCGGCGCCGGACGCCGAGCCCGCCGACCCCTGGGCGATCGGGCCCGCCGACGGTCTGGTGGCGCTGGGCCGGGTGGTGGCCGCGGCGCCGGCGGCCCATGTGCTGATCACCCCGGGACGGTACGACGCCATGCTGCGCGGCAGCGCCGAGCGGGCCGGGCGGGCGCTGGCCGTGCTGCGCGGCGAGCTCCCGGAGCCGGTGCTCGCCGGACCCGGGGCGGCCGGCCAGGGCCGGGCGGGCGGCGCCGACGGCGGTGCCGGGGACAGCGGCGATGACCTGGTGGCCACCGTCGGCCGGGTGTGGACGGCGGTTCTCGGCGAGGAGGACATCGCCGAGGACGACGACTTCTTCGAGCTGGGCGGCAATTCGCTGGTGGCCGTGCAACTGGTCGCGCAGATCCGCAAGGCCACCGGGGTACGGCTGCCGATGCGCACGCTGTTCGACGCCCCCACGGTCGCGGGCATGGCCAAGCGCATCGCCGAACTGCTGGCGGCCCAGCCGCAGGCCCCGGCGGCGGCGCGCCCCGCCACCGCCGGGGCCACCACGATTCCGGTCCTGCCGCGCCCGCGCCCGAGCTGACCGGAGGCGGGCGCGGGCCGGGTGGTCAGGGGTGGTCAGGGCCGGCCGGGCGGCTCCGGATCGATGATCTGGAGCCGCAGCTCGGAGGAGTACCGGCGGCCCTGCCCATCGGCCAGCCAGGCGTGCCCGGCCGTGGGCAGCGCCTCGGTGACGATCACCTCCACCTCGTCGCCGCCCTTCGCCCGGGCCGCGCGCAGCATGGTGCACAGCAGGCGTACGTACACCGGGCTGGTGAAGTCGACGAACTGCGGCTTGATGTCGGTGGCGACCCGGACGTAGACCTGCTCGGGCATGTCCGCGGCCAGCCGCCAGCGGCGGGCCGCCACGTACCGCTGCCGCTCGCCGGTGACATCGGCCAGCCCGCCGGCGCCGACCGTGGACCGCCAGGTGCGGCGTACGAGGACGAGGTCGTCGACCGTGATCCGTGGCGTGTGGCCGCCGGCGCCGGCCAGCTTCCAGGTGTCGAACGCCTGGAGGCCCAGCAGGTTCGCGAAGACTTCGAGGATCGGCCAGCGCCGGCCGTCCGCCGCCCGGGCGAGCAGCCCGTCCGGGGTCTCGGTCACGGTCAGGGCGGTGACCGGTACCAGCCGGTCGGGGTCCGCCCCCGGGGCGGGGACGAAGCCCAGTTCCACATCCTGCGGCCCGTGCATCCAGTACGCGTTGCGGGAACAGTGCCGGGGCCAGTCGGGCGGCAGCAGCAGCCGGACCCGGCTGTCCGGCAGGTCGGCGGCCAGGGCCTCGCGCAGCACGTGCGGTTCCGGGTGTCCGAGCGCGAAGAACTGGGTGTCGAACGCGGCGGAGGCGATGTGCAGTTCGCCGAGCACCAGAGTGTAGTCGCCACGGGCCAGCGCCTCGGCGTCGGTGGCGCACAGGTGGATGTCGGGGCTGTGCACCCGGGCCTCTGACCAGCCGGGCCGGTCGGCCGGGAACGCCTCGGCGACCCGGGCGCCGAGTTCGCCTGCGGTGAACCGCAGTTCGGCGGTGCCGGGCCGGACGTCCGCCAGGCCGAGTACCGCCGTCCACCGGGTCAGGAAGTCGGCGACCACCGGGTCCGCGGGCCGCTCTTCGCCGAAGACCAGCGCCTGGGCCATGAACCACAGCTCGTGCAGCGGTACTTCCACCGCGCCGGCGTCGGCGGCCAGCTCGTGGTACAGCCCGGTGAGCGCCGCCGTGTACGCCTCCGCGATCCGGGCCGACAGCCAGCGCGCCGACTGGAGCAGCGGCGCCAGGCCGGCCAGCCTGGCCAGGACGTCCCCGCCGACGGTGATGTCCAGGTCGCGGACGGTGTCCAGATGGCACAGGGTACGGCCGGCGTAGGTCTCGCCGGGCCGCCGCCGGGCGTCCTGGCCGGTGATGTCGGTGAAGTTGTCCTCCAACGCACCCATGGCGGAGGCGAGTTCGTCCGGTCCTTCGGCCGCGGCCACCGCGTCGCGGGCCTCGCACAGCCGGTCCATCGTCGCCAGCGCCCACGCCCGGGCCCCGGTGTCGCCGATGCCGGCCAGCCGCTCGCGCAGCAGCCGTTCGGCGCCGAGGTCCATCGGCAGGTCCAAGCCCAGCCGCAGCACCCCGGCGGCGGCCAGCTCGTCGAGCTGCGCGTACACATCGGCCGGGCGGCGGAACGTACCGTCCCCGGTCAGCCAGGCCGCCAGCTCGCCGGCCCGCCGGCGCCCGTCGCAGCGGGCCACCAGCTCGGCGGCGCCGGCCGGCAGCTCCTGCGCGGGCCGGTTCGGCCACAGCAGGCGGCGGCCGTCGAGCCGCAGCTGCGGCTGCACGGCCACCGGCAGCCAGGGACGCAGCCGTTCATCGGCCGCCAGGCGCTGCGCCAGCGCGTCGAGCGCCCACCACTCGAAGTGCACCGCGCCGCGCCGCACCAGCGCCGGCCCGTGCCGTACCTCAAGGCGCGGACCGCCGTTGTCCACCGTCGACCAGCTCATCGGGCCGAAGAAGCCGATCGTGTCGTTCTTGGTGCAGTACCGCTGCCAGTACTTGGCGACGATCTCCTCCCGGCGGCGGCGGCGTTCGTTGCGCCGCGCCCCGGGGCCGTCGCGCAGCACCCCGGCCACGGAGCTGAGCGCTCCCGGGTTCTGCCAGGTGACCGCCTGCCGGAACCCCGGGTCGGCGCACACCTCGTGGACGGCCCGGCCCAGGTCGGTCAGCGCGGCGGCGAACGCGGCGTCGAGGTCGGCGGACGCACCGGCGTCGCCCGCCAGTAGCCGGTCCACGGTCCTGGCCAGCCCGGGCGCGCCGAAGGCGGCGACGCCGTCGGCGGGGAACCCGGCGGAGCGCACGAGGGTGTGCCGCCACACGCTCCACGGGGTGCCGGGCAGGGGAACGAGATGGTCGGACAAGGTGGTCACCGGCTCCTGATCAGTGGCTGCTGGGAGGGGGACGGATCAGGACGCCGGCCCGGCGTCCTCCATCGACCGCACCAGAGTGCGGGGCCGCATGTCCGTCCAGTGCGTCTCGACGTAGTCCAGGCACGCCTGGCGGCTGTCCTCGGGGTGCGCCACCGTCCAGCCGGCGGGCACTTCGGCGAACGCGGGCCACAGCGAGTGCTGGCCCTCGTCGTTGACCAGGACCAGGAAGCGGCCCTCGGCGTCGTCGAACGGATTGGTCATGGTGTGCTGCTCCTTCAGGGCTGTCGTCTCAGCCGGCTGTCGAGCTCGGCGCCGATGCGGCGCAGCTGCTCGGGCCGGGTCATGTCGTCGTGCGCGCAGGCGATCCGGTGTACGCGCAGGTCACCGGTGGTGTGATCGGTCCAGGCGGCCGAGCGGTCCGGGCCGGGTCCGGCCGTCGCGTGGAACAGGTCAATGGCGCCGTCGAAGCGCCCGGGGCGGTGTGCCGCGGCCAGCCGGGCGTTGTTGGCCACCACCCCGGCCAGGTCGGTGGCCAGCTCGGCGGCCGTCTCCGGGCCCAGCAGGCGGTGCAGCGCGGCCACCGGATCGACGGGGACGGCCAGGTCGCCGTCGGCCACCGGGTGGGCGTCGAGCAGCGCCAGCAGCCCCACCGGCGCCCCCTCGCGCCGCAGCCGCACGGCCAGTTCGTGCGCCACCAGCCCGCCGTACGACCAGCCGAGCAGGTGGTACGGACCGGTGGGCCGTATCGCGCGGATCTGTTCCAGGTGGTCGGCGGCGACCTCGGCGAGCGAGCCGGGCAGCGGGCGGTCCGGGGCCGCGAGCCGGGACTGGAGGCCGTAGATGGGCCGTTCGGGGTCCAGGTGGCGCAGCAGGCCCGTGTAGCACCAGGCGAGGCCGGCGATCGGCGCCACACAGAACAGCGGCGCCAGGCGCCCGGTGGTACGGATCGGCAGCAGTACGCCGAGGCCGCGGTCGCCGCCGCCCCCGTCAAGCCGGGCGGCGAGCGCGCCGGGCGTCGGGTGGGCGAAGAGCGGGCCGAGGCCGGGTTCGGCGCCCAGTTCGGCCCGGATCCGCCCGGCCAGCGTGGCGGCCAGCAGCGAATGGCCGCCGAGGTCGAAGAAGTTGTCGTCGACGCCGACCTCGGGGACGCCGAGCACCTGCGCGAAGAGCTGGCACAGCAGTTCCTCGCGGTGGCTGCGGGCGGCGAGGCCGGCGCGCGCGGCCGGCGGCGCGGGCAGCGCCGCGCGGTCGAGCTTGCCGTTCGGGGTGCGTGGCAGGACGGGGAGCGCGACGACGGCGTTCGGCATCATGTACGGCGGCAGGGTGCGGCCCGCGTGCGCGCGCAGCGCCGCCGGGTCGATGGCACCGCCCGCCGCCGGTACGACGTACGCCACCAGCCGCCGGTCGCCGGGCCGGTCCTCGCGCGCGATGACCGCCGCCCTGGCCACGGCCGGATGGGAGACCAGGGCCGCTTCGACCTCGCCCGGCTCGATCCGGAAGCCGCGCAGCTTGATCTGCTGGTCGGCCCGTCCGCCGTACTCCAGCTGCCCGGCGGAGGTCCAGCGGGCCAGGTCCCCGGTGCGGTACATCCGCTCGCCGGGCGGTCCCCACGGGCAGGCGGTGAACCGTTCGGCGGTCAGCGCCGGCCGGCGCAGATAGCCGTGCGCGAGCCCGGCGCCGGCCAGATACAGCTCCCCGGTCACCCCGGGGGGCACCGGCCGCAGCCGTTCGTCGAGCACATAGGCCCGGGTGTTGGCCAGCGGGGTGCCGATCGGCTGCCCGTCCACCGGGCCGGAGAGCCGGGCGGCGGTGGACCACACGGTGGTCTCGGTCGGACCGTACAGATTGGTCAGCTCGCCGCCGGCGCCGGTCAGCCGGCCGGCCAGCCCGGCGGGCAGCGCCTCGGCGCCGGTGAACTTCCGCAGCCCGGGCAGCAGTCCGGGCACCGATTCGGCCAGCGACTGCCACAGCGAGGGGGTGGCGTGCACGACGCCGACCCCGGTCCCGGCACACCGCCGGGCCAGCGCCGCCGGGTCGCGGACCGTCTGCGGACCGGCGATCACCACGGCGGCGCCGCTCAGCAGCGGGGCGTACAGCTCCGGCACCGACATGTCGAAGGCGGCGGTGGTCACCGACAGCATCCGGTCGCCGGGGGCCAGCCGCAGGACGTCGCGCAGCGCGGCGAGCAGATTGGCGAGGGCGCCCCGGCCGATGACCACGCCCTTGGGCGGACCGGTGGTGGCGGAGGTGTAGATGACGTACGCCGGGTCGGACGGGGACGGCGGGCGCGCCGCCTGATCCGCGTCGCCGGGCGCGGTGTCCGGGCAGCCGGCCACCGCCGGCTCGCCGTCGCCGGGCACGGCGGTCAGCACCAGATCGGGTGCGGCGTCCGCCCGGATGTGCCGCAGTCGGTCGGCGGGGTGGCCGGGGTCGAGCGGCAGGTAGGCCGCGCCGGTCTTGAGCACCGCGAGCACGGCGACCAGGAAATCCTCGGTCCGGGGCAGCTCCAGGGCGATCAGCGCGCCCGGTCCCGCGCCCCGGCCGATGAGATGGTGCGCGAGCCGGTTGGACCGCCGGTCGAGGGCGGCGTAGCTGAGGGTGGCCCTCTCGCCGATGACGGCGGCGGCGTCCGGGGTACGCAGGACCTGCCGCTGGAAGGCGGTCACCACGTCCGGGGCGGCCGGCGCCCCGGTGGCGTTCCAGTCCTCCAGTACGCGGCGGCGCTCGCCGCCGGTGAGCAGTTGGGGCCGGCCGACGGGCTGGTCGAGGTCGGTGGCCATGGCGCTCAGCAGCGTCCCGAACCAGCGGTGGAACGCCCGGGCGGTCGAGCGGTGGTACAGATCGCCCCGGTAGCCGAGGTGACAGTCCAGGCCCCGCGGGGCGCCGTCGCTGCCGCGCCGCTCGGTGACCTCGAAGAACAGGTCGAACTGGGCGGTGGCCGGTTCGACCGGCAGTTCCTCGAAGCCGCCCTCGGCAGCCGGGGCCGCCGCTGTGGCGGTCTGGAGGGACAGCACCACCTGGAACAGCGGATGCCGGGCCGGTGTCCTGGCCGGGTTGAGGGCTTCGACCAGGGACTCGAAGGGCAGGTCCGGGTGCGCGTAGGCGGCGAGGTCCGCCTCCCTGACCCGCTCCAGCAGCCGGCGGAACGTCGGATCGCCGCCGGTGTCGGCCCGCAGCACCAGGAAGTTGACGAAGCAGCCGACGAGCCGGTCCAGGGACGGGTCGCCGCGGCCGGCGACCGGCGTGCCGATCGGGATGTCGGTGCCCGCGCCCAGCCGGGTCAGCAGGGCGCTCAGCGCCGTCTGCAACACCATGAACAACGTGGTGCCGGTGCGCCGGGCGACGCCCAGCAGGCGGGCGTGCAGTTCGGCGTCGACATCGAGGGTGACCGTACCGCCGTGGTCGCCGGTGGCGGCGGTACGCGGCCGGTCGGTGGGCAGCGGGGTGCAGTCGGGCAGGCCGGCCAGCGTGCGGCGCCAGTGCTCCAGTTGGCGGGAGTGCCGGCTGTCGGGCCGCTCCGGCGCGCCGAGCAGGGCACGCTGCCACAGGGTGACATCGGGGTACTGAACCGGCAGCGGCTGCCACCCGGGGGCGCGGCCGGCCAGCCTGGCGGCGTACGCGGTGTGCAGGTCCTCGGCGAGGACACCGAGCGACCAGCCGTCGCCGGCGATGTGGTGCAGGACGAGCAGCACGACGGATTGGCCGGGGCCGGCGGTGAACAGGTGGGCGCGCAGCGGGGTTTCGGTGGCGAGGTCGAAGCCCCGGCCGAGCGCGGCGGCCATCGCCGCCGGCCGCTCCCCGGGGGCGCACGCGGCGGTGGTCAGCGGTGCCCGGCCATCGGCGAGCACGTGCTGGTGGGGGACGCCGTCCGGCCCGGTGGGGAACACCGTGCGCAGGCTTTCGTGCCGGGCCACCACGTCGTCGAGGGCCTGGCGCAGGGCGGTGGCGTCCGCCTCGCCGGGCAGCCGCAGGGCGAGCGGCATGCTGTTGTTGACGGCGCCGCCGGCCAGCTCGTTGAGGAACCAGAACCGGCGCTGCCCGTGCGACAGCGGCAGCCGCGCCGGCCGGTCGGCGGGCTCCGGGCGCGGGCGTGCCGGGCCGCCCTCGCGGCCGGCCAGCTCCGCCGCCAGGGCGGCCGGGGTGGGGTGCTCGAACAGGGTCCTGATGTCCACGTCCGTGCCGAGGGCGTCGCGTACCCGGCCGGTCAGCCGGGTGGCGAGCAGGGAGTGGCCGCCGAGGTCGAAGAAGTCGTCGTCGGCGCCGGCCAGCGGGACGCCCAGTACGTCGGCGAACAGGTCGCACAGCACCTGCTCGGCCGGGGTACGGGCCGCCCGGCCGCCGGCCGCGGCGGGCGGCGGCGCGGGCAGCGCGGCCCGGTCGAGTTTGCCGTTGGGGGTGACGGGCAGTTCGGGGAGCGCCACCACGGCGGCGGGCACGAGGGCGCGCGGCAGCGTCCTGGCCAGGCTCCGGCGGGCGGCGGCGCCGTCCAGCGGGGCGCCGGGGGCAGGTACCGCGTAGGCCACCAGGCGGGCGTCGCCCGGCCGGTCCTCGCGGACCACCACGGCCGCCCGGGCCACGGCGGGGAGGGCGGTGACGGCGGCCTCGATCTCGGCGAGTTCCACGCGGACCCCGCGGATCTTCACCTGCTGGTCGGCGCGTCCCAGAAACTCCAGCAGGCCGTCCGGCCGGCGGCGTACCAGATCACCGGTGCGGTACATCCGCTCGCCCGGCGCCCCGAACGGGCAGGCCACGAACTGCTCCGCGGTGCGCCCCGGCCGGCCGAGATAGCCGCGGGCCAGCCCGGCGCCGGTCACGTACAGCTCACCGGTGGCGCCCTCGGCGACCGGCTGGAGGGTGGCGTCGAGCACGTACGCGCCGACGCGCGGCACCGGCCGGCCGATGGGCGCGACAGCGGCGCCGGCCGCCGGGCCGCAGTCGGCGAGGGTGACGGTGTCGGCGGCCTCGGTCGGCCCGTACGTGTTGATCATCCGGCGCCCGGCCGACCAGCGTTCCGCCAGCTCGGCGGGGCACGCCTCGCCGCCGACGACGAGGGTGCCGACGCCGGCCAGCGCGTCGTCGGGCAGGGTGCCAAGGACGGCGGGCGTCAACTGGACGTGGCTGACCTTGCGCTGGTCGATCCAGCGCGCGAGGGGCTCGCCGGCGAGCACGGTGCCCGGTGGGGGCAGTACCAGCGTGGCCCCGGAGAGCAGCGCGGTGAACAGCTCGGACATGGCCGCGTCGAAGCTCCAGGAAGCGAGCTGCGCCACCCGGGAATCGGCGTCCACGCCGAACCGGTCGATCTGCACGGCGGCCATGTTCGCCACCCCGGCATGGGTCACGGCCACCGCCTTGGGCCGGCCGGTCGAGCCCGAGGTGAACAACACGTAGGCCGGCTGCCCCGACCGCAGGGCACCGAGCCGATCGGCATCGGTGAGATCGCCGTCCGCCGGTACAACGCCGGCAGATGCCGAAGAACCCGCCCGCTCAGCCGCCCCCACGGCACCGGTCGGGCCGGCGTCCGCCGCGAACCCCGCCCGCTCCACTGCCGACGGCGGCCCGAGCCGATCGGCGTCGCAGAGATCGGCGCCGGCCAGCCCGATCACGTCGCCCGCACGACCGGCGACCGCCGGTACGACGCCGGCAGATGCCGAAGAACCCGCCCGCTCGGCCACCCCCACGGCACCGATGGGGCCGGAGTCCGCCGGACCCGGCGCGTCGTCCGCCGAGCATCCCGCCCGCTCCGCTGCCCGCAGCGGCCCAAGTCTGTCGGCGCCGGTGAGATCGGCGACCGCCGGGCCCGCGCCGCCCGGTGCGGCTGCGGCGGGTTCCGGGAGGCCCGCCCGCTCGGCGTTGGGCGGTGTGCTCGCCCGACGTGGTCCGCCGGGCTCCGGCTCTGCTTCGTCGTGGGACCCCGGAAGCGGAGCTGTCGGGGTCACCCCGGAACGCCCGGTGCGGGCGCCCGCGCCCCGGGCGGCCGGAGCCGCTGTCGCGTCCCGCCCCGCCGCCTCGTCGAGGAGCAGCGGCTCGACCTCCGGCGGAAGCGCGCCGGCCGTCGCGGCCGTGGCCACCGCCAGGCAGGGGCGCGCGTCGGCGAACATGACCGCCACCCGCTCCGCCGGATAGTCCAGGTCGACCGGGAGGAACGCGGCGCCGGTCTTCGCCACCGCCAGGACGGCGACGACCGCGTCCACGGAACGCGGCATCGCCACCGCCACCACCCGCTCGGGCCCGGCGCCCCGGGCCACCAGGAGGCGGGCCAGCCGGTTGGCCCGGGCGTTGAGTTCGGCATAGCTCGCGGCCCGGTCACCGTCGGCGACGGCGGTCCGCTCGGGGCAGGCGGCGGCCCGGGCCTCGAACAGCTCCGGCAGGAGGCCGTCCGCCGGCAGCGGGGGCGGGCCGGCCCACGGCCGGGCCGCGCCCACGGCGAGCCGGCGGGACCGCTCGGCACCGGCCGGTGCCCGCAACCGCCCCACCGGGGCGTCCGGTTCGGCCACCACGGTACGCAGCAGCTCCATCACCTGGTCGAGGACGGCCGCCGCCGCGTCCTGCCCGAAGGTGTCGGGCCGGTGGCGCAGCACGATCCGCAGCCGCTCGTGCGGCGCCACGGTCAGGTCCAGCGTGTAGTGCGTGGCGTCGTAGCCGCCCGCCCCGGCGACCCGCATCGCGTCGGCCTCCCCGGGGTCCTCCTGCGGTCCGGCCGGGAAGTTCTCCACCACGACGGCGGTGTCGAAGAGCGCGTCGTGCCCCGTCGTCCGCTGGATCTCACTGAGCGGCACGTGGTGGTGGGCGAGCAGCTCCGCCTGGCCGGCGGCGATCTCCCGCAGGAGGTGCCCGACCGTGTCACCCGGACGCAGCCGGATCCGTACCGGCACCGTGTTGATGAACAGCCCGAGCATGTCGCCGGATCCGTCCAGTTCGCCCGGCCGGCCGGACACCGTGGCGCCGAACACCACGTCGTCGCGGCCGGTCAGCCGGGCCAGCACCGTGGCCCATACGCCGAGTACGACGGTGTGCAGGGTCAGCCCGTGTTCGCGCAGCGCGGCGGTGAGGGCGGCGGTGGTGGCCGCGTCCAGCTCGGCCGTCAGCTCGCGCGGGCGGACCGGCAGATGCCGCGTACCACGGTCGCCGGCCACCAGGGTGGGGCCGTCCAGTTCGGCGAGCGCCCGCCTCCACGCCGCGACGGAGGCGGTCGGGTCCTGGGCGTCGAGCCAGCCGAGGAAGTCGCGGTAGGGGCGCACCGGGGGCAGGGTGCCGGTGTCGCCCCCGTCGGCGGCCAGGGCGAGGAGTTCCCGTACGAACAGCGGGGTGGACCAGCCGTCGATCAGGGTGTGGTGGTGGGTCACCAGCAGCCGGTGCCGGTCCGGTGCGAGCCGGATGAGGGCCATCCGCATCAGGGGGGCCCGGGTGAGGTCGAACCGCTGGTCGCGGTCGGCGGCCTGGAGCCGGTCCAGCGCCGCCCGGCGGTCGGTCTCCGCCAGGTCGCTGAGATCGGTCTCCCGCCAGGCGAAGTCGTCGCGGTCGGTGATGATCTGGACCGGGCGGCGCAGGCCCTGCCAGCGGAACGCGGCCCGCAGGTTCGGGTGCCTGCGCAGCATCAGCCGGCCCGCGTGCCGGACGGCGGCGGCGTTCACCGGGCCGGTCAGGTCGATGTAGAGCTGCATCGTGTACAGGTCGGGGCCGTCGTCGTAGCCGCTGTGGAAGAGCAGGCCCTCCTGGAGCGGGGTGAGCGGCCAGATGTCGCGGACGTCCGGCTGCTGACGTGTCAGCAGGTCGACCTCGTCCTGGTCCAGCCGGGCGAGCGGGAAGTCGGACGGGGTACGGCCGCCGCCGTGGGCGCGTACGTGGGCGCACAGCGCGTGCAGCGCCCGCTGCCAGTCATCCGCCAGCGCGGCGGCGGTCGCGTCGTCGAGCGCGCCGGGGGCCCAGGACCAGGTCGCGGCCAGGGCGGGCCCGGACGGGCCGCCGACCACCATGGCGTTGAGTTCCAGGGCGTGCGGCATGGCCATGTCCGGGTCGAGCCCGCCGGCCGGTTCGCCCGACTCCACGGTCGGGCTCCAGGCGCCGGTGTCCGATCGCCCGTCGAACCGGCCCAGGTAGTTGAAGAGGATCTCGGCGGCGGCGCCGTCCGCGAGGGCGGCGGCGCTGTCGGGGTCGAGGTGGCGCAGCATGCCGTAGCCGAGGCCGCCGTCCGGCGCCGAGCGCAGTTGCTCCTTGACCCGCTTCACGGCGCGGCCGGCCGCCGGCCCGCCCTCGTACAGTTCGGCCGGCTGCGGCTCGCCGAGCCGCAGCCGTACCGGGTACATGCTGGTGAACCAGCCCACGGTGCGGGTGAGATCGACGCCCTCGGCGATCTCCTCGCGGCCGTGGCCCTCGACATCGACCAGCAGGCTGCCGTCGTCCGGTTCGCCGCGGCCCCGGCGGTGCTCGGCGACGGCCATGGCCAGCGCGGTGAGCAGGATGTCCTGGACGGTGCCGCCGAAGGCGGCCGGGACCGTCGTCAGCAGTTCGGCGGTCAGCTCCGCCGGGAGGAGGCGGGTACGGAACCGGGCCCGGCCGTACGTGTCCCGGGCCGGGTCCAGGGGCTGCCGGGTGAGTGCTGGGGCCTCGGTCGGGGCGGTGACTCCGAGCCAGTACGGCAGTTCGGCGCGGCGGTCGCTGGAGCCGGCCTGCTCGTGGAGGAGCCGGGTCCAGCGGCGCAGTGAGGTGCCCACGGCGGGCAGTCGTACCGGTTGCCCGGCCGCCGCAGCGCCGGCGGCGGCGATCAGGTCGGGCAGCAGCACCCGCCAGGAGTATCCGTCGACGGCCAGATGATGGATGGACAGCAGCAGATGGCCGGGCTCGCGCGGTCCGGCGTCGAACCACACCGCGCGCAGCACCACGCCGGCGGCGAGGTCGAACCCGCCTCCGTCGCGGGCGCGTTCGGTGTCGATCGCGGTGCGCAGGGCGTCCCGGTCCAGCCCCCGTACGTCGACGCGCCGCCAGCAGTCGGCGGCGGAGACCGCGCCGCGCGGGGCGATGTCCAGGGTCCACCGGGGGCGCAGCAGCCGCAGCCGGAGCGCGTCGTGCCGGTCGAGCAGCGCGCCGATGGCCGTCAGCAGCTGGTCCTCGGTGGTGCCGGCGGGGGTGCCGAGCACGGTCGACTGGGTGAAGCGCTCCAGCGGCGCCGCGCGGTCGCGCAGCCAGGCGGCGATGGGCCACGCGGCGAGCGGGCCGACCGGTACGTCCGCGTCGTCCTCGGCGCGCAGCGCGGTGGCGACCGCCGCCAGTGCGGCGGCCGTCCGGTGTTCGAAGATCTGCCGGGCGGTCAGCCGCAGTCCCGCCGCCCGGGCGCGGGCCACGAGCTGGATCGAGGTGATGCTGTCGCCGCCGATGCCGAAGAAGTCGTCGTCCGGGCCGACCCGGTCCAGGCTCAGGGTGGCGGCGACGGCGGCGCAGAGCACGCGTTCGCGTTCGGTGCCCGGCTCCCGGTGGGCGGCGCGGCGTGGCGCGGCCGGGTCGGGCAGCGCGTGCCGGTCGATCTTGCCGTGGCGGTTGAGCGGCAGCGCGGGCAGCGGGACCACGGCGGAGGGCACCAGGTTCCGGGGCAGCACCCGGGCGAGCCAGGTGATCAGGTCGGCGGGCGAGGGCAGTTCGCCGCCCGGGCGGGGCGCGGCGTACGCCACCAGCCGGGGCGGTTCGCCGACCGCGAGCACGGCGGCCTGGCCGACGCCGGGGCAGTCGGCCAGCGCGGCCTCGACCTCGGCCGGTTCGACCCGTACGCCGTGCAGCTGGACCTGGCGGTCGGCGCGGCCGAGGAACTCCAGTTCGCCGTCGGTGGTCCAGCGCGCCAGGTCGCCGGTGCGGTACATGCGGGCGCCGGGCGGCCCGAAGGGGCAGGCCACGAAGCGTTCCGCGGTGTACGCCGGGCGGCCGAGGTAGCCGCGGGTCACGCCGGGGCCGGCCGCGTACAACTCGCCAGGGGTGCCGGGCGGGACGGGCCGCAGCGCGGCGTCGAGCACATGGACCGAGGTGTTCGCCACCGGGGTGCCGATGGGCACCCGGGCGCCGGGGGCGGAGCCCGCGCCGGCGTCCGGCCGGCAGTCGGCGAGCGTCACGGTGTCGCTCGCCTCGGTGGGACCGTACGCGTTGATCATCAGCCGGCCGGGTGCCCAGCGGGCCACCAGCTCCGGCGGGCAGGACTCGCCGCCGACGACGAGGGTGCGTACCCCGCTCAGGGATCCCTCGGGCACGGTGGCCAGTACGGCGGGGGTGAGCTGTACGTGGGTCACCCCGGCGGTGTCGATCCAGCGGGCCAGTGCCTCGCCGACCAGCGGCTCCCCGGCGGGCGGCAGCACGACGGCGGCACCGGCCGCCATGGCCGTGAGCCATTCGGACATCGCGGCGTCGAAGCTCCAGGGCGCGAGCTGTGCCATCCGGCTGTCGCCGTCGAGAGCGAACCGGGCCAGCTGGGCCCGGACCATGGTGTGCGCCCCGCGCCGGGTGACGGCCACCGGCTTCGGAGTTCCGGTGGACCCGGAGGTGTGCAGCACATAGGCGAGATGGTCCGGACACGCCGGGGTCGGGGCCGGCACACCGTCACCCGCCGCGACGACAGCGAGTCGATCGGAACGCGACGAAACCGGGAACGGCACCCCGCCCCGGTGCTCCGGCGCGTCCGGGTGCGGGTGCGGGTGCGAGTGCGGGTCCGGAACCGACGGACCGGCCGGCAGCGTCGCACGGTCACCTATCGCGGTGCCGACACGGGGCTCGGGACGCGGGGCGGCCGAAGGCGGCTCGCCGCCCCGTTGACCGGGAGCATCCCCGGCCGGAACCGGCAGATCGGAACGCGGCGCAGCGTCAAGCGGCGCACCACCACCGTGCTCGGCACCGTCACCCGCCGCGATAACGGCATGCTGGCCAGAAGGGGGCGAATCCGCGGGCGACACAGCGCCCCGGTGGTCCGCCGCGTCCACAGTCACCACCGGCAGGCCGGGCGGCAGGCCCGCGCCGTCACCCGCCGTGGTGACCGCGAGCAGCGCCCCTGCGCCGGACAGCAGTTGGGCTTGCCGTCGCTCCGGCAAGGTGGGGTCGAGCCACAGGAACGCGGCGCCCGCCTTGGCGACGGCCAGGGCCGCCACGATCAGGGCGGGCGTCCGGGGCAGCGCCAGCGCGACGACGGTGTCGGGGCCCGCTCCGCCTGCGGTCAGGAGCCGGGCGAGATGGTCGGCACGCCGGTCGAGATCCGCGTAGCCGAGCGCCGTCGCACCGTCCGTCACCGCGATGCGGTCGCCGGCCGGCGCCACCCACTTGGTCACCAGCTCGGCGGGGCCTTCGACCGGCCCGCCGGGCAGTACGGGCCCGGCCGCCCGGGCCAGCAGCGCCGTACGCTCGGCCGCGTCGGCCAGTGCCAGCCGGCCGACGGGTACGTCCGCGCCGCTCACCACGCCGGCCACAACGTGCCGCAGCCGGGCGGCGATCGACCCGGCCTCGGTGGCGGAGTACAGGTCGGGCCGGTACTCCAGGCGGAGCAGCAGCCGCGTGCCGGGGACCACGGTGAGGCTGAGCGGGTAGTGGGTGGCGTCGTCGACGCTCGCCCCGGTCAGCCGCAGGCCGTCCGGATCGCCGCCGTCCCCGGCCGGTCCCCCGGTCAGCAGCCCCGCGGCGTCGGGGTAGTTCTCGACCGTCGTCATCGTGTCGAACAGGTCGCCGCCGGCGTCGCGCTGGATGTCGGCGAGGGCGGTGTGCTGGTGGGCGAGCAGTTCGGACTGTTCGTCCTGGACCCGCCTGAGCAGGTCGGTCAGGGTTTCCGCCGGCCGCGTCCTGACGCGTACCGGCACGGTGTTGGTGAACAGGCCGATCATGCGGTCGACACCGGGGATCTCCGGTGGCCGCCCCGCCACCGAGCCGCCGAAGACCACGTCGTCGCGGCCGGTGAGCTGGCCCAGGACCACGGCCCAGGCGGTCTGTGCGAGGGTGTTGAGGGTGACGCCGGTGGCGCGCAGCGCCGCCGAGAGCGCGCTGGTCTCGGCGGCGGTGAACGGCACGTCCACCCGGCGCGGTGTGCCGGACCGCCGGGTGGCGGCGCCGCCCGGGGCCACGGCGCACGGGCTCGCGCCGTCCAGCGCCTGCCGCCAGGCCGCCCTGGACCGCTCCGGGTCCTGCGCGGCCAGCCAGCCGAGGTAGTCGCGGAAGGCGGGCGGCGGCGGGAGCTCCGGGCCGCCCGCGTAGCCGGTGAGCAGTTCGTCGAGGAGCATCGGCAGGGACCAGCCGTCCATGAGGATGTGGTGGCTGGTGAGGGCGAGGCGGTGGCGGTCGTCGGCCAGCCGCAGCAGGCTCATGCGGATCAGCGGCGGTGCGGACAGGTCGAACCGGCGCGCCCGGTCCGCGTCGAGGAAGGAACGTATCTCCTCGTCCTGCCGTCCGGCGTCCAGCGGGCGGAGGTCCAGTTCCTGCCAGGGCATGGGGCCCGGGGCGGGGATCACCTGCGCCGGTTCGGCGCCGTCGGTCCAGAACCCGGCGCGCAGATTGGGGTAGCGGCGCAGCAGCGCCGACCCGGCGGCCCGCAGCCGGTCCGGGTCCACCCGGCCGGTGAGGTCGAGGACGAGTTGCACGGTGTAGACGTCGGGTGTCGGCTCGTCCTCGTCGTACCGGGCGTGGAAGAGCAGTCCGCGTTGCAGCGGGGAGAGCGGCAGTACGTCGTGGTGGCCGGGGTGCCGGGCGGCCAGCCGGTCCCGGTCGGCTGGGTCCAGGTGTACGAGCGGGGCCGGTTCGCCACCGGCGGGGGCGCCGGGTGCCGGCGGGCGAGCGTCCGCGAGCGCGACCTGGGCCAGCGCGGCGGGGGTGCGGTGCTGGAAGACCTGCCGTGCGGTGATCCGCAGTCCGGCGGCGCGCGCCTGGGCCACCACGGTGATCGCCGAGATGCTGTCGCCGCCGAGTTGGAAGAAGTCGTCGTCGGCGCCGGCCTCCTCCAGGCGCAGAGCGTGTGCCACGGCCGCGCACAGCACCCGTTCCCGCTCCGTCACGGGCCGCCGGCCGGCTCCGGCGCCGTCCCCGACCGGCGGCGGGGCGGGCAGCGCGGCGCGGTCGAGCTTGCCGTTGGGCAGCAGCGGCAGCGCGTCCAGCACCATGATCCGGGCCGGCACCATGTGCCGGGGGAGCACGGTGGCCAGGTGGGCCCGCAGTGCTTCGGGGTCGGGCCGGGCGCCCGGTTCGGCCACCACATGGCCGATCAGCCGTGCCGGGTCCTCGGCCGTCAGCACCGCGACGGCCTGCCGGATGCCGGCGAGTTCGGTGAGCGCGGTCTCGATCTCGCCCGGTTCGATCCGGTAGCCGCGCAGTTTGAACTGCCGGTCGGTCCGGCCGAGGAATTCGAGGTCACCGTCGTGGTTGCGGCGCACCCGGTCACCGGTGCGGTACATGCGGGTGCCCGGCGCCCCGAACGGGTCGGCCACGAACCGCTCGGCGGTCAGGGCGAACCGGCCGAGGTAGCCGCGGGCGACATGGGGGCCGGCGACGTACAGCTCCCCCGGGACCCCGGTCGGCACCGGGCGCAGCCAGGCGTCCAGCACATAGCAGTCGGTGTTGGGGATCGGCCGGCCGATCGGCGCGACGGCGGTCGGGGGTCGGTGCCGGCCCCGCCAGGCGGTGGCGACGACGGTGGTCTCGGTCGGGCCGTACGAGTTGACGAACGACACGTCGGAGCCCAGCCGGCCGGCCAGTTCGGCCGGGCATGCCTCGCCGCCGGCCAGGACCAGCCGGAGGGCGGGCGGCGGACCGGCGGGCAGGGTGGCCGCGACGGGGGTCGGCGCGAGGAGGTGGGTGACCGCGTTGCGGCGCAGCCAGTCCGTCAGCTCCGCGCCGAGGAGGGCCGGTTCGTGCGGGCTGACGACGAGCGTGGCGCCGGCCAGCAGGGTGGAGAGCAGTTCCAGCACCGAGGTGTCGAAGGACCAGGCGGACCGGTTGGCGACCCGGTCGTCGGGCCCGATGCCGAGCAGGTCGATGTGGGTGTGGGCGAGGTTGCTCAGCCCGGTGTGCGAGACCGCCACGCCCTTGGGCCGGCCGGTGGATCCGGAGGTGTACAGCACATAGGCGAGGGAGGTCGGCAGCAGCGGGGCCGTCCGGTCGGCGTCGGTGAGGTCGGTGTCGTCGGCCCGGGCCAGTTCGGCGAGCACCGCCGGGTCGTTCAGCGCCAGTACGGGGGCCGTGTGGAGGTGCTCGTCCGCCGTCGCGCCGAGGGTGAGGACGAGCGCGGGCGCGGAGTCGGTCAGCAGGAACTCGCGGCGGAGCGGGGGAAGGCCGGGATCGACCGGGACGTAGGCGGCGCCGGCCTTGAAGACCGCGAGCACGGCGACGATCATCTCCGTGGATCTCGGCAGCAGCAGAGCGATCCGCCACTCGGGGCCCGCGCCGCGCGCGACGAGCAGCCGGGCGAGCCGGTTGGCGCGGCTGTTCAGTTCGGCGTAGCTGAGGTGGATGCCGTCACCGGCCAGCGCCGGGGCGCCGGGCCGGGCGGCCACCCGGGTCTGGAACAGCTCGGGCACCAGCCCGGGCGGCAGCTCCCGGTGCGGGCCCCGGCCGTCCGCTCCCGGGTCCCCGTCCTCTTCGGGGCCGGCCGGTGGCAGGTCCGCCAGCCGGGTGTGCGGCGTGGCGGCGGCCAGCAGCCGTACGTAGCGGTCGGCCAGTGCCTGGGCGGTGCGGCGGTCGAACAGGTCGGTGCGGAAGCTCAGCCGTCCCTCCGTCGGCCCCAGTTCCAGCACCAGTTCGTCCTTGGCGGTGCCGGTGTCGATCTGTTCGTTCCCGGAGTCGGGCAGGTAGTTGAACGCGAGTTGGTAGAGCGGGGCGACGCTGGGGTCGCGTTCGGGCGCCAGTTCCTCGACCAGTTTCTGGAACGGCAGCTGGGAGTGCTCCAGCGCGTCGGCCACCGCGTCGCGGGTACGGGCCACCAGTTCGCCGAAGGTCGGGTTGCCTGAGGTGTCGGTGCGCAGCACGACCGTGTTGACGAACATGCCGATCAGCGGGGCCACTTCGGGCAGCACGCGGCCGGACACGGGGACGCCGACCACCACGTCCTGGCTGCCCGAGGTGCGTGCCAGCAGGGCGGTGAACGCCGCGAGCAGCACAGTGAACGGGGTGGTGCCGCCGCGCCGGGCGAGCGCGGCCACCGTGTCGCCGGCCTCCTTCGGTACGGCGAACCGGATGGTGTCGCCGCTGTCGCCGCGGACCGGGGGGCGCTGCCGGTCCAGGGGCAGGGCGTGCACCGGTGGCAGCCCGGCCAGTCGCTCGCGCCAGTAGGCGAGGTCCGGCTCGAACTCGCCGCTGTCGTACCGGGAGCGCTGCCAGGCGGCGTAGTCGGCGTACTGGACGGGCAGCGGGGGAAGGTCGGCGGGGCGGCCTTCGGCGGCGGCCCGGCACAGCTCGGTGATCTCCTCGTCCAGCAGGGCGACGGAGGCGGCGTCGAACGCGCTGTGGTGGACGACCACCAGCAGCAGTCGCTCGGCTTCGGTGCGGCGGATGAGCCGGGCGCGCAGCAGCGGAGTCCGGGTCAGGTCGAAGGGTGCCGTGGCGAGTTCGGTGAGGAGTTCCTGGGCGCGGCGGCCGGCCGCCGCCCGGTCCAGGGATCGCAGGTCTTCCTCGGGCACGGTCAGTTCGACGTGTTCGTGGACGGTCTGGTGGAGCGAGCCGTCGGCAGCCTGGTTCAAGGTGGTGCGCAGTGCCTCGTGGCGCCGTACGACGGTGTGCAGGGCGGCGGTCACGTGGTCGGTGCGGAGTGCGGTTCCGAGTTCGGGCAGCGGGACGACGGTGGGGATGTGGTAGGCCGGGGAGTCGGGGTCGAGCCGGCTCGCGAGCCAGACCCGCTCCTGGTCGAAGGAGGCCGGAGTGGTCCAACCCGTCATGGCCGCTAACCCCCGGTTCTCGCTCGCCTTTCGCCGCGCCCGTTCCCGTATCCCGGGTGCGGAGGCACATGGTTCCACCTCGTCAAGCGCTCCGACAAGATCTTGAGGGTGACAGAAAACCATGGGCGTGCCGGGGAGTTGCAGGTGACGGACGCGGAGGAATAGCAAGATCGTGTCAGTTGGCGCGGGGCGGGGCGTGGGCTACCCTCCGACGCGGGGTGTGTGCCTCCGTTTCAGCCCACCTCGCCGACGCGGAGCCCTCGTGAATGTCACGATCGTCTTTCCCCCCGCCGCTGATCCTTCGCTGCCGTACGGCGCGCTGCCGCTGCTGGGCGCGGTCCTGACCCGGGCCGGTTACGCGGATGTGTCGCTGCGTGATGTGAACCTTGAGGCGTTCGACGATCTCTGGAGACCGGACGCGCTGGCCGAGGCGCTGCACCACGAGGATGTTGCAGGCCGGTCGAGGGGTGCGGCGGCGGAGCTGATCGCGGACATCGACGTGGCGCGCGCCATTCTGCGCGACCCGGTCGACTTCTACGATCCGATGAAACTCCTGTTCGCCAAGCGCCTCTTCCACCTGGCCGGCGATCTGCTGTCGGCATCGCATCCGCGGGTCAGGTTCGGCAAGTACTCCTACTCGCCCAGCTCCTACGACTCCTACGCGGAGATCGAGGAAGCCGTAAGGACCGACGCCGGCCCGCTCGCCCGGTACTTCGAGACGACCACCGTTCCGTCGCTGCTCGCGGCGGCCCCGAAGGTGATCGGCCTGTCCGTCCCGTACTTCTCCCAGCTGATCCCCGCGTTCATCCTGGCCGACCGGATCCGCGCGGCCGATCCCGGCATCCACATAACCTTCGGCGGCCCGGTGATCACCTGGGGCAAGGACGTGCTGATGGCGGACGGGCGGTTCGGACGCTGGCTGGACTCCTTCTTCGTCGGCGAGGCCGACGAGACGTTCCTGCACTTCGTCGACGCGCTGCACGGCAAGCGCGACCCGGCCGCCGTCGCCAACATGGTCCGGTACGTGGACGGCCGGGTGATCAGCCAGCTGGATGACCACTACCAGCTCGATCTGGACTGGTCGCCCACCCCGGACTTCACGATGATGCCGATGGACCGCTACTTCGCGCCCAAGCGCATCATCTGCCTGATGCCCACCCGTGGCTGCTACTTCAACAAATGCGCCTTCTGCAACTACGCGTTCATCAAGATGACGCCGTACCGGATGCGCTCGCCGCAGCTCATCGCCGAGGATGTCGCCACCATCCGGAAGGCCACCGGCGAGGACGTGTTCTCGTTCGAGTCCGATGTCATGCTGCCCCTGCACCTGAAGCGGATATCCGAGGCCCTGATCGCACGCGGCACCGACATCAAATGGCACGGCGTGGCCCGCTTCGAGAAGGGCATGACGGACGAACTCTTCGCCACCATGCGGCGGGCCGGCTGCGTACGCCTGTACATGGGGATGGAGAGCGCCAACGAACGCGTGCTGGAGGCGATGGTCAAGGGGACCGACCGGCAGCGGATGTCGAACATCCTGCGGATGTGCGGTTCGGCGGGGATCTCCGTGGAGGCCGGGGTGTTCAGCGGCTTCCCGTCCGAGACGGCGGAGGAGGCGGACGACACCTACCGCTTCGTCCGCGACCACCGGCATGTCATCGCCCGCGCGGACGTGGGCACGTTCCGGCTGCTCAAGGGCGCTCCCATCGCCGACACCCCGGAGAAGTACGGGATCATCGTGCTCGGCGACCCCAAGAAGCGCTGGTACCACCTGGATTACCGGCACACCGATCCGGAGAAGGTGTCGGACGGCGCGGCGGCCATGGAACGCATCCAGCGCCTCTACCCGGAGGTCGCCCTGATCGATGTGCCGGAGGACATCCTCTACAACGCCGATGTGGGCCCGGACGCGTTCCGCCGGTTCTTCGCCGCCGCCGGCGAACCGGTGTCCCCCCGCGCGGCGGTCCCGGACGAGGCGACGGTCGCCCTGTCCACGGACTGCGCGTTGCAGCGGGTCCATGTGGCCAACTCCGGGGCCGTGCACTTCGACGATCCGGCCGCACCGGACGCGCGCCCGGTCTTCGAGGTGTCGCGCATGACGCTGACCATCGCCGTCGACCGGGCCTCCTCGGCCCTCTACCCCCTCAGCCGCGCGGAGGAGTTCGTCCTGCGCCGGCTCGGCGAGGGCCCGGTCCCCGCCGCCGTGCTGCGCGCCGCGATCCAGGAGTACGCGGAGTCCGCCGCCGAGCACGACGACCGGGTCGACGTGACCCTCCTGGACCATCTGGTGGCCCTGGGGGTCGTGGTGATCCGGCCGGCGGACGTCGTCACCACGGCTTCCGGCCCGTCCCCCCGACCGCACGCCCGGTCGGCCGACTGACCGCAAGATGGCCGCGGCCGGCACCGCACCGCTCCCCCGGGCACGCGTGGGCAAGGCCCAGGAGCGCGCCGGACACGACGACGTCCGCCACCGTGGCCGCCGGCCGGGCAGCGGGCCGGCCGGGCAGGGGGCCGGCCGGGGCGGGGCTCAGCCCAGCCGCAGGTTCCACTGCCCCCGCGCACCGTGCAGGCTGACCACCGACAAGGGGTAGATCTCGGTACGCCAGTACGCGTGCGGCGGCGCCTTCAGCGCGTACAGCATCGCCGCCCGGATCACCGAGGGTTCGGTCACCGCCACGATCCGGCCGTCGTCCGCGAGGGGGCGGGTGTCCAGCCAGCCGCCGACCCGGGCGATGAAGGACAGCAGCGCCTCCCCGCCGTGCGGCGCCGCGCGCGGGTCGCTCAGCCAGGCGTCGACCGCCGCCGGTTCGCGCGCGGTCACCTCGCCCAGGGTGAGTCCGTTCCAGCGGCCCATGTCGCAGTCCCGCAGCGCCGGCTGGGCCAGCGGCGCGTACCCGAGCACCTCGCCGGTCTGCCGGCTGCCGGCCGTGGGTGAGCAGTAGCGCAGTTCGGCGGCGGCCAGCGGGGCCAGCGCCGGCACGGCCCGTTCCAGCGCCTGCCACCCGGCGGCGTCCAGCGGGCGGTCCTCGCCGAAGCGGGTTTCCAGCAGCAGGGAGGTGCGGGCAGCGGCGATCAGCGTGACCAGCATGGCGCGATGGTATGAGCCACCTGTGTACCGCACCACTACGGCGACGTAAATCTCCAGGGGTTTTATCCGGGCCCCGGCACCGGCCACGCCGCGCGCAGCCGCCGCACCCCCTCGCCGATCTCGCCCACCCCCGCCGCCGGCGCGAAGCTCAACCGCAGCTGCGCGGACGGCGGTTCGGCCGCGAAGTACGGGCCGCCCGGGGCCAGCGCCACCCCGGCGCGCAGCGCGGCGTCCGCCACCGCCGCCGGGTCGGCGCCCTCCGGCAGCCGCAGCCACAGGTGGTAGCCGCCGCGCGGGATGTGCGGCAGCGGTGCGCCGGGCAGCTCGGCGGCGAGCGCCGTGGCCATCGCCGCCCGGCGCAGCCGCAGTTCCGCGGACACCGTACGCAGATGCCGGGCCCAGGCCGGGGCGCTGATGAGTTCCAGCGCGGTCTCCTGGAGCGGGCGCGGCACGAAGAAGCTGTCGACCACCTGGATCGACCGCAGCCGTTCGAAGGCCGGACCCCGCGCGGCGAGCGCGCCGACCCGCAGGCTGGGCGAGGTGATCTTGGTGAGCGAGCGGACGTGCACCACCACCCCGTCCGGGTCCTCGGCGGCCAGCGCGGGCGGCAGCGCGCCGGCGTCGTCGTGGGCCAGCCAGCGGGCGAAGTCGTCCTCGATCACAAAGGCCCCGGCCGCCCGTGCGGCGGCCAGCACCCGCCCCCGGCGTGCCGGGTGCAGCACGGCGCCGGTCGGGTTCTGGAACAGCGGCTGGCACACGAACACCCGGGCCCCGCTGGCCGCGAAGGCCCGCTCCAGCAGGTCGGGCCGTACCCCGTCCTCGTCCACCGGCACCGGCACCGGGCGCAGCCCGGAGGCGCGGGCGGCGGCCAGCAGCCCCGGATAGGTGGGCGATTCGACGAGTACGGCCGAGCCCTGCGGGGCAAGCGCGCGCAGCGCGGTGGTGAGCGCGCTCTGTCCACCGGCGGTGATCAGCACCCCGGAGGGGGTGACCGCGCCGCCCGGGCCGCCGATCTCCCGGGCGAACCAGGCCCGCAGTTCCTCGATGCCCTCCATCGGCGGCCGGTCCCAGGCACCGGGCCGCCGCCCCGCGCGGGCCAGCGCCGCCGACAGCGCCCGCTCGGGACGCAGCCCGGGCGGCAGATAGCCGCCGTTGAACTCGATGACGCCGGGCGGCGGCGCGGCGAGGGTGGCCAGTACACCGGTGGCATCGGCGCCGCGCGGCCCGCCCTCCGCCGAGGTGTCGGCGGTGAGGGCGACTTCCTGCCAGGAGGTGTCGCCCGGGGCGGGTGCGGCGCTGCGGGGTGCGGCCCGGAAGGCGCCGGCCCCGGGGCGGGTGACCACCAGCCCCTCGGCGGCGAGCGCCGCGAGCGCCCGGGAGACGGTGACCGGGCTGACCCGGTGCCGCTGGACCAGCACCCGACTGGACGGCAGCTTCTCACCCGGAGAGTAGCGGTCCAGCTCATCGCGCAGAATGCGCGCCAACTCCCCCTCACTGCTACTCTGATGCATGACAGCACAGAGTAGCGCTATTCTCCCCAGCGCGATAGCGGTCGCCGACCGGCGGACCCCCGACCGGGGCGGCCTCGCCCTCGCCGCCCTCGGCGTCCTCGCCTTCTCCTTCACCCTCCCCGGCACCGCCTGGGCCATGGACGGCTTCGGCCCCTGGACCACCACCTCGCTGCGCATCCTGCTGGCCGCCTTGATCGCCGCCGTCGCGCTGCGCGTCACCCGCGCCCGCCGCCCCGAGCGCCGGCACTGGACGGGCCTCGCCGTCGTGGCCGGCGGCACCGTCATCGGCTTCCCGCTGCTCACCGCGCTCGCCCTGCAAACCTCCTCCACCTCGCACTCCGCCGTGGTGGTCGGCCTCCTCCCGCTGACCACCGCCGTCTACGGCACGCTGCGCACCGGCAGCCGCCCCTCCCCCGCGTTCTGGGCCGCCGCCCTGGCCGGCGCCGCCGCCGTGCTCGTCTTCACCGTCAGCACCAGCGGCGGCACTCTCAACCAGGGCGACCTCTATCTCGCCGCCGCCCTGCTGGTCACCGCCGCCGCCTACGGCGAGGGCGGCCGGCTCGCCCGCGAACTGCCCGGCTGGCAGGTGATCTCCTGGGCCCTGCTGCTCTCCCTCCCGCTCGCCGCACCCGCCGCCGCCCTGGCCCTGGCGGCCGAGCCGGCCGAGCTGACCGCCCGCTCCCTCACCGGGCTGCTGTGGGTGGCGCTGGTCTCCCAGTTCGTGGGCCTGGTGGTCTGGTACCGGGGACTGGCCCGGGCCGGCGTCGCCCGCGCCAGCCAGCTTCAGCTCGCCCAGCCGCTGCTCACCCTCCTGTGGGCGGTACTGCTGCTGGACGAGCACCTGACCTGGGCGGCACCGGTCACCGCACTGGCGGTCCTGGCCTGCATCACGGTCACCCAGCTGGCGCCGTCCCGTCCCGGACCTGCCAGGACGGGCAGCCGCCCATAGACTGATAAGTGGCGAGAACATCAGCCGGCAGGCATCAGAGAGCACACCCCAGACGCGACGGGCGACGGGAGGGCACACGATGCGAGCGAAGGCGGGCGACCGGATGGTGACCCACGGCAGGACCGTGGGTCAGCAGGACCGGGTCACCGAGATCACGGAGGTGCTGGGCCCCGACGGTGCGCCGCCGTACCGGGTCCGCTCCGAGGACGGCCACGAGAGCGTGCTGTCCCCCGGCCCGGACACCGTGGTGGAGCACGTGGCGGACCGGCGCGCCGGCGGCAAGGACAAGACCAGGGGCAGGACCGGCCGGCGCCGCCGGCGGACGGGCCCGATCTGACGCATCCACCGGCACCGCGCCCGGCCGCCGGCCACCGGCCCGGCTATGTGCGGTAGTGGTCCTGGTGGACCCGGGTCATCGCGCCGATCGGGTCGCGCACCACATGCGCGGCCGAGTAGAAGGAGTTCCCGCCGACCACCGGGTACTGCCGGCACAGCGTGAGATGACGGGAGAGTTCGGCCGGGTCCTGCCAGGCCGCCGGCTGGGCGGCGTCACCGGCCTTGTACAGGGCCTCGCCGATGTACAGCGCCACCCCGGTGCCCTCCGCGACATCCGCCCACCAGCGCACCAGCGTCGCGTAGTCGGCGGGATCGTAGCCGATGTTCCAGTAGAGCTGCGGCAGTACGTAGTCGAGCTGCCCCTCCTTGACCCACTTGCGCACATCCGCGTACAGATCGTCGTACGTCTGCACCCCGCCCCGGGTGGCCGAGCCGAGCGGGTCGGTGGACTGGTTGCGCCACACCCCGAACGGGCTGACCCCGAACGGCAGCCCGGGCTTGAGCTCCGCCACCCGGTCCCGCATCTCGGTCACCAGCAGATCGATGTTGTGCCGCCGCCAGTCGCCGCGATCGCGGAAGTCCCCGCCGTGCGCGGCATAGGCGGCGGCGTCGTCGAAGGTCTGGCCCGCCACGGGGTACGGATAGAAGTAGTCGTCCCAGTGCACCCCGTCGATGGCGTAGTGCTCGACTGCGTGGCACATGGCGTCCTGGACGAAGGCCCGCACCTCGGGCAGCCCGGGGTTGTAGTACATCCGCCCGCCGTACGTCACCACCCACTGCGGGTGGGTACGGGCCGGGTGGTCCTTCGCCAGCGCCGCCGGATCCGCGTGCATCGCCACCCGGTACGGGTTGAACCAGGCGTGCAGCTCCAGGCCGCGCGCATGTGCCTGGGTGACCGCGAACTCCAGCGGGTCCCAGCCCGGATCCTTGCCCTGGGTACCGGTCAGCCAGTGCGACCACGGCTCGTACGGTGAGGGCCACAGGGCGTCGGCGGTGGGCCGCACCTGGAGGAAGACGGTGTTCAGGTTCCAGCCGGCCGCCGCGTCCAGCAGCGCCGTCAGCTGCTGCTTCGCCTCCGTGGCCGACAGCCCCTGCTTGCCCGGCCAGTCGATGTTGGCGACCGTCGCGATCCACATGCCGCGCAGCCCGGCCGCCGCGTTGCCCGGCCCGGCCGCGCCCGCGAGCCCGCGCTCCCGGGGCCCACCACGGGGCCCGCCGCTCGCCGACGCCTGGGAGAACGTCAGCACCGAGGCCAGTGCCCCGACCGTGGCGGTGCCGAAGATCCTGCGGCTGACTCGTCCCACTGCGTGCCCCCTGGGGTGTCGATCCTGCGTACTGCGCTGCCCGGCGTATGCGTACCACCGCCGCCCCAGCTTCGTCCAAACCCCTTGCCGTGATCCGCCCGTGACACACCCTTATGCGAACAACATTCGACAGTTAACATCAGCGACACGCACTTCTGGGAGCGCTCCCATCGCTTGATCACTTCCACGCACCCTCCACACCGCCCGCCCGGCGGTCTCATCATGAGAGGAGCGCTCACGTGCGCAGCTGGAAACCGGTAACCGCGATCATGGCCGGCCTGGCCCTGGCCGCGGGACTGCTCACCACGGCCGCCCCCGCGGCCTCCGCCGACGACATCAGCGCCCAGGCGTACACCTGGAAGAACGTCCAGATCGGCGGCGGCGGCTTCGTCCCCAGTTTCGTCTTCAACCGCTCCGAGCCCAATCTCGTCTACGCCCGCACCGACATCGGCGGCGCCTACCGCTGGAACCAGCCCGCCCAGGAGTGGGTCCCCCTGCTGGACTCCATCGGCTGGGACGACTGGGGGTACACGGGCGTCGCCTCGATCGCCTCCGACCCGGTCAACCCCAACCGGGTCTATGCCGCCGTGGGCACCTACACCAACGACTGGGACCCCAAGAACGGCGCCATCCTGCGCTCCGCCGACCGCGGCCAGACCTGGCAGCGCACCGAACTCCCCTTCAAGCTCGGCGGCAACATGCCGGGCCGTGGCATGGGCGAGCGGCTGGTCGTCGACCCCAACAACAACAACGTCCTCTACCTCGGCGCCCCCAGCGGCCAGGGCCTGTGGCGCAGCACCAACGCCGGCGTCACCTGGTCGAAGGTCACCTCCTTCCCCAACCCCGGAAGCTACGTCCTCAACCCGAGCGATCCCTGGGGGTACGAGAACGACATCATCGGCGTGGTGTGGGTGACCTTCGATCCGCGCACCGGTTCGGCCGGCTCCACCACCCAGACCCTGTACGCGGGGGTCGCCGACCTGAACCAGAGCATCTACCGCTCGACCAACGGCGGCCAGACCTGGGCCCCGGTGCCCGGCGCCCCCACCGGCTATCTGCCGCACAAGGGGGTGCTGGACGAGCGGACCGGCGACCTGTACATCGCCACCGCCGACAACCCCGGCCCGTACGCCGGCGGGGACGGCGAGGTGTGGCGGTACAGCACGAGCACCGGCCAGTGGAAGGACGTCTCCCCGGTGCCGGCCGGCGGTGACCGCTGGTTCGGCTTCAGCGGCCTGACCGTGGACCGGCAGAATCCGGGCACCGTGATGGTCACCGGCTACAGCTCCTGGTGGCCGGACACCCAGATCTTCCGCTCCACCAACGGCGGCGACAGCTGGACGGCGGCCTGGCAGTGGGGCAACTACCCGCAGCGCACCAAGCGTTACACGATGGATGTGTCCTCGGTGCCGTGGCTGACCTTCGGGGAGAATCCGCAACCCCCGGAGGAGACCCCGAAGCTGGGCTGGATGACCGAGGGCATGGAGATCGACCCGTTCAACCCGGACCGGCTGCTGTACGGCACCGGGGCCACCGTGTACGGCACCACCCAGCTCACCAACTGGGACCGCAACCAGACGTTCACCGTGCGCCCGTTCGTCAAGGGCATCGAGGAGACCGCGGTCAACGATCTGATCTCCCCGCCCTCGGGCGCCCCGCTGCTCAGCGCCCTCAGCGACATCGGCGGCTTCCGGCACACCAATGTGCAGCAGGTGCCGTCGATGATGTTCCGGCAGCCCAGCTTCGGCACCACCACCAGCCTCGACTACGCCGAGCTGTCACCCAACATCGTGGTCCGGGTCGGCAATCACGTGGGCGACGGCAGCGATCCGCTCATCGGCTTCTCCGCCGACAACGGCGCCAACTGGTGGTCCGGCTCCGCCCCGGGCGGCGCCAGTGGCGGTACGGTCGCCGCCGCCGCCGACGGCAGCCGCTTCGTGTGGAGCCCGGCCGCCGGCGCCGGCGTGCACTACTCGGTGGGCTTCGGGAACTCCTGGGCCGCCTCCCAGGGCATCCCGCAGGGGGCCAGGGTCGAGGCGGACCGGGTGAACCCCAGCCGCTTCTACGGCTTCCACCAGGGCACCTTCTACGTCTCCAGCAATGGCGGGGCGACCTTCACCGCCTCCGCCGCACAGGGGCTGCCGGCCACCGGCGAGGTACGGTTCGGCGCCGTCCCGGGGCGCACCGGCGACATCTGGCTGGCCGGCGGCGGGCTGTGGCGCTCCACGGACGGTGGCACGACGTTCTCCCGGGTCAGCTCGATCAACGCCGACAACATCGGCTTCGGCGCGCCGGCCCCGGGTCAGTCGTACCAGGCGCTGTACAGCAGCGGCGTGGTGAACGGGGTGCGCGGCATCTACCGCTCCACCGACACCGGGGCGACCTGGACCCGGATCAATGACAACGATCACCAGTGGGCGTGGACCGGTGAGGCCATCACCGGCGATCCGCGGATCTACGGCCGGGTCTATCTGTCGACGAACGGCCGTGGGGTGATCTACGGCGACACCGCGTAGCCGGTCCGGTGGGACCGGCCGCCCGCGCCGGTCCCACCCCCGCTCCCCTTCCGCCCGCCCGGTAACGTCGGGGCCGACCGACCGAACGTGGAGCGGACAGCACCGGACCAGCGAAGGGGCACGTGTGAAGGACATCGAACGCGTCGGAGTGGTGGGCTGTGGCCAGATGGGTGCGGGCATCGCGGAGGTGTGCGCGCGGGCAGGGCTTTCGGTGCGGGTCGCCGAGACGACCGGGGAGGCGCTGGAGTACGGCCGTACCCGGCTGGTGAACTCCCTGGACAAGGCGGCCGAGCGCGGCAGGATCACCGGACAGGAGCATGAGGAGATCCTGGGGCGGCTGACCTTCACCACCGATCTGGGCGAGTTCGCCGACCGTGATCTGGTGATCGAGGCGGTGGTGGAGAGCGAGCCGGTCAAGACTGAGATCTTCCAGGTGCTGGACCAGGTCGTCACCCGACCCGACGCCATTCTGGCCTCCAACACCTCCTCCATCCCGCTGGTGAAGCTGGCGGTGGCCACCGGCCGGCCGCAGCAGGTGATCGGCATCCACTTCTTCAACCCGCCGCAGGTGCAGCGCCTGGTGGAGCTGATCCCGGCGCTCACCACCGGGGAGGAGACGGTGCGCCGCGCCGAGGCGCTGGTCCGGGACGTGCTGGGCAAGCACGCCATCCGGGCCCAGGACCGCTCCGGCTTCGTGGTGAACGCGCTGCTGGTGCCGTATCTGCTGGCCGCCGTGCGGATGTTCGAGTCGGGGGCGGCGACCCGTGAGGACATCGACAACGGCATGGAGCAGGGCTGCGCCCATCCGATGGGGCCGCTGCGGCTCACCGATCTGATCGGTCTGGACACGGTGGCCGCGATCGCCGACAGCATGTACGAGGAGTTCAAGGAGCAGTTGTACGCGCCGCCGCCGCTGCTGCGCCGGATGGTCGCGGCCGGCCAGCTGGGCCGCAAGAGCGGCGCCGGCTTCTACTCGTACGGCTGAGGGCGCCGCCCGCCGTCAGGAAGCCCGCTTGCGGTTCGCGGTCTTCTTGGCGGCGGCCTTTTTGGCCGTGGTCTTCTTCGCGGTGGTCTTCTTGGCCGCGGTCTTCTTGGCGGGCGCCTTCTTCGCGGGTGTCTGCTTGCGCGCCGCCGTCTTCTTCTTGATCGGCGTGACGGTGGCCTCGGCCTCCCCCTCGCCGCGCTTCTCGCGGGCGGTGCGCACGCTGTCCTCCAGCGCCGACATCAGGTCGATCACCCGCCCGCCGGTGGCCGGCCGCTCGGTGACCTCCTGCGGCACCCGCCCCTCCAGCTTGGCGCTGACCAGCGCTTCCACGGCCGCCCGGTACTCGTCGTGGAGCTCGGCCATGTCCACCGAGCCCAGGGTGTCCATCAGGGTGTCCGCGAGATCCAGCTCGGCGTCCCGGACGGTGACCTTCTCGGCCGGCACCACCCCGGTGGCGGGCCGGATCTCATCGGGCCACAGCAGGGTGTGCATGCCCAGCACGTCCTCGCTCTCCCCCTCCAGCGCCCGCAGCAGCGCCAGCGTCTCGCGCCCGCGCATCGCCAGCTTGGCGATGGCGCCCTTCTCGCTGCGCCGCAGCGCCTCCCGCAGCAGGGCGTACGGCTTGACGGCGCCGGTGTCCGGCGCCAGGTAGTAGGAGCGGTCCAGCTGGTACGGGTCGATGCTGCTCACCGGTACGAAGCCGAGGATGTCGACGGTTCGGGCGGTGGGCAGCGGCATCGCGGCGAGATCGTCGTCGGTGAGCTGGACGACGGAGCCGTCCGCCGCCTCGTACGCCTTGCCGATCTCGTCGCCGCCCACCTCCTCGCCGTCCAGCTCGCACACCTTGCGGTAGCGGATGCGGCCGTCGTCGGCGGTGTGGATCTGCCGGAAGGACACCGAGTGGTTCTCGGTGGCGCTGACGACCTTGACCGGGATGCTGACCAGGCCGAAGGAGATGGTGCCCTTCCACAGCGATCGCATCGTTAGCCCCTTTTGTTAGCTTTCGTGCCATCCTCAGGCTATGCCTGTCGTCGAGGTGGAGGGGCGCCGTCTGTCGCTGTCCCGGCTGGAGAAGGTCATCTATCCGGACGGCACGACCAAGGGCGAGCTGCTGCACTACTACGCCGCGCACGGCAGCGCGATCCTGCCCCATCTGCGCGATCGGCCGCTGAGCCTGCTGCGCTATCCGGACGGCCCGGACGGCGAGCGCTTCTTCACCAAACACGTTCCGCAGGGCACCCCCGGCTGGGTGAAGATCTGCGAGGTGCCACGCTCGGGCGGCGGCACCATGCGGCAGGTGGTGCTCCAGGATCTGGCGAGCGTGGTGTGGGCGGCGAACCTGGTGGTGGAGTTTCACACCCCGCAGTGGCGGTACGAGACGCCGGGCATCGCCGACCGGCTGGTGTTCGACCTGGACCCGGGCGAGCCGGCCACCATCGCCGACTGCTGCGAGGTCGCGCTGTGGCTGCGCGACCGCCTGGCCGGCGACGGCCTGGCCGCGTACCCGAAGACCTCCGGCTCCAAGGGGCTGCATCTGCTCAGCCCGCTGCTCCCGGTGGAGTCCCGGCGGGCCTCCCAGTACGCGAAGACGCTGGCCGAGGAGGCGGCGGCGGCGCTGCCGGGGCTGGCGATCGCCACCATGGCGAAGCGGCTGCGGCCCGGCAAGGTCTTCATCGACCACAGCCAGAACGCGGCCCGCAAGACGACGGCCGCCCCCTACACGCTGCGCGCCGGGCCGGCGCCCACCGTCTCCACCCCCCTCACCTGGGAAGAGGTCGCCGCCTGCACGGACCCGGCGGAGCTGACCTTCACCCTCCCCGACCTCCCGCCCCGCCTCGCCGAACACGGCGACCTGATGACCCCGCTCCTCAACCCCCGCGCCGCCCGCCCGCTCCCGTGAGTGTGGGCCTGCCGGGAATGACGGCACCGGCCGCATACGTTGGGCGGACGGAGACTCCTCAACCGCGTGAAGGGAAGGGCACCATGCCACTGACCGGCGAGTACGAGCCGAGCACCTCGGAGCCGGTACGGAACCAGGTGGAGCTGTACGAGAGCTCCGGCGGTACCCGGGGCACGACCCTGGCGGAGTTGATCGGCAGGGACAACGTCCACCTGCGGGACCTGCCGGTCATCATCCTGACCACCGTCGGCGCAAGGAGCGGCCGGATCCGCAAGACCCCGCTCATGCGGGTGGAGCACGAGGGCCGCTATCTCGTGGTCGCCTCCCTGGGCGGGGCCCCCAAGCATCCGGTCTGGTACCACAATGTGGTGGCCGACCCCCGGGTGGAGCTTCAGGACGGCCCGGTGCGGCAGGACATGCTGGCCCGCGAGGTGACCGGCGAGGAGAAGGCCGTGTGGTGGGACCGGGCCGTCGAGGCGTACCCGCCCTACGCCGACTACCAGCGGAAGACCGATCGGGTGATCCCGGTCTTCGTTCTGGAGCCCGCGCCGCAGCCGCACTGACCCGCAGCAACACCGCGGGCCCGGCCGTCAGACGACGGCCGGGCCCGCGGTGTTCCGGTACGGGGCGCTGTCACGCCCCGCGCAGCACCGCCCCGGTGCGCTCCACGGCCGCCGCGACCGCCGCCTCGCGGGCCGCCGTCGCCTCCTCCGCCGTCAGCGTGCGGTCCGGTGCCCGGAACCGCAGCGCGTACGCCAGCGACTTGCGGCCCTCGCCCAGCTGCTCGCCGGTGAAGACGTCGAACAGCCGCAGCGACTCCAGCAGTTCCCCGGCACCCGCGCGCAGCGCGGCCTCGACCTCGCCGGCCGGCACCGTGGCGTCGACCACCAGGGCGACGTCCTGGGTGGCCACCGGGAACGTCGAGATCCGCGGCGCGCCCACCGCCTCCGTACCCGCGCGCTGAAGCAGATCCAGATCGACCTCCGCCGCGCTGGTCCGCTCCGGCAGACCCAGCGCCTTGATCACCCGGGGGTGCAGCTCCCCCGCGTGCCCGGCCAGCACCCGCTCACCGTCGACGCCCACATACAGCGCCGCGCAGCGCCCGGGGTGCCACGGCGCGTGCTGGGCGTTCTCCACGATCAGCTCGGCGCCGGCCTCGCGGGCCACCGTGCGGGCCGCCTGGACCGCGTCGGCCCAGCCGGCCGGACGCCCGCCGCCCCACCAGCCGGACCGCTCGCGCGCCCCGGCCAGCACCACGGCGGCGTGCCGGGGCTGCTGGGGCAGCGCCGCGTCCAGTCGCGCGATCTCCTCGTCCGTGGGGCGCCGGGTCACCGGCAGCCGTACCGGAGCGGTCTCCTCGCCCGTGGGCAGGAACACCAGACCGGTCTCGAACAGCGCCAGATCGTGGCTGCCCCGCCCGTCGTTGCGGCGCAGCGCCGCCAGCAGCCCGGGCAGCAGCGTGGTGCGCAGCGCCGGCTCCTCGTCCGAGAGCGGGTTGACCAGCGTGACGGTGCGGCGCCGGGCGTCGTCGGCCGGCACCGCGAGGCCGTCCAGCGCCGCCGCCCCGATGAAGGGGTAGTTGAGCGCCTCCACATAGCCGGCCCCGGCCAGCGCCCGGCCCACCCGGCGGTGCAGCCGCTGGCGCCGGGTCAGCCCCCGGCCGGCCGGCGGGCGCGGCAGGGTGGCGGGAAGGTTCTCGTATCCCTCCAGCCGGATGACCTCCTCGGCGAGGTCGTTGGGGTCGGTGAGGTCGGGCCGCCAGCTGGGCACGGTCACGGTCAGCTCGTCGGAGCCGTAGACGTCGCAGCCCACCTCCTGGAGCCGCCGTACCACCGTCTCGCGCCCGTAGGCCACCCCCGCCACCTTGTCCGCGTGGTCGGCGGCGACCTTGATGGTGCGCGGGGTGAGCGGCACCGAGACATGGGTGATGCCGGCCCCTGCGGTGCCGCCGGCCAGCAGCACCAGCAGATCGACGGCCCGCTGCGCGGCGGCTGCCGCGGCCTGCGGGTCGACGCCCCGCTCGAAGCGCCGTGACGCCTCGGAGGACAGCTTGTGCCGCCGGGAGGTACGGGCCACCGTCACCGGGTCGAAGTGCGCGGCCTCGACCACGATCTCGGTGGTGCCGGCGTCGCCGAGCAGCGCGTCGGCGCCCGCCCGCGGTGTCTCGGCGATCTCGGTGTGGGCGCCGCCCATCACCCCGGCCAGCCCGATCGGGCCCTGCTCGTCGGTGATGACCAGGTCCTGGGCGTCCAGGGTGCGCTCGGCACCGTCCAGGGTGGTCAGCTTCTCGCCGGCAGCGGCCCGCCGTACGCCGATCGCGCCGTGCAGCCGGGCACGGTCGTACGCGTGCAGCGGCTGGCCGAGTTCGAGCATCACGTAGTTGGTGATGTCCACGGCGAGCGAGATCGGGCGCATGCCGGCCTTCTGGAGCCGGCGCTGCATCCAGATCGGGGTCACCGCGTGCGGCTGCACCCCGCTGACGGTGCGGGCCACGAAGTGGTCGCAGGCGCCGCGGTCGGCGACCGTCACCGGGTAGCCCTCGCCGTTCGGCGCGGGGACGTCCAGCAGCGCCGGGTCGCGCAGCGGCAGCCCGTACGCGGTGGCGGTCTCGCGGGCGATGCCGCGCAGCGACAGGCAGTAGCCGCGGTCGGTGGTGACGGCGATGTCCAGCACCTCGTCGACCAGTTCCAGCAGCTCGATGGCGTCCGTGCCGGGCTCGTACCCGGGCGGCAGCACGATGATGCCGGAGTGGTCATCGCCCATGCCGAGTTCGGCGGCGGAGCAGATCATGCCCTCGGAGACGTGACCGTACGTCTTGCGTGCGGAGATCTTGAAGCCGCCGGGCAGCACGGCGCCCGGCAGCACGACGACGACCTTGTCGCCGACCGCGAAGTTCCGCGCGCCGCACACGATGTTCTGCGGCGCGCCGGTGCCGTTGGCGTCGCCCACATCCACCTGGCAGTAGCGGATGGGCTTCTTGAACTCGGTCAGCTCCTCGATGGCCAGCACCTCACCGACGACCAGCGGCCCGGTGAGATCGGCGCCGAGCCGCTCGACGGTCTCGACCTCAAGTCCGGCCGAGACCAGCTTCGCCGCCAGGTCACGCCCGGTGACCTCGGCCGGCAGGTCGACGTATTCCCGCAGCCAGGAAAGCGGGGCCCGCATCAGATCTCCATCCCGAACGCCCGGGTGAAGCGCACGTCACCCTCGATCATGTCGCGCATGTCCTCGACGTTGTGCCGGAACATCAGCAGCCGCTCGATGCCGAAGCCGAAGGCGAAGCCGCTGTACTTCTCCGGGTCGATGCCGGCGGCCACCAGCACCCGGGGGTTGACCACGCCGCAGCCGCCGAGTTCGATCCAGCCCTCGCTGGAGCAGGTACGGCAGGGCCGGTCGGGGTTGCCGACGGACTCGCCGCGGCACACGTAACACACCATGTCCATCTCGGCGGACGGCTCGGTGAAGGGGAAGTAGTTGGGCCGCAGCCGGGTGTGCATCCCCTCGCCGAACAGCGAGGACACCATGTGGTCCAGGGTGCCCTTGAGGTCGGCCATGGTCAGGCCCTCGTCGATGGCCAGCAGTTCGACCTGGGTGAAGACGGGGGTGTGGGTGGCGTCCAGTTCGTCGGTGCGGTAGACGCGGCCCGGGCAGATCACGTAGATGGGGGGCTCGCGGTCCAGCATCGAGCGGATCTGCACCGGCGAGGTGTGGGTGCGCAGCACGACGCCCGAGTCGGCTCCGGCGTTCTTCCCGGTGCCGGCCGGGTCCGCGACGAAGAAGGTGTCGTGGGTGGTGCGCGCCGGGTGGTCGGGGGCGATGTTGAGGGCGTCGAAGTTCAGCCACTCCGCCTCGACCTCCGGGCCCTCGGCCACCTCGTAGCCCATGGCCGTGAAGATGTCCTCGATGCGCTCCGAGAGCGTGGTCAGCGGATGCCGGGCGCCGGAGGGGACCCGGTCGTACGGGAGGGTGACATCGACCGCCTCCTCCACCAGGACCCGCTCGTCACGTTCGGCCTCCAGCTCTTCCTGCCGGGTCTTGAGCGCCTTGTTCACGGCGCCGCGGGCCTGGCCGACGCGCTTGCCGGCCTCGGCCTTGGCCTGGGGAGGCAGGGCACCGATCTCGCGGTTGGCCAGCGCCAGCGGCGAGCGATCACCGGCGTGTGCGGCCTTGACCTCGCGCAGCGCGTCGAGATCGCCGGCGGCGGCGATCGCTCCGAGCGCGTTCTCGCGCGCCCGGTCGATCTCTTCCGGTTTCAGTGCCTCGACCTCGACAGGGTCGTACGACTTATTGGGTGCGGACATCTCTTCCCATGTTTTCCGTATGGCTGTGCGCTTCACTGCGCTGCGCGCCGGGCCCCGGCCCGGCCCGGATCGTCCGGTACCTGCTGCGATACCCCACGGCGTAGTGCGTGCCAGGGGTCGAGTCTAGGGCCTGTCCGACGCATGGCGCCGGTTGAGCCCGCGGCGGCTGGTGCAGGGGGCCCCTCCCGGCCATGGGGTCTCCCCTGCTCGAAGAGCTGGGGAGGGCTGGGGGAGTCAAGTCCCTGGCGGGATGTGTCGGACAGGCCCGCGGGGCGAGCGCGCCGCGGGCGGGAAACGCCTGGACGTGAGGGGCCCGCGGGGACCGGTCAGGCCATGAAGGCCGGGGTGCCCGCGGGCAGGGTAAATCGGAACCGGGCGCCGCCCCGGTCGGCGCGGCCCACCGTGACGGTGCCGCCGTGCGCCTCCACGATGCCCTTGACGATGTACAGGCCAAGGCCGGTGCCGCTGCGGTCGCTGCCCCGCCAGAAGCGCGTGAAGACCCGGTGCATCGCCTCTTCGGGGATGCCGGGCCCTTCGTCGCTCACGGTCACCGCCGTGCCTTCCGTGTGGTGGTCGCCGGGGGGTACCCGCCGCATCTCGATGGTGACGGTTCCCGCGCCGTGCCGCACCGCGTTTTCCAGCAGGTTGCCCAGCACCTGGTCGATCTTGTCGGGGTCGGCCCACAGCCCCGGGAGGTCATCGGCGACCCGGAGGGTGAAGCGGTCGGCCGGGCAGCCGCCGTTGACCAGGGTCTCCACGTGGCGGCGGGCGGCGTCGGCGAGCAGGACGGGCTGGCGGCGGATCTCCAGCCGGCCGGAGTCGATGCGGGCCACGTCCAGCAGTTCGGTGATCAGCCGGGTGACGCGGTCGGCGTCGCTGTCCACGGTCTGGAGCATCAGCCGCTTCTGGTCGTCGGTGAACCGGTCCCACTTGTCGAGCATGGTGGCGGTGAAGCCTTTGACCGAGGTCAGCGGTGAGCGCAGTTCGTGGGCGACGGTGGCGATCAGCTCGGCGTCCGAGCGCTCGGCGCGGTGCCGGGCGCCGGCGTCCCGCAGACCGAGCACCAGCCGGTGCAGCGGCCCACCGGGGGCGGCGCGCAGATAGCGGGTGGTGACCAGCACCTCGCGTCCGCCGGGCAGCAGCAGATGGTTCTCCGGCTCCCCGGAGCGGGTGGCCGGGCCGGTGTACGGGTCGGTCAGCGACCACCAGCGGCGGCCGTCGGTGTGCTCCAGCGGCAGCGCGTCCTGGATGGGGCGGCCCAGCATCCCGGTGGGTACGGCGCCGGTCAGCCGGCCGGCCTCGGCGTTGAAACAGCGGATGACACCGAGGTGGTCCGCGATCACGAGCCCATCGGCAAGGTCGTCGGGCCGCACGTGCGGTTCCCCGGCCCCGGCTGCGCTGTCCATCCCCGAAATCGCCCCTCTCCCACCTGCGCGTCACCTTACTAGGAGCGGCGTCAATAATCCCCTCCCCGGACGGACGCGGAGCGGACACCGGCGGGGAGTCCGGGCCCGTCAGCGGGCGAGACAGCCGCCGGGAGCGCGCTGGGCCCGGGCCGAGGCGTACAGGCAGACGGCGGCGGCGGTGGCGAGGTTGAGGCTCTCGGCCCGGCCGTGGATGGGCACCCGGACGGCGGCGTGCGCCAGCTCCCGGGTCTCGGGCGGCAGCCCCCACGCCTCGTTGCCGAAGATCCAGGCGGTGGGGCCGCCCATCCGCCCGGCGTCCAGTTCGGCGTCCAGGTCGTGCTCGCCGGCGCCGTCGGCGGCCAGCACCCGTACCCCGGCGCCGGCGAGCGCGGCCACCGCCTCCTCGACGGAGACGCCGACCACCACCGGCAGATGGAAGAGCGAGCCGACCGAGGCCCGTACCGCCTTGGGGTTGTACGGGTCCACCGAGGCGTCGGTGAGGATGACGGCGTCCGCGCCGGCGGCGTCCGCGCAGCGCAGCACGGTACCGGCGTTGCCCGGATCGCGGACGTGGGCGAGGACGGCGACCAGCCTGGGGCGGGCGGCCAGCACGGTGCGCAGCGGCCGGTCGATGAAGCGGCACACGCCGACCAGGCCCTGCGGGGTGACGGTGTGGGAGATCCCGTCGACCACCTCGTCGTCGGCGAGGTGGACCCGTACCCCGGCGGCAAGGGCGGCCTCGACCACATCGGCATGCCGCTGCGCGGCCTCGGCCGTGCTGAACAGCTCGATCAGGGTCTGCTCACCGTCCACGCGGTGCGCGATGGCCTCGCGTACCGCCTGGGGCCCCTCGGCCACGAAGCGGCGCTCCTTGCCCCGGAAGCTGCGGCGGGCCAGCCGGCGGGCGGCGGTGACGCGGGGGGAGCGCGGAGAGATCGGCTCGGCGGCGGATGCCATGGGCGGCGGCTCACTTCTGGTGGTGCGGGCTGAGGAGGGCGGGTGGCCGGAAAACACCGGACCCGCAGGCGGTGCCGCCTGCGGGTCCATCACACGGGGTCCCCTTCATCGGGGACGGCCGGCCTTCGTACCCGGGGGTACGGGGAAGAGCAAGCTCAGGCGGCCTTGGGGGCGTTCACATCGCTGGGGAGCGCCTTCTGGGCGGTCTCCACCAGGACGGCGAACGCGTTGGGGTCGTTCACCGCGAGGTCCGCGAGGATCTTGCGGTCCACCTCGATCTCAGCGGCCTTCAGGCCCTGGATGAAGCGGTTGTAGGTGATGCCGTTGGCGCGGGCGGCGGCGTTGATCCGCTGGATCCACAGCTGCCGGAAGTCGCCCTTGCGCTTCTTGCGGTCGTTGTAGTTGTAGACGAGGGAGTGGGTGACCTGCTCCTTCGCCTTGCGGTACAGGCGGGACCGCTGGCCGCGGTAGCCGCTGGCCTGCTCCAGGATCGCCCGGCGCTTCTTGTGTGCGTTGACTGCCCGCTTGACGCGTGCCACGTGTGAACTCCTTGTCGGGGGGCCGCGGTGTTGTCTTCACGCGACCCGGAAACGGATGGGTCCCGGTCGTCGAGCCGTATCGCCGCCGCCCGGTGGGGCGGGCGGCACCGGCTCACTTGCCGAGAAGCTTCTTGATCCTCTTGGCGTCGGCCGGAGCGGTCTCCGTCGTGCCGGCGAGGCGACGGGTCAGCGTCGAGGGCTTGTGCTCCAGGTAGTGACGGCGACCGGCGCGCTGGCGCATCACCTTGCCGGAGCCAGTGAGCTTGAATCGCTTGCTGACACCGCTGTGCGTCTTGTTCTTCGGCATGTCGCCGCTCTCTCCTCGTCGGTGACGCCCCCGGGAGCCCGGTGGGGCCCGGCCGGGGCGTCAGTTGCTTCCGTTCCTCACCGCCGCGCGAGCACCGCGCGGCGCGAGGAACCTTCAGGACGCGGTGCGTCCCTGCTGTTCCAGGCGTTCGGCCTTGCGGGCGGCCTGCGCCTCGCGGGCCTCGGCCATAGCCTCGGTCTTCTTCTTGTGCGGGCCCAGAACCATGATCATGTTCCGGCCGTCCTGCTTGGGGCTGGACTCCACGAAGCCCAACTCCTGAACGTCCTCCGCGAGCCGCGTCAGCAGCCGGTAGCCCAGCTCCGGGCGGGACTGCTCACGACCGCGGAACATGATCGTGATCTTGACCTTGTCCCCCTGCTTGAGGAACCGGACGACATGACCCTTCTTGGTGTCATAGTCGTGCGGGTCGATCTTCGGCCGGAGCTTCATCTCCTTGATCACCGTGTGCGCCTGGTTCTTGCGCGCTTCACGGGCCTTCATGGCCGACTCGTACTTGAACTTCCCGTAGTCCATGAGCTTGCACACGGGGGGTCGGGCGTTGGCCGCGACCTCAACCAGGTCCAGGTCGTACTCCTGGGCAAGCTCCAGTGCCTTGGCAAGCGGCACGATGCCGACCTGCTCACCACTGGGACCGACGAGTCGCACCTCGGGGACGCGAATCCGGTCGTTGATGCGGGGCTCGGCGCTGATGGGGCCTCCTCGGGTTGCGCCGCACGGTTGTCTGGCGGACAGCCGTGCACGGGTATGCGGGTGACCACCGCCCCACGGAGGACGCAAAAAACGCCCCGGACGGCACACAGGCGGGGCTCCTTGACAGACCGGAGCACCGCCGCGATCACCGCGGGGCGCAGCCTGACCGGTGACCTGCCGGTCCGGGGACTGGATCAGGTGGGAGTTCGGAGCCTCCACTTGCGGGCCGGGCACATGAGTGTCCGACCGGTCATCTCTTATCGTACACCTCGTACGCCGGGGGGCATCCCGGGGACGGGGGGCCGTACGGAGCCGCCTAGGCTGGTCGGCATGAGCGACGCCGTCCAGACCCCCGATCCCGCCAACCCCGCCGGCCCCGCCGACTCCGCCGTGGAGGGCGCCACCCGGGACATCGCCGATGTCCCGGCGGTCGAGGTGATCACCACCGTGGCCGTCCATCTGATGAGCTCGGCGGCGGTCAACCTGGGCCTGGCCGAGGGCGGCGAGGAGCACAAGGACCTGGACGAGGCCCGCAAGCTGATCACCGCCCTGGCCGGCCTGGTGACCGCCGGCGCCACCGAGATCGGCTCGTACCACGCGGCGCCGCTGCGCGACGGTCTCAAGTCGCTCCAGCTGGCGTTCCGCGAGGCGTCCAGCGTGCCGGACGAGCCGGGCCAGGGGCCCGGCGAGAAGTACACCGGGCCGGTCTTCGGCTAGGAGGACCGGGGCCCGGTGCTGTCACCCGCGCTGTCACCGCCGTCGTGACCGTCGCCGCCCTCTCCCTTGCCGCCCGGGGCGCGCGGACCGGAGAGGGTGGCGAGCCCCGGGAACAGCCGCTCGCCGTGCGGGTGGATCAGATACCGCACCAGCACCGCCAGCAGCGCGCCCGCGATCGGTGCCACGAAGAACAGCCACATCTGGGCCCAGGGCTGGCCGCCCGCGAAGATGGCCGGCGCGAAGCTGCGCGCCGGGTTGACCGAGGTGCCGGTCAGCGGGATGCCGACCAGGTGCACCGCCGCCAGCGTCAGCCCCACCGGGACCGCGGCCAGCGGTGCCAGGGTGACCTTGTGGGTCACCGAGAGAAAGACGAAGACCAGCAGGAACGTCAGCATCACCTCGGCGACCAGCGCGCCGAAGGTGGACAGGCCCACCGCCGAGCGGTAGCCGTAGCCGTTGGTGCCGAACGCCTGGCTGGTCCGCAGCCCGGGTACCTGGCGCGCCACCAGGAACAGCAGCGCCGCCCCGGCGATCGCGCCGATGAACTGGGCCAGCCAGTAGATCGCCGTTCTTCTGATGGTCATCCGGCCGGACAGGAACATCGCGAGGGTGACCACCGGGTTCAGGTGGCTGCCGGACACCGGCCCGAGGATGAACACCAGCAGCAGCAGCGTGAAGCCGAAGGCCAGCGCGATGCCGAAGGATCCGATGAACTCGCCGGCCAGCACCGCCGAACCGACGCCGAAGAAGACCAGGATCAGGGTCCCTATCAGCTCGGCCGAGAACAACTGCGCCTCGTCCTCGGTCGTGGCCTGCTCGGATTCGGTCTCCACGGTCTCCGCGGACATGGCGCCTCCAGTGCCTGGGTGGATCTTTGTGCGAGTCTGAACGAGGGGCCGGGCGCGTCGCACATCGATTGCGCCATCCGGGTGTCAGCGGCGCAGCAGGGGCTCCCCCGGCAGCGCGGTGCCGGCCGGCAGCACGGCCAGTTGGAGCCCGCGCACCAGATGGGCGCGCAGTACCTGGTCGGCGGCGAGCGCCCGGGCGAGCCGGCCCACCACGGGCGCCGGGTCGCTGCTCTCCTCGATGAGCAGCGCCAGGGTGGCGTCGCTGTCGGCGCCGTCCGCGGCGGCCACCAGCTGGGCGGCGCGGATCGCCGGCTCGGCGGTCAGCAGGGCGCGCACCGCGTCCCGTACGGCGGGGGTACGGGCCAGGTCGGCGCCCCCGCCGGCCAGGGTGCGCAGCGCGGGACCGGCCAGCTCGTAGGTGACCGGGCCGGCCAGATCGAGCACCAGGGTGCCGGCGCCCTCCTGGACGGCGGCGCCGAGTGCCTGCGGCACGGTGACGGCCACCGGACGGGCGTCGGGCCGCCAGCGGGTGAGCGCCTCAATGGAGGTGAAGACGGGGAGCGCGCGCCGGCCGTCCGGCACGGTGAGGGTGAGCACCGCCATGTCGCTGCTCTTCTCGCGGCGCAGCCCGTCCGGGCCGGTCTCGGCCTCGCCGAGCACGGCGACCACCGGCACCAGCAGCCGGGCGCCGGCCAGGACCTCAAGCAGCCGGGGCTCGGTGGCCCGGTCGTGTGCCCAGTCGGCGAGGGCACGGCCCAGTTCGGGGTCCTGGCCGCCGTCGTCGCCGGCGAACGCGGGCTGCGGAATGTTCTTGAGCGCCACCCGCCGAGGGTATCGGGGGTGGCGATGCGGCCGGATGGGCGGGGGCCGTACGGGGGGTGCCCGCCGGTGCCGGTGCGCGCCGTTTCCGGGTTTTTGTCACCTGCTGTTACCGGTTTTTCTCCGGGAGACAGGTGACTCGGGCAGATGTGCGGGTTACCGTGCCCAGCATGGACGAACCGATATCCCCGCGCCGGCCCCGGTGGGCCCGTGTCCGGCGCTGGGCGGTTCCGGCGGTCGCGGCGACCGCCGTACTGGCGACGGGGGTGGCCGGTGACGTGCCCCGGGGAGGGGAACCAGCGGTGAGCGCTCAGCCTCCGGCGGTGGAGCCGGCGCCCGGAAACGCGGGCGGCATCACCCCCGATCTCCAGGCGCTGGGACAGTTGCCGGCGACACCCGCCGACGCGGCCCTGGCCCGGTCGCTGGAGCCGCTGCTGGCGGGCCGGCCGCAGATCCGGATATCCGTGTGCGTACTGGGCCTGGACAGCGGCGCGAGTGCGGCGTACGGCACGGGGACTTTCGACACCGCCAGCATCGTGAAGGTCGATGTGCTGGCGGCGCTGCTGCTCCAGACGCAGGACGCGGGGCGGGAGCTCACCCCGCGCGAGCAGTCGCTGGCGGCGGCGATGATCCAGCAGAGCGACAACGACGCCACGGATGTGCTGTGGCGGGTGATCGGCCGGCAGCCGGGGCTCGACGCCGCCAACGCGCGGCTCGGGCTGACCGCCACCACCGGCGGGGCGGGCGGGCACTGGGGGCTGACCCAGACCACGGGGGCGGATCAGCTGACCCTGCTGCGGCAGATCTTCAGCCCCGGGCCGGGCCCCGTACTGAACGCGGCGTCCCGTGACTATCTGCGGCAGCTGATGGGCACGGTGGTGCCCGAGCAGCAGTGGGGGATATCGGCGGCGGACGCCTCCGGCGCGGGTGGCGCGGAGCTGAAGAACGGCTGGCTGCCGCGCAGTACGACCGGGCTGTGGGACGTCAACAGCATCGGCCGGGTGACCGTGGGCGGGCAGTCGTATCTGATCGCGGTGGTCTCGGACGGCCACGCCGACTACGAGAGCGGGATCGCGGCCGTGGAGAGCGCGGCGCGGGACGCGGTGGGCGCGCTCAGCTCCGGCCCGGACGGTCGCGGCGTCTGAGCCCGCGCAACTGCCACACCGAGACGCCGAGCAGCGCCGCTCCCAGCACCCCGGAGACGGGAGCCAGCCAGCTCGTCCCGCCCCCACCGCCCTCCTGCGGGCGGGGTCCGGGGCCGAAGAACTCCTCCGCGTACCCCTCGGAGGCGGGCGATGCCCCCTTCCCCGGCAGTTCGGCGGCGGCGTCGAGAGCGGCGGCGGGATCGACCAGGCCGGCCCCCAGCGCGTCACTGCGACCGCCGGCGGGCGGGTCCTGGGCGGTGGAGGTGAGCAGGGTACGGACCTGGGCCGGGGTGAGATCGGGATGTGCGGCCAGCAGCAGGGCGGCGGCGCCGGAGACGAAGGCGGCGGCGGCCGAGGTGCCCCAGCCCGCGTAGTACGCGCCGTCGGGGTCGGCGACGATGACGTCCTTGCCGGGGGCGCTGAGGGTGGCGTACCAGCGGCGGGTGGAGAACGCGGCGCGGCTGCCGCTGCGGTCCACGGCGGCGACCGCGATCACCCCGGGGTAGCCGGCCGGGTAGGAGACGGGGTCGCCCTCCTCGCCGCCGTTGCCGGCCGAGGCGACGACGACGGCGCCCTTGCTCAGCGCGTACCGCACCGCCGCGTCCTCCTCGGGGTCGGGGTGCGCGGATTCGCTGTCGTCGCCGAGCGAGAGGTTGATGACGTCGACGCCCTGGTCGGCGGCCCACCGGATGCCCTCGGCCAGCGCGCCGCGGCGGGCGTCGCGGGCGGCGTCGCGGTCGGGGTCGTCGTCCTCCAGCAGTACCCGCACGGGCAGGATCTCGGCCTCGGGCGCGACCCCGATGACGCCGCTGTCCCGGCCGGGACCGTGCCCGCGGCCGGCGATGATCCCGGCCATCGCGGTCCCGTGGGAGGCCCACTCCTCGTCGCCGGGCTCGGCGCCCATGCCGATGAGGTCCCGGCCCTCCAGTACGGCGCCGGCGAGATCGGGGTGCGCGGCGTCGACTCCGGTGTCCAGCACGGCGACGGTGACTCCGGCCCCCCGGGTGGTCTCCCAGGCCCTCGGCACGTTGATGGCGTCGAGCGCCCAGCGCTGCTGATCCCGGATCGAATCGGCGACGGCCACCGGCGAACCGACGACGAGCAGCCCGCAGAGCAGCGCGACGAGGACCGGAATCGACGGAACGCCGCGGCCCCGGCGCGGTGGGAGCGGGCCGTCGTCCCGGCGGATGCCCCCGATGCCCGGGGCTCCCCGCCCCGTGTCACCGTGATCCGCCGCCCGGGTGGGACAGCCGGCGGAGCTGGTCCGTCGCGGGGATGCCAGGGGCCGGCGGGGCGTCATCCGTTGTCCTCGGTGAGTCGGTCGGCCGCCCGGCGGATGCCCCGCTCGACCTGGTCGGCGATGCCCATGGCCTCGTGGCCGAGGCCGGCGAGCGCGACGGCGGTGTCCTGCCCCTCGGCGACGGCCTCGGCGGCGGGCTGCGGGGTGTCGATGGGGCGGGCGTCGGCGAAGCCGCTGACGGCGTACACGATGACGGGTGCGTCGGTGAGTACCCGTACGGTCCAGGTGGCGCGCTGTTCGGCGCCGAAGTCCTCGGCGGCGGTGCCGGGCCGGGCGTAGGCGGCGGGGAGGAGGTCGGTGCGCAGGCCGAGTTCCTCGGTGGTGAACCGCTCCCGCAGCGTCTCGGTGCCGGGCGGGTCCGCCTCGGTGAAGACCATGCCGACGGTGGTGACGCTGCTGACGGTGTCGTCGACGTAGCTGGCGCGTACGGCGCGCTCGCAGCCGGCGGCGGGCAGCAGCGCGTCGGCCAGGGCCGGGCCGAGGGCGGTCGCACAGTCGGTGTCCGGCGCGACGGCCACCCGGAGCCACTGGCGCTCGGCCCCGCCGGGGCCGGCGCCCTCGCTGGTCAACTCCGGTGGAAACAGCTGGTCCACGGGGATATCCCGCCACAGTGCCCGGCTGTCGTCGAAGGCCGCGCGGGCGGCCGATTCGGCGCTGTCCCCGGTGAGCCAGGCCCCGGCGGCGGCCCCGCCCAGCAGCCCGGCGCCCAGCACGAGCGAGATGACCACGGCCACCACCCGCAACGGATGCGGCCGTTCGGCGACCACCCGCAACAAGAGCGTGGGATGCGAATCCTCCACGACGTCCGGGAACCCCTCCCCACCGACACCGGCGGCACGATCGCGGGCCCCGGACCCGGCCCTCCCCTGCCCACGCCCACCGGCCGGACGTCCCGCCGACGGGGACCCGGCCCGCGACTCCCCCACGCCCGGCCTCGTGTTACCGCCGGGAGGAACCGAAGGCGGTAGCGGCGGGCCTGACGTGCCCGGGCGCTGCCCGCTTCGGCGGCCGACGCCCGCCATGGTGCCGGCCGGCGCATGGCCGGGCGCCACGGGCGGCTCCGGGGGAGCCGGCCGGGCGCCGGCGCTGCCACCGGGCGCGGACGACGGAAGCGGCGGGACCGGAGCGGGGCGCCGCTGGTCGCCGCCCCGCTCCGCGGGTGGCGGAGCCGCCGTCCCGGAGCCGGTCGGTGCGTGTTCCGGCGCCGCCTGCGGCTTCGGGGTGGCGGGACGGGTGACGGGGGCGCCGGGGGCGGATATCGCGGTAGCGGTGGTTCCGGGGGCCGGGCGTGCGGCCGGAGCGCTGTCCGCCGCCCGGTTCGCCGGGGGCGCCGCGCCGACGCGTGCCGTTGGCGGCTGCGCGCCGCCGGTCGGTATCGGTGGGTCCTCCCCTCGCGCCTGGGCCGGACCGGCGCCCGGGGCGCCGCCCGGCGCGGGTGGGTGAGGTGGGCGCGGTGGTGTCAGGGGCATGGCGGGGCGTCGCTGTCCCGGCTGGGTGTCCATCGGTTCCCGCCCCTCCCGCCCGACCTGCCCCGTCGCTGCTCACGACGGTGGTGGTCACTCTACGTGCACCGGTTCATCCACGGGTACCGGGCGCCGGATGAGGGAGCGTACCAACTGCCGCCGCCCCCACCACCGCTCCCTCAGGCCGGTGATCCCTCGTCCGCCGGCCGCCGCACGCCCGCCGTGATCCGGTCCATGTCGGCGGCCGGCGGGGCGTCCGCGCTCACGTCGAAACCGAGGCGCAGCACCAGTAGTCCGCCCGATCCGTCCGGTGCCGGGAAGACCACGGATTCGGCGTACGCCGTGATGCCGGCGCCGGTGGTCAGCAGCGTACGGATCCGGTAGCCGCGCTCCCCGGCGACGGTGGTCTCCTGGGCGAGCACCGGCTCCTGGTCCGTGACCCCGTCGTACGTGGCGCCGCCGAAGGACTCCTCGATGTGCGCGGCGATGTCCGCCTCCGCGACCCGCCGCGGGTCCTGGCCGGCGGCGGGGTCCGCCGTATCGAGGAAGGCGCCCGCCGTCACGCACGAGCGGGTCGGGTCTGCGGGGCAGGGATAGTCGCCGATGGTGACGATGAGGCCGCTGCCCCCCGGCTGGACCTCCCAGCCGGGCAGCACCGGCAAGGCCAGCCCGCCGGGTCCTGGCTCGCTCAGCGGTGTGCGGTTCTCCCCCTGCTCGCGGTCCTGCTCGCGGTCCTGCTCCCGGTCCGGCTCCTCCTGGTCCGGCTCCCGGTCCGTGGCCGGTGCGGTCGGCTCCGGGGCCGCGCTGCCGTCCGCCTCCTGCCCCCGGTCGCCGAGCAGCAGTACCCCGGCCGCCACCAGGGCGGCCAGCATCAGCGCGCTGCCCACCGCCACGAACACCAGCGGCCCGCGACCAGATTCGCCGTCCGGGGGCGACGGCGTCCGCTCCCGCTCGCCCGCCGGCCCCGGCGCGAGGGACGCGGGCGCGGCCGGAGCCCGGGTGCGTCCGGTCCAGGCCGCGCCGTCCCACCAGCGCTCGGGTGCCGGGCCGTTGCCGGCGTGCCCGGGGTCGGGGTACCAGCCGGGAGAAGAGTTCGCACTCACGCCCGAAAACTTCTCACAGCATCGGCTCCCCCACCACAGCCACCGGCTTACAAGGGCGTGACGTACGCCCCCGCGATGCCGCCGTCCACCAGGAATTCGGCCGCGTTGACGAACGACGCGTCGTCGCTGGCGAGGAAGGCGACCGCCGCCGCGATCTCCTCGGCCTCCGCGAACCGGCCCACCGGAATGTGCACCAGCCGCCGTGCCGCCCGCTCCGGGTCCTTGGCGAAGAGTTCCTTCAGCAGCGGGGTGTTGACCGGCCCCGGGCACAGCGCGTTGACCCGGATGCCCTCCCGGGCGAACTGCACGCCCAGCTCCCGGGACATGGCCAGCACCCCGCCCTTGGAGGCGGTGTAGCTGATCTGCGAGGTGGCCGCGCCCATCACCGCCACGAACGAGGCGGTGTTGATGATGGAGCCCTTGCCCTGCCGCCGCATATAGGGGAGCGCGGCCTTGCAGCACAGGTACACCGAGGTGAGGTTGACCTCCTGCACCCGGCGCCACGCTTCGAGACCCGTGGTCAGGATCGAGTCGTCGTCGGGCGGCGAGATCCCGGCGTTGTTGAAGGCGATGTCCACCGAGCCATAGGTCTCGTCGGCGGTCCGGAACAGCGCCTCCACCTGCTCCTGATCGGTCACATCGGCGGCCACGTACAGTCCGCCGACCTCCTGGGCGGCGGCCTCGCCCCGTACGGTGTCCACGTCTGCGCACACCACGTTGGCGCCTTCGGAGGCGAGCCGGCGCGCGGTGGCCAGGCCGATGCCGGAGCCCGCTCCGGTGACGACGGCGGTACGGCCGACCAGGCGGCGGCACACGGCGGTCTCGTCGGACATGCGTTCAGTTCTCCTCGGTGCTGATGAACACGTTCTTGGTCTCGGTGAAGGCGGCCAGCGCGTCGGGGCCCAGTTCGCGGCCGAGCCCGGACTGCTTGTAGCCGCCGAAGGGGGTGGCGTACCGCACGCTGCTGTGCGAGTTGACGGAGAGGTTGCCGGCCGCGACGGCGCGCGCCATCCGGATGGCGCGGCCGGCGTCGCGGGTCCACACCGAGCCGGAGAGCCCGTACGCGGTGGCGTTGGCCAGCCGTACCGCGTCCGCCTCGTCCTCGAAGGGGGTGATGACGGCGACCGGTCCGAAGATCTCCTCGGTGGCGGCGCGTTCATCGACCGTGTGCGCCTCCAGGACGGTCGGCGGGTACCAGTACCCCTTGCCGCCGGGGACGGTGCCGCGGATGGCGGCGGGGGCGGTCTCGGGGACGTAGGAGCGTACCCGCTCGCGCTGCGCCGCCGAGATCAGCGGGCCCATGGCGGTGCCGGGGTCGGCGGGGTCGCCGACGGTGACGGCCCGCACGGCCGGCTCCAGGAGTTCCAGGAACCGGTCGTACACCTGGCGCTGCACCAGGATGCGGCTGCGGGCGCAGCAGTCCTGTCCGGCGTTGTCGAGGAAGGAGCCGGGGGCGGTGGCCGCCGCCCGCTCCAGGTCGGCGTCGGCGAAGACGATGTTGGGGCTCTTGCCGCCGAGTTCGAGGGTGACCCGCTTCACGGCGGTCGCGCAGCGGGCCATGATCTGCTTGCCGACCGTGGTCGATCCGGTGAAGACGATCTTGGCGACGCCGGGGTGGTCCACCAGGGCGCCGCCGGTGGTGGGACCGTCCCCGGGCAGCACCTGGAACAGGTCCTCGGGCAGGCCGGCCTCGGTGGCGAGGCCCGCCAGCCGCAGCGCGGTGAGCGGGGTGGTCTCGGCCGGCTTCAGCAGCACGGCGTTGCCGGCGGCGAGGGCGGGGGCGGTGCCCCATCCGGCGATGGGCATCGGGAAGTTCCAGGGCGCGATGACGCCGACGACACCGAGCGGTTCGTGGAAGGTGAGGTCGATGCCCCCGGCCACCGGGATCTGCCGGCCGCTGAGGCGTTCCACTCCCCCGGCGGCGTACTCCAGCAGGTCGCGGACGTTGCCGGCCTCCCAGCGGGCGTTGTCGATGGGGTGGCCGGCTTCGCGTACCTCGATCTCGGCGAGTTCTTCGACGGCTCCGTCCACGGCGTCGGCGAAGCGGCGCAGCAGCCGGGCCCGGTCGGCGGGGGCGAGGGCCGCCCAGCGCTCCTGGGCCCGCGCGGCGCGGGCCACGGCGGCGTCCACCGCGCGCGGTCCGGTGGCGGGGACGGTGGCGATGGTTTCCTCGGTCGCCGGGTTGATCACCTCGTGCTCGTCCTGCACGTGCGGCGTTCTCCTCTCACTCACTCTCGGCTCACAGGCGTTCGAAGGAGCGGAATCGCTCCCAGTCGGTGACGGCGGTGTCGTAGGCGTTCTGTTCGACCCGGGCCATGTGCAGGTAGTGCTCGACGACGTCGTCACCGAAGGCGGTACGGGCCACCGTGCTCCGCTCCCACAGGTCGGCTGCTTCGCGCAGCGTGCCGGGTACGGTCTCGGCGCCTCCCGTATAGGCGTTGCCGGTGCAGGCGTCGGGCAGTTCCAGTTCCTGCTCCACCCCGTACAGGCCGGCGGCGATCATGCCGGCGACGGCGAGGTAGGGGTTGACGTCGCCGCCGGGCAGCCGGTTCTCCATCCGGTGGGAGTGGCCGTGGCCGATGACGCGCAGCGCGCAGGTGCGGTTGTCCGGGCCCCAGGCGACGGCGGTGGGGGCGAAGGAGCCGGCCCGGAACCGCTTGTAGGAGTTGATGTTCGGCGCGTACAGCAGGGTGAGTTCGCGCAGTGCGGCGAGCTGTCCGGCGAGGAAGTGCCGCATGGTGCGCGACATGCCGTACGGGCCGTCGGGGTCGGCGAACACCGGCCGCCCCGCGCCGTCGCGCAGCGAGAAGTGGATGTGGCAGGAGTTGCCTTCGCGTTCGTCGTACTTGGCCATGAAGGTGAGCGCGCTGCCCTGCTGGGCGGCGATCTCCTTGGCGCCGGTCTTGTAGACGGTGTGCTGGTCGCAGGTGGTGAGGGCGTCGGCGTAGCGGAAGGCGATCTCGTGCTGGCCGAAGTTGCATTCGCCCTTGGCGGATTCGACGGTGAGCCCGGCGGTGGCCATCTCGTTGCGGATGCGGCGCAGCAGGGGTTCGACGCGGCCGGTGCCGAGCACCGAGTAGTCGACGTTGTACTGGTTGGCGGGGGTCAGGCCCCGGTAGCCGGCGTCCCAGGCCTGTTCGTAGGTGTTGTTGAAGACCATGAACTCCAGCTCGGTGCCGGCGAATCCGTACCAGTCGCGGTCGGCGAGCCGGTCCAGTTGGCGGCGCAGTATCTGCCGGGGGGAGGCGGTGACGGGGCTGCCGTCGTGCCAGGCGAGGTCGGCGATCATCAGGGCGCTGCCGGGGTGCCAGGGCAGCCGGCGCAGGGTGGTGTGGTCGCCGTGCAGGGCGAAGTCGCCGTAGCCGCGTTCCCAGGAGGACATGGCGTAGCCGTCGACGGTGTTCATGTCGGTGTCGACGGCCAGCAGATAATTGCAGCCCTCGGTACCGTGGTGCAGCACTTCGTCGAGGAAGAACCGGGCGGCGAACCGCTTGCCCTGGAGTCTGCCCTGCATGTCGGTGAAGGCGAGGACCACGGTGTCGAGCTCGCCGAGGTCGACCAGGCCCCGCAGTTCTTCGAGGGAGAGCGGGGATGTGGGTTCCGCCACGGGACGGCCTCCTGTCGCTACAGCCGGAGGCCATAAGGTAGCCGTGCAGACCATTGATTGGGAAGTAGGGTCGATGGACGACTTCAGCGGCGTGGCCGCGTCCGGGACGCCGGCCGGCCTGCCACCCGGCGCGCTGCGCCCGGTGCGGGCCGGCAACGGCTTCGAGGAGGCGCTGGAGCAGATACTGCGGGTGCTGCGGCTCGGCCTGGTGCCGCACGGCGGCCGGCTGCCGGCCGAACGGGAGCTGGCCGACCGGCTCGGCGTCAGCCGGGTCACGCTGCGCGAGGTGCTGAAGGTCCTTCAGGACGAGGGCCTGGTGGTCAGCCGGCGCGGCCGGTACGGCGGGACCTTCGTACGGGAGCGGCCCGAGCCGGCCCGGGAGGCCGCCCACGGCGAACTGCGGCGCCGGCTGGCCGGGGTGGACGTGGAGGACGTGCTGCGGCTGCGCGAGGTGCTGGAGTCGGGGGCCGCCGGGCTGTGCGCCGCCGATCCGCCCGACCCGGACCGCACCGCCCGGCTGCGCACCGCGCTCGCCGCCACCCAGGAGGCGCCGCTGACCGACTACCGGCGCGCCGACACCGCGCTGCATCTGGCGCTGGCCGAGCTGAGCGGCTCCCCGACCCTGGCCGTCCAGTACGCGGCGGTACGGGCCGAACTCAACGCGCTGCTGGACTGCATCCCGCTGCTGGTACGCAACCTGGCCCACTCCCAGGAGCAGCACGCCGCGCTGGTCGCGGCGGTGCTGGCGGGCGAGGCGGACGCCGCCCGGGAGATCGCCCGCGAACACTGTGCGGGCACCGCGGCGCTGCTGCGCGGCTTCCTCACCTGAGCGCCGCACCCGGCCCCCACGCCCCACTTGTTTACCGCTGTTTTACGCAGCGGTCTTGCGCGCCGACCCTTCCGACGGCAAAGGTATGCCGCCAAACCATTGTGGCGCGAGGCAGGAGCGGCCCCATGTCGGACGAAACCCAGGCACCCCCCACGGCACCGCCCCCCGGCCCCGCGCCCGCCACCGGAGAGGCGTATCTGCGCAAGCGCGCCCTGCGCGGCGGCAGCGCCGGCCCGCTGCTGCTCACCGGCCTCGGCGTGGCCTACGTCGTCTCCGGCGACTACGCCGGCTGGAACTTCGGCCTCGCCGAGGGCGGCTTCGGCGGCCTGGCCATCGCCGCCCTGCTGATGGGCCTGATGTACGGCTGCCTGGTCTTCGCCACCGCCGAACTGGCCGCCATCCTCCCCACCGCGGGCGGCGGTTACGGCTTCGCCCGCCGCGCCCTCGGCCCCTGGGGCGGCTTCCTCACCGGCACCGCCATCCTCATCGAGTTCGTGCTCGCCCCGGCCGCCATCTCCATCTTCATCGGCGACTACATCGAATCCCTCAACCTCTTCGGCCTCACCTCCGCCTGGCCCGTCTACCTGGGCTGCTTCGTGGTCTTCATCGGCATCCACCTGTGGGGCGTGGGCGAGGCCCTGCGCTTCTCCCTGATCGTCACCGCCATCGCCGTCGCCGCCCTGCTGATCTTCGTCCTGGGCGCACTCGGCGACTTCCAGGTCAGCTCCCTCAACGACATCCCCGTCGACTCCACCGCCTTCGGCGCCAACTCCTGGCTGCCCTTCGGACTGCTCGGCATCTGGGCCGCGTTCCCCTTCGGCATGTGGTTCTTCCTCGGCGTGGAGGGCGTGCCGCTGGCCGCCGAGGAGGCCCGCGACCCGGCCCGTACCCTGCCGCGCGCCATGGCCTGGGCCATCGGCATCCTGGCGGTGCTCGCCCTGCTCACCTTCCTCGCCGCCGCCGGAGCCGGCGGCTCGGCCGCCCTCATGGACGCCGGCAACCCCCTCGTGACGGCGCTCCAGGACAACGGCGAACCGACCACCCTCAGCCGCTTCATCAACTATGCCGGTCTGGCCGGCCTGGTGGCGTCCTTCTTCTCCCTGGTGTACGCGGGCTCCCGGCAGCTCTTCGCGCTCTCCCGGGCCGGCTATCTGCCGCGTTTCCTGTCCCTCACCAGCCGCCGCAAGGCCCCCTACCTGGGCCTGCTGATCCCCGGCGCGATCGGCTTCGGCCTGGCCGCGGCCACCGGCAACGGCGACACCATGCTGAACGTCGCGGTGTTCGGCGCGGCCATCTCGTACGCCCTGATGAGCCTGTCGCACATCGTGCTGCGCCGCCGCGAGCCCGGGTTGCACCGCCCCTACCGCACCCCGGGCGGGACGCTCACCTCCGGAACGGCCTTCGTCCTGGCGCTGGCCGCACTGGTGGCGACCTTCCTGGTGGACCGGGAGGCCGCGCTGATCGCGCTCGGCGTGTACGCGGTGGCAGTCGGCTATTTCGCCTTCTACTCTCGGCACCGGCTGGTGGCGGCGGCCCCCGAGGAGGAGTTCGCGGCGCTCGCCGCGGCCGAGGCCGAGCTGAACCGCGACTGACCCACCGCGACCGATCCACTCCGAGGCACGGAGCGACCCTTGAGCACCCCACCCCTGATCGGCATCAGCACCTATCTGGAGACCGACGCCCGCTGGCGGGAGTGGGAGCTGCCCGCCGCGCTGCTCCCGGCCGGCTACCACCGGCTGGTGCAGCGCGCGGGCGGGCTGGCCGTCCTGCTGCCGCCCGACCCCTCACCTGGGGCGGCAGCGGCGGCGGTCGCCCGGCTCGACGGGCTGATCGTCTCCGGTGGCCCCGATGTGGACCCGGAACGGTACGGGGCGGCGCGCGACCCGCGCACCGGTCCGCCCGCCACCGAACGGGACGCCTGGGAGCTGGCCCTGATCCGGGCCGCCACCGACCGGCACCTGCCACTGCTGGGCATCTGCCGCGGCATGCAGCTGTTGAACGTGGCCAGGGGCGGCACCCTGCTCCAGCATCTCGACGACCACGGCGGGGCCGGCCCCGGCACCTTCGGCGAACACAAGATCACCCCGGTCCCCGGCACCCTGCTGGCCGCCACCCTCCCCGAGCCGATCATCGTCCCCACCTACCACCACCAGGCGGTGGACGCCCTGGCCGACGGCCTCATCGCCGCCGCCCACGCACCGGACGGCACCGTGGAGGCCATCGAGGATCCGGCCGCCCCCGCCCTCACCCTGGCCGTCCAATGGCACCCGGAGGCGGCGGACGACACCCGGCTGATGACCGCCTTCGTCCGCGCGGCGGCGCGCTGACCCACCCGGCGGGTGCGGGCCGCCCTGTCAGTGCCATCAGGGATGATCCCAGCATGACCCGCTCTCTCATGCTGCTCGACACCGCCTCGCTCTACTTCCGCGCCTACTACGGGGTGCCCGAGTCCGTCCGGGCCCCCGACGGCACGCCGGTCAACGCGGTGCGCGGGCTGCTGGACTTCATCGGGCGGCTGGTCCGCGACCACCATCCGCACTCCCTGGTGGCCTGCATGGACGCCGACTGGCGCCCGCACTGGCGGGTCGAGCTGATCCCCAGCTACAAGGCGCACCGGGTCGCGCAGGAGACCCCCACCGGTGACCCGGACGTGGAGGAGGTCCCGGACACCCTCACCCCGCAGGTGGCCGTCATCGAGCAGGTCCTGGACGCCATCGGCATCACCCGGCTCGGCGCCCCCGGCTTCGAGGCCGACGACGTCATCGGCACCCTCGCCACCCGCGCCACCGGCCCGGTCGACATCGTCACCGGCGACCGTGACCTCTTCCAGCTCATCGACGACCGCCGCCGCGTGCGGGTGCTCTACCCGGTCAAGGGCATGGGCGACCTGGCCGCTTTCGACGAGACGGCGCTGCGCGACAAGTACGGGGTGGACGGCCCCGGTTACGCCGAGCTGGCGGTGCTGCGCGGCGACCCCAGCGACGGACTGCCCGGCGTGCCGGGCATCGGGGAGAAAACCGCCGCCACCCTGCTGGACCGCTTCGGCGACCTCACCGGCGTCCTCGCCGCGCTCGACAACCCGATGGCCAAGATGACCCGCTCCCAGCGCGCCAAGATCGAGGCCGCCCTGCCCTATCTGGCCGTCGCCCCCACGGTGGTACGGGTCGCCACCGACGTACGGCTGCCGGACCACGACGCCACCTTGCCCCGTACCCCACGCGACGAGCCGGCCCTGACCGCACTCGCCGCACGCTGGGGCCTGGGCAGCGCCCTGGACCGGCTGCTCACCACCCTCGCGAACCGACCCGGCTAACCGACCGAGCTGTACGCGACGACCCCGCGCAGTATCGTGTCCACCGCCTTGTGGGCGGTCTTGGTGACCGTGCCACCGGGCGGCGCCGCCTGCGCGATCTGGCCCAGCACATCGATGATCTGCTTGCACCAGCGCACGAAGTCACCGGCCGTCATATCGGCGTCGCTCAGCACCTCGTCCAGCGGATGCCCCTGCGCCCACCGGTACGCGGCCCACGCGAAGCCCAGGTCCGGCTCCCGCTGGCCCACGCCGGTGGCCTGGTTGATCCGGTGCTGCTCCTCCAGGGCGTCCAGGCGCCCCCAGATCCGCACCATCTCGCCCAGCGCGGCCTTGGCGCGCCCGCCCGGCAGCTCCGGCGCGGGCGCGTCGTCGGCCGACCGGGTCTCGAAGACCAGCGCGGAGACACATGCCGCCAGCTCCGCCGGGTCCAGGCCCTCCCAGACCCCGTCCCGCAGGCACTCGCTCGCCAGCAGGTCCAGCTCGCCGTACAGCCGCGCCAGCCGCCGCCCGTCGTCGGTGACCTCGTCCCCCGCCAGATAGTCCAGCTCCGACAGCAGCGCGTACACCTGGTCAAAGGTCCTGGCGATGGTGTTGGTCCGGCCCTCGATCCGCCGCTCCAGCTGCCGGTTGTCGCGCTTGAGCCGGTGATAGCGCTCCGCCCACCGGGCGTGATCCTCGCGCTCGTCGCAGCCATGGCACGGATGCGCCCGGATCTCCTGCCGCAGCCGCGCGATCCGGTCGTCGTCGGCCGCCCCCGCCCGCTGCCGGCCGCGCCGCCCCGGCTCGTGGTGCCCGGCCTTGGTGCGCAGCGCGGACGCCAGGTCGCGCCGCGACTGCGGGCTGCGGGGGTTGAAGGACTTGGGAATCCGCATCCGGTCCAGCGGCTCCACCGGCACCGGGAAATCGATCGCGGCCAGCCGCTTGACCTGCCGCTGCACGGTGAGCACCAGGGGACGCGGCCCCTCGTGCACCTCCACCCCGCGATGCCGCGCCGGGCCGCGCCCGCCGCCCGGCACCCCGGGGTCGAGCACCAGCGCGAGACCGGCGAACTTGCCGGTGGGCACATGGATGATGTCGCCGGGCCGCAGCTTCTCCAGGGCCGCGGCAGCCGCCGCCCGCCGCTGGGCCACGCCCTCCCGCGCCAGCTCCGTCTCCCGGTCCTTCAGCTCCCGGCGCAGCCGCGCGTACTCCTCGAAGTCCCCCAGATGGCAGGTCATCGCCTCCCGGTAGCCGGCCAGACCGGTCTCGTTCTTGCTCACCTGCCGGGAGATGCCCACCACCGAGCGGTCCGCCTGGAACTGGGCGAAGGAGGTCTCCAGCAGTTCCCGCGAGCGGTGCCGCCCGAACTGCCCCACCAGATTGACGGCCATGTTGTACGAGGGCTTGAAGGAGGACCGCAGCGGGTACGTCCGCGCCCCGGCCAGGCCGGCCAGCGCGGTCGGGTCCATGCCGCGCTGCCACAGCACCACCGCGTGGCCCTCGACATCGATCCCGCGCCGCCCGGCCCGCCCGGTCAGCTGGGTGTACTCGCCGGGCGTGATGTCGGCGTGCTGCTCCCCGTTCCACTTGACGAGCTTCTCCAGCACCACAGACCTGGCCGGCATGTTGATGCCCAGCGCCAGCGTCTCGGTGGCGAAGACGGCCTTCACCAGGCCGTGTACGAACAGTTCCTCGACGATCTCCTTGAACGCCGGGAGCATCCCGGCGTGGTGGGCGGCGATACCGCGCTCCAGGCCCTCCAGCCACTCGAAGTAGCCCAGGACCCGCAGATCCTCGTCGGGGATCGCCGCGGTGCGCCGCTCCACGATCTCCCGCACCCGCAGCCGTCCCGCCGCGTCGTTCAGCCGCAGCCCCGCGTACAGGCACTGCTGTACGGCGGCCTCGCAGCCGGCCCGGCTGAAGATGAAGGTGATGGCGGGCAGCAGCCCCTCGGCGTCCAGCCGGTCGATGACCTCGGCGCGGCTTGGGGTCCACACCCGGTTGCGCGCCCGGCGCTCCCGCTCCCGGTCGGCGGCCCGCCGCCGGTCCCGGCCGCCGCCGCGCTCCCGGTTCCAGGTCCTGGCGCCCTCGGTGCGGGCCATCCGCAGCAGATCGGGGTTGACCTCGCGCTTGGCGCCCGACTCCTCGAACAGGTCGTACATCCGCCGCCCGGCCAGCACGTGCTGCCACAGCGGTACGGGGCGGTGCTCGGCCACGATCACCCGGGTGTCGCCGCGCACGGTGTCCAGCCAGTCGCCGAACTCCTCCGCGTTGGAGACGGTCGCGGACAGCGACACCAGGGTCACCGACTCGGGGAGGTGGATGATGACCTCCTCCCACACCGCGCCCCGGAAGCGGTCGGAGAGATAGTGCACCTCGTCCATCACCACATAGCCGAGGCCGTTCAGCGCCTGGGAGCCGGCGTACAGCATGTTCCGCAGCACCTCGGTGGTCATCACGACCACGGGCGCGTCGGCGTTCACACTGTTGTCACCCGTCAGCAGGCCGACGCGGTCCGCGCCGTACCGCTTCGCCAGATCGGTGAATTTCTGATTGGAGAGAGCTTTGATGGGCGTGGTGTAAAAGCATTTACGGCCCTGGGTGAGTGCCAGATGAACGGCGAATTCTCCGACGATGGTCTTCCCCGAGCCGGTGGGCGCGGCGACCAGCACACCACTGCCGCCCTCCAGCGCCCGGCAGGCCTCGATCTGGAAGTCGTCGAGCTCGAAGTCGTACAGCTGACGGAACGGGGCGAACGCGGTGGCCTGCTCGACGGCGCGCCTGCGGGCGGCGGAGTAGCGCTGCGCGGGGGACATGTCCTCGGTCATTGTGCTGTCGAGACTACCGGCCACCACTGACAGCGGGGTGATCTTTATCGCGCCGCTGCCCCCGGCACCGTGGGGTGCCGGGGGCAGCGGGTGAGCGCGGGGCGTCAGGTGGCGTCGTCGTAGCTGTTACGGCCGGCCGGCGGCACGTCCCCCGGGCCGTCGATGCTGGACGGGGTGAGGTCCAGGTCGGATGCCTCGTCGTCGCTCAGCTCGGACTCGGGGTCATTGCGGCGCCGGCGCCAGTCGTTGAGCAGCGAGATCCCGGTGGCCAGGAAGTACAGGCCGGTCACGGGCACCTGGAGCGCGATCATCGACATCAGGTCGGTGGGGGTGATGGCGGCGGCGAAGATCGCGATGCCCACCACCATGCCGCGCCACCAGCTCAGCATCCGCTTGCCGCTGACCACGCCGCCGAGGTTGAGCATCACCAGGACCAGCGGCAGCTCGAAGGCGAAGCCGAAGGCCACCGCCATCCGCACGGTGATGTCGAGGATGTCGTCGACGGAGACCAGATTCTCCGCGCCGTCGGCGGAGAAGCTCAGCAGCACCGGGATCGCGCGGGGCAGCAGCCAGTAGGCGAAGTAGGCGCCGAACAGGAAGAGCGGCACACCCACCGCGACCACGGCGCGGGTGTACTTCTTCTCGTTCTTGTGCAGCCCCGGTGCCATGAAGCCCCACGCCTGGTACAGCCACACCGGGGAGGCCAGCACGAAGCCGACCATCAGGGAGATCTTGACGTAGGTGGCGAACGGCGAGGTGAGTCCGCTCTGCATCAAGGTGGCGCACCGGCTGCCGGTGCCGTCGGAGCCCTCGGAACGATCGACCAGGCACTGCGGCAGCGGGTCGGTGATGAAGTTCATGATGCTCTTGGCGAAGAACAGCGCCACGATCGTGATCACCACGATCGCGAGCACCGAGATCGCGAGCCGGTTGCGCAGCTCACGCAGATGCTCCGTGAGGGGCATCCGCCCCTCCGGGTCCTTCACCTTCTTGCGGGCGGCCTTGGGCACCGCTGCGTCCTCATCATTCGGGGCGGCCGGAACCGCTCCGGCCACCGGCTGTCAGTGCTGGTGCGGCGCGATGGTCAGCCCTGGCTGGTGTTCCGGGGCTCGTCCACCGGTCGGGCGCTGCTGACGTCGCCGGGGGCGGCCTGGATGGTACGGGGCGCCGGCTGCGGCTGCGGCTCGGAGCTGCTGTGGGCGGTGTCACCGGCGGAGCCGCTCTGTGCGTTCTCGTTGCCGTCGGTGCGCAGTGCGGCGGTCTCGCTCTTGAGGATCCGCAGCGACTTGCCGACCGCGCGGGCGGTGTCCGGCAGCCGCTTCGACCCGAAGACGAGCACGACGATGGCCGCGACGAGAAGGATCTGCCAAAGACTGATCTGGCCCATGATTTTCGTCCAGTCTCTCATCCGGGAAGGCGGGTGAATTTTCCAGCCGTGCCGGACGGGGAGTCAGGTGAACGTCCCGCACGAGCTGAGTCATAGTAACGCTCAAGAGTGAACACAAGGCAATGCCCGGGCGTAGCCCTAACGGCGGGCCGTGTCCTGGACGAGCCGCCCGGCCGAGCGTTCCAGTTCCTCGGCCGCACGGCTGATCCGCTCGGAGCCCTCCCCCACCGCCCGCCCGAATCGCGCGGCCTCGACCCCGACCCGCACGGCCAGGACGCCGAGCACCAGGACTCCGGTGGCGGCCAGGGTGAGGTGGAACATCGCCCAGAACATGGTGCGGAGCCTACGCCACCACGCCGGATGACCGGCCCCCGGCTCAGTCCAGGGCCTCGTACGCGGCCAGCGCGGCGCGGGCGGCCTCCCGCGCGCTGTCGGCCAGCTCGGTGGGGGCCACGATCCGGCCGTCCCGGCCCAGCCGCAGCGCCAGCCGGCGCAGCGTGGCCGGATCAGGGGTGCGCAGCGTGATCCGCAGCCCGCCGTCCGGCAGCTCCTCGGCGGTGTCGTGCGGGTAGTACTCGGCGACCCAGCGCCCGCCGGGGCCCACCTCGATGATCACCTCGGGGTCGGAGGCGGCCGGCTGCACCAGGCCCTCGCTCAGATCCCGTGGCTCCACCGGCGGCGGGTCGGCCGGGGTGTCCAGCAGTTCGACGCCGGCCACCCGGTCGAGCCGGAAGGTCCGCCGGGCCTCGCTGCGCCGGCACCATGCCTCCAGGTAGGTGTGGCCGACCGCGAAGAGCCGTACCGGGTCGATCTCCCGGTCGGTCAGCTCGTCGCGGCCCGGCGAGTAGTAGCGGATGCGCAGCCGGCGGCGCTCGGTGAGCGCCCGGTCGGCCAGTGCGAAGACCTCGCCCTCGGACTCGAAGGTGACCGAGAGCCGTGAGGAGGCGCCGGCGCTCTCCCCGGCGGCCGTCTCCAGCTTGGCGGTGGCGCGCAGCAGCGCGGCCCGGTCACCCTCGCGCAGTCCCGGCAGGGTGGCCACCGCCCGGGCGGCGACCAGCAGCGCGGTGGCCTCGTCGGCGGCCAGCCGCAGCGGCTCGCCGGCCGAGGAGCCGGTGGCCTCCGCGTTGTACCACCAGATGTGCTCGCCGTCGGTGTCGATGTCCAGCAGGTCGCCGCCCCGGAAGCTGGTGCCGCACATCGGCAGCACACTGAGGTCGGAGATCAGCTCGTCCTGCGAGATGCCGAAGGCGCGCGCCACCTCGTCCACCCGGGCGCCGGGGCGCTCGCGCAGATAGGTGACCAGGGACAGCATCCGGCGGGTCCGGTCGATGGCATTGGTCGCCATGGTGTGGGCGTCCCCCCTCATCCCTTGGCGACGGCGCGCAGCCGGTCCACCACGTCGGCCCGCAGTTCCGCGGGCTCCAGCACGATCACATCGGGGCCGAACTCCACCAGCCAGGCGCCCAGGCCGTGGCCGTACGGGATCTCCAGGTCGTCCCAGCCGTCCTGTCGCTCCCCGGTCCAGGTGGCGCGGGCCCGCAGCGGATAGCCGGCGCCGGCCCGCAGCCGGATCCTGGCCTGCCCGGTGGCACTCTCCCCGGCCCATTCGGCCACCGATTCCCGCACCGCCACCACGCCGGGCACCTCGGCGGTGAAGGCGCCGCCGCGCGAGCGCACCCGGCCGCTGATCCGGGAGAGCCGGAAGACCCGCTCGGCGCCCCGGTCGCGGTCGAAGCCGGCCAGATACCAGTGGCCGCGCCAGCACTCCAGCGCCCAGGGCTCGACCTGCCGCTGCTCGGGCTGAGCGGCATTGGACTTGTGGTAGGCGAAGGTGACCGGGCGGCGGTCCCGGCAGGCGATCATGAGGGGCTCGAATGCGGCCTCCCCGGCCGGGATGCGGGGCTCCAGCGCGCTGAACGTCTCCTGCTCGGCCCCGGCCAGCGGCATGCCGGCGGCGCGCAGCTTCTGGAGCGCGCCGCTGGCGGCGCCGGCCAGCCGGGCCTGCTGCCACACCTTGGCGGCCAGGCCCAGGGCGGCGGCCTCCTCGGCGTCCAGGGTGAGCGGCGGCAGCCGGTTGCGGTCCCGGCGGGCGAGATAGCCGATCTCGCCGTCCAGTGACTCCACGGTGTCGATGACCATGCCCAGTTCCCGCAGGTCATCCTTGTCCCGCTCGAACATGCGGCTGAACGCGTCCTCGGTGCCGGCCTCGATATAGGCCTCGATGGACGTACGCAGCTCCCGCTTGGTCAGCGGTCGGCCGGTGCCGAGCAGGCACAGCGCCAGGTTCATCAGCCGCTCGGCCTTGGCGATCGCCATCGACGGCCCGCCCCTTCCTCGTCCGTACCCCGCCCACCACATACAGCGATGGGCCCATCCCCCCAGGGGGATGGGCCCACGGTACCGCTTGCCGGGATCAGACCGAGACCAGGTCGCAGACGAAGATCAGCGTCTCGCCCGGGCCGATCTTGCCGCCGGCGCCCCGGTCCCCGTAGGCGAGATGCGGCGGGATGATCAGCTGGCGACGGCCGCCGACCTTCATGCCCTGCACGCCGCGGTCCCAGCCGGGGATGACCTGGCCGGCACCGAGCCGGAAGGTCAGCGGGGTGCCGCGGTTCCAGCTGGCGTCGAACTCCTCGCCGCTGCTGAAGGAGACGCCGACATAGTGGACGGCGACGTCGGCGCCGGCCTCGGCGACGGGGCCGTCGCCTTCCCAGAGGTCCTTGATCTCCAGATCGGCGGGCGGCTCGCCGCCCGGGAAATCGACCTCGGGCTTGTCGATGCTCACGAATTCACTCCTAGGAACGATCATGTCGATGGTGCGTACGAAAGCCTACGGGGTCAGGCCACCCCGATGATGTCCACCACGAACACCAGCGTGGAGTTGGCGGGGATGCTGGCGTTGCCGGACTCGCCGTACGCCTTGTCCGGCGGCAGCACCATCAGCACCCGGTCCCCGACGTGCTTGCCCACCAGCGTCTCGTCCCAGCCGGAGATCACCTGGCCGGCGCCGATCTGGAAGGAGGCACCGCCCTCGCGGTCCCACGAGGAGTCGAACTTCTTGCCGTCCGCCCAGTTCACCCCGGTGTACTGCACGAACAGGGTGTGCCCGGCGAGCACCTCGGCGCCGTCGCCCTCGATCAGCGTCTGCTGGCGCAGTTCGGCGGGCGGGTCACCGTCCGGGATGGTGATGGTGGCCGACTTCTGGCCCTCGGCCACGACCTCGGGCAGGCCCTCCTCGACCGGTGCCTGCTCGCCGACCGCGCTGCTGGTCGGGTCGATGGCGACATTGATGTCGAAGACCCACACCATGCCCTGCTCCTTGTCCAGGCCCACCGCGCCGGCGGTGTCGCCCAGCAGATCGCCGGCGGTGCCCTCGACCTTGACCCGGCTGCCCACCGGGACGCCGACCAGCGGCGCGGTGATGGCCTCGGGCAGCGCCGACTCCACGCCGGCCTGACTCACCAGCTGCGGGCGCGGCGGCGCGTCGGGGTCCTCGGAGGTGGTGGGCTGGCCGTCCTGGGTCATCCAGGTGTTGACCAGGTCGCTCTCCCCGCCCGGGGTCCGCCCGATGACATCCATGCCGAGCATGTCACCCTGCTTGACCTGCGCCCCGTCGCCCTCGGTGAGCACCTCTACCGAGGTCTTGCTGACCCCGGCGTCCTCGTCGAGTTCGATCACGGGCTGCTCGCCCGCCTTGCCCGAGACAGTGGCGAGCGGCCCCGAGGACGACGGTGAGCCGTCCTCGGAGCCGCAAGCGGCGGCGGTCAGCAAAATGGCCGGGACTGCCAGCGCCGCAACGATCCGGCGCGCTCGTTTCGTGGGGATCATCAGTCCAACTCAGCTAGGGACGGACGGGAGGGGACCCGCTGGTCCCGACCAGCCTACGGCCTCCGTCCCGCCATTCCCGGATCACATTCCGGCGATGAGCTTCTCCACTCGCTCATCGACGGAGCGGAACGGATCCTTGCACAGCACCGTGCGCTGCGCCTGATCGTTCAGCTTCAGATGCACCCAGTCGACCGTGAAATCCCGGCGCTGCTCCTGGGCCCGCCGGATGAAGTCGCCGCGCAGCCGGGCCCTGGTGGTCTGGGGCGGCACGGACTTGCCCTGGAAGATTTTCAGATCGTTGCAGATCCGCTGGGCCTGCCCCTTGCGTTCCAGCAGGTAGTAAAGGCCCCGGCGGCGGTGGATGTCGTGGTAGGCGAGGTCTATCTGCGCCACCCGAGGATGGGACATGGTGAGGTTGTGCTTGGCCCGGTACCGCTCGATCAGCTGGTACTTCATCACCCAGTCGATCTCGGTGTTGATCTTGTCGAGTTCCTGGGCGCGGATCGCTTCCAGGGTGCGGCCCCACAGCTCCAGGACCTGCTCGGTGGTGCCGGTGCGCATGCCGCGCCGCTCGCAGAAGTCGAGCGCCTTCTCGTAGTACTCCTGCTGCACCTCCAGGGCGGACGCCTCCCGCCCGGTGGCCAGCCGTACCTTGCGCTGCCCGGTGGTGTCGTGGCTGACCTCGCGGATGGCGCGGATCGGGTTCTCCAGGGTGAGATCCCGCATCACCGTCCCCGCCTCGATCATCCGCAGCACCAGATCGGTGGCCCCGACCTTGAGCAGCATGGTGGTTTCGGACATGTTGGAGTCGCCGACGATGACGTGCAGCCGGCGGTAGCGCTCGGCATCGGCGTGCGGCTCGTCGCGGGTGTTGATGATCGGCCGGGACCTGGTGGTCGCGGAGGAGACCCCTTCCCAGATGTGCTCGGCCCGCTGACTGACGCAGAACACCGCACCGCGCGGCGTCTGGAGCACCTTTCCGGCCCCGCAGATCAGCTGCCGGGTGACGAGGAACGGAATGAGGACATCCGCCAGCCGGGAGAACTCCCCGTGCCGGGCCACGAGGTAGTTCTCGTGACAGCCGTACGAATTCCCGGCGGAGTCGGTGTTGTTCTTGAAGAGATAGACATCGCCGGCGATCCCCTCTTCGTGCAGCCGGCGCTCGGCGTCGACGAGGAGCCCTTCCAGAATGCGCTCACCCGCCTTGTCGTGGGTGATGAGTTCGGTGACGTTGTCACACTCCGGTGTCGCGTATTCGGGGTGTGAACCGACATCCAGATACAGCCGGGCGCCGTTGCGCAGAAAGACATTGCTGCTGCGGCCCCAGGACACGACTCGGCGGAAGAGGTACCGCGCCACTTCGTCCGGAGACAGCCGCCGCTGTCCCCGGAACGTGCAGGTGACGCCGTACTCGTTCTCCAGCCCGAAGATTCGGCGATCCATGTCTGAACATTACGCCCGATCCTCAGTTCTGAAACGGGGTTCGGGGGCGGCGTTTCGATCATTTTCCGACCCGGCCACCGCCACCGACACCGGGCGCGGCGCGGTCAGCACACCCCGGGTGAGGGTCAGCACCAGCACGGCGAGCAGCCCGCCGATCCCGCACAGCGCGTACCCGGCCCTCTCCTGGCCCCACTCGATGAGCGGGCCCACCGCCCCGCTGCCCATCGCCGCGCCCACCCCGAAGGTGGTCACCAGCCAGGAGAACGCCTCGGTGACGGTGCCCATCGGCGCGTGCCGGTCGATGACCACGAAGGCGCAGGCCAGCGAGGGTGCCAGAAAGATCCCGGAGAGCCCGGAGAGCAAGGTCATCACGGCCACGTCCGACGGGGCCAGGGCGAGCGGAAGATAGCCCACGGCCAAGGCCGCTACCAGCAGCCGCAGCCGCCGCTCCGGCTCCCTGGGCCACTGCCGCGCCCCGTACAGCAGACCGCCCACCAGCGCGCCGGCGCCCAGCGCGGAGTGCAGATAGGTGGCGATCAGCTCATCGCCGTGCCCGTCCGCGTACGCCACGGCGGCGACCGCGGCTGCCCCCAGCGCCATGCCGATGAAGAAGAAGCCGCCCAGCAGCGCCAGCAGCCCCCTGGAGCGCAGCGCGCCCAGCCAGTGCGCCTGCCTCGGCGCGCTGCGCCAGCGCCGGGAGGGCCCGGAGAGCGCCACCGACAGGGCGCCCAGCAGCCCGACCGCGTTGATGATCACCAGCGCGGCGGCCTCCGACCACCGGGCCACGCACAGCATCACGATCAAGGGACCACCGGCGAACATGAGTTCCTGGGCCACCGCCTCCAGCGCGTACGCCCGGTGCACCCGCTCGTCGCGGCCCAGCACGCTCGGCCACAGCGCCCGCAGCGCGCCCTCCAGCGGCGGGGTGGTGAGCCCGGCCAGCAGCATGAGTGCGGTGGCCGGGGCCGGGTTGTCGACGCCGGTGAAGGCCAGCGCTCCCATGGCGGTGGTCGACACCAGCGCGGCGGGCAGCAGGATTCGCGGCTGCCCGTACAGATCCACCAGCCGGCCGAGCAGCGGCTGGCCGATGGCGGTGGCCACCCCGTATCCGGCCGCGAGGGCGCCGGCCAGGCCGTAGCCGCCGCCCTCGGCGCGTACGAAGAGCACCACGGCCAGCGCTGCGACGCCGTTCGGCAGCCGGCCGAGCAGTGTGCTGCCCAGCAGCCGCACCACGTGCGGTGCGCGCAGCAGATCCAGGTATCCCGATGCCATCAGGGCTCCCGCAGCTTCAGTATTACGTATAACGTCGCGCTGATTGTACGTACCATGGCGGACTGTGAACAGCAGCGCCCGGCCGGGAGGTGTCCCCGCCCGCCCCACCAGCCGCGATGTCGCCGAGCGGGCCGGTGTCTCCCAGGCCACCGTCTCCTTGGTGCTGCGGGACCGCTGGCAGGGGCGGGTCTCCCCCGCGCGCGCCGAGACGGTGCGGGCCGCCGCCCGCGAGCTGGGCTACCGCCCCAATCTGGCCGCCCGCAGCCTGCGGCTGGGCCGCACCAGAACGGCCCTGGTGGTGGTTCCCGCGCTGTCCGGCGAGTTCTTCTCCAAGATGTACGCGGGCGCGGCCCGGGTCGCCGCCGAGCACAGCTTCGGGGTGCTGCTGTACCCCTCCCCCGAGGGCGTCGGCCCCGCGCCCGATCCCTTCGCGCACTCCAGCGCCACGCTGGACGGGGTGCTGGCCTCCTCGATGGCGGTGCCGGCGCTGCGGGCGCTGAGCGAGGGCGGGCTGCCGCTGGTGATGCTGGACAGCGAGCCCAGCGACCCGGGGGCCGCCGCCACCGTGAACCCGGACATCGCCGACGGCATGCGGCAGATCGCTGCCCATGTGCTGGGCCTGGGTCACCGGCGGCTGGCCCACCTCGCCGCGGACGTGGACTCCTGGACCTTCCGGGAGCGGGCGCGCGTGCTGGCCCGCGAGACGGCGCGGGTACCGGGGGCCGCGCCGGTCCGTACCGAGCGGGCCCCGCTGTCGGTACCGGGCGGCCTGGCCGCCGCCGAACGTGCCCTGAGCACGGTTCCCCGCCCCACGGCGCTGGTGTGTGACGACGATGTGCTGGCAGTGGGTGCCTGCAAGGCCGCCCGGCGGCTTGGACTGCGGGTGCCGGACGACGTGTCGGTGACCGGCTTCGACGACACCCAGCTGGCCACGGCGGTCGACCCGGAACTGACCACGGTCCGCCTCCCGGCCGCCACCATGGGCGAGGAGGGCATGCGCACCCTGGTGTCAGCCCTGCGAGGAAACCCCACCCCCAGCACCATCCTCCCGGTGACCCTGGTCCCCCGGGCATCGACGGCCCCGCCCCCACTCCGCTGACCACCACTGCTTCCGGGCAGCTCCCACCGCCAGCTGCCCGGTGGCCGGCGCCGAACCGGGCCCCACTGATGGAACGGGGGCGGTCGGCTGGGGTGGGTGCGTTCCCTCGCCGCGTCGCTCGGAGTGTGCCGTCACGCCGTCGGGCCGCTGTCCGGGGACACCGTGTGTCCCCGGACAGCGGCCCGGCCGGACCGGCGGATCAGTCGTCCTCCGGGCCGCTGCTGTCCGGCCCTGGGGCGGATTCGTCCAGCAGCCGGGCCAGCTGGCGGCCCAGGACGCGCTTGAACTTCCGCTGCTGCGGCCTCGTGCGGTCCAGCACCGCGACCTCCAGCTGATCGGCGGTCAGTTCGCGCGCCTCGCCGCCGTTGCCGTCCCGGCCGAGCGCCGCGACCGCCAGCCGCAGCGCCTCGCCCAGCGGCATGTCGTCCCGGTGACGCTGCTTCAGATAGCTGCCGATCTGCTCCGAGTTGCCGCCCACCGCCACCGAGCCGTGCTCGTCGATGATGGAGCCGTCGTGCGGCAGCCGGTAGATCTCGTCCTCCGCGCCGCTCTCGCCGACCTCGGCGACCAGCAGTTCCACCTCGTAGGGCTTCTCCGCGGCGCTGGAGAAGATCGTGCCCAGCGTCTGGGCGTAGAGGTTGGCGAGACCCTGGGCGGTCACATCCTCGCGGTCGTACGTGTAGCCGCGCAGGTCCGCGTACCGGGTGCCGCCGATGCGCAGATTCTCGTACTCGTTGTACTTGCCCGTGGCGGCGAAGGCGATCCGGTCATAGATCTCGCTGACCTTGTGCAGCGCCCGCGAGGGGTTCTCGGCGACGAACACGATGCCGTCGGCGTACTGGAGTACGACCAGGGCGCGCCCGCGTGCCACGCCCTTGCGGGCGTACTCCGCGCGGTCCGCCATGACCTGCTGGGGTGAGACATAGAACGGCGTCGACACCGGCTATTCGTCCCTTCCTGATCCTTGGGAAATCTACAGAACCGGGGCCTGCGGCCCGTTGGGCAGCTGAAGACGGCCCTCGTGCACCGTCCGGGCGATCTCGGAGATCTCCGCCTCGGTGAGCCGGCGGAACCCTTCCTCGGTGATCACCGTAACGATGGGGTAGATCCGCCGGGTCAGATCGGGACCGCCGGTGGCCGAGTCGTCGTCGGCCGCGTCGTAGAGCGACTGCACCACGGCGGTGACGGTCTGCTGCTCCGTCAGATCCTCGCGGTGCAGCTTCTTGAGCGAGCCGCGCGCGAAGACCGAGCCGGAGCCCACGGTGGCGAAGCCCAGTTCCTCGGAGCGCCCGCCGGTCACGTCGTAGGAGAAGATCCGGCCCTTCTCCCGCTCCAGGTCGTACCCGGCGAACAGCGGCACCACGGCCAGCCCCTGCATGGCCATGCCCAGATTGCCGCGGATCATGGCGGACAGCCGGTTGGCCTTGCCCTCCAGGGAGAGCACCTGCCCCTCGACCTTCTCGAAGTGCTCCAGCTCCAGCTGGAAGAGCTTCACCATCTCGATGGCGAAGCCCAGGCTGCCGGCGATGCCCACGGCGGAGAACTCGTCGGCCGGGAAGACCTTCTCGGTGTCCCGCTGAGCGATCTGGTTGCCCATGGTGGCCCGCCGGTCACCGGCGAGCACCACCCCGCCCGCGAAGGTGGCGGCGACGATCGTCGTGCCGTGTGGGATCTGGACGGGGCCCTCGACCGGCGGCAGCAGCCGGTTGCCCGGCAGCTGCTCCGGCGCGATGTCGGTCAGAAAGTCGAAGAAGGAGGAGGACCCGGGCCTCAGGAAGGCTGCCGGAAGTCGCCCCTGGTCATGGGAGTTGCCTACCACAGAAGTCCTTCCAGGTCATGGAAACGGTCCGGCGGCGCACGGCGCCGGCGCGGAGTACGCCAGGGACCCTACCCGGCACCTGGTCATGATCCACATCGGGTGGCGCGCGAACTGCCGTACTCGTTCGCGCGCCACCCGGGGGTGGATTACTGGCCGCCCTTCTGGACGAAGGAGCGGACGAAGTCCTCGGCGTTCGATTCCAGGACCTCGTCGATCTCGTCCAGAACGGAGTCCACGTCGTCGGTCAGCTCCTCCTGGCGCTCCTTGAGCTCCTCGGAGACCTCCGCGGTCGTTTCCTCGGTTTCCTCGCTGGTACGCGACGCCTTCTGCTGGCCGCCGCCGGTGTCTTTGGTCGCCATCTCCCTCACCCCTGCTCAGCTTCGACGTAACAAGATCAGACCCTACTAGCCGGTGCTGACATCGGCTCCTTCATTGCTACAACGTCCGGGGGTCCTCCGCATGATTCCCGGATCCGGAGGAAATCAGCCCCCGGACAGCGCCCGGAGCAGGTCCTGTGCGCTGGCACTGGCGTCCAGCAGGTCCTTCACATGCTCACGGGTACCCCGCAGCGGGTCCATGGTGGGCACCCGCTGCAAGGAATCCCGGCCCGGCAGATCGAAGATCACCGAGTCCCAGGAGGCAGCCGCCACATCGTCGGCGTACTGTTCGAGACAGCGCCCGCGGAAGTACGCGCGGGTGTCCTCGGGCGGGCTGCCCTGGGCGCGCAGCACATCCTCCTCGTCCAGCAGCCTGGTGATCCGGCCACGGGCCGCCAGCCGGTTGTAGAGCCCCTTGTCGGGACGGACGTCCGCGTACTGGAGATCCACCAGATGCAGCCGGGCCGCGTCCCAGCCCAGCGAGTCACGGCGCCGGTAGCCCTCCATCAGCTCCCGCTTGGCCACCCAGTCCAGCTGCCCCGCCAGGCTCATCGGGTCGGTCTCCAGCTTGCCGAGCACGTCCTCCCAGCGGCTGAGCACATCCGTGGTCTGCGGATCGGCGTCCACTCCCCACCGCTCCTCCACGTATTTGCGGGCCAGCTCGTAGTACTCCATCTGGAGCTGTACGGCGGTGAGCTTGCGCCCGCTGCGCAGGGTGATCAGCTTGCGCAGCGAGGGGTCGTGGCTGACCCGGTGCAGGGTGCGTACCGGCTGGTCCACGGCGAGATCGACCGCGATGAAGCCGTCCTCGATCATGGACAGCACCAGCGCGGTGGTGCCCAGCTTCAGATAGGTGGAGATCTCGGCCAGATTGGCGTCGCCGATGATCACATGCAGCCGCCGGTACTTCTCGGCGTCCGCGTGCGGCTCGTCGCGGGTGTTGATGATGGGCCGCTTGAGGGTGGTCTCAAGACCCACCTCGACCTCGAAGTAGTCGGCGCGCTGACTGAGCTGGAAGCCGTGCTCGCTGCCGTCCTGCCCGATCCCGACCCGGCCGGCGCCGCACACCACCTGCCGGGAGACGAAGAACGGCGTCAGATGGCGCACGATGTCGGAGAACGGCGTCTCCCGCTTCATCAGGTAGTTCTCGTGGGTGCCGTAGGAGGCGCCCTTGTTGTCGGTGTTGTTCTTGTAGAGCTGGATGGGCTGGGAGCCGGGCACCTCGGCGGCCCGCCGGGCGGCCTCGGCCATGATCCGCTCGCCCGCCTTGTCCCACAGCAGGGCGTCCAGTGGGCTGGTGGTCTCGGGGGCGCTGTACTCCGGATGGGCGTGGTCGACGTAGAGTCGCGCGCCATTGGTGAGGATGACATTGGCCAGGCCGATGTCCTCGTCCGTGAGCTGGCTGGCGTCGGCGTTGTCGCGTGCCAGATCGAATCCGCGGGCGTCGCGCAGCGGATTCTCCTCCTCGAAGTCCCAGCGTGCCCGCCGGGCCCGGTGCATGGCCGCCGCGTAGGCGTTCACGACCTGGGAGGAGCTGAGCATGGCGTTGGCGTTCGGGTGGCCGGGGACGGAGACGCCGTACTCCGTTTCGATGCCCATCACTCGCCGTACAGTCATGCGGCCCTCCTTGGGAGAAGCGTCCGGCTGCGGTTCATGCCGTCGCATGCCCCGCAGCCGGACGCTTCGCTACTACAGGTATTGACCCGTGTTCGCCACCGTGTCGATGGAACGGCCGGTGTCGGCGCCCTTCTTTCCGGTGACCAGGGTGCGGATGAAGACGATCCGCTCGCCCTTCTTGCCGGAGATCCGGGCCCAGTCGTCGGGGTTGGTGGTGTTGGGCAGGTCCTCGTTCTCCTTGAACTCGTCCACGCAGGCGGCGAGGAGATGGGAGACCCGCAGACCCTTCTGATTCTGGTCCAGGAAGGCCTTGATGGCCATCTTCTTGGCCCGGTCCACGATGTTCTGGATCATGGCGCCGGAGTTGAAGTCCTTGAAGTAGAGCACTTCCTTGTCACCATTGGCGTAGGTGACCTCCAGGAAGCGGTTCTCCTCGGTCTCCGCGTACATCTGCTCGACGACGGTCTGGATCATGCCGGCGACGGCTGCCTCGGCGTTGCCGTGGTGCTCCTCCAGGTCCTCCGGGTGCAGCGGCAGCCGGGGGGTGAGGTACTTGGAGAAGATGTCCTGGGCGGCCTCGGCGTCCGGACGCTCGATCTTGATCTTCACATCGAGCCGGCCGGGGCGCAGGATGGCCGGGTCGATCATGTCCTCGCGGTTGGAGGCGCCGATCACGATGACGTTCTCCAGGCCCTCCACACCGTCGATCTCGGAGAGCAGCTGGGGGACGATGGTGTTCTCCACGTCCGAGCTGACCCCGGAGCCACGGGTGCGGAAGAGGGAGTCCATCTCGTCGAAGAAGACGATGACGGGCGCGCCCTCGCTGGCCTTCTCACGGGCCCGCTGGAAGACCAGCCGGATGTGCCGCTCGGTCTCGCCGACGTACTTGTTGAGCAGCTCGGGGCCCTTGATGTTGAGGAAGAAGCTCTTCCCCGCGGGCTTGCCGGTGACCTCGGCGACCTTCTTGGCCAGTGAGTTGGCCACCGCCTTGGCGATCAGCGTCTTGCCGCAGCCGGGCGGGCCGTACAGCAGGACGCCCTTGGGGGGCCGCAGCTCGTGCTCCCGGAAGAGGTCCGGGTGCAGATACGGCAGCTCCACCGCGTCCCTGATCAGCTCGATCTGGCCGCCCAGACCGCCGATCTTGTTGTAGTCGATGTCCGGGACCTCTTCGAGGATGAGCTCCTCGACCTCACTCTTGGGCACGACCTCGAACACGTAGCCGGAGCGGGGCTCCAGCAGCAGGGCGTCCCCGGAGCGCAGCACGATGCCGGAGGCGAGCAGGGGCTCGGCCAGCCGGACCACGCGCTCCTCGTCGGTGTGCCCGACGACCAGGGCGCGCTCGCCGTCCTCCAGGACCTCCTTGAGGGTGACGATCTCGCCGACGCTCTCGAACTCCATGGCCGCGACCACGTTGAGCGCCTCGTTGAGCATGACCTCCTGGCCACGCCGCAGCTTGTCCAGTTCGATATTGGGGCTGACATTCACCCGGAGCTTGCGGCCCCCGGTGAAGATGTCGGCGGTGTCGTCCTCGTTCGCGTGCAGGAAGACGCCGAAACCGGCCGGGGGCTGTGCCAGCCGGTCGACCTCTTCCTTGAGGGCGACGATCTGGTCACGGGCCTCGCGGAGGGTAGTGGCGAGCCGCTCGTTCTGCGCGGACACGCCGGCCAGATTGGTCTGTAGCTCGACGATCCGCTCCTCAAGGACACGAGTGTGTCGCGGAGAGTCGGCCAGCTTTCGGCGCAGGACGGTGATCTCCTGCTCAAGATCGGCAAGCTGCCGGGACGGGTCGTCGGATGCCCGACCGGGCCGGATGCCGCGGTTGCTGTCGTCATCGTGGGATGCCACGGTCCTCACCTCCTCCAAAGGGAGCTGGACGCTTCCAGACCCTACCTGGACCGGTGCGGTTCGAAACCCCTAGATCACAAAGACGGTCGAGGTGGATCCGATCTTCACCCTTGCGCACTCCCTCATGCCAGGGAATACCCACCCCGGGCGAGTGGAAAGCCGACGGTTGTATGGTCGTAAGCGGTCAACACCCGGCAGGGATGGCTCTCTTTGTTTCACACTCTCAAGAATCGGCAGGCCACATGACCGCGCGGAATGAATCCGGAGACCTGGAAGTCTGGATCGACCAGGATCTGTGCACGGGCGATGGAATCTGCGCGCAGTACGCCCCGGAAGTGTTCGAGCTGGACATCGACGGCCTCGCGTATGTGAAGCCTCCGGCGCCCGCCGGCCAGGAGGCCGAGCTGCTCACCGCTCCCGGTGCCACGGCGCCGGTGCCGCTGCCCCTGCTGCGGGATGTGATCGAGTCGGCCAAGGACTGTCCGGGTGAGTGCATCCATGTGCGCCGGACGGCGGACAAGGCCGAGGTGTACGGCCCGGACGCCGTCGTGGACGCCACGAACGCCCAGTAGGTCGCGTCGTCGGTCATCGGTCACCGCCGAGCGTACTCCCGCGCCCGGCGGAACGGCGGGTCAGTAACTGCCGGGCGGTGGCGCGGCGCGCAGCGCCAGGGTGCCGTCCGTCCACTCCCAGGAGACATCGCGGCGCTGGTCGGGGGCGTACCGAGGGACATCGGGCGAGGAGTAGCCGAGCAGCCGCACCGACACGGTGCCGCCGGTCACGGCCAGGTTCTCCAGGGTCATGCCCTCGGCCGGGTCCACCAGGGTCAGCGCCACCCGGGGGGCGCTCTCGCCCCTGGCCGGGGCGGTGAGGACGTACAGGCCGTGCGGCGGGGTGCCGGCGCCGGCGTCGCAGTGCACGGCGGCGATGGTCTCCGCGATGCCGTCGCCGTCCAGGTCGGCGGCGGTGTGGTCGGTGACGGTGACGCCGTACGGGCCGCAGTCCACCGGATAGTCGGCGGCGGTGGGGTCCGGGCCCTCTCCCGGGGTGCCGGGCGGCTCGGCGGCGGCGCCGTCGGGGCCGAGCCAGGCCGCTGCCGCGGTGAGGGCGGCCAGTGCCACGGCGGTGGTGAGCCAGTGCACGGGGCGGCCACTGGGGGACAGAGGTGCTGCGCCTGCCGGGGACTGCACGCGGAAGACTCCTGGGGCGAGAGGCGGAGAAACAACTCGATGCCGGGACCTGCGCGTTGGCAGGTCCCGGCATCGTGCCACACCTCACATCACCGGGATACGGCGGGGTTACCCGGCCCCGTCCGCCGGTGCTTCCGCCGGGCGGGCGGCGTCGGCGCCGGTGCCCTTGCCCGGCCCGGAATAGTCCGAGCCGTACGCGCCGGGCGCCGGGCGGCGGCGGCGCAGCGGCGGCTCCACCCCGTCGGCCAGCCGGCGGGCGGTGAGCAGGAAGCCGGTGTGCCCGATCATGCGGTGGTCCGGGCGGACGGCCAGGCCCTCCACGTGCCAGGTGCGCACCATGGTCTCCCAGGCGGTCGGCTCGTTGAAGGTGCCGTGCTCGCGGATGGTCTCCACGGTGCGGGCCAGCTGGGTGGTGGTGGCGACATAGGCGCACACGATCCCGCCGGGGACCAGGGCCTTGGAGACGGCGTCCAGGCACTCCCAGGGGGCGAGCATGTCCAGGATGACGCGGTCCACCTCGGTGTCGGACAGCTGGTCCTGGAGGTCGCCGACGGTCAGCTGCCAGGCGGGGTGCGGGGCGCCGAAGTAGCGCTCCACGTTCTCCTGGGCGATCTTCGCGAAGTCGGCGCGACGCTCGTAGGAGTGCAGCATGCCCTGGTCGCCGATGGCGCGCAGCAGGAAGGTGCTGAGCGAGCCGGAGCCCACGCCGGCCTCGACGACCCGGGCGCCGGGGAAGATGTCGGCCATGGCCAGGATCTGCCCCGCGTCCTTGGGGTAGACCACGGCGGCTCCGCGGGGCATGGACAGGACGTAGTCGGGGAGCAGGGGGCGCAGCGCGAGATAGGCGACGTTCCCCGTGGTGCGGACAACGGTTCCCTCGGGGGCGCCGATCAGCTCGTCGTGTGGGAAGGCACCCTTGTGGGTGTGGAAGCTCTTCCCGGCTTCGAGCGTGAACGTGTAGTGGCGACCCTTGGGATCGGTGAGCTGTACCTGGTCCCCGACCTGGAAGGGCCCGCGTCGGCGGGCGGCACCGGTCGGTTCGGACATGGGGGTCAGCCTAGTGCAGGACGGGGCGGGCGCCGTCCGCGGGGCGGTGGGGCGGCGGTCAGCGGCGGGCGGCGGGGCCGCTCATGGCGTCCATGAAGGCGCGTTCCACATCGCTGGTGGACAGCACCCCGTAGATCTCGTCGTTCTCCTCGACCACCAGGTACTCGGTGGCGGGGGTGGCGCGCAGATGGTCGAGCAGTTCCTCGCCGGTGAGGTCGGCGGGCACCCGCATGCCGTCCGCCAGGTCCTGGGCGAGGGTGGAGACGGCGACCCAGGGGCGGCGGTGCTCGGGGACGGCGGCGATGCCGGATTCGCGGACCAGGGCGAGCGGGGCGCCCTGGCCGTCGACCACCACCAGGGCGCGGGCGCCGGCCTCGTTGGCGCGGCGCAGGGCCTCCGAGAGCGGGGTCTGGGCGGTGACGGGGACGGCCCGGCGGGTGAGGACGCGGGCGTTGAGGGCAGGCAGCCGCTCGCGCAGCCGCGCCATCTTGAGGCTGTTGCCGGCGCCGGTCCAGATGATGGCGGCGAGGATGGCGGCCAGCAGGGCGTCGGTGAGGGAGTCGAGACCGGTGTACGAGTCGCGGCTGGTGACGCCGGTCAGATGGGTGGTCAGCGGGAAGCCGATCAGCACCACCACGGCGAGCACCCGGCCGGTCCAGGCGGCGGCCACGGTGCCGGTCATGGGGCTGCCGCTGAGCCGCCACACCACGGCGCGCAGCATCCGGCCGCCGTCCAGGGGGAGACCGGGCAGCAGGTTGAAGGCGGCGACGATGACGTTGGAGATCATCAGCCCGGCCAGCAGGACGCCGGGGACGGTACCGCGGTCGACGGTGAGCATGCCGGCCCAGAAGACGCCGCCGAGCACGAGCGAGAGCAGCGGGCCGACACCGGCCAGCACGAACTCGCGGCCGGGGGTCTGGGATTCCTTCTCGATCTCGGAGACGCCGCCGAAGAACTGGAGCTGGATGCGGCGCACCGGGAGGTCGAAGCGGATCGCCGCATAGGTGTGGGCGAGTTCGTGCACCAGGACGGAGGCGTAGAAGGCGACCGCGAAGAAGAGGGAGACGAGATAGCGGCCGGCGCCGAGGTCGGGCAGCACCCGGTCGAGCTGGTTGCCGAAGAACCAGGTGATCAGGGCCGCTACCAGGAACCAGCTGGGCGCGACATAGATCGGTACGCCGAAGACGCGCCCCATGAGCAGGCCGCCGCCGGCCTCCTTGGGTCCGCCGGGCTTGCCGCCCGCGGTCTCCTGGCCAACCGGGCTGCCGGGCCGCGGTGTCCGGTCGCTGTCGGAGTCTGCCACCAATTCCCCTTGCTGGGTGTGACCTCGCGTGAGAGGCGGGTATGGAGTCGATGGTAAGCGCCCCGCTGTCAGTGACGCCCCGTAGGGTTCCGGACATGGAAGCGTCAGCCACCGCGCGTACTTCGTCCCTGTCCCCGTCCCGGGCCGCCGACTTCATGCAGTGCCCGCTGCTCTACCGCTTCCGGGTGATCGACAAGCTGCCCGAGGCGCCGAGCGCGGCGGCCACCAGGGGAACGGTTGTCCATGCCGTCCTTGAGCGGGTGTTCGACGCGCCCGCCGGGCAGCGCAGTGTGCCACGGGCGAAGGCGCTGGTGGTGCGGGAGTGGCAGCGGCTGCTGAAGAAGCGTCCGGAGCTGGCGCAGCTGTTTCTGGACGAGTCGCAGGAGGCGGAGCCGGGTGCGCTGGACCAGGAGCGGCTGGCGCGCTGGCTGGCGGAGGCCGAGGCTTTGGTGGAGCGCTGGTTCTCGCTGGAGGATCCCACCCGGTTGCAGCCGGCCGAGCGGGAGCTGTGGGTGGAGACCAAGCTGGAGTCGGGGCTCCGGCTGCGCGGGGTGATCGACCGGGTGGACATCGCGCCGACCGGCGAGGTGCGGATCGTCGACTACAAGACGGGGAAGGCGCCGCGCGCGGAGTACGCGGCGGACGCGCTGTTCCAGATGAAGTTCTACGCGCTGGTGCTGTGGCGGCTGCGCGGTGAGGTGCCCACCCGGCTTCAGCTGGTGTATCTGGGCAGCGGCGATGTGCTCACCCTGGACCCGGTGGAGAGTGATCTGGCGGCGGTGGAGCGCAAGCTGCTGGCGCTGTGGGAGGCGATCCGGCGGGCCACGGAGAGCGGGGACTGGCGGCCGAAGCCGGGCCGGCTGTGCGGCTGGTGCGACCACCAGTCGCGCTGCCCGGAGTTCGGGGGCACTCCCCCGCCGTATCCGCTGGCCATCCAGCCGGCGCTGCCACTGGAGGTGCCCGGGCCGCGCGCGGGGGACGCCGAGGACGCGGCCGGGGGCGTCCCGGAGAGCTGACCGGCGCGGGCGTGGGCGAGAATGGTGCCGCCTGCCGTCTGATCGAGGGGTTGGTCCATGCCCATCCGCGTACTGCTGGTCGACGATCAGCCGCTGCTGCGTACCGGTTTCCGGATGATCCTGGAGGCCGAGGGGGATGTGGCGGTGGTCGGGGAGGCCGGTGACGGGCTCCAGGCCCTGGACCAGGTGCGGGCGTTGCAGCCCGATGTGGTGCTGATGGACATCCGGATGCCCCGGATGGACGGGGTGGAGGCCACCCGCCGGATCACCGGGCCGCAGCGGGACGGCCCGGCGAAGGTGCTGGTGCTGACCACGTTCGATCTGGACGAGTATGTGATCGAGGCGCTGCGGGCGGGGGCCAGTGGCTTTCTGCTCAAGGACGCCCCGGCGGCCGAGCTGGTGCAGGCCATCCGGGTGGTGGCGGCGGGCGAGGCGACGCTGGCGCCGAGCGTGACCAGGCGGCTGCTGGACAAGTACGCGGGCAAGCTGCCCTCGGGCGAGGACTCGGTGCCGGACGCGCTGCACACGCTCACCGAGCGTGAGGTGGAGGTGCTGAAGCTGGTGGCGCGGGGGCTGTCCAACGCGGAGATCGCGGCGGATCTGTTCGTCAGCGAGACCACGGTGAAGACGCATGTGGGGCATGTGCTGACCAAGCTCCAGCTGCGCGACCGGGTCCAGGCCGCGGTCTACGCGTACGAGAGCGGCTTGGTGCGGCCCGGCAACTGAGCGCCGGCTACACGGGGCCGGCGGCTCGTACCGGGGCGGCCGTGGAGCGGGCTCCGTGCAGGGTGCGCAGGAAGGGGACGCTGATCTCCTCCAGGGAGGCGACCACGGTGCGCCCCGGGGCGGGGGGCACGGGGGCCACCGAGGGCACCGCGATGACCTGGCAGCCGGCGGCCTCGGCCGAGGCGACTCCGGTGAGGGTGTCCTCCACGGCCACGCAGCGCGCCGGGTCGGCGCCGAGCCGGGCGGCGGCGGTGAGGTACGGGTCGGGGTGCGGCTTGGTGCGGGTCACGTCGTCGCCGGCGACGGTGAGCGCGAAGTGGTGGGCTCCGATGGAGCCCAGCATGCGGTCGATGACGGTGCGGTGCGAGGCGGAGACCAGGGCGGTGGGCACCCGGTGGGCGGCCAGCGCGGTGAGCAGCCGGTGGGCGCCGGGCATCAGCGCGACGCCCTGGTCCAGGCGGCGCAGAAAGGCGGCGTTGAGTACGTCGCGCAGTTCGTCCAGGGTGATGTCGGCGCCGGTGGCCTCGATGAGGAAGCCGGCGCTGCGGGACATCGGGCCGCCCACCACGACCGCGCGGTACTCCTCGGGGAGAGTGTGGCCCAGGCCGGCGAAGACCTCGACCTCGGCGTCCCACCAGAATCCCTCGGTGTCCACCAGGGTGCCGTCCATGTCCAGCAGTACGGCCTGCGGCAGCGGACCCGTGACGGTGGCGGTGTCGGTGACGGGCGGGGAACTGGTCATCCGCGGTCCCTTCGGGGAGCAGGACGGCCGGTCGTCACCTCTCCGGCGGTGGAAAGGGACGACCGGCCGCGTACCGGACAGATCATTCTACGGGGGTGCGGGGTGGTTCGCCCGGGGAATCACCCGTTCGGCCCGGGCCGGGGGTCAGCGGGCGTTGAAGTAGTTGGCCTCGGGGTGGTGCAGGATGATCGCGTCGGTGGACTGTTCGGGGTGCAGTTGGAACTCCTCGGAGAGGGTGACGCCGATCCGTTCGGGCTGGAGCAGTTCGGCGATCTTGGCGCGGTCCTCCAGGTCGGGGCAGGCCGGGTAGCCCAGGGAGTACCGGCAGCCCTGGTACTCGGTGCGGAACATGCCGGCCAGGGCGGCCGGGTCGCCGCCGCCGATGCCCAGCTCCGCGCGGACCCGGGCGTGCCAGAACTCGGCGAGTGCTTCGGCGAGCTGGACGGACAGGCCGTGCAGCTCCAGATAGTCGCGGTAGGCGTCGGCGGCGAAGAGTTCGGCGGTGGCGCCGGAGACCCGGGAGCCCACGGTGACGGCCTGGAGGGCGACCACGTCCGTCTCGCCGCTCTCGGCCGGGCGGAAGAAGTCGGCCAGGCACAGCCGGCGGCCCCGGCGCTGGCGCGGGAAGGTGAAGCGGGTGCGCTCCTTGCCGTCCTCGTCCAGGATCACCAGGTCCTGGCCCTCGGCGTGGCAGGGGAAGTAGCCGTAGACGACGGCCGCCTCCAGCAGGTTGTCGGTGTGCAGCCGGTCCAGCCAGCCGCGCAGCCGGGGGCGGCCCTCGGTCTCCAGCAGTTCCTCGTAGTCGGGCCCTTCGCCGCTGCGGCTGCCCTTCAGTCCCCACTGGCCCTTGAACAGGGCGTCCTCATCCAGCCAGGCGGCGTAGTCCTTGAGCGGGATGCCCTTGATGACACGGGTGCCGGTGAAGGGGGCGGTGGGCACGGTGACGTCGGTGGCGGTGGCGGAGCGGGCCACCGGCTGTTCGGCCTCCGCCACCTGGAGGGCGGCGGCGGGGCGGGCGGCGACCCGGCGCTTCTTCAGCTCGGGGAGAGTGGCGCCGGGCACCCCGCGCTTGACCGCGATCAGCGCGTCCATGAGCCGCAGCCCCTCGAAGGCGTCGCGGGCGTAGCGAACCTCGCCCTGGTAGATCTCGTGCAGGTCCTGTTCGACGTAGGCGCGGGTGAGGGCGGCGCCGCCGAGGATGACGGGGTAGTCGGCGGCCATGCCGCGCTGGTTGAGCTCCTCCAGGTTCTCTTTCATGATCACCGTGGACTTCACCAGCAGCCCGGACATCCCGATGACGTCGGCGCGGTGTTCCTCGGCGGCGTCCAGGATGGCGGTCACCGGCTGTTTGATGCCGAGGTTGACGACGTTGTAGCCGTTGTTGGACAGGATGATGTCGACCAGGTTCTTGCCGATGTCGTGGACGTCGCCGCGTACGGTGGCCAGCACGATGGTGCCCTTGCCCTCGTCGTCGGACTTCTCCATGTGCGGTTCGAGGTGGGCGACGGCGTTCTTCATGACCTCGGCGGACTGGAGGACGAACGGCAGCTGCATCTGTCCTGAGCCGAAGAGTTCGCCGACCGTCTTCATCCCGGCGAGCAGGGTGTCGTTGACGATGTCCAGGGCGGGGCGGGTGGTGAGCGCCTCGTCCAGGTCGTCCTCCAGGCCCTTGCGTTCGCCGTCGACGATGCGGCGGCGCAGCCGCTCCTCCAGGGGGAGGGCGAGCAGTTCCTCGGTCTTGCCGGCCCGCATGGACTTGGCGTCCACGCCCTCGAAGAGTTCGAGGAAGCGCTGGAGCGGGTCGTAGCCCTCGCGGCGGCGGTCGTGGATGAGGTCGAGGGCGACCTGGACCTGCTCCTCCTCGATCCGGGCGATCGGCAGGATCTTGGCGGCGTGCACGATGGCGGAGTCCAGGCCGGCCTTGACGCACTCGTCGAGGAAGACGGAGTTGAGGACGAGCCGGGCGGCGGGGTTGAGGCCGAAGGAGATGTTGGACAGGCCCAGGGTGGTCTGGACGTCGGGGTGGCGCCGCTTCAGCTCCCGGATGGCCTCGATGGTGTGCACCCCGTCCCGGCGGGACTCCTCCTGGCCGGTACAGATGGTGAAGGTGAGGCAGTCGATGATGATGTCGGACTCGGCCACGCCCCAGTTGCCGGTGAGGTCGGCGATGATCCGCTCGGCGATGGCGACCTTGTCCTGCGGGGTGCGGGCCTGGCCGCGTTCGTCGATGGTGAGGGCCATCAGGGCGGCGCCGTGTTCCACGGCCATCCGGGTGACCTTGGCGAACCGGGAGTCGGGGCCGTCGCCGTCCTCGTAGTTCACCGAGTTGATGACGGCCCGCCCGCCGAGGCGTTCGAGGCCGGCTTCCAGGACGGCGGGCTCGGTGGAGTCCAGCACGATGGGCAGGGTGGAGGCGGTGGCGAGCCGGCCGGCCAGCTCGGACATGTCGGCGGCGCCGTCCCGGCCGACGTAGTCCACGCACAGGTCGAGCAGATGGGCGCCCTCGCGGATCTGCTCGCGGGCCAGCTCGACGCAGTCCTCCCAGCGGCCTTCCAGCATGGCCTCGCGGAACTTCTTGGAGCCGTTCGCGTTGGTGCGCTCGCCGATGGCGAGGTAGGAGGCGTCCTGGCGGAAGGGCACGGTCTGGTAGAGCGAGGCGGCGCCCGGCTCGGGGCGCGGGTCGCGGGCGGCGGGGGTCAGTCCGCGGACCCGCTCGACGACCTGCCGCAGATGCTCGGGGGTGGTTCCGCAGCAGCCGCCGATCAGGGAGAGCCCGAATTCACCGATGAACGTCTCGTGGGCGTCGGCCAGTTCGCCCGGGCCCAGCGGATAGTGGGCGCCGTCCTTGCCCAGGACCGGCAGCCCGGCGTTGGGCATGCAGGACACCGGGACGGTGGAGTGCTGGGAGAGGTAGCGCAGATGCTCGCTCATCTCGGCGGGGCCGGTGGCGCAGTTGAGGCCGATCATGTCGATGCCCAGTGGCTCCAGGGCGGTGAGCGCCGCGCCGATCTCGGAGCCGAGCAGCATGGTGCCGGTGGTCTCGACGGTGACCTGGACGAGGATCGGGAGGGCGGCGCCGGTGGCGTTGACGGCGCGGCGGGCGCCGAGCACGGCGGCCTTGGTCTGGAGCAGGTCCTGGGCGGTCTCCACCAGCAGGGCGTCGGCGCCGCCGGTGATCAGGCCCTCGGCGTTGCGCTGGTACGCGTCGCGCAGCTCGGCGTAGCGGATGTGGCCCAGGGTGGGCAGCTTGGTACCGGGGCCGATGGAGCCCAGGACCCAGCGCTGGCGTCCGTCGCGGGCGGCGTAGCTGTCGGCAGTCTCGCGGGCGATGCGGGCGCCGGCCTCGGAGAGTTCGGCGATGCGCTCGGGGATGTCGTACTCGCCGAGGGCGGCGAGGTTGGCGCCGAAGGTGTTGGTCTCCACGCAGTCCACGCCGGCGTCGAAGTACTCCTGGTGGACGGAGCGCACGATGTCGGGGCGGGTGACGTTCAGGACCTCGTTGCAGCCTTCCAGTTGCTGGAAGTCGTCCAGGGAGGGGTCCTGGGCCTGGAGCATGGTGCCCATGCCGCCGTCGGCGACGACGACGCGGGAGGCGAATGCCTGGCGCAGGGCGGCGACTCGTTCGGCCGGGGTGCGCGGGGACAGGGTGGGCGAGTCCATAAAGGTGCTCCATGGTGTGCGACGGCTGTCGGCTATGCGCTCCGCGCGGGAGGCACTCGCTCAGCGTATCCGTACCGCCGGAGGTTTCCTGGAGCCTTCCGCTCCGTGGACGGTCCCGGGGCGTCTCGTCCGGGTCCTCACGGGGCCGCGAAGCCGGCTGTCGGGGGCCCGCCGGGGAGCCTCGCCGCGTTGCCGGATCGCCCGGGTACGCCCGGTACGCGCGATCCGGCGGCTTGCGGCGCACCGCGTCCGGCGCCGCGGCCTCGCCCACGAGGATCCGGGTGGGACGGCCTAGACTCGTGCCCACCCCCGGGCTATCGACATCACCCGATGATGTTCGGCATTGTCGAATGGTATGAGCAGGCGACGGGCCCGCTGGGGGGTGTGAACGGCGGGAGGCGGTCTCATGGCGCGGACGATTCAGTCACTGGAGCGGGCCGCGGCGGTGCTGCGGCTGCTGGCCGGCGGCGAGCGGCGGCTCGGGCTTTCCGACATCGCCTCGTCCATCGGTCTGGCCAAGGCCACCGCGCACGGCCTGCTGCGCACCCTTCAGCAGGAGGGCTTCGTGGAGCAGGACGCGGCCTCGGGCAAGTATCAGCTGGGCGCCGAGCTGCTGCGGCTCGGCAACAGCTATCTGGATGTGCACGAGCTGCGCGCCCGGGCGCTGGTGTGGACCGACGATCTGGCCCGCTCCAGTGGCGAGAGCGCCTATGTGGGGGTGCTGCACCAGCGCGGGGTGCTGATCGTGCACCACGTCTTCCGGCCCGACGACTCGCGGCAGGTGCTGGAGGTGGGTGCGATGCAGCCCCTGCACAGCACCGCGCTGGGCAAGGTGCTGGCGGCCTTCGACCCGGTGGCCCACAGCGAGGCGCTGGAGGCGGGCTTCGCCCCGATCACCCGGCTGACCGTGGTGGATCCGGCCGGCTTCGACCGCGAGCTCGACCTGGTGCGGGCCCGGGGCTGGGCCAGTGATGTGGGCGAGACCTGGGACGGGGTGGCCTCGGTGGCCGCCCCGATCCTGGACCGGCGGCGGATGCCGGTGGGCGCGGTGGGCATCACGGGGGCCGTGGAGCGGATGCAGGAGGACGGCGAGCTGCGGCCCCGGCTGATCGCGGCGGTACGAGACTGTGCCCGGTCCGTGTCGCGCGACCTCGGATCCGGTCGATTCTAGAACAATGCGGACATTCGGCAGTTCTCTGCCGTTCCTTGCATCACATCCCTTGACGGCAGCCGCACCGAAGAGAAAACTCGCGGTCAGTGGTCGACATTGTCGAACACCGGACGGAGCTCTACCTGGTCCGCTGGACATAGGACAAAGGAGTCACGGGTGTCCAACTCCGAAATCTTCTACGGCGAAGTGCTCGGCACCGCCGTTCTGATCCTGCTCGGTGCCGGCGTCGTCGCCGGCGTCGTACTGAAGAAGTCCAAGGCGTTCGGCGCCGGCTGGGTCGCCATCACCTTCGGGTGGGGGATCGCCGTGCTCGCCGGCGTCTACGTCTCCACCCAGATCTCCGGGGCGCACCTCAACCCGGCCGTCACCCTCGGCATCATGATCGTGCACGGCGGGTGGGGCCAGTTCTGGGTGTACGTGCTCGGACAGTTCACCGGCGCGATGCTCGGTGCGATCGGCGTGTGGATCGCGTACTACGGCCACTTCCACGCCCATCTGGCCGATCACGAGGAGGAGGGCGGCTCCAAGACCCCCGGGGTCCGCGCCTTCGCCGAGCCCAAGCCGACCCGCGAGCGCCGCACCGCCGCCCGCGGCGAGCCGGGCCCGGTGCTGGGCATCTTCTCCACCGCCCCCGAGATCCGCGTCTACTGGCAGAACGTGGCCACCGAGATCCTGGGCACCTTCGTCCTGGTCTCCGTCGTGCTGGCCACCGGCATCAACAGCGCCCTCCAGGTCACCGCGCTCGGCGGACTCCTGGTCGCCCTCACCGTGCTCGGCATCGGTCTCTCCCTCGGCGGGCCGACCGGATACGCCATCAACCCGGCCCGTGACCTGGGCCCGCGCATCATCCACGCGCTGCTCCCGCTGCCCAACAAGGGCGGCTCCGACTGGTCCTACGCCTGGGTCCCGGTGGTCGGCCCGCTGCTCGGCGGCGCCGCCGCGGCCGGCATCCACCAGTTGGTGTTCTGACCCGCCGACCGCCCCGTACCGCCCCGTACCGAACGATCAGGAGCCGACGCATGAGCAGCACGCACGACCCCGACCCCTCCGCCACGCAGCGCGAGTACATCGCCGCCATCGACCAGGGCACCACCTCCTCGCGGTGCATCGTCTTCGACCACGACGGACGCATCGTCTCGGTCGACCAGAAAGAACACGAACAGATCTTCCCCAAGCCCGGCTGGGTGGAGCACAACGCCGCCGAGATCTGGACCAACGTCCAGGAGGTGGTCGCCGGCGCTCTCGACAAGGCGCAGATCACCAAGGACCACGTCAAGGCCATCGGCATCACCAACCAGCGCGAGACCACCCTGCTGTGGGACCGGCACACCGGTGAGCCGGTGCACAACGCCATCGTCTGGCAGGACACCCGCACCGACGCGCTCTGCCGGGAGCTGGGCCGCAACGTCGGCCAGGACCGGTTCCGCCGCGAGACCGGGCTGCCGCTGTCCGCCTACTTCGCCGGGCCCAAGATCCGCTGGCTGCTGGACAACGTCGAGGGGCTGCGCGAGCGCGCCGAGCGCGGCGATCTGCTGTTCGGCACCATGGACTCCTGGGTGATCTGGAACCTCACCGGCGGCGTCGACGGCGGAGTGCACGTCACCGACGTCACCAACGCCTCCCGCACCATGCTGATGAATCTGCGCACCATGGACTGGGACGAGCGGATCCTCGCCTCGATGCAGGTGCCCGCCGCCGTACTGCCACAGATCCGCTCCTCGGCCGAGGTCTACGGGCACGCCAAGGGCGGCCCGCTGAACGGGGTGCCGGTGGCGTCCGCGCTCGGCGACCAGCAGGCCGCGCTGTTCGGGCAGACCTGTTACGAGGTCGGCGAGGCCAAGTCCACCTACGGCACCGGCACGTTCCTGCTGATGAACACCGGCACCGAGGCCGTCAACTCGTACGCCGGGCTGCTGACCACCGTCGGCTACCGCATCGGCGACCAGCCCACGGTGTACGCGCTGGAGGGCTCGATCGCGATCACCGGCGCCCTGGTGCAGTGGATGCGCGACCAGATGGGCATCATCCACTCGGCGGCCGAGATCGAGACCCTGGCCAGAACGGTGGAGGACAACGGTGGCGCCTACTTCGTACCGGCGTTCTCCGGGCTCTTCGCCCCCTACTGGCGCTCGGACGCGCGCGGCATCATCGCCGGGCTGACCCGCTATGTCACCAAGGCACACATCGCACGCGCCGTGCTGGAGGCCACCGCCTGGCAGACCCGCGAAATCGTCGACGCCATGAAGAAGGACTCCGGCGTCGACCTGACCTCACTGCGGGTCGACGGGGGCATGACCTCCAACAACCTGCTGATGCAGAACATCTCGGACTTCCTGGACGCGCCCGTGGTGCGTCCCATGGTCTCCGAGACCACCTGCCTGGGCGCCGCCTACGCGGCCGGGCTCGCCGTCGGCTTCTGGACCGACGTCAGCGAACTGCGCGCCAACTGGCGCCGGGCAGCCGAGTGGACCCCCCAGATGGACGCGGCCGAGCGCGACCGCGAGTACAAACTCTGGCTCAAGGCCGTACAGCGGACCATGGGCTGGCTCGACGAGGAGGACTGAGAACACCATGAACACCCCGCAGCACACCACGGACGCCACCGGGTCCGCGATATCCGCGGCCCCGGCCGCCGGCCGCGCCGAGACCCGGGAGCGGCTGGCCGGCTCCGCCTACGATCTGCTGGTGATCGGCGGCGGCATCCTGGGCACCTCGGTGGCCTGGCACGCCGCACAGTCGGGGCTGCGGGTGGCGATGGTGGACGCCGGCGACTTCGCCGGCGCCACCTCCTCCGCCTCCTCCAAACTGGTGCACGGCGGACTGCGCTACCTCCAGACCGGCGCCGTCAAACTCGTCGCCGAGAACCACCACGAGCGCCGGGTGCTCGCCAAGGACGTGGCCCCGCACCTGGTCAACCCCCTCACCTTCCACCTCCCCGTCTACAAGGACGGCCCGCACGGCGCCGCCAAGCTCGGCGCCGGCGTCTTCGCCTACTCGGCGCTGTCCGCCTTCGGCGACGGGGTGGGCCGGATCATCTCCCCCGCCAAGGCCGCCGCTGTCAACCCGGCGCTGCGCACCGACAACCTCAAGGCGGTGGCGGTCTACGGCGACCACCAGATGAACGACGCCCGGGTCGCCGTCCTCACCGTCCGCGCCGCCGTCTCCGCCGGGGCCGCCGTCCTCAACCACGCCGAGGTCACCGGGCTGCGCTTCACCCACGGCCGGGTCACCGGCGCCGAGGTCCGCGACCGCATCGACGGCACCGAGTTCGGGGTCGACGCCCGCCTCGTCCTCAACGCCACCGGCCCCTGGGTCGACCACCTGCGGCGCCTGGAACACCCCGGCGCCGCGCCCAGCGTCCGGCTCTCCAAGGGCGCCCATATCGTGCTGCGCCGCACCGCCCCCTGGCGCGCCGCGCTCGCCACCCCGGTCGACAAGTACCGCATCACCTTCGCCCTCCCGTGGGAGGACCAGTTGCTGCTCGGCACCACCGACGAACCGTACGAGGGCGACCCCGGCGAGGTGCGCGCCACCGAGGCCGACATCCAGCAGATCCTGGAAGAGGCCGCGCTGTCGGTGACCGACGCCCAGCTGGACCGCGAGCTGCTCACCTATGCCTTCGCCGGCCTGCGGGTACTGCCCGGCGGCCCCGGCGGCGTGGAGTCCGCCAAGCGCGAGACCGTGGTCACCGAGGGTCGCGGCGGCATGCTGTCGGTGGCCGGCGGCAAGTGGACCACGTACCGGCACATCGGGCGTACGGTGCTGGCCAAGCTCGCCAAGCTGCCCGGCCTGGGCATCGCCGAGGACATGGAACCGGTGCGGGAGCTGGTGCGCCGCGCACCGCTGCCCGGGGTCGCCAACCCCAACGCGGTCGCCCACCGGCTGCTGGTGGACCGCGACCCCGGCGCCCGGATGGACCCGCTGACCGCGCGTCATCTGGCCACCCACTACGGCTCGCTCGCCCTGGAGATCGCGGATCTCGTCCGCCGCGACCCGGCGCTCGGCGAGCGCATCCACCCCGACGGCCCCGAGATCTGGGCACAGGTGGTGTACGCCCGCGACCACGAGTGGGCCCAGACCGTGGACGACGTGCTGCGCCGCCGTACCACCGTCACCATCCGCGGCCTGGACACCGAGCCGGTACGGGAGCGGGTGGCCGCGCTGCTCGGCCGCCGGGACGGCTGAGGCCGGGCCGGTGCCGTTGTCTTCCGGGGCTCCCCGGCCGCGATCCGATGCGTACGAAGGCCATGGTCTGGGCACGGTGACGCCGTAGGCTGGGCCGCACGGAAGACAAACGGCAGCCGGGCCGGGCATACCGCCCCGACCCGGCCGGAAGGAGGCGCTGGGTGATCGAGCTCGAGGGAGTTCCCGAGCTGGTCGACCCGGTCATGGTGGCCGCGTTCGAAGGCTGGAATGATGCCGGCGACGCCGCCTCCGCCGCGGTCGCGCACCTGGAGCGGGAGTGGAAGGGCGAGGTGTTCGCGGCGCTGGACGCCGAGGACTACTACGACTTCCAGGTCAATCGCCCGCTGATCTGGCTGGATGACGGCGTGCGCCGGATCACCTGGCCGACCACGCGCCTGTCCGTGATCCGCGGCGGCGCGCCCGGCACCTCCGGCAGACGGCGCGATCTGGTGCTGGTGCGCGGCATCGAGCCGAGCATGCGGTGGCGGTCGTTCTGCAACGAGCTGCTGGGCTTCGCCCACGAGCTGGGGGTGGAGATGGTGGTGGTGCTCGGCGCGCTGCTGGGCGACACCCCGCACACCCGGCCGGTGCCGGTCACCAGCGTCACCTCCGACGAGGAGCTGGCGCGTTCGCTGGACCTGGAGGAATCCCGGTACGAGGGGCCCACCGGCATCGTGGGGATCTTCCAGGAGGCGTGCGCCCACGCCGGGTTCCCGGCGGTCAGCCTGTGGGCGTCCGTGCCGCACTATGTCTCGCAGCCGCCCAACCCGAAGGCGTCGCTGGCGCTGCTGAACGCCCTGGAGGATCTGCTGGGGATGGGCATTCCGCTGGGCGAGCTGCCCGAGGACGCCCGCGCCTGGCAACTGGGGGTGGATCAACTGGCCGCCGAGGACAGCGAGGTGGCGGAGTACGTCCAGTCGCTTGAACAGGCCAGGGACACGGCGGAGCTGCCGGAGGCGTCGGGCGAGGCGATCGCCAAGGAGTTTGAGCGCTATCTGCGGCGCCGGGACGGGTCGGCGGAGCCGGCACCCGGGGCCGGAACCGGAACCGGGGAGCCGGGCGGGGGGCCGGGGCCGTTTCTGAAGGATCCGAGCAGCGGGCGGGCCCGGCCGCGGCGGCGCCGCAAGCCGGAGGGCGACGCCGGGCCGCCACCGGCGGCGGACGGCGGCGGCAACACGGCCGACCCGAGCGAGTAACCGCCCGGTTTACGCGCGTTAGACCGGGCCCGTACGTGGTACGTACGGGCCCGGCCCGGGGCGCGCCGCCCGGCCGAAGGCCGGGGCCGCACCACGAGCCGGAGGGCCGACCCCGCAAGCGACGCACCACCCCGGCCCAACAGGCACCGCCGCGCCAACGGCTGGGCCCGCATCACCAACCGAAGACGCCGACCCCGCAGCCCACGCACCGGTCCGGGCCAGACCGCTGCCCGACGGACGCCGCCGGGCAGGAACTCGGCAGGTCAAACGCTCGGGACGTATCCCGAGCCGGGGGCTGCGGGTTTTCGTGACCCGCGTACGCGTCAGGGCCAGGGCGCTGCCCGACGGACACCACCGGCCAGGAACGCCGCCCGGGCCGAACGCTCCGGCCGTGCGGGGATGCCGTCGGTGCTGCCCCGGCCGGTGGCGCTGGGGCTGGTCCGGCCGCCGGCGCGGCCCGCGCGGGCGGCGGCGATGGTGACGGCGATCGTGTTCGGGACGGCGGCGGTCACCTTCACGGTGGGGCTCGGAACCTCGCCGGCGGACGTCCTGCGGGCGCGGCCTCGTAACCCACACACCGACCCGGGCCAGGGCGCTGACCGACGGACGGCGCCGGGCCGAAGGTTGCGGACCGGCATCGCAGCCCGCGCGTCGGCCCGGCCCGGGGCACTGCCCAATGGGGGCCGTCGGCCGGAAGTGTCGGGGCCCCAGGGTCGGGGTCGTGTCGCGAGCCGGGGGGAGGAGGCGGCGGCGGCTTTCGTGGTCCGTGTACGGGCCCGGGCCAGGGCGCTGCCTGCCGGGCGATACGGCCGGGGATGCGTTCCGGGCCGCATCTGTCTCGTCGTGGTTGTTCGGTCGTGCCCGGCGCCTGGGCTCTTCCCGCCGAAGGCTTGGGAGAGCCCCGGCGCCGGGTGGATCGGCGGGCAGCTACAGGGCGACGCCCAGCAGCGCGTCCACCGTACGGGAGACGATCCCGGGGGCGCCGGTGTCCTGGCCGCCGTCCGTCTGCTGGGCGGCGGCCCAGCGGTCCACCGCAGCCAGCGCCGCCGGGGCGTTCAGGTCGTCGGCCAGCGCGTCCCTGACCTCCTCGACCAGGGCGAGCGCCGACGGCCCGTCCGGGCGGGAGACGGCGGCCCGCCAGCGGCCGAGCCGCTCCTGGGCCTGCGCCAGCACCTCGTCCGTCCACTCCCAGTCGCTGCGGTAGTGCCGCGACAGCAGGGCCAGCCGGATGGCGGCCGGGTCGACGCCGTCGCGCCGCAGCTGGGAGACGAAGACCAGGTTGCCCAGCGACTTGGACATCTTCTCGCCCCGGTAGCCGACCATCCCGGCGTGCACATAGCTGGCCGCGAACGGGTACTCCCCGGTGAGCGTCTGGGCGTGCGAGGCGCCCATCTCGTGGTGCGGGAAGGCCAGATCGGAGCCGCCGCCCTGCACGTCGAAGCCCATGCCCAGGTGTTCCAGGGCGATGGCCACGCACTCGATGTGCCAGCCGGGGCGGCCGGGGCCCAGGCTGCCGCCGTCCCAGGACGGCTCGCCGGGGCGGGCTGCCAGCCACAGCATCGGGTCCAGCGGGTTCTTCTTGCCCGGCCGGTCCGGGTCGCCGCCGCGTTCGGCGGACAGCGCGCGCATGGTCGCCGCGTCGAGCCCGGACACCTGTCCGAAGTGCTCGTCGGAAGCCACCGAGTAGTAGATGTCGCCGTCGAGTTCGTACGCGGCGCCCTGCTCGCGCAGCCGCTCCACCAGCGGCACGATGCCCGGTATGGCCTCCACCGCCCCGATGTAGTGGGCCGGCGGCAGCATCCGCAGCGCGGTCATGTCCTCGCGGAACAGCTCGGTCTCACGCAGCGCCAGCGCGGTCCAGTCCTCGCCGGTGGCCACCGCCCGCTCCAGCAGCGGGTCGTCGATGTCGGTGACGTTCTGTACGTAGTGCACCTGCCGCCCGTTGTCCAACCAGACCCGCTGCACCAGGTCGAACGCGGTGTAGGTGGCCGCGTGTCCCAGGTGGGTGGCGTCGTAGGGGGTGATTCCGCAGACATAGAGCCGGGCCACGGGCCCGGGGGTGAGGGTCACCCGGCTCCCGGTGGCGGTGTCGTGAATCCTGAGGTCGCGGCCCTGACCAGGCAGCGCGGGGACCTCGGAGGCGGGCCAGGCATACATGCCACGAGCCTATCCGCACCGGCTCCCGGTTACACGGCGGGCCCCGGGGACGGCGTACGCCGGCGCGCGGTCAGATGAGCGGCCAGGGGATGGCGGGCCATTCGCCGCCCGGGCGGGGGTGGCGGCCGGTGCGCAGCAGCTCGGCGACCCGCTCGCGCAGCGCGGCGTACTCGGGGCGGCTGATCAGCTCGGCGAGCCGGGCGGCCGGCGGGCTGCCGGGGTCGGCCAGCGCGTCGGACAGGGTACGCAGGGCGCGCCGGGCGCCCTCCGGCAGCGGCTCGCCGGCCCAGCCCCACAGCAGGGTGCGCAGCTTGTCCTCGGTGTGGAAGGTCACTCCGTGGTCGATGCCGTACAGCCGGCCGTCGCGCTGCGGCAGCAGGTGGCCGCCCTTGCGGTCGCCGTTGTTGATGACGGCGTCCAGGACGGCGAGCCGGCGCAGCCGTTCGTCGTCCGCGTGCACCAGCAGGGCGGGGGTGCCGTCGGCGGTCTCCACCTGGCCGATCGCCCGCCAGCCGGGCTCGGCGGCGGTGCCCTCGGTGAGGGCGAGCAGTTCCCCGCCGGGCGGCTCCTGCTCCGCCGTGTCACCCGTGTCCGGCGCCAGCGGGTCGGGTCCCACCCACAGCTGGCACATGGTCTCGCCGTGCGGCCCGTCGCGCAGCACGGTGGGCGGCACCAGGTCCCAGCCGAGCGCGCGGCACACTTCGTACGCGGCCACCTCACGGCGGGCCAGATTGCCGTCGGGGAAGTCCCACAGCGGGCGTTCACCGGCCACCGGCTTGCACACGCAGGGCAGTTGCCGGCCGTCGAGTTCGGCGGTGGCGTACAGCACCGCGTTGGAGGCGTCCGGGATCTGTCCGAGGACGGTGAGCCGGCCGTGCGCGAGGATCTCGGCGATCCGGGTCCCGGCCTCAGCCTCCGCCCCGGTCCCGGTTTCCCGAGGGGGTGTCATGCCCGGCTGCGCCGGTACCCGTTCTGGCGCGGGCATACGTGTCCCTCCGGGTCGAGCGGCAGGCTGCACAGCGGGCACGGCGGGCGGCCGGCGCCCACCACCTCCAGGGCGCGCTTGGCGAAGGCCCGGGCCATGGTGCCCGACAGCCGCACCCGCAGCATGGGCGGGCCGTTCTCGTCGTCCCGCAGCAGCCGTTCCTCGGCCTCGGCGAACTCCTCCTCGGAATCGGCCTCCAGTTCCACCAGGGCCTGGGCCTCCACGATCATCCGCTCGTTCTCGCCGTCCCAGGCCAGAGCCATGGTGCCGACCCGGAACTCCTCCTCCACGGGCACCTGGAGCGGCCCGGTGTCGGCGAGTTCGGTGGGGGCGACGGCGGGCACGGAGGTGGAACCCCCGGAGCGGCGCACCACCTCGTCCAGCAGTTCGTCGATGCGCTGGGCGAGCGCCTCGACCTGGGCCTTCTCCAGGGCGACGCTGGTGGTACGGGGGCCGGCCGTCGCCTGGAGGAAGAAGCTTCGCCGGCCAGGCAGTCCGACCGTCCCGGCGACGAATCGTTCCGGAGGGTCGTAGAGGAACACCTGACGGGACACGTACTGCTCCGTTGGGTCGATGGCGGTGGACTGTTGTCCGGCGACACTGGCACCCTACTGCGCATCGAGATCGCGGTGCCTAGGCACCGCCCCCGACCGGGGCGTCGGTCTCGGCGGTGAGATCGCGTTCGCCGGCCGGGGTGTGCGGCGCGAATTCGCTCAGCTCGCCGGTGTCGCCGAACCGCAGCAGCAGGGGGTGTTCGCCGTACCGGATGGCGGTGACGGAGGCGGGGTGCGGTGCGATGCGCTGGAAGTGGTCGAGATGGAGACCGAGGGCGTCGGCGACCAGGGCCTTGATGTTGTCGCCGTGGGTGCACAGCAGCCACACGGCGTCGGGGCCGTGCTCGCGCGCGACGCGGGCGTCCCAGTCGGCCGCGGCGGCGGCCACCCGCTCGGCCATGGCGCGCAGGGTCTCGCCGCCGGGGAAGCGGACGGCGGAGGGCCGGGTGCGTACGGTGGCCATGAGGGGCTGCTCGGCGAGTTCGCGGAGCGTACGGCCGGTCCATTCGCCGTAGTCGCACTCGATGACCCGCTCCTCGGCGTACACCGGCAGTTCCGGGCGGGCGGCGCGCAGCGGGGCGAGGGTCTCCACGCAGCGCTGGAGGGGGCTGTGCACGGCGGCGGCCAGCGGCACCCCGGCGAGCCGGCCGGGGAGTGCGGCGGCCTGCCGGTGGCCGTGGTCGTCGAGGGCGGTGCCGGGGGCGCGGCCGGCGAGCACTCCGGCGGCGTTGGCGGTGGTTCTGCCGTGGCGCAGCAGCAGCATGGTGGGCATGCCGCCAGGGTAGGACCGCGGGGTCCGTGGTGGGGCGGGGCCCCACCACGGGCCGTGCGTCCGGCCGGGTTCAGCCCAGCCCGGCGCGTTCCAGGGCCTCGGCGCCGGCCCGCAGCGCGCCGACCCGCTCGTCGAGGGTCAGCCCGGCGGGGGCGAGGGAGAGGGTGGTGACACCGGCCTCGGCGTAGGCGCGCATCCGGTCGGCGATGCGGTCGACGGAGCCGATGAGGGTGGTGGAGTCGATGAGGGAGCGGGGTACGGCGGCGGCTGCGGCGGCCTTGTCGCCGGCCAGGTAGTGGTCCTGGATCTCGGCGGCCTCCTTCTCGTACCCCATGCGGCGGGCGAGGCGGTTGTAGAAGTTCTGTTCGCGGCTGCCCATGCCGCCGACGTACAGGGCGGTGTACGGGCGGAAGTGGTCGGCGAGCGCGTCCAGATCGTCCCCGACGGCGAGCGGGACGGTGGGCGCGATGTCGAAGCCGGTCAGATCGGCGCCGATGGCCGCCCGGCCCTCGCGCAGGGCGCCCAGGGTGGTGGCTTCGGCGTGTTCGGGCGAGAAGAGGATGAGCAGCGCGCCGTCGGCGATCTCGCCGGTCTGGCGGAGGTTCTTGGGGCCGATGGCGGCGATGTAGAGCGGGATGCGCTCGCGCACCGGGTGCACGGTGAGCTTGATCGGCTTGCCGGGGCCGCCGGGCAGCGGGAGGGTCCAGTGCTCGCCCTGGTGGGTGAGCCGCTGCCGGGACATGGCGGTGCGTACGATCTGCACGTACTCGCGGGTGCGGGCGAGCGGCTTGTCGAACTTGACGCCGTACCAGCCTTCGGAGACCTGCGGCCCCGAGACGCCGAGGCCGAGCCGGAACCGGCCGCCGGACAGCGAGTCGAGGGTGGCGGCGGTCATGGCGGTCATGGCGGGGGCGCGGGCCGGGATCTGGAGGATCGCGGCGCCGACGTCGATGCGCTCGGTGTGGGCGGCGACCCAGGCCAGCACGGTGGGCGCGTCGGAGCCGTACGCCTCGGCCGCCCAGCACACGGCGTAGCCCAGCCGGTCGGCTTCCTTGGCGACGGCGAGGTTGTCGGCGTCCATTCCGGCGCCCCAGTAACCGAGGTTGATTCCGAGCCGCATACAACCGCCTCTACTCGTCGGTAACCTGCCCTTCCGAGCGACTGTACCCCGCGGCGCCAGTACGCTCAACGGCCATGGATCTTCGGCATCTGGGCCACACCGGCCTGCGCGTATCCCGGATCGGGCTCGGCACGTTGACGTGGGCGAGGGATACGGAGGAGCAGGACGCGGCGGAGTTGCTGAAGATGTTCTGGGAGGCGGGCGGCACCCTGCTGGACACGGCGGATGTGTACGCGGACGGCGGGGCGGAGTATCTGCTGGGACGGCTGCTGGACTCCCTGGTCCCCAGATCCGAACTGGTGATCGCCACCAAAGCGGGCAGCGTGCCCGATCCGGACCGGCGCTTCGACGCCTCGCGCGGCCATCTGCTGGCGGCACTCGACGCCTCGCTGGAACGGCTGGGCACCGACTACGTGGATCTGTGGCAGGTGCATGCCTTCGATCCGATGACGCCGCTGGACGAGACCCTCCAGGCCCTGGACATCGCGGTCAGCAGCGGACGCGTACGGTACGCCGGTGTCTCCAACTTCTGCGGCTGGCAGCTGGCGAAGGCCGCGACCTGGCAGTTGGGCACACCGGGGGGCCGTACCCGGCTGGCGAGCACCCAGATGGAGTACTCACTGCTCCAGCGCGGGGTGGAACGCGAGGTGCTGCCGGCCGCGCTCGACCTGGGGGTGGGGCTGCTGCCGTCCTCGCCGCTGGGCCGTGGCGTGCTGACGGGAAAGTACCGGCACGGCACCCCGCCAGGATCGCGCGGCGCCTCCTCGGCACTGGCCGGGTTCGTCGCCCCGTATCTGGACGAGCCGGGACGGCGGGTGGTGGACGCGGTGGCCACCGCCGCCGACGGCCTGGCCGTCACCCCGGCGCAGGTGGCGCTGGCCTGGATACGGGACCGGCCCGGGGTGACCGCCCCGATCGTGGGGGCCCGCACGGCGCGCCAGCTGGGAGAGGTGTTGTCAGTGGAGGACCTTAGGCTTCCTGACGAGATCTGCCGGGCGCTGGATGACATTTCGGCACCGGTGCACCACTACCCGGATCATGAGTGGAGTTCGCTGTGACCGACGGGAACCAGCCGCCGCAGTCACCGCAGCCGGCGAAGGGCGCCCCCGCGGGGGGCCTGGCGGCCGAACTGCGGGCCGCCGTACGAGCGGTGGAGAGCGGTGAGCGGCCGGCCGCGGCCTTCTTCGCCCAGCCCGAACCGGCGCCACGACCGGCCACCGCGCCGCCGGCGCGTACGGGGGCGGAGCCGGCGGCCGGCGGGCCGCCGGTGGCCGTACCACCGGAGCTGGTGGAGTTGTTGGAGCGCGGCGGGGCGCCCGGGGAGCTGGCCGACCGGGTGGCCGGGGCGCTGGGTGAGGGCGCGGCGGGCGAGCTGGCCGCCGACCCCTGGCGGCTGCTGGCGGTGCCCGGGATGCTGCCGGGTCAGGCGGACGGCTTCGCGCGGGCGCTGCTGGGCACCGAGTGCGATCCGCAGGACGCCCGCCGGGGAGTGGCGCTGACGGTATGGCTGCTGGAGCGGGCGGCGCTGGCGGGGCACACCGCGTTGGAGGCCGGGGCGCTGGCGAAGGGGCTGGCCGGGCAGCAGGTGCGGGACCCCGAGGAGACGCTGCGCGCGGCCGTCGAGGAGGGCGCGGTGCTGGTGTTCCAGGACGCGGTGCCGGCGGCCAGCGGCGGGGGCACGAGCGGGGGCCAGGGCGAGGGAGAGGGCGGCGAAGAACCACCCGTGCGGGTGCTGTTCGGCCTGGACCGCTGCGCGCTGGCCGAGGAGAGCCTGGCGGACGGCCTGGCCAGGCTGCGCGGCTCGGCCCCGGCCGGGGGCGAGGAGAGCGCCGAGGGATGGGAGCAGGCCGCCACCGGGGCGCCGACCCCCTCGGCCGCCGAGCTGATCAGGGCCGTGGCCGTACACCCGGTGGTGGCGCACAGCGGCGGCGAGGCCGCGCGGACGGAGCCGGCCGTGCTGGTGGCGGCGGCGCGGCAGCTGGGGCTGCGGGCCTTCGCGGCGGCGCACGGCCAGGACGGCCGGCAGCGGCTGGCCCGGCTGCTGCCCGCGGAGCACGCGGACGCGGCGATCACCGTGACCGGGCTGCTGAGCGGTACCGAAGGCCCCGGGCGGGACCCGGACGGGGCACTGGCGCTGGATCTGCTGGCCGTGCTGGACGCGCCGCAGCTGACCGTGGAGACGGCGGCCACCCTGGTGGAGTCGCTGCCGGACGGCGCCCGGCTGGTGCTCAGCGGCGACCCGGCGGTGCTGGGCGCGGCCGGCCCCGGCCAGGTGCTGGCGGACGTGGCGGCCGGCGGCGGCGTACCGCACCTCACCTCCCGGACGCCGGACACCGGCCCGGTGGGCGAACTGGTCTCCGGCATCGCGATCGGCGAGCTGTACCAGGTCGCGGCGCCCGGCAAAGAAGTGGTGATCGTGCCGGCCGCCGACGCCGGCGAGGCGGTGCACCGTACGGTTCAGCTGGTCACCGACTCCATTCCGCGCGCCGTGGGGGTGCCGGTCGCCGAGGTGCGGGTGATCACGGTCGGCCACGGCGGCGCGGCGGGCACCCGGGTGCTGAACGCGGCGCTGAAGGAGCGGCTGAACCCGGGCCCAGGGCGGTTCGGCGGCTTCGATCCGGGCGATCGGGTGATGTACTCCCCCGCTCCCGGTCACAGCCGGCCGGCCACTGTCACCGGGGCCGACGCGGCGGGGCTGCGGCTGGAGTGCCCGGACGGGCCGCTCACCGTCCCCCGGGAACGGGTACCCGGGACCGTACGGCACGGCTGGGCGATCACCGCGCACCAGGCGGCCGGGGCGCGCTGGCCGGGTGTGGTCGTGGTGCTGCCCGGCGACGCGGTCCCGGCGCTGGACCGGTCCTGGATCTACACCGCCTTCAGCCGGGCCGAGCGCCATCTGTCGGTGGTCCAGGGGGTCGGCCCCGCACTGGCCCAGGCGGTCGCCGCGCCCCCGCGCACCACCCGCTCCACCCGGCTGGCGGCGCTGCTGCGCCCCCAGCCGGTTCCGGGCGGCTGAGGGCGGCCGGGGAGCCAGGCGGTCTCGTTCGGCGGCGAGGCTCCGTAGCCGGCGGCGCGGCCCCGCGAAGATCCGAACGAGACGGCCTACCGCAGGGAGCCCAGGTCCTCCTCGTCGAAGGCGTCGCTGATGTCGAAGCGGCAGATCACCCGCTCCGGGTCGACGGTCTCGAAGGGGGCGGCGAGCCATTCCCCCGGCTCCACCGGCTCGTCCCCGGCGGACACCCACAGCGTGGCGTCGCCCTCCTCCAGACCGAACTCCTTGTGCCGGGTGGCGATCTCGTCCGGGTCGAACTCGCCGAAGATCACCCCGAGCGCGGCATGCAGACTGCCGCCGGCCGCCTCGCGGGCGTCGGCGGCCTCCTCCCCGGTGGTCTCCGGGTCGAGCTCGGTGACGCGCTGCGCCTGGCCGCGCAGCCGCCGGGGATCCACCACGACATAGTCGCGCCGCATGAAGACGCTCAGATACTCCGGCCGTTCCGGCCCGGCGTAGCCGGTGCCGCCCTCGGTCGCCGGGATCTCGAAGGGCGTCACCTCGTCGTAGACGTCGTACAGCAGCTCGTCGTACACCTCACCGGCGGCGGCCATCTCATTGAACGCGGTGTAGACCTCGGACTCCGCGTCGGTGTCGGCGCCCTGTCCGGTGGCGCGCCGTTCAATGGCTTCCAGGTGCCGGTCGATCGCGTTCTTCAGCGCGTCGGCGGCGGCGCGGACTTCGGCAGCGGTCGGCTGCACAGCATCAGACATGGTGCAGACGGTATCGGCATCCGGGCCCTGGACGCACAATGGATTCGATGCCGGAATATGAGTTTCGTGATGTGTATGTACCCCGCGGGGTCTCCCGCGCCGCGACCACGCGGCTGCTGACCGACCATGCCGAGTACGGGCAGTGGGAGCTGGCCCGGCTGCGGCTGTATCCGGACGGCAGCCGCCGGGTGCGGCTGAGACGGCGGATCATCCGCCAACTGCGCCCGACCTGGTAGCCCTCCGACACCACGCGTGGGCCCCGCGAGAACGCGGGGCCCACGGTGGAACGCGGTGCGGATCGTCAGGACTGCCGCGCCGCCCGGCCACGCCGGTACAGCACCACGCCGCCGACCATCAGGCCCGCGCCGAGGGGAAGCATCACGCCCAGGCCGGGGCCGCTGCTGCCGGTCTCGGCCAGTTCGCCGCCGCCGAGCTGCTCCCCGGGCTCGTTGCCGGGCTTCTCCTCGGCGGGGGTCTCCGAGCCACCGCCGCCGGAGCCGCTCGAACCGCCGGAGCTGCCGGAGCCGCCCGAGCCACCGGGACCGCCGGGCTCCTCGGAGTCACCGCCGCCGGAGCCACCGGAACCGCCGGAGCCGCCGGAACCGCCCGAACCGCCGGAACCACCGGAACCGCCCGGCTGCTCGGGCTCGGGGTACTCAGGCTCCCCGGGGTGCTCGGGCTCGGGGTGCTCGACCGGCGGGGCATCGATGTAGCACTCGTTGCCGAAGACCGGGTTCAGTACGCCCACCACGTCGATGCTGTTGCCACAGGCATTGACCGGGACATCGACGGGCACCTGGATGCTGTTGCCGGAGCCGACGCCGGGCGAGTCCACGGCGCCGCCCTCCGCCTGGGCCCCGCCCTGTCCGGCCTCATGGCCGGGGTTGTGCTTGCCGCCGCCGGGAGTGCCGCTCTGGCAGGTGTTCCCGAACGCGGGGTTCAGCACGCCGATCACATTGATCGTGTTGCCGCAGACATTGATCGGCACATTGATCGGCGCCTGGATGTTGTTGCCCGAAGCCACGCCCGGTGAATTGACGGCGCCGCCATGGGCGTCGGCGTCGGCGTGCGCCGTACCGCCCGCCATGGCCAGCATCCCGCCGGCGGCGGCTACGGAGAGCAGGCCCTTTCTGGTGACCTGTCGCATGGTGTTTCCCCTGCCTTGTTCCCTCATGGAGGCGCGGGGTGGGGGCTGAGGGCATCCCGCGCCCTGCGTAAAGACCCCGGCGGTCCCGGAGCACGGGATGCGCGCTCCGGGACCGCCTGGTGTCAGGCCCTCATGGAGTGGGGCCGAACGTCACTTGGCGATGCAGGTGTTGCCGAACGTGGGGTTCAGCAGCCCGATGATGTCAACGGTGTTGCCACACAGGTTGAGCGGGATGTGGATCGGCACCTGGATGACGTTGCCGGAGATGACACCGGGGGAACCCACGGCCGCACCCTGGGCGCCGGAGCTGGCGACGGCCATGCCCGCACCCGCGAGCACCAGGCTGCCGGTGGCAGCCGCGGTGGCGACGACCTTCTTGATCATGCTTCCTCCTTGTGGACAATGCGGACCCAGCAGGGCCGCACCACGAGTAACGAGGAGGCGAGAACAAGGCTACGAGGGTGACGGGATATTCACCCATCCCGACTAACGTCGCACACGGAAGCGATCAGCATTCGTCCAGAAAACGATCGAGAACGCGTACCCCGAACTGGAGCCCCTCCACCGGCACTCGCTCGTCCACCCCGTGGAACATCCCGGCGAAGTCCAGCTCCGGGGGCAGCTTCAGCGGCGCGAAACCGAAGCAGCGGATGCCCAGATCGTCGAAGGACTTCGCGTCCGTACCGCCCGAAAGCATGTACGGCACGGCCCGCGCGATCGGGTCGTGTGCCTGGAGCGCGCTCTGCATGGCATCCACCAGCGCGCCGTCGAAGGACGTCTCCACCGCCTTGTCGGCGTGCACGTCCTCACGCTTGACGCGCGGGCCCAGGATCCGGTCCAGATCGGCGAGGAACTCCTCCTCGTAGCCGGGCAGGAAGCGCCCGTCGACATGGGCGGTGGCCTGGCCGGGGATCACATTGACCTTGTAGCCGGCGCCCAGCTGGGTGGGGGCGGCGGTGTTCTGGAGCGTGGCCCCGATGATCTTGGCGATGCCGCCCAGCTTGGCCAGGGTCTCGTCCATGTTCTCCGGGTCCAGCTCGGTGCCCAGGGCGTCCGACAACTCGTCCAGGAAGGACCGCACCGTCTTGGTGACCCGCACCGGGAACTTGTGCCGGCCGAGCCGGCCGACCGCCTCGCACAGTTCGGTGATGGCGTTGTCGTTGTTGGTCATCGACCCGTGCCCGGCGGTGCCGTCCACGGTGAGCCGCATCCAGTGGATCCCCTTCTGGGCGGTCTCCACCAGATACAGCCGCAGCTTCTCGTTCACCGTGAAGGAGAACCCGCCGACCTCGCCGATCGCCTCGGTGACCCCGTCGAAGAGATCCCGGTGGTTGTCCACCAGATGCCGGGCCCCGTACACACCCCCGGCCTCCTCGTCGGCGAGAAACGCCAGCACGATGTCCCGGGGCGGCTTGCGGCCGCTGCGCATCCGCTCCCGCACCACCGCGAGGGTCATCGCGTCCATGTCCTTCATGTCGACCGCGCCGCGCCCCCACACACAGCCGTCGGCGATCTCGCCGGAGAACGGATGATGCGTCCAGTCCTCGGCGTTGGCCGGCACCACATCGGTGTGCCCGTGAATGAGCAGCGCGGGCCGCGACGGGTTCTCCCCCTCGATCCGCGCCACGACGGAGGCCCGCCCCGGATGCGACTCGATGATCTGCGGGTCGAGACCGACCTCGGCCAACTGCCCGGCGACATACTCGGCGGCGGCCCGCTCCCCCGGTCCCGAGTGATCGCCGTAGTTGCTGGTGTCGATACGGATCAGGTCCCGGCACAGGTCCACGACCTCCCGCTCCGCCCGCTGCCCGCTGGAGTCCGACTCGCTCACGCTGCGCTCCTCACACGATGGAATCCCACCATCCTCCCCCACACCCCCCGGAGATCACCAAGGCCCGGACTTTGCTATGGTTTCCCCGTCACAGCGACACACCCCGTCCGGGTGGCGGAATGGCAGACGCGCTAGCTTGAGGTGCTAGTGCCCTCTTATGGGCGTGGGGGTTCAAGTCCCCCCTCGGACACCACAGCACAGGCCCGATAACCCTCGGCTTGGAGGGCAAACAGTCGGGCGTATTCACCCTGTACGGCGATGAGTTCGTCGTGGGTTCCCTGTTCGGCCAGTCGGCCCTCCCGCAGGACGATGATGAGGTCCGAGTCCCGGACCGCTCCCAGGCGGTGGGAGACCAGCAGGCTGGTACGGCCCGCCCGGTGAGCGCGCAGGCGGTGGTGGATCTCGTGTTCCGCGTCGGCGTCGAGGCCGGCGCTCGGTTCGTCGAGGATCAGCAGGTCGGTGTTCCGGCGCAGGAGGGTGCGGGCCAGCGCGACGCGCTGCCACTGGCCGCCGGAGAGCATCACACCGGTGCGCGGGTCGTTCTGGTCGGTGTTCTCGAAGAAGATGCGGCTCAGCAGGGTGTCGTAGCCCTGTGGGAGTTCGCCGAGGGTGGTGTCGATGTCCGCGAGCCGGGCGGCCGCCGTGACGGCCGGCAGGTCGGTCAGCAGGGGCAGGTCGCCGATGCCGATGTTCTCGGCGGCGGTGAGGTCGTAACACATGAAGTCCTGGAACAGCACGCCCAGCCTGCGGCGCAGTTGGTCGGGCGGGATGGTCGCGATGTCGACGCCGTCCCACAGGATCGTGCCCCGGGTGGGGTCGTAGAACCGGCAGAGCAGCTTGATCAGGGTGCTCTTGCCGGCCCCGTTGAGGCCGACGAGCGCGACCGAGGAGCCGTACGGGATGGTGAGGTCCAGGCCGCGCAGCACCCAGGGGTGGCTGTCGTCGTAGCGGAACCACACGTCGCGCAGTTCGATCCCCCGGCGCAGCGCCGGGAGCGTCGTGGCCGTGGCGGGCCGCAGTTCCTGGGGCGTGGCGGTGACCCGCCGGTGGTAGCCGAACAGCATGAGGGACTGGTGGGTGCCGGCGAGACCGGACGCCAGGCTGATCAGTGCGGCCTGGGCGCCGGCCACGGCGGCCACGAAGGCCATGACGGAACCGACGCTGAGGGTGCCGTCGGTGGCGGCGAGGACGGCCCACACCAGCCCGCCCCCGGACAGCGCGCAGGACAGCAGTGTGAGCAGTCCGTGGACGCGGATCTCCCGCCGGTCCACGCGGCGCTCGCCGGCGTGCCGGGTGGCCAGTTCGTCGAGCATGCGGCCCTTGAGGAAGTCCCCGAGGCCGAACAGCCGGGTCTCCTTCACCGCCGTGAGGTCGGTGATCAGCGACGAGTAGAAGACCTGCCGCCGGGTCGCCGGGGAGATCGTGGCGAGCATGGAGACCCGCTGGCGGGACAGCGTCAGATGACCCAGCAGGGCGGGGATCGCGGCGGCGGCCACCAGGGCCGCCATGGTCGGGCTCAGGGCGGACAGCGTCGCCAGCAGGCTGACCACGGTGATGAGGTTGCGCGCGATGTCGAACAGGCCGGCGGCGGTGGCCCCCATCGCGCTGCCCGACGCGTTCGACGCCATGGTCAGCTCGTTGCGGAACCGGGGGTCCTCGAACCGTGCCAGGCCCTGGAGCGCGTTGAGCGCCGTGTACAGCCGGTCCTGCATGAGGTGATCGAGCCGCCGGTCCATCTCGTTGCGCAGAAAGCCCGTGACGTACGGCAGCAGCCCGGAGGCAAGACCCACGCCGGCCAGGGCGAAGGACCAGCGCAGGGCGCCCGCCGCCTGGTGGGAGGTGAGGTCGTCGATCACGAACTTGGTGATCCACGCCGTGCCGGTGGGCAGCAGCCCGCCGATGACGGTGGCCGCGAGGTACACCAGGAAACGGCCACGCCCCGCCCGCCAGCACAGGCTGACGGCGATCCCCGCCGAACGTGCCGTCCCGTACCGGCGGCTCACGCGGCCGGGGCCGGCTGGGCCAGGTCCCCGGGTTCGGTGACCGCCCGGAGGATCCTTCCGTCGGGCCGGACGAGCAGGAAGGTGGGGAATGCCTTCAGGCCGATGCGCTGGACCAGCGTCCGGGACTCCTCGCCGCGTATCAGGGGTATGCCGGGCCCCAGCGCGGTGATGAGTTCCTCGGCGGAGCGCCCCGAGCCGGAGACGATCGCCAGGACATCGTCGTGGGCGCGGGCGAGGGGGCCGGCGAACTCCGGGGCGTGTTCGTGGCACGCGTCGCAGTTCGCGTCGAAGAACCCCACCAGCCGGGTGCCCGACGCACCGGCGAGTTCGGCGGACGTGGTACCGACGAGGATCGTCGGATCGTACGCCCGGAACGTCGGCCGGGCGCTCAGCTCGCCCAGTTCGGCGGTGTGTTCGCGGAGTCTGCGCAGTACGGCGAGGGTGAGCAGCAGGTCGAGCACGCAGAGCAGGCCGACCAGGACGACCGCGATGACAAGGAAGATCATGACAGGGAGCCTCGGTTCGGTTCGGTGAACAGGAAGGCCAGGTCGTCCAGGCGGACCACCAGGAGTGAACCCACCAGCGCGACGGCGAGAGTGACGGCGGCTCCGGCCGGGTCCGGTGGCCAGCGGGCCGTGGTGTCCGTGAGCCCCACGGCCAGGCCGGCGCAGCCGATGACGGTGAGGGCCGCGTTGCGTGCGACGTGGACCAGGCCCAGCGGGGTGGCCGAGGCGCCGAAGCAGCGGCACGGGGCCGCCCGGCCGCCGCGCAGCGCCAGGACGATGCCCGTGGTGAACACCACCAGCAGTCCGGTCGCCACGGCCAGGCCGCCGAGCACGGTGGCGGGGACCACGAGCAGTGCCACGGCGGTGATCTCGGCGGCCACGACGGCCACCGCGACCGGGCCGGCGAGCCGCCGGGGCAGCAGCCGGAGGGCTCGGATCGAGGACGAGAACTCGGCGAATGCCGCGCGGCTGCGGATCTTCCCCGCCGTGGCGGCGAGGAAGACCACGAGCAGCAGCGCGCGGCAGCCGAGAAACAGGTAGGACATCTGTCAGGGCTTGCAGATGACGAATTCGTTGCAGGGGCCGCAGCCACTGGTCCCGCCCACGACGTGACACAGTCTCCTGGGGCGTGCGTAGTTCTTGAACACGTCGATCCAGCCGCAGGCGCTGCACCACTCGTAGTACGAGGTGTCGGCACTTGCGGTGGCCTTCGGCACCAGGCGCTCCAGCACCCTGTCCATGAAAGCGACCATGCGCGTTCCTTTCTCCGGTTGGCGGACTCCGCCGAGCGTAGGAGGCGCTCGTACACCGGTTCGTACACCGGCTCATACACCACGGCGAGACCGCTTGGCCCCGCCTTCCTCGCCCGGCTCCGCGCACCGCAACTCGGCCGCGTACCGGCGGATCAGCTGGTGCATGCGGAAGCGGCCCCGCCCGGCCGTCTCCAGGAGCCGGGCCTGCACCAGCTGATCCAGCGCGGTCTCCGCGCTCGCGGCGTCGCAGCCCAGCAGCGCCGTGATGATGCCGGCCGTCAGATGGACGGAGCGCACCGTGCCGAGCAGCCGGAACAGCCTGGCCGCGGTGGCGTCGGGCAGCGTGGTGTAACCGGCGGCGAAGCAGGCGCGCAGGTCGAGATCGCCCGCGGACCACTCGGTGAGACCGCGCCGCTCCAGGCGCTCCCGCAGCCAGCTGAACGGCAGTTCGGGGCGGGCCGCGATCCGCGCGCCCGCGATCCGTACGGCCAGCGGGAGGCCGCCGCAGGCTCGCGCGACCGCGCGGACCGCCTCGGGTTCGGGGTCCGCGGCGACCCTGGCCTCGCCCGCGTGCAGCGCCAGCGCCGCCAGGGCCTCCGGCTGGGTGAGTTCGCCGAGGGCGATCTGTTCGGCGTCGAGGGTGGACAGCACCTTCCGGCCAGTGATGACGGTGGCGCAGCCGCGGCCGGCCGGCAGCAGCGGCCTGACCTGTGCGGCGTCGACCGCGTTGTCCAGGAGGATCAGTATCCGGCGTTCGGCGAGCAGGGACTGGAGGAGCGCGGCGGCCTCGGCGTCGGCGCCGGCGGGCGGGAGGTGGTGCGGTTCGACGCCCAGGGCGCGCAGGAGCCGGCCGAGTACTTCGCCGGGCGGCAACGGTGGCTGCCGGGGCCCGGCCCCTTGGAGATCGACGTACAGCTGGCCGTCGGGGTAGTGGTCCGCGCTGTCGTGGGCGGCGCACAGTCCGAGGGCCGAGGTGCCGATGCCGCCCAGTCCGTGGATGGCGACCACCACGGGGCCGGGGTTCTTGCGCAATGCCTGGGTGATGTGGTCGCGTTCGGCGGTCCGCCCGACGAAGACGCCCGGCCGGGGAGGCAGTTGCCGGGGCAGCGGCCGGGGGATGGTGGGCGGGCGGGGTGCGGGGTCCCGCGGCCGGGCGTCGAGCGCAGGATCGCGGGCCAGGATCGTCCGGTAGAGGTGGGACAGTTCATGGCCCGGCGCGACACCCAGCTCCTCGCGCAGTGCGTCACGCACCCGCTGGAACACCCGTACCGTGCCCTGGATGTCTCCGCTGCGGTAGAGGGCCAGCATCAGCTGGCCGTTGGCGCGCTCCCGCAGCGGGTGGTGGTCGATGAACGAACGCAGCCGGTCCGCCATCGCCCGGTGCTCCCCGAGCGCCAGGCCCGCCTCGGCGCGGTCCTCGATCGTTTGGGCGTGGTGTTCACCGAGGGTCTGTGCGATGTCGTTCAGGGCGGGTCCCAAGGGGATGTCCTGCAAGGGTTGTCCGCGCCACTGGGCCAGCGCCAGGTCGAACGCGGCGGCGGCGGCGGCCATGTCCCCCTTGGCCAGCGCCTTGCGGCCCAGCACGGCGGCCTCCTCGAAGGTGCCCACATCCAGTTCGCCGGGCTCCACCGCCAGCGCGTAGCCGGACGGCGAGGTCGTCAGCCGTCCGGCGAGCGCCTGATCGCTGCGCCGTAATCGCAGGACATAGGTGCGGAGGTTGGCCACGGCGGAGGCCGGTACCCGTTCGCCCCAGATCTCGCTGATCAGGGTCGGCACCGTGACCACGCGGCCGGGCGAGGTCAGCAGGGCGGCGATGATGACGCGCTGCTTGTCCGCGGCGACCCGGATCTGCCGGCCGTCGGCCTGGATCTCCAGCGGGCCGAGAAGCCGGAACCTCATCGTGGGGAGAGCCTGCGGACCACGACCCCCATCAGCCGCTCGGCCGGGTACGGGCCCCGGTGCCGGGAATCGATGCTCTGGGGGCCGTTGTCGCCGAGCACCGCGAGGGCTCCGGGCGCCACCGGGCCGTCGCCGGGCACCCCGGGCGGCAGCGGATCCCCGGGCAGGGCGGCGACCCGCTTCAGATTCCAGACCCGCCCGTCGGCCGCTGCCGGGGCGGCGCTGGGGAAGGGCCCGGCGGCCGGGGCCTCCAGCACGACGACATCGCCGACCCGTACCTGGCGAAGTCGCCGGCGCCGCACCAGTACCCGATCACCGTGGGTCAGCGTGGGCGCCATGCTCGCGCCGTCGACGCTGACCACTATGAGATGTTTGCGTAACCACACCAGGGCCACGCCGATGGCCGACGCCCCCAGGAACACACCGGTCAGGACCACGTCGAGCATTCTCATCCATGACGATCGGAAAGTCGACGCATATGCAAAACTAAGGTCCCGGTGGACGGACGGACGGCCCGCCGGCCGGCCCATGGCTCAGGGAGGCGGGGGCTGGGGGGTGAGGATCGGGTGGACGGGGGCGGCCGCGCTGTGGGCGCGGTGGAGGGCGAGTTCGGCGGTGGGGGCCTCGGTGAGGAGGATTCCGGTGCAGGCGCGTTGGTCGGTGAGGTGCTCGACGCGGTCGTTCGGCGCCATGGTGGGGTACCAGTGCGGGGTGCCCGGGTAGGCGGGCAGGGCGTCGAGTCCCCTCCAGCCGGTGAGCGTTCCGGGGTGCGGGGCGTAAACGAGGACGAAGGCGGTGGCGGGGCCGGTGGCCGGGGGTGGGTCGAGCAGGGGCGGGCGGCGGCCGAGGGCGATGTCGATCTCGGCGGCGTAGACGTTGGTGCCCAGTCGGCGGCAGAGCGCCTCGCCGACCAGCGCGCCACCGATGCGGCGGTTGATCTCGACGAGTTCGGGGCCGTCGGTGGTGAGCACGAACTCCACGTGGGCGAAGCCCCGGTCATGGCCCACGGCGGCCAGCAGGCCGGCCACCCAGGTCTCGATCCGCGCGTGCTCGGGGTCGGGGAACGCGACGGGGAAGGCGGCGGCCTCCTCGCGGACAGCGGGTTCGGGTGACAGGTGGCGGCTGCACACCCCCAGGAGCGTGGTGCGGCCGGCCCAGCTGAGGGTTTCCGCGCTGTAGAGCGGGCCGGACAGCAGGGGTTCGGCGAGGAGTTGGCCCTTCAGCGGGGTGTGGGAGGCCGCGGTGAGGGCGGCCAGGAGGGCCGGCTCGTCGCGTACCGGCCATACGGCGCGGGAGGAGGTGCCCGCGGTGTCCTTGAGGACCGCCGGCAGTCCGGTGGAGCGCAGGATGTTGGGGGCGGCGGCGGGGGTGGGGTCGATCCGTTGGGAGCGCAGCCGGCTCAGGCCGCGGTCGTTCAGGAGGGTGCGCACGCGGTGTTTGTCGCGGATCAGCCGGACGGCGGCGGGGTCGGGGCCCGGCAGTCCGAGTGCGGCGGCGAGGTCGGCCCCGGTGACGCTGAAGGTGTCGGTCGAGTTGATCAGCCCCCGGAGGTCGGGCAGATGGCGCAGGGTGTTGGCGCAGGCGGCCGTGTCCAGCGTGTCGATGTCGATGATGTCCAGTGCGTCAGGGGGAAGTTGGGCGAGTTCGTGGCGGTAGACGGTACGGTCCCTGGTGAGCAGGCACAGCCGGTGGCCGGCCTGGGCCGCGGCCCGGATCTGGCGGCCGAGGCCGAAGGTGAGCAGCTCAAGTGCGGCGATGGTCATGGCGGGTTCTCCTGGTGGTGGGGGCGGCGCCGCCACTCCATGACCGACCAGGGTGGTACGAGGTCGGCCAGGCCGGTGATCTGATGGGGTTTCAGGGTGCGCGGGTCGGGGGCCTCCCGGTGGCGGGCGAAGGCGCGCTCGGTGTAGCGGTGGCCGGTGTCGGGGCCGATGACCAGGTAGGTCTGTTCCGGGTGCCGGGCGGCCTCCCAGCCGGCGGTGAGGTAGGCGGCGCCGGTGGACAGGCCGGCGAAGACCGCGTGGTCGCGCAGCAGCGCGACGGCCCCGGCGGTGGCGTGCCGGAAGTCGATCCAGTGCAGCGTGTCGTACAGCTCGTGCCGTACGTTGCCGAACGGGATGGCGCTGCCGATCCCGGCGATGATCGCCTCGGGGTCCTGGAAGCGGTCGCTGCCGAAGGTGACGCTGCCGAACGGCTGAAGGCCCACCAGCCGTACGGAGATGCCGCGTTGGCGCAGCGGCAGCACGAGTCCGGCGGTGGAGGCGCCGGTGCCCACCGCGCCGATGACGGTCAGCTGGGGGCCGGGCAGCGCGGCGCCGACCAGGTCGGCGAATTCGCGGTAGCCGGTGTAGTGGATGGCGTCGTGGTACTGCCGCATCCAGTGCATGTCCGGGTGGCTGGTGAGGAGTTCGCGTACTCGTCGCACCCGGCGTTCCTGGTCCAGCCGCAGGTCCTGGGCGGGCGGCATCTGGTCGACGGTGGCGCCGAGGATCTCCAGCTGGGTACGCAGGGTGGTGTCGACGGTCGTGGAGGCGACGATGTGGCAGCGCAGCCGGTAGCGGTGGCAGGCCATCGCCAGGGCCAGCGCGTAGATGCCGCTCGAACTGTCGATCAGGGTCTGTCCTGGGGTGATCGTGCCGCGCTCCAGCAGGGTGCGGACGGCGCCGAGCGCGGCGTACACCTTGAGGGTCTCGAAGCGGGCCAGCAGGGTGTGCGGTGCCAGCCGGATCAGGGCGGGGGTCTTGACGGCGTCGGTGATGTGTTCGTGGACGGGGGTGGGCGGGCTGTTCCGTCGCGGGTCCATGGCGGTCACCGGGCCGGGGGGCGGGTGCCGCGTACGATGAGCCGCCCGGCGTGCTGGTCGTACGGGGTGGCGTCGAAGCCGCCGAAGCATTCGACGCCGGTGAAGCCGGCCTCCTCGAACATCGCGCACAGTTCCGCCGCGCTGTAGAGCCAGCACCTGATGGACGCCTCGCGGGCGGTGCCGTCGCGCACCAGGGTCCAGTCGGTGCGCAGCCGCCGCCAGTTGTCGAGCACGGTGTCGCGCTGGATCACGTATCCGTCGTCCAGCTGGACGAGCTGGGGCCGGCCGATCCAGCCGGCCAGCACCTCCTTGCCCATGACGTCGATCAGCAGCCGGCCGCCGGGGACGAGGGAGTCGAAGGCGTTGCGCAGCACCCGGGTGTTGTCCTCGTGCCGCTCGAAGTAGCCGAAGGAGGTGAAGAGGTTGAGCACGGCGTGGTAGGTCGCGGGCTCGCGGTGGGTCAGCATGTCCCCGTGGATCAGCCGGGCCCGTACGCCGGCTTCGGCGGCGGCCTCGCGGGCCCGGTCCAGCAGCCGCGGGCTCAGGTCCAGCCCGGTCACGGCGGTTCCGCGGCGGGCGAGCGGCACGAGGAATATCCCGGGTCCGCAGCACAGGTCGAGCACTCGCTCCCCGGGCCCGAAGGAGAGGAGGGGTGAGGTGTCCACCAGGCGGGCCATTTCGTCCCGTCTTCGGGTTGAAAACATGGTGCTTGAGAAGTCCGCCCAGAATGCCTCGTCCTCGTACCATTGCATGTCGCCGTCACCCGCTTCGGACACCATGAGAAATGCGACCCGATAAGCAGTTCCATGGTGCCCCTGGGCTCCCTGGGCAAAACCCTTGAGAAATCGGCACGATCGGCCGGCTTTTGCCGGGAACCAATGGCCCTCCACAGCCGACTCATCAGCGGGTTACCGGTTTTCCTTTCGGGGACCCGGCTCCGGGAAACCGGCACATTGTTCCGCTCGCGCACCCTCCCCCAGCGGGGCCGCCGATGCGAGGATGAACCGCCATGGGCACAGCCGGGAGCCGACCGAGCAGGGTAGTGAGGGCCGCGATGTTCGCGGCCCTGTGCGTGCTGCTCGCCGCCGCCGGTCATGTGCACGCCTCCGGGGCACCGCTGCCGTGGTGGGCGCTGGCCGCCGCGCTGCCGGCGGTCTGGGGCGCGACCTGGTTTCTGACCGGGAAGGAACGGGGCGTACCGGCCGTGCTGAGTGCCACGGTGGCCGCCCAGGTGGCGCTGCACCTGGCCTTCTCCCTCACGACGACGGCGAGCGGCGCCCATCCCGCGGCGCACGTCGAGCATCCGGAGCCCGGGGCGGCCGGGTCCGGCATGGCCGGCGCCCACCTCGCCGCGGCGCTGGCGTCCGGCCTCTGGCTGGCCCACGGGGAGCGCGCCTTCTTCCGGATCACCCGGGCCATGGGCGGCTGGCTGCTGGCCCCGCTGCGGCTGCTGCGCCGCCCGCCGCTCCCGGCCCGGCGGCCCTGCCCGGTGGGCGTGGCCCGGCCCCGTCGGCGGCGGCGTGGCCCGGCGCCGCACATCGTGACCACCCGGGGGCCGCCGGCCGGGTCCGCTGTCAACTGACTTCCAGCAGCTGACAGCCGGTTCGGTTGCCGGAACGATCCTCCGGCGGCGGCACCCGGCCCGTCACCCAACGGGCCGGCCCCCCACGGGCGCGGTCCCCCCTCCCCTCCCGCGCGTCCTTCGTACGTCCTTCGCGCGTCCGCGTCCGGTGACACGAATGACTGGTGTACCGATGATGCCTGCCCTGGCTGTGCCCCACCCGCGACCCCCCATGGCCGCCGCCGACGATCCCGTCACCCGGCTCGCGCTGGCCGCCCGCTGCGGTGATCCGGTGGCCGTGGACGCCTTCGTCCGCGCTCTGTACCGCGATGTGCGCCGTTTCGTGGCCCATCTCGCCGGCGATCCGCGGCTGGCCGAAGACCTCGTGCAGGACACGTTTGTGCGGGCACTGCGCAGCCTGCACGGGTTCGAGGGCCGCTCCTCCGCCCGTACCTGGATGCTGTCCATAGCCCGGCACACCGTCGCCGACAGTGTGCGGCGGGCCTCCGCGAGACCCAGGCTCGCCCACTGGGAGGACTGGCAGACCGCCGTCGAACGGGCCCAGCCGCGTGGTCTGCCGGGCTTCGAGGACGGGATCGCGCTGACCCAACTGCTGGCGGCCCTGCCGTACGAGCGCCGCAGCGCCTTCGTACTGACACAGGTCCTCGGGCTGCCCTACGAGGAGGCGGCCCGCCGGCTGGGCTGTCCGATCGGCACCGTGCGGTCCCGGGTGGCGCGGGCGCGGGCCGGCCTGCTCGCCCTGCTGGTGGAGGCCGAACGCCACTCGCGGCGGCCCGCCGCCGCGCCGGCCGGCTGCTGAGCGCGGACATCCGGCCCCGGAGGCCCGGCGCCGGGCCTCCGGTGGCTTTCCCGGCGTGCGGGCCGACCCGTTCTGCGGGGCGCCGGTGCTCTCGGCGCGTGGTGGCCGGGCACCGAAACCGACTCGGTGGGTCACCGGTGGTGCCGGCCCGCCGTACGTCCCGGAGCGGTGATCGCGCGCAAAAGGGGCCGTCCGAAAGCCGGTTGAGGCGCTTTCACCCCTGCCGGGGGTCGGTCGCCGGGCCGGGAAAGTTCCCCGCCCGGCGGCCATTGGCCAACTCCGGAACAGCGTCTTCCACGGCGGCGGGAACGCCGTTACTGTCCACGCTGGGAGCGCGGGGCCAATACCTTGTCGTGTCGCAGGAAAGCGGTGTACTGGGAATGGCAGAAGTCTCCGAAACGGTGTCGCCCTCCGCACGGAATCCGCGCGTTCGCGGGCGTTTCGACTGGCAGGGCCTGCGGGCGGATCTGCGCGGCGCGATACCGGACGCGTCGCTGGCGCTCATCGCCACCGGTCTCATCTACTGGCTGCTGTACGCGCGGGTGGCCAACGGCACGTCGGCGACGGTCACGATCATGCCGCACCTGGATGATCCCGGTGAGCTGTGGATGTACTGGATGTGCCAGGCGTTCGGCTGGTCCGGGCTGCTGTGGGCGTACCTCACCGTGGTCTTCGGGCTGCTGCGCTCCGGGCCGCGCCCGCGCCTGCGAGGGCTGCCGGTGACCCGGCTGGAGAAGTGGCACCGCACCACCAGCCTCACCACCATCGGGCTGATGTTCATGCACGCGGTGTTCTTCTTCGGCGACCAGCTGCGGGACAACCTGACCCGCTGGGGGGCCGGCCGGAGTCTGTGGACGGCGTTCGTGGATGTGTTCGTGCCGGGCGGGTACGCCACCGGCACCGGCCGGGTCGCCATCCTGCTGGGGCTGCTGGCCCTGTATCTGGCGATCCCGCTGAGCCTGGCGTTCTATCTGCGGCACCGCACCGGCAGCAGGATGTGGGTGGCGCTGCACCGGTTCGTGATCGTGGTGTACGTGCTCAGCGTGTGGCACACGCTGCTGTACGGCACCAACGTCTGGTTCGACGGCTCGTTCCGCACCCTGGTGTGGGCCCTCCAACTGCCGATCGCGGGACTGCTGCTCGCCCGGCTGATGGCCCCGGCCCGCCCCCGCGAGCGCCTGCGGCTGGGCGGCCGGCCGCTCCCGCTGACCGTACGGCTGGCCGGCCGCCTCGTGGTGATCGGCACCGCCCTGGGGCTGCTGGCCGTCATCGTGACCGGGGCCGACGGCGGCCGGGACCCCGACGACCTCGGCGGCTCCTCGCCCGGCGTCTGGCCCGAACGCTGGATCATCTGGGCCGGCCTGCTCGCCCTCACCCTGGCCCTGGTGGTGGTCGTCCTGCGGCTGCGCCCCGACACCCGGAGTGACACCGGCCGGCTGTCCCCACCCCGATAATGGGGAGGACCCAACCCCCCGCACCAGGGAGTCCAGAACCGGTATGGACGACCAGCACAAGGCGCCCCGGCGGGCCGCGGTGCTCGCCGCGGTCGCCGCCGGCGGCGTGATCGGGGCCTGTGCCCGCTACGGCGCCACCCTGATCTGGCCCACCGGCCCGGCCGCCTTTCCCTGGACGACGTTCTGGATCAATGTCACCGGCTGTGCCGCCATGGGCGTCCTCATGGTGCTGATCACCGAGCGCGCCACCGTCCATCCCCTGGTGCGGCCGTTCCTGGGCACCGGGGTGCTCGGCGGCTACACCACCTTCTCCACCGCCACCGTCGACACCCAGCGGCTCCTGGACGGCGGTCACCCCGGCAGCGGACTGCTCTATGCCGCGGCCACGCTCAGCGCCGCGCTGGCCGCGGTCTGGGCGGCGGCCGGGCTCACCCGGCTGCTGGTCCTGCCCCGTCCCCCGGCGGCGGAACGGGGTCAGGCGGCATGAACTGGCTGATGGTCATCGCCGGCGCGATCGTCGGGGCCCCGTTGCGCTATCTCGCCGACCGCGCCGTGCAGGCCCGCCACGACACCGTCTTCCCCTGGGGCACCTTCGGGGTCAACATCGCCGCCTGCGCCGGGCTCGGGTTCCTCACCGGGGCGGCCACGGCCACCACCGTCCCGCAGGCGCTCCAGCACCTCGTCGGACCCGGGCTGTGCGCGACGCTGAGCACCTACTCCACGTTCTCCTTCGAGACGCTGCGACTGGCCGAGACCGGGGCCCGGTTCTTCGCCGCGGTCAACGCGGTGGTCAGCGTCGTCGCCGGGCTCGGCACCGCCTACCTGGCCACCACGCTCGCCCACGCGTGCTGGGCCTGACGCGTACGTCACGCGCGTCACACCCGGGCGCCGGGATCCGGCCTTCTTCCGTTCGCATGCTTCTGCTTATTATTCGCAGGTGCATGAGTACCGCATCAGAACGGCCACCGCCGCCGACCTCGACGAGGCGCGCGGGGTGATGCTCGACACCGTGTACCGCGACTTCGGCACCGGGTACGTGCCGCCGTGGCACGCCGACATCATCGACCCGGAGTCGTTCTATCTGCTCCCGCCCCGGCACACCCTGCTGGTCGCGGTGGACGAGGCGGACGGGTCGGTGGCCGGCACCGCCGCGCTCGACGCGCGCGGCCCGGCGCACCCGCCCAACCCCCGCTGGCTGGCCGAGCGGTACCCCTCGGGCGAGACGGCCCAGCTGCGGCGGGTGTACGTACGCCCCCAGCACCGGCGGCGCGGGCTCGCCGGGTGGCTGGTGGCCGGGCTGCTGGACTTCGCGCGGGCCGACGGCGGTTACCGGTCGGTGTATCTGCACACCTATGCCCACTCCCCCGGGGCGCTGGGCCTGTGGCAGTCGCTGGGCAAGATCGTGTGCGACGAGCGGGACGGACGCGGCGCGAAGGGCGAGAGCGCGGGGCCGCCCGGCGCCGGCAGCGACGTCGTGCACTTCGAGATACCCCTGATCTGACCGTCAACCGGCCAGTCGGCCTAGGGAAGCCAGAACGAGGACCATGAGAACTCCCCGCCCGCGGCTGATAGCCGGGCTGCTGCTCGTCCCCCTGCTCGCCGGCTGCTTCGCCTCCTCCGGGGGCGGTTCCCCGGCCGCCGGCTCCGCGGGTACGGACGACGGCGGGCGGCTGCGCGTCGCGCTCGCCTTCCCGCCGGCCGAGAACTACTCCCCGTACGGGATGGACGCCTACGACCTGTCCCGGCTCGGGGTCGTCGAGGGGCTGACGGCGCTGGACGCCAACGGCACGGCCGTACCCGCGCTCGCCGCGTCGTGGAGCGGCGAGCAGGACGGCAGGAGCTGGCTCTTCACCCTGCGCGAGGCGACGTTCCAGGACGGCAGTGAGGTCACCGCGCAGGCCGTCGCCGCCGCCCTCGGCCACGCCGCGGCTGCCGAACCCGCCCCGTCCGCGCTCTCAGGGGTGCGGCTGACCGCCGAGGCGGTGGGCGACCGGCAGGTACGGGTGGGCACCGCCGAGCCCGATCCGGTGCTGCCGCTGCGGCTGTCCAATCCGAGCCTGGCGGTGTTCGCCCCCGCGGCGTACGGCGCGGACGGCACGGTGGATCCGGTCGGCACCGCCACCGGCCCCTTCGAACTCACCGGCATCACCGGGGACACGGCGGCCACCCTGGACCGTTTCGACGCCTACTGGGGCGGTCGCGCCCAGGCGGCCGGGATCGACGCGCGGTACATATCGGACGGCACCGCCCGGGCCAACGCCCTGCGCACCGGCGAGGTGGACATCGCCGAGGCGGTCCCGGTCGCGCAGGTCGCCGCACTGGACCCGGGCACCGTGCACGAGGTGAACACCGCCCGCAACACGAGTCTGTTCCTCAACACCCGGGGCGGGGTCTTCGAGGACCCGGGACTGCGGGCCGCCGCCCGCGAGGCGATCGACACCTCCGCCGTCGCCGAGGGCGTCTACGAGGGGTACGCGGAGCCGGCCCAGGGGCTGTACGGCCCCGCCCTGACCTGGCCGGCCGGCAAGCGCGGCGCCCCGGTCGGGCGGGCTTTGGCCACCGACCCCGGCGGCCGGAGCATCACGATCGCCACCTACAGCGACCGCCCCGAACTGCCGGAGGCCGCCCAGGTCGTCCAGCAGCAGCTGGAGCGCGCCGGGTTCACCGTACGCCTTGAGGTACGCACCTACGCGCGGCTGGAAAGCGACCTGCTGGCCGGGGAGTTCGACGCCGCCGTGGTCTCCCGCAATGTGATGCTGGACACCGGCGATCCGGTCACCGTCCTGGCCAGCGGCTACGCCTGCGACGGCAGCTTCAATCTGTCCGGCCTGTGCGACGAGCACATCGACGGCCTGATCGCCGCCGCCCGCGCCGAGTCCGACCCGGCCGCGCGGCAGGACGCCGCGATGCGGGCGGAGGCCGCGATCCTGGGCACCGACGCGGAGATCCCGCTGGTGCACCTGAAGGTCGTGGCCGGCATCGGTCCGGGGGTCACGGGCGCGGTCCTCGACCCGTACGAGCGGGTGATCGTCGGCACCGGAACCCGGCGCTGACGTCCATGACCGCAACCTTGCGGGGCCGCGCCCTGCTGTGGCGCACGGTGCTCCTGGCGGCGCTGATCGGCGCGATCGGCCTGCTGCCGTGGCTGTCCCGCACCGACCCCGCGCTGACCGTGCTCAAGGCCCGCGCCGCCGAACGCGCCCCGACCCCGGAGACGCTGCGCGCCATCCGGGACGAACTCGGCCTGGACGACGGCCCGCTCACCCTGCTCGGCAACTGGCTGAGCGGGCTGGCGCACGGCGACGCGGGCCGCTCGTGGGTGTCGGGCGGCGACGTACTGCCCGCCGTGACGCAGGCGCTGGGGGTGTCCCTGCTGCTGATGGCCGGGGCGCTGCTCGTCGCCCTGGCCACGGCCGCGGCGATCTGCGCCGGTCCGCTGCGGCACGGCGCCCGGCACCGGCCCGGCGGGCGGCGCGGCGGCGGCACCGGGGCGGCGATGCTGGCCGCGCTGCCCGAGTTCCTGGTCGCCTCCGTGCTGGCGTCCGTCATCGGCGTACAACTGGGGTGGCTGCCGGCGCTGGGCTGGTACGGCCCGCGGTGGATGGTGCTGCCCTCGCTCGCGCTGGGCCTGCCCGCCGGCGCGGTGCTCGGGCGGCTGCTGGCCGACCGGCTGCCCGCCGCGTTCGGCGAGGCGTGGCTGCCGGCCGCCGTCGCGCGCGGCATCCCGCCGGGTGCCGTGGCCCGGCACGCGCTGCGCCGCTGTGTGCCCGGGCTGCTGCCCAATCTGGGGCTGTTCGTGGTCGGCCTGACCGGCGGTGCGGTGGCCGTCGAGCAGATCTTCGACATCCCGGGGCTCGGCCGCCTCACGCTGCGGGCCGCCGTGGCCCAGGACCTGCCCGTACTCCAGACCGGGGCGCTCGCGCTGGTCCTGCTGGCGGCGGCGACCGGCGCGCTGGCCCGGTTCGGCGCGCGGCGGCTGATCGGTCCCGCGCTGCGCGACGGCGCGCTGCACTCCGCGTACCGGCCGGCCAGGACCGGGCCGCGTGTCGCACCGCTGTGGTACGGACTGGGGCTCGCCGCCGTCATCGGGCTCGGCCTGCCCCGCGACCCGCTCGCGCTGGACACCGGGGCCCGGCTGCGGGCGCCGTCCTGGGCGCAGCCGTTCGGCACCGACGCGCTCGGCCGGGATCTGCTGGCCCGGGTCGCGCACGGCGCGCTCAGTACGCTCGGCACCGCGCTGGCGGTGAGCGCCGTCGCGCTGCTGGCCGGGGTGCTGCTGGGGCTGCTGCCCCGGCTGTCGGAGCCGTTGGTGGACACGGTCAACGCCGTACCGCCGGTGCTGGCCGCGCTGCTGGTCACCGGCGTGCTGGGCGGCGGGCCGTGGACCCCCGCGCTGGCGGTGGCGGCCGTGGCGTGGACGCCGCTGGCCGCGCACACCGCCGCGCTGCTGCGGCAGGAGCGGGCGGCCCTGCATGTGACCGCGACCCGGGCGCTGGGCGCCGGGCCGCGCTATCTGCTGCGCCGGGTGCTGCTGCCGGCCGTGCTCCCGCCGGTGGTCCGGCACGCCCTGATCCGGCTGCCCGGCATCGCCCTGAGCCTGGCCGCGCTGGGCTTCCTCGGTCTTGGTGCCCAGCCGCCTTCGCCCGAGTGGGGGCTGCTGCTGGCGGAGAACCAGCCGTACGTCGAACGCGCCCCGTGGACGGTGCTGGCGCCGGCCGGCGTACTGGCGCTGCTCGGCGCGTTCGCGGTGACGGCGGCGGGCGGGGTGCGGCTGCCGTGGGCCGGTGCGCGGCGCCGCGCACCGGCCGAACCCGCCGCATCCGCCGCATCCGCCGCATCCGCCGTTCCGGCCGCGCCCGGGGTGCCGCGATGAGCGAGGTGTACGCGGGCACCGGCGCGAAGCCGGAACGCGAGCGTGAGCGGCTGTGGAGCCGGCTGCCGTCGCTGCTGCGGCTGCTGATCGGGACCCAGTTCGCCTTCAACATCGGCTTCTTCGCCGTGCTGCCGTTCCTCGCCGAGCATCTCGGCACGGCGATCGGGATGGCGGGCTGGCTGGTCGGGTTCGTCCTGGGGCTGCGGACCTTCAGCCAGCAGGGGCTCTTCATGGCCGGGGGCTGGCTGGTGGACCGGTACGGGGTCCGGCCGGTCGTCCTGGTGGGCTGCGCGCTGCGGATCGCCGGCTTCGGCTGGCTGGGGTTCGCGGCGGAGACCTGGTCGGTGATCGGCGCGGTACTGCTGATCGGCTTCGCCGCCGCGCTGTTCTCCCCGGCCGTGGAATCGGAGGTGGCCCGGCAGGCGGTGGTGTGGGAGGCGGAGGGGAACGGCCCGCGTACCCGCGTACTGGCCCTGTTCTCCGCGGCCGGACAGGCCGGTGCGTTCATCGGCCCGCTGCTCGGCGGTCTGCTGCTGGCCGTCGACTTCCGCACCGCCTGCCTGTGCGGGGCCGGGGTCTTCGTGGTCGTGCTCGCCGGGCACGCGCGGCTGATGCCGCAGCACATCCCCGGCCGGGAACGTACCCGGGAGCGGGGCGGAGTGGCCGTCCTGCTGCGCGACCGGCGCTTTCTCGCGCTGTGCTGCGCGTACGGCAGCTATCTGCTCGCCTACAACCAGCTGTATCTCGCGCTGCCGCAGGAGGTGGAACGGGCGGCGGGCTCGCAGGCGCCGCTGTCCTGGCTGTTCGCGCTGTCCTCGCTGCTGGTGGTGTTCGTCCAGCTGCCGGTCAGCCGCTGGGCGGGTGACCGGCTGGATCTGCGGCGTTCGATGGCCGCCGGGCTGCTGCTGGTGGCGGCCGGGTTCGCGGTCGTGGCGGCGGCGCGCCCGGCGGGGTGGACGGGCTGGACGGGGCTGCTGCCGGCCGCCGGGTTCGTGGTGCTGCTCACCGTCGGCCAGATGCTGATCGTGCCCGCGGCCCGCGCCTGGGTGCCCGACTTCGCGGCGGACGGGCGGCTGGGGCTGTACATGGGCGCGCTGTCGTCGGTGTCCGGGCTGCTGGTCCTGGTGGGCAGTTCGGCGACCGGCGCCCTGCTCCAGCTGGGGCTGCCGCCCGCCGTGCCGTGGCTGGTGCTGGCCGCCGTACCGGCGCTGGCGGTGGCGCTGCTGCCGGGCACGCCGCGCCGTCGCACGTAGCCCCGAACACGTCCGATCCGTTCAAGACTCCCCGTACCGGAACGCGGCATGCTGGGCCCATGATCATCGACCTTTCCGGCGCGGCGGCGTTTCTGGCCGCGCACGGGCGCGTACTTGACCGCCGCCGCTTCGAACTGCTGGCCGGGCGGGTGGGCCCGGCGGCGGTGCTGGCCGCCGTGGACGGCTACCGCAACCCGGACGGCGGATACGGCTGGGGGCTGGAACCGGATCTGCGCGCCCCCGAGAGCCAGCCGGGCGGCGCCCTGCACGCCTTCGAGGCGTTCGAGGACATCGCGCCCGTGACGACCCCGCGTGCCGTCGAGTTGTGCGACTGGCTCGGCTCGGTGACGCTGCCGGACGGTGGGCTGCCGTTCGCGCTGCCGGTCGCCGACGCCACGGCGTGCGCGCCGTTCTGGGCGCAGGCCGACCCGACGGTCTCCGCCTTGCAGAGCACCGCGTTCGCCGCCGGGGCGGCACACCGGGTCGCCGCGCACGATCCGGCCGTCGCCGGGCACCCGTGGCTGGCGCGGGCCACGAGGTACTGCCTGGACACCATCGCCGCCCTGGACGCCCGGCCGCACGCGATCGCGCTGTCGTTCGCCGTCCGCTTCCTGGACGCCGCGCACGAGCGCGTTCCGGAGGCGGCGGGCCTGCTGGCGCGGCTCGGGGCGTACGTACCGGACAGCGGCCTGCTCCCGGTCGAGGGCGGCAGCGAGGGCGAGACCCTGCGCGCGCTCGACTTCGCCCCGCTGCCGGGCAGCCCGGCGGGCGCGCTGCTGCGCCCCGGGGTGATCGAGGCCGAACTGGACCGGCTGGCCGAACAGCAGCAGCCGGACGGCGGCTGGCAGGTCGACTTCGCCGGCTTCTCCCCGGCCGCCACCCTGGAGTGGCGCGGCTACGCCACGGTGAAGGCCGTAGCGACCCTGCACCGGGCGGGCCGGCTGCCGCTCTGAGGCCGCCGTCCGGGGGCTTACGGTGGAGGGGTGCGGATCGTCTCCCTTCTTCCGTCGGCGACGGAAATCCTGTTCGCGGTCGGCGCCGGTGACGATGTCGTCGGTGTGACCTTCGAGTGTGACCATCCGCCACGGGCCCGGGAGCGGCGCGTGGTGTCCACCAGCGCGCTGCCGGAAGGGCTCCCGCCCGCGGAGATCGACCGGGTGGTGAGTGAACGGATGGCGGCCGGCGAGGACTTGTACCACCTGGACCGGGGTGCGCTGGCCGCCCTGGACGCCGATCTGGTGGTCACCCAGGATCTGTGCGCGGTGTGTGCCGTGGATGTCGCCACGGTGCACGACGCCCTGGAGTATCTGTCCTGCCGCGCCGAGGTGTTGACGGTGGATCCGCACACGCTGCCGCAGGTGCTGGAGTCGGTGCTCACGATCGGCGCCGCCACCGGCACCGGGGAGCGTGCCGGGCGGCTGGTCGCGGCGCTGACCGGCCGGCTGGCGGCGGTACGGGAGCGGGTGGCCGGCCGGCGGCGGGTGCCGGCGCTGGTGCTGGAGTGGACCGAGCCGCCGTTCGCGCCGGGGCACTGGGTCCCGGACATGGTGGAGGCGGCCGGCGGGACCTGTGTGCTGGGCGGTTCGGGGCAGCGTTCGTTCCGTACCGGCTGGGCGGAGGTGACCGGGGCGGGCGCCGAGGTGGTGGTGTGCGCGCCGTGCGGCTTCGGTCTGGAGGAGTCGGTACGGCTCGCCGAGCGGGTCGCGGACCGGCTGCCGGCGGGGCTGCCGCTGTGGGCGGTGGACGCCAACGCCTCATTCGCCCGCCCCGGCCCGCGACTGGTCGACGGGGTCGAGGCGCTGGCCGGCATCTTCCACCCGGGCACCGCCCCCGCACCGGACCCGGCCCTGGCCCGCCGGCTGGTCTGACCCCGCGGGGCAGCCCCTTCGGGTGACGCGGTGGGTGTGGTGACTCGACGGGGGTCCACCACACCGGCCCCTGGACCACTCCAGCGGAAGCTGGTCGGTGCGCGTTCCGCCGCCCCGGAGCGCGCCGGCTCGGCTGCCCGGACAGCCCGGCGCCGGTGTCTGGTGCCGGCCGGGGTGCGGCGGTGAGAATCGGCGGATGGACAGCATCACCAAGAACCGTCAGCCGCCCGCCGTGCTGCGGGCCATGGTTGAGCGGGCTTACGGTCCCGGGCAGGTCCCGCAGGTCTCGCAGGTCTCGCAGGTCCCGCAGGGCGCGGCGGAGACGGAGTGGGTGAGTGAGCTGGGCGACGGGTGGTTCAACGTCGCCTATCGGATCCGGCTGCGGGACGGGGCCGAGGTGGTCCTGAAGATCGCTCCGCCGCCCGGGGTGGAGGTGATGACCTACGAGCGCGGCGCGATGGGGATCGAGCTCGCGGCGCTGGAGCTCATCCGCAAGCACACCGGGGTGCCGGTCCCGGTGGTGGACTTCGCGGACCGCAGCCATGAGCTGTGCGACGCGGACTACTTCTTCATGCCGTTCGTCCACGCCGACGCGCTCGCCGCCGTCGCCGGCGAGCTGTCCGCCGCCGAGCGGGACGCGTACGGGGAACGGTTGGGCGCGGTCAACCGGGAGCTGAACAGCATCCGGGGCGCCGCCTTCGGTCCGCTGGCCGGTCCGGGGGATCCCAGCTGGCGGCGGGTGTTCACCGGCATGGTCGAGGATGTGCTGCGCGACGGGGAGCGGCGGAAGGTCGATCTCGGCTGGGACTACGACCTCGTGCGTACGGTGCTCGCCGAGCACGCCGGCGCGCTCGACGAGGTGACCGAGCCACGGCTGGTGGAGTGGGATCTGTGGCCGGGCAATGTCATGGTCCGCGACGGCGAGATCGTGTGTGTCATCGATCATGAGCGGGCGTTCTACGGCGATCCGCTGATCGAGGCGGGTTTCACCGGTACGCAGCTGGCCGCTTTCGGGGATTCCACGGCGTTCCTGCGCGGCTACGGGCGGCCCGGGCTGAGCGGCGGCGAGACCGTCCGCCGCCGGCTGTACTGCCTGCATCTGATGCTCGTCATGGTGATCGAGACCGTCTATCGCGGTCACCCCGACTCCCGCCAGTACGACTGGGCGCGGGAGCGGTTGACCGAGGTCATGGGCCTGTTCGGCCACACCCCGGGGTGAACGGCCACGACCAGGAGCGTACGATCGTACGCATGGACCAGGACTACTTCGCTGGGGACCCCCGCAGCAACTACGAACGCATGCTGGCGGGCGACCTCTACATCGCCGACGACCCCGAGATCGCCCACCGGCATCAGCGCGCCGTGCGGCTCGCCGCCCGCTACCAGGCCGCCTACGTCGAGGATGTCGAAGCCGCCCGGCCGGTGCTGGAGGAGCTGATCGGCTCACTCGGCGCCGAGGCGCATGTGACCCCGCCGCTGCACGTCGACTACGGCAGCAACATCACGATCGGGGCGCGTACCTTCGTCAACTTCAATCTGACCGCGCTCGATGTGGCCGCGATCACCATCGGCGAGGACTGCCAGCTCGGGCCGAACGTCCAACTGCTCACCCCCACCCACCCGCTGGAGCCGCAGCCCCGCCGCGACAAGCTGGAGGCCGCCCGCCCGATCACCATCGGCGACAACGTGTGGCTGGGCGGCGGCGTCATCGTGCTGCCCGGGGTGACCATCGGCGACAACTCCGTCATCGGGGCCGGCGCGGTCGTGACCAAGGACATCCCCGCCAACGTGGTCGCGGTCGGCAACCCCGCCCGCCCCGTGCGGGATCTGTGAGCCCGCCACCGCCATGGCCACCGGACACATCGACCCGCGGCGGCGCGAACGCATCATCGCGGCGACCCTGGACCTCATCGCCGAAGAGGGCATCGCCCGCGTCTCGCACCGGCGGATCGCCGCCCGCGCGGGCGTTCCGCTGGGCTCGATGACGTACCACTTCAGCGGCATCGAGCAACTGCTGCGGGAGGCGTTCGGGCACTTCACCGAGCACATGGTCGCGCGGTTCGACGCCCATCTCGCCGCCCCGGCCGACCGCGAGCAGGCACGGGCGGCGGTGGCCGATCTGGTGCACGCCCTGTCCGACGACAGCCAGCGCGACCTCGTACTAACCCAGGAGCTGTACACCCTGGCCGCGCGGGAGCCCGGCTACCGGGAGCTGACCCAGGCGTGGATGCGCGGCAGCCGGGTTCATCTGGAGAAGCACTTCGACCCGGCCACCGCCCGCCAGCTCGACGCGCTCATCGAGGGGCTGACGCTGCACCGTGCGCTGGCGCGGGAGCCGCACGACCGCGCGCTGACCGTCGAGGCCATCGCCCGGATCACCGGCGCCGGGTGAAGGCGGACGGGGCCGCATCTCGGCGCTACGCGACGGGGCCGCCGGTGAGTACGGTCGCGAAGAAGTCCAGGGAGCGGTCGACTTCGGGCAAGGACGGGGCGCGGTTGAGATGCCCGTGGAGCATGCCCGCCGCCGGCTGGGTGCGGGTGGGGACGGCGGACTCGGTCAGCTGCCGGGCGAGCAGTTCGCCGGAGGGCCGCAGGTCGTCGTACTCGGACAGCACGATGCCGGTCGGCGGCAGGCCGGTGAGGTCGGCCGCACCGGGCAGTGCGGGAGCGGGCAGTGCGGTGAGCCGGCCCACGTAGGTACGCACCATGTTCTCGATCGACTCGGTGGTGAAGCGCAGGATGGACGGCAGTTCGCGCATCCGCGCCGCGGTCGCGTCGTCCAGCGCCGGGGTCGGGAAGTGCGCGAACGGGTACGCGAGCAGCAGCGCGGCGGGAAGCGGCTCGCCCCGGTCGCGGAGGCGGATCGCGGTGGACAGGGCGAGGGCGGCGCCCGCGCTGGCGCCGCCGAGGGCCGGCCGGCCGGTGTACGTTGGCCGGCCGGCGCGGCCACCGGCCCCGGTCAGCCACTGCCAGGCGGCGTACGCGTCGTCGACCGGGACGGGGTAGCGGACGCCGTCCGCCGCGAGCCGGTAGCCGACGGAGACCACCAGCGCCCCGGCGCGGGCGGCGAGTTCGGCGGAGACCAGGTGGGCCTCGGGCATGTCGAGGTCACCGGCGGAGAATCCGCCGCCGTGCAGCCACAGCAGCGCGGGGCCCGCGGGCCGGTGGCGGGGCCCGTAGACGCGGACCGGGACGGGCCCGTGCGGGCCGGGGACGGTGCGGTCCTCGGTGCCGACGGTCTCGGGTATGTGCCACGGGACCGGGTCGCGGAAGAACTCCTCGAAGCGCCGTGTCACCTCCGGGTCCGCCTCCTGGTCCGACCGGCTGAGGCCGTCGAGCAGGTGCAGTTTCCCGGCGAGGAAGGGATCGAGTGGCACCGTCGCTCCTTGTGTCCCTGGGCGGTCCGCGGACCCGGCCGCCGCGACCGGCACGACGATGCCAGACGTGCCCCGGCCGTGGCTACGGAAGTTCGCCGCCGGCCTGCCCGCGTACGGCGGTGGCGGTCAGCTCCCGTACCCGGGCGGCGGGCACCGGGACGCCGGGGGTGCTCAGCAGCCAGCCGAACGTCTCTTCGCGGCCGAGGCCCTCCGGCGGGCGGCCCGGGGAGTACGGCTCCACATAGACGGGCGTGCCCGGTTCGCTGCGCCAGCTGTCCGCCAGGGTGCCGATGTCCACCGCGTCGAAGCCGAGGGTGTCCAGCAGGGCGGCCACCTCGGTCTTGGCGGCCGGGTCGTCTCCCGCGATGGGCAGGGCGCTGCGGTCGGCGGCGCCGGCCGGGCGGGCGGCGTTGCGGAGGTTGAAGAAGGCGATGTTGTTGAACGCCTTGACGACGCGCGAGTCGGGCAGCCGGCGCTGGACCAGGGCGCTGGAGGTCAGTTCGTCGCGGTCCAGCGCGGCGATCCGGCTGTCGCGCTCCGGGTAGTAGTTCATGGTGTCGAGCACGGTTTTGCCCGCCAGTTCGGTGGCGGAGAGCCGCTCGTAGGCGTGGAGCGGGATGGTCGCCACCACCAGGTCGCCGGCGCGGGCGGCCTCGGCGGGGGTGGCGGCGCGGGCGTGGGCGCCGAGTTCGGTGATCAGGGGTTCGAGGGTCCGCGGGTCGCGGGAGTTGCTGAGGACGACGTCCAGGCCGGCGGCGACGGCGAGCCGGGCGAGGTTGCCGCCGATCATGCCGGCGCCGATGAGTCCGAGTGTGGTGGTCATGGGGCGGGTCTCCCGTGGCTGGGTGTGCGGATCTCATGCCACGTTAACCTACAGCTGTACGAAAACCTACAGGTGTAGGGAGCGGGTAGACTGGCAGCCATGGCCAGCACCTCACCCGACCGACGCGTACGGCGTACGCAGAGCGCGCTGCGCGGCGCGCTGCTCCAACTGGTCGAGGAGCGTGAGCCCGCGCAGCTCTCGGTGGCGGATGTCGCCGGCCGGGCCGGGGTGAGCCGCTCCACCTTCTACGACCACTACCGGGACGTGCACGAGCTGGCCGAGGCGGCCTGCACCGCGATGATCGACGAGCTGATCGGCTCACTGCCGGAGCTGCGCGCGGCGGCGGCGCCGCCGCAGGATCCGACCGAGTCGCTGCGGGCCTTCTTCGGCAATCTCGCCGCGCACGCCGGGCTGTACCGCAGCCTGCTGGGGCCGCAGGGCAGCGCACGGGTGATCGACCATGTACGGGGCCGGCTCGCCGTCGCCGTACACACCGCAGGGCGGGAGTGCGGGCCGGACGCGCACCCGCCGCAGTCCATCCCGCACGATGTGGGCGCCGCGTTCACCGCCGGGGCGCTGCTGGGAGTGGCCGCCGACTGGCTTCAGCGCGGCTGCCCGCGCACCCCGGCCGAGATGGCCGCCGAGACCTGGCCACTGATCACCGCCCGCTACGGGATGACGGCAGGCCCGGGGTGCGCCGCGCCGTAACCTCCGGTGCCCGGCCGCTCCTTACCCGCGATCCGCCGCCCCGGCGCGGCGGCGGGTGAGGGCGCCGATGATGGCGTCGGTGAGCAGGAAGGCCACCAGGGAGATGCCCAGCAGCGGCACGAACCAGCCCACGAGGGCGATCACCGCGACCAGCGGGACGCCGATCGCGGGCGGCACGGCGCGCCAGGCGCCGCGCGGCAGGGGGCGGCCGAACGCCGTGTCCCGGCCGCGCAGCCACCACATGCGGTAGCCCCACAGGATCAGGAAGATGAGGGAGAGGGCGAGCGCGGCCAGCAGGATCTGGTTGGCCAGTCCGAAGAGAATCCCGGTGTGCAGGTCGATGCCCCAGCGCGACAGCTTGGCCAGCACCGGGAAGTCGGCGAACCGCAGCACGTCGGTGACCGCTCCGGTGGCCGGGTCGATGGCGACGGCGTCCTGCTTCTCCGGCCAGCTGCGCTGGATCTGCCGTACGACGTAGGCGGATTCGGCGTCGGCGGGCGGCAGGATCTCCACCGGGTTGGACAGGCCCTCGGCGCGTGCCGCGCTCAACACCGTGTCCAGGTCCACGCCGCCGGGGGTGGCCCCGTCGCCGCCGTGGTCGTGCTCGTGCTCGTGCTGCTGGTGCTCGGCGTGGTCGCCGCCGCCCGCCGCCCCGGCGTTGACCGCCGGGGTCTGCTGGCCGAGGGCGGTGCGCAGTTCCGTGATGTTCTCGCCCGCGTAGGTGGACCAGGTCAGGCCGGTCGCGGACAGGAAGATCAGCCCGACCGCCACCCAGGCCCCGATCGTGCCGTGCAGCCCGAGCGCCCGGCGCCGGCCGGTGGTGCCGCGTACGGTGCGCCGGGCGCGGCGGCGGGTGAACCACAGCACCAGTCCGGCGCCGGCGATCAACCACAGCCAGCTGGCGGCCAGTTCGCCGTACAGCCGCCCCGGTTCGCCCAGGTGCAGATCGCGGTGGAGTTCGTCGATCCAGGTGCGCAGGGGCAGGGCGCCGGTGGAGCCGTACTGTTCGAGGGCGCCGCGTATCTCGCCGGTGTACGGGTCGACGAACACGGCCAGGGTGTGGCCGTCGGCGACCCCGGCCACCCCGGAGAGCAGGACCCGGGTGGTGGCGCCGGACTCCGGGGAGGGGCGTACCGCGCTCAGTTCGCCCGCGGGGTGCGCGGCGCGGGCGGCGGCTATTTGCTCGGTGATGGGCAGTTCGGTGTCCCCTGCGGGCACCCGCAGTTGGTCGGCGTAGACGATCTTCTCGGCCTGGAAGGAGCCGGCGTACAGCAGCCCGGAGACGGCGGCCACCAGGAGGAAGGGGGCGATGAACACGCCCGCGTAGAAGTGCAGTCGCAGCACCAGCGGGCGCAGGGCCGACCAGGTCTGGGGTTCGGCGGACATCCAAGGCTCCTCGGTGCGCGGGGGACAGTGAAGCAGTCGGGTGCCGGTGGCGCGGAGTTCCGGGCGGCCGGTGTGACGCGCGGCACATCTGGGGCGTATCCGCGCTGCGTAGGTGCGGCGTACGTGCGGGATTGACCGCACGGCGCGGGCCGTCATACTGCTGATCGGCTGACGTTTACGTAAACATCTCGATGGAGAGGTGGGCGCATGCGGCGGATGGCGGGCGTACTGATCGGAGTGGTGGCGTTGCTGGCAGGGGTGTTCACCGGGCCGGCCGGTGGTGCGGCGCGCGCGGAGTACGCGGGCTACCTGTTCGTCTACTTCACCGGCGAGGGCAGCGCCGACGGTGAGCAGATCCGGCTGGCGCTCAGCCGGGGGAACGACCCGCTGCACTGGCGCGAGCTGAACGGCGGCCGGCCCGTCCTCACCTCGACGCTCGGTGAGCGCGGGGTGCGCGATCCGTTCATCATCCGGGACCCGAGCGGCGACCGGTTCTATCTCATCGCGACCGATCTGCGGATCTACGGCAACGGCGACTGGGACCGCGCGCAGCGGCACGGCAGCCTGGACATCATGGTGTGGGAGTCGGCCGACCTGGTGAACTGGTCGGCGCAGCGCGCGGTGCGGGTGGCCCACGGCACGGCCGGCAACACCTGGGCGCCCGAGGCGTACTGGGACGCGGGGCGCGGCGAGTTCGTGGTGTTCTGGGCGTCGAAGCTGTACGCGGCCGACGACCCCGGGCACACCGGCGACACCCACCACCGGATGCTGTACGCGACGACGAAGGACTTCGTGAGCTTCGGCGAGCCGCAGGTGTGGAGCGATCCGGGGCACTCGGTGATCGACTCCACCGTCATCGAGCACGCCGGCACGTACTACCGCTTCACCAAGGACGAGCGGGACGCGAGCGCCGCCAACCCGTGCGGCAAGTTCATCGTGGCGGAGCGGTCCCGGGATCTGCGCGCCACCTCGTGGGAGTTCGTCGCCGAGTGCATCGGCAGCGCGGCGATCTCGCGGGGTGAGGGGCCCACGGTGGTCAAGTCCAACACCGAGGAGAAGTGGTATCTGTTCATCGACGAGTTCGGCGGGCGCGGCTATGTCCCCTTCGAGACCACCGATCTGGCGTCGGGGCGGTGGACGGTCTCCCGCGACTATCAGCTGCCGGCCTCGCCGCGTCATGGGACGGTGCTGCCGGTGACCCAGGCGGAGTACGACCGGCTGGCGGCGCGCGGCTGAGGCGGCGCCGGCTGCGCGCCCCTCAGATCGCCTTGCCGGGGTTGAGGATGCCCGCCGGGTCGAGGGCGTCCTTGATCCGGCGCTGCACGGCGAGCGCGGCGGCGCCGTGTTCGCCGGCCAGCCAGGGCCGCTTGAGCAGCCCGATGCCGTGCTCGCCGGAGACGGTGCCGCCGAGGTCGAGGGCCAGCCGGAAGATGTCGGCGACCGCGCGCCCGGCGGCCGGGCCGTCCACCACCAGGGGGTGCAGATTGCTGTCCCCGGCGTGCGCGAGGGTGAAGACCGGCACCCCCGTACGGGCGGAGATGGCGGCGATGCCCGCCACCGCCCGGGCCAGCCGGGAGCGGGGTACGGCGATGTCCTCGATGAGCACCCGGCCCAGGCGTTCGACGGCCGGCAGTGCCTGGCGGCGGGCGGCGATGAGCCGTTGGGCGGTCCGCGGGTCGTCGGTGACCTCGGTGCGGGCGGCACGCTCGCCGGTGGTACGGCGCACCACCCGTTCCAGCTCCCGGATCTCGGCGCCGGCGGCGAAGCCGTCGGTCTGGGCGAGGACGAACGCCGCGCCCCGGGAGCGGTAGTGGGTGCCGTGCGCGGCGTCGATGGCCGCGAGGGTGGCCCCGTCCAGCAGTTCGAGGGTGCTCGGGCGCAGTCCGGCGTCGATGACGGCGGCGCAGGCCGCTGCCGCGTCCGTGACCGAGTCGAAGAACGCGGCGAGGGTCCCGGTGGCGGGCGGCACCGGCAGCAGCCGCACGGTGGCGGCGACGACGACCGCCAAGGTGCCCTCGGAGCCGACGATGAGGGAGGTGAGGTCGTATCCGCTGACCCCCTTGACGGTCTCCCGGCCGGTGCGCAGCCGGGTGCCGTCGGCGAGCACCACGTCGAGGCCGAGGACGGCGTCCCGGGTGACGCCGTACTTCACGCAGCGCAGACCGCCCGCGTTGGTGGCGATGTTGCCGCCGATGGTGGAGATGGCGAGGCTGGCCGGGTCGGGGGCGTAGCGCAGGCCGTGGGCGCGGGCGGCGCGGTCGAGGTCGGCGGTGATGACGCCGGGCTGGACGACGGCGAGGCCGTCGTGCGGCCGGATGTCGAGGATGGCGTTCAGCCCTGACAGGTCCAGGACCAGGGTGCCCTCCCCCGCCGTGGCCCCGCCGGCCAGCCCGGTGCCGGCGCCGCGCGGGACCACCGGGGTGCGGTGCCGGTGGGCCCAGGCGAGCGCGGCGGCCACGTCCTGGGCCGAGGCCGCCCGTACCACGGCGAACGGCAGCCCGTTGGGGACGGCGCCCGAGCGGTCGGTGGCGGCGCGCCGCAGCTGGTCGGGGGCGTCGGTCACGGTGCCCGGGGTGAGGGCGCCGAGCAGCGCGGCCATGGCGGCGGGGGACGGTGTCACAGCGGGCCCCTGAGGGTGGTCTGGTCGGCCGGCCGGCTCAGGCGGCGGCCACGGCGTACGGGGAGCCGGGCGGTGGGAGGGCCGGGCCGTGGTCGGTGCGGGGGTGGCCGGCCGCGCGGTGGGCCAGCTCCGCTCGGACCAGCGGCAGCAGGTGACGGCCGTAGTCGATGGCGTCGTTGAGGTTGTCGTAGCCGCGGATGGAGATGAGTTCGGCGCCGAGGTCGATGTAGTCGAGGATCGCGGCGGCCACCGTCTCGGGGGTGCCGACCAGCGCGGTGGAGGCGCCGCGCGCGTTGGTGGCGGTGGCGACCGGGGTCCACAGAGCGCGGTCGTGGAGTTCGCCGCGGTCGGCGATGTCCAGCAGCCGCCGGGAGCCGGTGTTCTCGGGGCGCCCGCCGGGCCAGCGGGCGGCCTTGGCGTCGGTCACCGGGCCGCGCAGCGCGCCGAGCACCTGGTGGGCCTTCTCCCAGGCCAGCGTCTCGGTCGGGGCGATGATCGGCCGGAACGTCACCCAGATCCGGGGCCGGTCGGTGCGGCCGGCGAGCCGGGCCTGCTCGTACACGGCGTCGATCTGCTGCCGGGTCTCGGCCAGTGGCTCGCCCCACAGCCCGAAGATGTCGCCGAGGGCGCCGCCGACCCGGTAGGCGTCGGCCGACGATCCGCCGACCGAGACCGGGATGCGGCCGGCCGCCGGGCGGAACTCGGCGCGGAAGTCCTCGAAGGAGTAGTACGTACCGGCGTGGTCGAACGGCCGCTCGGAGGCCCACGCCTCGCGCAGGATCCCGATGTACTCGGCGGAGCGCGCGTACCGCTCCGCCTTGCCGAGCCGGTCGCCCTCGCGGGCCTGCTCCCGGGTGTTGCCGCCGGAGATGATGTGGACGGTGGCCCGGCCGCCGCTGAGCTGGTCGAGGGTGGCCAGCGCCTTGGCGGCGACGGTCGGGTAGAGGGTGTTGGGGCGCAGCGCGATGAGCGGGCGCAGCCGTTCGGTGTGCTGGGCGACGACGGCGCCGACCGTGAAGGGGTCGAAGCCGCCCGAACCGTAGGGCAGCAGCGTGTAGTCGAAGCCGTAGTCGTCCAGGGTGCGGGCGTAGCGGGCCACGAATGCGGGGTCGATGCCCTGGCCGGGGCGCGGGTGGAGTTCGGTGGAGTCGTTGACGTAGCCGGCGCTGATGAACTGTACGGGCATGGGTTCGCTCCCTCGAAGGACGCGGTAGGGGGTCGGCGGGCAGCCGCGAAGAAGGCGCGGCGGGACCGGGGGTACGGCGGGGCGGCGGGCGCGGGCCGGTGGGAACGGCGGGGGAATCCGTCAGCGGCGGTGGATCAGCGGACCCGGCACGCCGTGGGACAACATCGCGCGCCGGCGGCGGGCGCGGCGGGGAGCGGCACGGGGTGTCCTTCGCTCCTGGTCATACCGGGAAACCTAGAACGGACCGGCGCGCGGCGTCCAATGATGTTGTGTGATGGATAACGATCACCTGTGGCGATGGGTCAGGCCGACCGCCGGGTCGCGCAGCGCGAGCCGGTCGAAGAAGGTCTCGATCGCGGCGAGCGCGGCGGCCTCCAGATCGATGTCCAGGCCGCGCCGGGCGGCGAGGTGCACGCCGATGGGGCCCAGCGGCGGGAGGTCCGTGCGTTCGACCAGGCCGTCGGGCCGGCGCCCGGCGGAGGGCAGCACGGCGATGCCCAGCCCGGCACGGGCCGCCGCCATCACGCCTTCGAGGCTGGTGGATTCGGCGGTGACCTCCACGGTGTGGCCGGCCTCGGCCAGTTCGTGCAGGGCGCGCTGCCGCATCCCGCAGGGTTCGACATAGGCGACCAGCGGCCAGCCGGCGCCGCGCGCCGGCGGCTGCCATCCGGGGGCCGCGTACCAGGTCAGCGGCAGCGAACCGATGCGCCGTCCGGGGGTGTCGGCGTCGAGGCCGAGCATCACCGCCAGATCGATGGTGCCCTTGGTGATGTCCTCGGTCATCCGGGTGGAGCGGTCGATGTGGAAGCGCACCCCGTGCTGGGGGTAGGCGTCGCGCAGCGCGGCGAGCAGCCCGGGCAGGATCTGCTCGGCGGCGGTCTCGGTGGAGCCGATCACCAGGCGGGACTGCTGTACGCCGCCGGCCAGCCGTTCCAGCGCCTGATCGTGCACGGACAGAATCCGCCGTGCCTCGACCAGCAGCCGCTCCCCTGCGTCGGTGAACTGGGTGCGCCGCCCTTCCTTGCGCACCAGCTCGCTGCCGAGGCGCTTCTCCAGCAGCCGCACGTGCTGGCTGACGGTGGACTGCCCCAGATGCAGCGCGGCGGCGGCCCGGCTGAAGCCGCCGCAGTCGGCGATCGCGACGAAGCTGCGCAGATGTACGAGGTCGAGGGAGTCCGCCATCCCACGGAGCATAGGCGGACTCCCCCGTTCGCAGAAGACGGCGCCCGCGATGCGGGACGCCCGGCTACCGCCCGGCGTGCGCGTCGCGCAGCGCCTGGATGTCGAGCTTCTTCATGGTGAGCATGGCCCGGATCACCCGGTCGGCGACGGCCGGGTCCGGGTCGGCGATCAACTCGACGAGGACGCTGGGCACGATCTGCCAGGACACCCCGTACCTGTCCTTGAGCCAGCCGCAGTCCCGTTCTTCCCCGCCCTCGGACAGCGCGGCCCACAGCCGGTCGACCTCGGCCTGGTCGGCGCAGTCCACGGAGAGCGAGACGGCGTCGTTGAACGTGTCGTGCGGCCCCCCGTTGAGCGCGATGAACTGCTGACCCGCCACCTGGAACGTCTGCGTGAGCACCGATCCGGGCTCCCCCGGCCCGGAGTCGGTGTACCGCTGGGTCTCCAGCACCCGGGAATCCCCGCCGAAGACGGAGACATAGTGCCGCACGGCCTCCTCCGCCTCCCTCTCGAACCAGAGACACGTGGTGATCTTCTGCCGCGCCATGACACGCCCTGCCTTTCCGGTGTGCTGATGAACCCTCCACAGGGTTGACCACCACAACCGCGGGAACTCACCGCGACGCGCGGAACTTACTTCTGCGGCGGAGGGCCCTCCTTCCCGTCATCCGAATGCATGCACCCGGAAGCGCCTCACCCGTGGGCACTCCAGGGCACTCGGCCGCTGCAAGGGTTCTGCAAGAAAGCCTCACTCCGTGGTGGGCATACCCGCCACGAAAGAGGCACGCGATTACGTCATCAAGGGGGACGCTATGTCAGGTGGGGGCAGGTCGGCAGCGCCTGCACTGGTTCAGCGGGGACAGTGGCTCACCGTGCCCGGTTGCAAAACCGTACTCGTCATCGTGCACACGATGACGTACGCGCAGCGACTGCGGCAGGTGATCTCACTGCTGGAGTCGGATCTCCGGATTCAGGTGGTTTTCACCGTAGCGCCGCACGCATTCGGCGAAGGTGTCCTGCCCTACCTACGGGGGCTCGGGATCACGGTGATCCCCTGGAAAGAAGCCGTGCGCACGGAGTTCGACCTGGCGCTGGCGGCGGGATCTCGCGGTACGGACCTCATCAAGGCGCCGCTGATCCGCATGTCGCACGGTGCCGGGCACATCAAACTGCTCAGGGAGGCCGAGGGGGCCGCGAACATTGAGCAGCGCACGGCGGGGATGCTCAGCCGTCAGTACCTGATGCGGGATGGGCGGGTGGTGCCCGCCGCGCTGGCACTTTCACACAGCATGGACCTCGGAGTGCTGGCCAAGTCGTGTCCGCAGGCCCTTCCGGTGGCTTCCGTGGTCGGCGACCCGGACTACGACACGATCACCGCAGGACTGTCCCGGCGGGCAGCCTATCGGCATGCCCTGGGACTGCGGGAGAATCAGCGTCTGGTGCTCGCCACGTCAACCTGGGGCGCATCGTCGTCCTTCGGACGCTTCGGCACACTTCTGCCTCGGCTGGTCAGTGAACTGCCGAAGGACATGTACCGGACAGCGGTTCTGGTCCATCCCAATGTCTGGGCCGGACATGGCAGATGGCAGATTCATGCGTGGATGATGACGTGCCGGGAGCACGGAGTGGCGCTGATCCCGCCGGAGGCCGACTGGCGGCCCTTGTTGACCGCGTCGGACTGGATCATCGGTGACCATGGCTCCGTCACGGTGTACGGCACGTTGACCGATGCCTCGATCATTCTGGCCAGCTATCCAGAGGCTGAGGTCTCCCCCGATTCTCCGGCCGCGCTGCTGGCCCGCACCGTACCCGCGCTGTCTCCGATGCATCCGTTGGCGGAGCAGCTGCGGTATGCGGCCGAGCAACGTGATCCGCGGGAGTACCGGAAGATCTCCGATGTGCTCACATCCGAGCCTGGACGGTTCAACCAGCTGATGCGGTCGCTGGTGTACCGGAAGCTGAGGCTGGGCGAGCTGGCGGTGCCTTCGGCGCCCGAGCTGGCGCCCCTGCCGCCTTCGCTGGACGGTTGGATACGGCCTCGGACGGACGTGGCCGTATGACCGCCTTTCGTCTTCCGATCAGCGGAATGGTGTCCGTGGTCCATTCGGCCGGGGCGGAGGGGATGCCTGCTCCTTCCGGCCGGGGGCAGTCCGCGGCGGGCCAGCGGATCGGAATCCACTGCCGGACGGGCAGTTGGGTGGGAACGGTCTACGCCGGCGCTCATCAGTGGCCGGCCTCCGCTGATGACGCCGCCGATGTCGGCCTGCGTCCGCGCTCTCGCGTCCGCTGGGCCTGGGATGTGCATCTGAGACTGGACACCGCTGAGCACCGCTCCACTCCGTGGGCCGAGTACGCGGATGTCCTGACTTCCTCGGCGCCCGCGGTGGGAGGCGCCGCCTGCGGCTTCCTCACCGATACGCTCCAGGCCTACCCCGGGTGTCTCCTCGCGTCGATTCCGCTGGCGGGATCCAGCGGGTGTCTCCTGGGGATGCGCGGGGGCCTCCGGCTGCTGGTGCTGCCCGTCAACGAGGCTTCCTCGCTGACGGGGTGCTGGCCGGCGATCACCTCGTTCCTGTACGCGTGGCTGATCACGAAACAGCCGGTGGACGCCCTTCACAAAGCCCGCCTGACGGTGCCGTCCGCAGTGGCGGACATCCGGCTGACACGTGGGTGAGCTTCCCTTCCTCGAAGGCCGGTTGCCGGGTCACAGGTCCCGGATCCGGCCTTCCAGGCGTCCGGCGTCGCGTGGGCTGAGCGACTGGTAGAGGGATCGGGCCTGCTCGTACCACTGCCGCGCCGCTTCGTCCGCACCCTGTTCCTGGGCCACCTGACCGAGCAACTCCAGTGTCCGTGCCTGCCAGTGCTGTGATCCTGTCTCCAAGAATCCGGCGTATGCCTCCCGGAGGCGGCTGACACCCGTCTGCAGGTCGCCGCCCGCGGCGTTGGCCCGTCCCAGGAGGGCGAGTGCGCGAGCCGCGTCATAGTGATCTCCCTCGGCCGCCAGCTCACTGTGGGCACGTGTGAGATGGTCAGCCGCTACATCGTGGTGGTTCCGGGTCAGCTCCAGCTCGCCGAGACACAGCCGGGCGAGTGCGGCTCCCCGTCGATACCCGATCGACTCTCTCAGGGTGAGTGAGGCGCGGAAGTACTCCTCGGCCCGGTCAAGGTGCCCGATCATGAGGCAGGCGCTGCCCAGGCCGATGAGTGCCTGTGCCTGCTCGCGTGGGTCGTTGTCCTCCCTGGCGTGATCGAGCGCCTGCTGATACCAGGTCACTGCTTCCTGTGCACGGTGGGCATTGCGCCATCCGTTGCCGCCGGAGGTGAGCATGCGACTCTGCGCCCTCCGGTTTCCGACTCGCTGGGCGGCAGCCAGACCGATCTGGTGGGATTCGACCCAAAGCTCCGCCGGCCGGTGCCGGAGAAACAGCGGCCACATCGCGTCGACAAGTTGCCAGCAGGTGTCGTCCCAGCCGACGGCCGCGCTGTGGCGTACCGCTGCCATCAAGGCGACACGGTGTGTGGCAAGCCAGGTGAGAGCTTCGCCCTGAGACTGGAAGGACACAGGGGTGGCCGGCCGAAACCGGTAGTGGCGGGCCAGGGTCCGGTGGCTGGGGGACAGCAGAGCTTCCGCCTGGGTGGTGGTGAACAGGCACCAGTCCGCGAATCTCCGCATCGTGGTGGTGCGCCACTCGGTGTCCTCGCCCGCACCCCGCCGTTCGGCGTGGAGTCGCACCAGATCGTGGAAGCGGTAAGCGCCGGTTCCGGGGTCTTCCTCCAGCAGGTTCGCCTCGACCATGGTGTTGAGCACCTGGTCTGCCTCATCGTGCGAGATCCGGCAGCATGCCGCGACCATCTCCGTACTGAATCGCGTGACGGGCAGGATCCCCATACTCCGATAGGCGTGGGCCGCCGCCTCCGACAACGTGTTGTACGACTCGTCCAGCGCCACTCGGATCGCCGCCTCTCCCTCCAGTTGGAGGGTTTCCAGGGGCCCTTGGCCGCGGGCCAGCGCGCTGGCCATCGCCGAAACGGGCTGCTGGGGGCGCGCGGCCAACTGGGCGGCCGCCAGCGACACAGCGAGCGGCAGGTAGGCGCAGAGGCTGACCACGTTTCGGGCCGCTTCCAGGTTTCCGGCGACGCGGGTGCCGCCGCCGCCCTTGCTGAGCAATTCCAGGGCTGCGAAGGAATCGAGCACACCCAGTCGTTGCAGAACCGCACCGTCCATCACCAACGCGGCGAGCTGTCGGCGGCTTGTGACAACCACCAGGCTGTCGGGGTTACTGGGAATGAGTGGGCGGACTTGCGCCGCGGTGAAGGCATTGTCGAGCAGGACGGCGATGCTGATGTCGGCCGTGAGCGACCGCCACAGCGCGACTTTCTCGGACAACTGAGCGGGAACCGTCGCCGCGCCCAGTGACCTGAGAAAATGCTCAAGCACATCGCTCAGCCGTGTGGGGCCGGACGAGCCGTATCCGCCAAGATCCACGTACAGTTGGCCATGGGGAAACTGACCGGCGAGCCCTCTGAGCCAGCGGGAAGCCAGCGTCGTTTTGCCGACTCCGGCCTGACCATGGATCACAATAAGCTGAGGCGTGAAGCGCTCATGAGCCTCTCGGCGACGATCCAGATCGCCAAGATCATTCTTCCGGCCGACGAAATGAGCTGAGACTACAGGCAACTGGCGTGGTACCGGAACATGAGGTGAGGGATGGTGATGAAGGTGAATTCCACCATGCACCGTCCGTGCTTGGAGGACGGTTCCCGAGATCGATGAGTCGCCGTCCACCACATTATGGTGTGCGGAAGCCCGCTCGGACTCCGCCGGTTGCATCAAGGTGCTCTCATGGAGCCAGTGATCAAGCAGTCCGCTCAGCTCCCTGTTCTCCGCCGCCCGCCGCAAGAGCATGTGGACAAAGTCCCGCACCTGGCCCTGGCCCATGCTTGTGGTGCTGTCCGACCAGGCGGCAGCCAACTCGGAATCGTTCACTCCGGCCAAGTCGATGATCTTTCCGAGGTTCTTTCTTGCCTCAGCCTTCGCACCATCACTGGATTGAATCATGGCTGATATGAGCTCATGAGCCAGCCTGCCCTCCGGCATGCGATCCCTCACGCCCTCTCCGTGCCGCGGCGTCCAGGCGTGGGCATCAGCACAGCGCAGCCCCCACGTGCCCCTTCACCGGTGAGAGCTACCCACATCCGACCGTGTCCGATGTCTGGATCGCAGCATGGGTTCATTTCGGTCGTAGCCAAATCATCCCGTAGGCCAAATAGTTGAGCATATGCCATGCTCGCCAGATCAATAAGTACATACTGGCGGGAGGATGCTGATGAATTTCCAGATACTCATCCTTGGGAACGTCGAGATCCGCTCAGGAAGCCGGCACAGCACTCCCGGCTCACCCAAGCAGGCACTCACCCTTGCTGCTCTGGCCTGGGATTCGGGCCGATCGGTCAGCATCGAGACATTGATCCAGCGCATCTGGGACGACCCTCCTCCCAAACCGCGGCTCAGCCTCCATGTCTACATATCGCGGATCCGCGGGGCCATGCTGGAAGTCGCCGGAGATCAAGCACCCCAACTGTGTGTGCAGACTCATGCGTACCGGCTTGAGGCTGACCCGGAAGTCATCGACCTGCACCGGTATCTCAGCCTCAGCCAGCAGGCGGAGGTCCTCAGCGACCGTGGCAGACTCCCCGACGCTCTGAAGTCCCTTGATGACGCCGCCCGATTGTGGCGCGGCGAGCCGCTGGCGGGGCTGCCCGGCACCTGGGCTGCCAGCATCCGCAACATCCTCACGGACAAGGTACTCGCGGCGGCCACCCTGCGTGCCCGCCTCACGCTCCGCCTGGGGCGCTTCGCGGATACCGTCTCCGACCTGGCCCCGCTGGCCGAGCAGCACCCGGCGGACGAAACACTGGCCGAGCATCTCCTGCTCGCGCTCTACGGCTGCGGGCGGATGGCCGAGGCGCACCGGGTGCTTCAGCGCATCAGGCATCACCTGATCCGGGAGTTGGGCAGTGACATCGGGGAACCGTTGCGGCATCTTCAGCGGGGGATGATCAATCGTGTACCGGTGGCGGAGCTGCTGATGTCAGGGGGTATAGCAGGAGCCGGCGGAACAACTGCCCCGGCTGCCCCGGTGCCGGACAATCTGCCCCGCGACGTCACGTGGGTAGGCCGCTCCTCGGAGTTGCACCGGCTTACCCACAGCCTGAGCGAGAGCCCTGAGAACGCACCTCCTCCGGTCGCCATTGAGGCTATTGACGGCATGGCGGGCGTGGGTAAAACAGCGCTTGCCGTCCATGCGGCACATCAGCTCCGAAGTCGATTCCCGGACGGGCGTCTCATCCTGGATCTGCGTGCCCACTCTGCCGCGCAGACGCCTTTGGACGCCGATGCCGCCCTCACTGAACTCCTCCGTCTCATGGGCACCCCGGCACACCAGATCCCACAGGAGCACGATCAGCTCATCGCCGTATGGCGCACCACAATGAGCGACCGCAGGGCTCTGATCATCCTGGACAACGCGGCCGGGCCGGACCAAGTGCGTCCGCTGCTGCCAGGCTCTTCCCCAGCCTTGATCATCATGACCAGCCGCCGTCGGCTCACCAGCCTCCCAGGGGTACGGCCGATCTCGCTCGACGCACTGCCCCCGTCCGAAGCCATCACGCTCTTCCAGCAGCGGATGGGCAGTGAGCGCGTAACCACAGCAGCGAACGCGGCGGAGATCGTCAGGATGTGCGGGTATCTTCCATTGGCGATTGAAATCGCGGCCAGCCGACTTCTGTCCCGGCCGGCATGGAGTGCACAGGATCTCGTGGTTCGATTGATGCGTGACAACAGCCGCCTCAAGGAGATCCGAAACGATTCCGGCGAAATAAGGAACGTGTTCGACGTCTCCTATCAGGCGCTCTCTCCGATACTGCGGATGACTTTCCGGCGCCTGGGCCTGCATATCGGCATACAGTTCGGCACATATGCTGCTGCGGCACTGACAGGAATGTCGCTGGACGATACCGAACGGGCTCTGGAAGATTTGCTGAACGTCCATCTCCTCCAGGAAACCTCCTCTCACCGATTCCGACTTCATGACCTCCTGCGCGACTATGCGCGGGCCCTCTCTGCAGAGGAGATGGAGAGCGGAATCGCCCGGGAGTCAGTGGAACGACTGTTGGAACTTTATCTGCACACCGCCGATCTCGCAGACCGACGAGCCTATCCCCACCGGGTCCGCATCGATCTCGCCCCGGCCGGGATTCGGCGGCTGGCACAGGCTTGGCTCGACGACGTTGGACACAGCAAGTGGTTCATCACCGAAGCCGCCAATCTTCTGGCCGTGATGGAGCACGTCAGCAGCCATGGGGACGCCCGCACCTCGGCGCTCCTTTCCCATGTACTCGCCGGATTCCTCGACACCGAAGGCTACCTAGCAACAGCCCAGCCATACATGCGGCGGGCCGCACGTCACTGGACAAAGACTTCCAATCACCATGCCAAATCCCGCGCCCTCCTTGACCTAAGTATTCTCAGCTCAAGGAAAGGCGACTACACCGAGGCCAGCACTGCGGCAACCGAAGCGCTGCGGACGGCTCGGCATTATTCCGAATCGGATGTCAAGAACGAGGCTCTACATCAGCTCGCCCTGGTCGCGCACTACACGGGCGATGACCGCCGGGCTCTCCACCTCATGCGTCAGGCCATGGAGTTGCGAACAAGGAATCCAGACAGCTTCCAGGAAGCAAGAATCCTCAACACGATGGGGATTTTCCTGCTGAATCTTGATGAATATCAGCAGGCGCTTACCGTCTTCATCAACGCTCTCACCAAGTTTCGGGAATCTGCCGACCTGCGGGGCCAGTACAGAAGCCTCAACAACATTGCGGCCCTTCAGGAGAAGCTGGGCCATCTGCACAAGGCCCGCCGCACCTACGAGGAAGCGGCCGCCATCGCTCTCACCATCGGAAGCCGCGCCGAGTACGCCACGCTCCAGATGAACCTCGCCGGGGTGCTACGAAAAATAGGAGAGATCGATCAAGCGATCCAGCTCTATCAGGAGACTCTCCCCGCCTTTCGCGAGGCCGGAGACAGGAGACGGGAGAGCATCTCGTTGAACGGCCTCGGCAGCGCCCTCCAACTGGCCGGCAGCAGTGAGGAAGCCTTGCGCCATCATGTGGCCGCACTCGATCTAGCCCGGCACATCAGCGCAGCGAACGAAGAGGTACAGGCGCTGAGAGGACTCGGCGAGGCCGAATGCCGAACGGGCCGCTACCTGGAGTCGGCCCAGCATCTGGATTCCAGCCTCTCTCTCGCCAGGCGCCTTCAATCGCCGTCCGAAGAGGCGGAAACTCTCACAGCGCTGGGAGACCTGAAGCAATGCCTGGGGCTTCCCGAGGAGGCACACATCTTGCATGACCAGGCCAATGCCATCATCACGCGGCTCAACTCAGGGTCGTCGTAACGATTCGACGGAAGCTCGAATCCAGGGTCAAAGCATTCGCCATCCGTGATTTGCCTTTGACTCATATCTTGTGATCTTCTTGCAGCAAGGACGTCGCGCACCGCCGAAGAGCGGCTATAGCGTGTATATGTCAAAGCTCAGGAGACGCCGCACGTGGTCATACCCGAAGGGCTTGTTGCCACACTGGCAGCAGCCGCCTTCTCAGCCTTCATCGCCTTGGGAATCTCGGCAGAAGCATTTTCTTCAGCCATGTCATCATTGTCACTGGCCGGAGACTGTATCCCCTATTTGGTTGATGATTTGAGTATTCCTCTGGCCTGGTCTGATATCTTCCGGGCATAGCACCCAGCCTCCATGAGGAGACGGAGTCTCCCCGCTGAGCCGCAGCGCTCTCCAGTGAATCATCCGGCTGGATTCCGCTGAACGAGACATAAAACCCTGCGGCAACCAGCCGCGCCACTGCGTACTCTCATCCACCGCTGAACGCGTCAAGCATCAGCGGTGGATGAGGTATCAAGACATGTCGATAAAGTCATGGATTTGGCCGTGGCCTGTCACAGCAGATAGACCAGTACCGCCCAGGTGGTGATCAGCACGGTGATGACCGGGCCGAGGGGGATGCCCTGTTCCTTGGCGGTGGCTTCGCGGGGCGGGCGGAGTTCGGGGTGGTGGCGCAGGGCGCGGATCTCGTCGCGGGCCTGTTCGGATCTGGAGGTGCCGTGCAGGCGGTGTTCCAGGGCGCGGAAGCCGGTGACGGGCAGGTTGATCTCGCGTCGGCCGCCGACTTTGAAACGGAGGCTGTCGCCCTCCCAGCGCACGGAGTTCAGCTGTTCCCAGCCGACCCGGTGCACCCGCCAGGGGCCGGTGATCCACAGGCCGTGGTGGTCGGCGGTAACGCGCCAATTCAGTGCACATACGGTCATATTGACCGACCCTGGCAGCCCCAGAAGCAGCAGCCAGTTGAGGCCGAAGCCGTCGTGCAGCACCAGCCACAGGGCCCCACCGTTGAACAGCAGAAGGAAGAGCCCGACGGCGCGGGAGACCGTGCCCGCCGACCAGCTCAGCGGGGCCCGCGCGGGGGTCATGCCGGCCGCGGTCTCGGAGGTCGAGGGGGCGCGGCGCTGTTCGGTGCGCCTTCGCCGGGTGGGGCGCCGTCGGCCGCCTTCGGGGCGGGCGCCGGTGAGGGTGCGTTCCACCGTGGTGCTGTGCTCGCCCGCCATCACCACGGCGAGTCCGGCGCCGGCGTGCGGCTCCCCGTACAGCACGGCTTCGCGCAGCTTCCCCGGCCGGCCGGTGTCGCGCAGCGCCTCCCTCAGGTCCTCCGCCATGGCCTGCGGATCGGCGTCCTGGGGGGCCGGTTCCGGCCAGCCGTAGAAGCTGAGCAGCGGCCGTGCGGCCGTGCGGTCGTCGTGGGCGTAGACGTAGGTGCGGCTGTCGTGCGCCCCTTCGGCGGCCAGGACCCGCAGCACCGGCTGCGGTCCGCTCATCAGGACGGCGATCCGGCGGCGGGAGGCGGCGCGGTGCAGCAGCGCGCCGAGCCCGGGCAGGGCGGTGGCCAGGATGAGCAGCTGCCAGCCGAAGGCGTCGTACGGTTCGGCGACGGTACGGGCCCAGTCGCCGTCGATGAGCACGCCGATCGTGGCGCCCTCGGGATAGTCCTCGGGGTAGCCGACGGAGAGGGTGCGGCTGTCGCCGCCGGGCAGGGTGACGGTGATGCTCTCCTCGCCCCGGTCGGTCACCTCGACCCGTGCGAACGTGGCGGCGGCGGCCCGGGCCTCGTCGCGGTCGATGCCGCGCAGCGCCTGCCACAGCGCGCCGCCGGCCACCGCGAGCAGCAACACCCCCACGGTCAGGGCGATCCGGCCCCCGCCGCGTGCCCCGGCGCCGAGCGGCGGCCGGTGCCGTATCCCGCCGGACGCCCGGGTGGCGACGGCGCCCTGCCGACGCCGTACCTCGCGGCGATGGTGCAGCCCGGCGTAGCCGAACATCCCGGCCGCCAGGACGGCCAGCCGTGCCACGTCATCGGCATCGCCGAGCGCCGCCGGGTCCAGCAGGGTCACGGCGAGCAGCGGCCCCAGCAGCACGAGTGCCGGGCCGGGATGCAGAGCGAGTACGTAGAGCAGCAGCAGCCCGGCGCCGGCCAGTGCGAACCCCCACCATTCGGGCCCGCAGGGCGCTGTCTCGGTACACAGCGGCTCCGGTACGGAGGCGATGGCCCACACGGCGGTGACCACCAGCGCGAGCACCGCCCATGCCGGCCGCGCCCACCGTGCGACCTCGACGGCGAGCCACCGCTCCCCGTCCTGGGAACGCCACGCACGCGCCCCCTCGGGTATGTCCCCCGCCGAAAGCGGTATCGGACCGTCTGCATTCACCGGGGCATTATCGATCACCGGTGGCCACCCGGATTCCGTGCAGCAGTCGGTGACACGGCGCGTACACATTGTGTTCATGAGTGATTGATACTGCCCGGACTCTTGACAGTCCTGTCCGGCTGTCTGACAGGATCCCCTCCGTGAAGCTGTCAGACAGCCAGACAGGCGGGGCCATGCCGCGTCGGGTCGGGGCCATGGAAGCCGTGCTCACCTATCTGCGGGGTGCCATAGAAGGGGGTGAGTACGCGGTCGGGGACAAGTTGCCCTCGGAGGCCGAGCTGTGCCGGCGGCTCGATGTCAGCCGGTCCGTGTTGCGGGAGGCGCTGCGGGCGTTGCAGGTCATGGGGCTGACCGCCTCGCGTACCGGCAAGGGCACCTTCGTGATCTCCCGGGGGCCGGTGGAGGATCCGACCTTCGGTGACTACGCCGCCAGCGATCTGCTGGAGGTCCGGCGGCATGTCGAGCTGCCGGTGGCCGGGTATGCCGCCCAGCGGCGGACCGCCGAGGATCTCGATCATCTGACCCATCTGCTGGAGCGGATGGAGCGCGAGTCCGACAACACCGCCTGGGTGGCCATGGACACCCTCTTCCATCTCGGCGTGGCCCAGGCCGCCCGCAATCCGGTCTTCCGGAAGGTGATCGAGGAGATCCGCGACGCGCTGGCGCGGCAGTCCACCTTCCTCAACGAGCTGGGCGGCCGGCGCGAGCAGTCCAACCGGGAGCACCGGGCGATCGTCGAGGCCCTGATCGACGGCTCCCACGACGACGCCGTGGCCGCCATGGCGCACCATCTCGACCGGGTCGAGACCTCCCTGAGTTCCATCGTGCGTCCCGCACCCCATGAAGGCGAGCACCAACCGTGAGTGAGAAACATCAGCTGGAGGTCCGTACGGACCAGCCGGCGGCCGGGCCGGTCGTCGATGCCGGTGACGAGGGGTACAGCAAGGCGCTGGCCCCCCGGCACATCAACATGATCGCCATCGGCGGCGCCATCGGCACCGGGCTCTTCCTCGGCGCCGGGGGCCGGCTCGCCGACGCCGGTCCTTCGCTGGCCATCGCGTACGCGGTGTGCGGGCTGTTCGCCTTCATGGTGGTACGGGCGCTGGGCGAGCTGGTGCTGTACCGGCCGTCCTCCGGGGCCTTCGTGTCCTACGCCCGGGAGTTCCTGGGCGAGAAGGGCGCCTTCGTGGCCGGCTGGATGTACTTCCTGAACTGGGCCACCACCGGCATCGTCGACATCACGGCGGTCGCCCTGTACACCCACTACTGGGGCATGTTCACCGATGTCCCGCAGTGGACGCTGGCGCTGATCGCGCTCGTGGTGGTGCTGTCCATCAACCTCATCTCGGTGAAGATCTTCGGCGAGCTGGAGTTCTGGTTCGCGATCATCAAGGTCGGCGCCCTGGTCGCCTTCATGGCGATCGGGATCTTCCTGCTCACCACCCGGCACGAGGTGGACGGTCACACCGGCGGGCCCGGGCTCATCACCGGCAACGGCGGGATCTTCCCGGCCGGCATGCTGCCGATGCTGCTGGTCATCCAGGGTGTCGTGTTCGCCTATGCCTCGGTGGAGATGGTCGGCATCACCGCCGGCGAGACCAAGGATCCGCACAAGGTGATGCCGCGCGCCATCAACTCCATCATGTGGCGGATCGCCCTGTTCTATGTCGGCTCGGTGCTCCTGCTGGCGATGCTGCTGCCCTGGAACGCGTACTCGGCGGGTGAGAGCCCCTTTGTCACCGTGCTGTCCAACATCGGCATCCCGGCGGCCGGCGGCGTGATGAACCTCGTGGTGCTCACCGCCGCGCTGTCCTCCCTCAACTCCGGTCTGTACTCCACCGGCCGCATCCTGCGCTCGATGGCCAAGGCCGGTTCCGCGCCCCGCTTCACCGGGGTCATGAACCGCAACCAGGTGCCGTACGGCGGCATCCTGCTGACCTCGGGCGTCTGCGTGCTCGGGGTGTGGCTGAACGCGGTGGTGCCCGAGGACGCCTTCGAGATCGTGCTGAACTTCGCCGCCATCGGCATCCTCGCCACCTGGGCGCTGATCATGGTCTGTCATCTGCTGTTCTGGCGGAAGACCCGGCGCGGGGAGCTGACCCGCCCCGGCTACCGGCTGCCGGGCGCCCCGTACACCCAGCTGATCACGCTGGCCTTCCTGGCCTCGGTGCTGGTGCTGATGGCGGCCGACAGCGACGGCCCCGGGCGGATCACCGTGCTGTGCCTGCCGCTGATCGCCGCCGCCCTGGTGGCCGGCTGGTACCGGGTACGGGGGCGGGTCGCCGCCCTGCGGAAGGAGGAGGCATGAGTGCGGCCATAGCCGGTGCTGCGCCCACCCGGGTCCCGGTGCATGTGCCCCTGGTGGTGCTGGAGCGGGCCGGGATCGTCGAGGGGGTGCATCACGGCTCGGTGGTGGTGCTGGATCCGGGCGGCGAGGTGGCGTACGCCGCCGGGGACATCGAGGCGGCGATGTATCCGCGCTCGGCGTTCAAGCCGGTGCAGGCGGTGGGCATGCTGCGGGCCGGGCTGCCGCTGGACGGCGCGCCGCTGGCGCTCGCCGCCGCCAGCCACTCCGGTGAGGCGGCGCACCTGGCCACCGCGCGCCACATCCTTCGGCAGGGCGGTTTCGACGAGGGCGCGCTGCGCAATGTGCCGGATCTGCCGTACGGGGTGCCGGCGCGCGAGGCGTGGCTGCGCGCCGGGCACGGGCCGTCCCGGCTGGCGCAGAACTGCTCGGGCAAGCACGCCGCCATGCTGCTGACCGCGCGGGGGCGCGGCTGGTCGACGGAGGACTACCTGGACCCGGGGCATCCGCTCCAGCGCGCGCTGGCCGCCGAGGCCGAACGGTTGACCGGGGCGCCGATCGCGGCGGTGACGGCGGACGGCTGTGGCGCCCCGCTGTTCGCCACCTCGCTGCGCGGGCTGGCCCGGGCAGCCGCCGCGCTGGTCACGGCCGCGCCCGGTACGCCGGAGCGGCGGGTCACGGACGCCATGCGGGCGCACCCGGAGATGGTGGCCGGCCCCGAGCGCGATGTGACCGCCCTGATGGGGGCGGTGCCCGGGCTGCTGGCCAAGGACGGCTTCGAGGGTGTGCAGATCGCCGCGCTGCCCGAGGGCTGGGCGGTGGCCGTGAAGATCGCGGACGGTACGGACCGGGCCCGGATGCCGGCCACCGCCGCCGCCCTGGCACGCTGCGGAATCGATCCCGCGGTGCTGGCGCCGTTCGCCGAGGCTCCGGTGTACGGCGGCACCGCCGTGGTCGGCCGGCTGCGGCCCGCCGAGGAAGGACAACTGTCATGAGCACCACCCGTACCGAGCACGATCTGCTCGGCGACCGCGAGGTCCCGGCCGACGCCTACTGGGGCATCCACACGCTGCGGGCGGTGGAGAACTTCCCCATCACCGGGACGCCGATCTCCTCCTCCCCGCAGCTGATCGAGGCGCTGGCGGCGGTCAAGGAGGCCGCCGCGTACGCCCACCGGGAGCTGGGGCTGCTGCCGGGCCACAAGGCCGACGCCATCATCGCCGCCTGTACGGAGATCCGCGGCGGGGCCCTGCACGAGCAGTTCGTGGTGGATGTGATCCAGGGCGGCGCCGGCACTTCCACCAATATGAACGCCAATGAGGTGATCGCCAATCGGGCGCTGGAGCTGCTCGGCCACCCCAAGGGCGCCTACCAGCATCTGCACCCCACCGAGGACGTCAATCTCAGCCAGTCCACCAATGACGTCTATCCCACCGCCGTGAAGATCTCGCTGGTCATGGCGGTGGCCGGGCTGCTGGACGCGATGGCGGTGCTGCGCGACGCGTTCGCCGCCAAGGCCGCCGAGTTCCACGACGTCCTCAAGATGGGCCGTACCCAGCTCCAGGACGCGGTGCCGATGACCCTGGGCCAGGAGTTCTCCGCGTTCTCCGTGATGCTGGAGGAGGACATCGCCCGGCTGGCCGAGGCCGTACCGCTGCTGCACGAGATCAACCTCGGCGCCACCGCCATCGGCACCGGCCTCAACGCCCCGCCCGGCTACCCGGCGGCAGCGCGCCGCCGGCTCGCCGAGCTGACCGGGCTGCCGCTGGTGGCGGCCGGCAATCTGGTGGAGGCCACCCAGGACTGCGGGGTGTTCGTGCACGTCTCCGGGGTGCTCAAGCGGATCGCCGTCAAGCTCTCCAAGAGCTGCAACGATCTGCGGCTGCTGTCCTCGGGGCCGCGCGCCGGGCTCGGCGAGATCAATCTGCCGCCGGTGCAGGCGGGTTCCTCGATCATGCCGGGCAAGGTCAACCCGGTGATCCCCGAGGTCGTCAATCAGGTGGCGTTCGAGGTGGTCGGCAACGACATGACCGTCACCATGGCCGCCGAGGCCGGGCAGTTGCAGCTCAACGCCTTCGAGCCGGTGATCAGGGACGCCCTGGACCGCAGCGTCACCCGGCTGCGGGCGGCCTGCCTGGTGCTGGCGGAGCGCTGTGTGCACGGGATCACCGCCAACCGGGAGAAGCTGGCGGCGAGCGTGGAGCAGTCCATCGGGCTGGTCACCGCGCTCAATCCGCACATCGGGTACACCGCCGCCACCGCCATCGCGCAGGAGGCGCTGGCCAGCGGGCGCGGCGTCGCCGAGCTGGTGCTGGCCAGGGGGCTGCTGCCGCCGGAGCGGCTGGCGGCGCTGCTCAGCCCGGCGCAGCTGGCGGGGAGCGAACCGTAACCGTCCCGTTTCTCATACGCTGCATCCGCACCATCGTCCGAGTCTGCCGAACGGAAAGGGCCACACACATGGCGCAGGAAGTACGCGGAGTCATCGCACCGGGCAAGGACCGGCCGGTGCGGGTGGAGACCATCGTGATCCCCGACCCCGGGCCGGGCGAGGCGGTGGTACGGGTGCGGGCGTGCGGGGTGTGTCACACCGACCTGCACTACAAGCAGGGCGGCATCAACGACGCGTTCCCCTTCCTGCTCGGGCACGAGGCGGCGGGGGTGGTGGAGTCGGTCGGCGACGGGGTGAGCGAGGTCGCGCCGGGCGACTTCGTCGTCCTCAACTGGCGGGCGGTGTGCGGGCGGTGCCGGGCGTGTGAGCGCGGCCGGCCCTGGTACTGCTTCGACACCCACAACGCGCGGCAGAAGATGACCCTGACGGATGGCACCGAGCTGTCCCCGGCGCTGGGCATCGGGGCGTTCGCCGAGAAGACGCTGGTGGCGGCCGGGCAGTGCACGAAGGTGGATCCGGCGGTCTCCCCCGCCGTCGCCGGGCTGCTCGGCTGCGGGGTGATGGCCGGCATCGGGGCCGCGATCAACACCGGGCAGGTGGGGCGGGGCGACAGCGTCGCCGTCATCGGCTGCGGCGGGGTGGGCGGCGCGGCGCTGGCCGGCGCCCGGCTGGCGGGCGCGGCCCGGATCATCGCGGTGGACATCGACGAGCGGAAGCTGGCGACCGCCCGCACGCTGGGCGCCACCCACACCGTGAACTCCCGCGAGGGCGACCCGGTGGCGGCGATCCGGGAGCTGACCGGCGGGCACGGCGCCGATGTGGTGATCGACGCGGTGGGCCGCCCGGAGACGTACCGGCAGGCGTTCTACGCCCGCGACCTGGCCGGCACGGTGGTGCTGGTGGGGGTGCCCACCCCCGAGATGAAGCTGGAGCTGCCGCTGCTGGATGTCTTCGGGCGGGGCGGCGCGCTCAAGTCGTCCTGGTACGGGGACTGTCTGCCGTCCCGCGACTTCCCGACGCTGATCGATCTGCATCTCCAGGGCCGGCTGCCGCTGGACGCGTTCGTCAGCGAGACCATCGCGCTGGACGGGATCGAGGCGGCGTTCGAGCGGATGCACGCGGGCGATGTGCTGCGTTCGGTGGTGGTGCTGTGATGCCGGCGCGGATCGAACTCCTGGTCACGGCGGGCACCTTCACGCTGGACGGCGGCACCTGGGAGGTGGACAACAACGTCTGGATCGTGGGCGACGATCACGAGGCGATCGTCATCGACGCCGCCCACGACGCGGACGCCATCACCGCGGCGCTCGGCGACCGTACGCTGCGCGCCATCGTGTGCACCCACGCCCACAACGACCACATCGACGCCGCCCCCGCGCTGGCCGACGCCACCGGGGCGCCGATCCTGCTGCATCGGGACGATCTTCCGCTGTGGAAGCAGACCCACCCCGAGCGGCTGCCGGACGGCACGCTGACGGACGGTCAGCGGATCGAGGTGGCCGGTACGGAGCTGACGGTACTGCACACGCCGGGGCACACGCCGGGCGCGGTGTGTCTGTACGCGCCGGGGCTGGCCACCGTGTTCACCGGTGACACGCTGTTCGCGGGCGGCCCGGGGGCCACCGGGCGCTCGTTCTCCCACTTCCCGACCCTGATCGACTCCATCCGGGACCGGCTGCTGACCCTGCCGGCCGGCACCACGGTGCGTACCGGGCACGGCGGGTCCACCACCATCGGCGCCGAGGCCGGACAGCTCGCGGAGTGGATCGCCCGGGGACACTGACCCCAGGGGGTGTCCGGCACATCCCGCCCGGCACATCCCGCCCGGCCCGTGACGCCCGGTGCGGAACCTCGCCGCGCTCCGCTTCGCTCCGTCTCCGCTTTTCCGGGCGACCTTGGAAGCAGAGCCGTCGAGGCGTCCGGGCAGCCCACCACAAGACACCCCCCAGCCTGCGCCTGTACCGGCGCTCGCCGTGCGAGCCTTCCGGCATGACCTCGGCAGCGGAAGGGCTGAGCACGGCGAGCCCGGGCGGGCGGCGGGTGCTGGCCGCCGCCGTACTCGGCTCCGGAATGGCGATGCTGGACGGCACGATCGTGAATGTGGCGCTGCCCCGGATCGGTGAGGGGCTCGGGGCGCCGCTGGCCACCCTCCAGTGGACGCTGAACGCGTACATGCTCACCCTGGCCGGGCTGATCCTGCTCGGCGGCGGGCTGGGTGACCGGTACGGGCGGCGGCGGGTGTTCGTGTGGGGCGTGGTGTGGTTCACGGTGGCCTCGCTGCTGTGCGGGCTGGCGCCGAACGGCGCGGCGCTGGTGGCGGCGCGCGGCCTCCAGGGGGTGGGCGGGGCGCTGCTCACGCCGGGTTCGCTGGCGCTGATCCAGTCCTCCTTCCGGCCGCAGGAGCGGGCGAAGGCGGTGGGGCTGTGGTCGGGTCTCGGCGGGGTGGCGATCGCGTTCGGGCCGTTTCTGGGCGGCTGGCTGGTGGACGGTCCCGGCTGGCGGTGGATCTTTCTGATCAATCTGCCGCTGGCGCTGGTGGTGCTGGTGCTGGCCCGGGGGGTGCCGGAGAGCCGGGACTGGGAGGCGAGCGGCCGGTTCGACGTGCTGGGCGCGGGGCTCGCGGCGGTGGCGCTGGGCGCGATCGTGTACGCGCTGATCGCGGCCCCGACCTCGGGGGCGGGTACGGCGGTGGCGGTGGCGGCCTGCGGGGTGCTGGTGGGGGTGGCGTTCGTGGTGCGGGAGCGGCGTGCGGCGCGTCCGATGCTGCCGCTGGGTATCTTCCGCTCCCGGCTGTTCACCGCCACCAATGGGGTGACGCTGTGTCTGTACGGGGCGATCGGCGGGGTGTTCTTCCTGCTGCCGGTGCAGTTGCAGAACGGTCTGGGCTATGACGCGTTCACGGCCGGGGTCGCCACGCTGCCCATCACGCTGCTGCTGACGGCGCTGTCGGGGCCGGCCGGGGCGCTGGCGCAGCGGATCGGGCCACGGGTGCCGCTGACGGTGGGACCGCTGGTGGCGGCGTGCGGACTGCTGTTGCTGCACCGGGTGCATCCGGGCAGCGGCTACTGGCACGACATCTTTCCCGCGGTGCTGGTGCAGGGTCTTGGGATGAGCCTGTTCGTGGCGCCGCTGACGGCGACCGTACTGGCCTCGCTCGATGTACGGCGGGCGGGGATCGCCAGCGGGGTGAACAACGCGGCTGCCCGGGTGGCGCAGTTGCTGGCGGTGGCGGCGCTGCCGCTGGCGATCGGGCTCTCCACCGATCAGTACCGGTCGGCGACGGATGTGAACACGGCTTTCGGCAAGGCGGTGTTGATCTGCGCCGGGCTGATGGCGGTGGGCGGGGTGGCGTCCTGGCTGCTGATGCCGGCCAGGCTGGTGGCGCTGCCGGGCGGGGCGCCGGTGAGCCGTCCGCAGTGCCGGACGCACTGCGCGATCACCTCGCCGCCGCTGGAGCCGGGAGACGGCCGCCACCGGGGACGGCGGCCGTCTCCTCCTGGGTGAGGGGTGGGGGGTGAGGGGTTGCGTCCGGGCCGGGTCAGTGGGCGGACAGGATGTCGCGGTACTGGAAGGCGAGCAGCGCGGCTTCGATCCGGGTCGGGATGCCCAGTTTCCGGGTGAGGCTGGTGATGTGGGCGCGTACGGTGCGCTCCGAGATGCCGAGGTGCCGGGCGAGCGCCCGGTTGGGCCGGCCACTGGCGAGCAGCGTCAGCACTTCGGTCTCACGCTTCGTCAGCAGGGCGAAGTCGGGTTGTCGGTGGCCGCTCTCGCGAAGGTCCCCCGCGTGCGATGGGTCCACGTGCTCTCCTTCGGGGTTCATGTCCGGTGCGACGGTGCACCGGAGCCGGACATCTGTCCTCTCCCCGCTTCCGGACCGTCCTGCGCGTGACACCCGTCACCCCCCTTCCCGCGCCATGACTGCTTGTTCTAGCATGATGCGAACAACTTGTTCGGCCGTCCCACCCACGCCCTGGAGGCACCATGAGCGCGCTGACATCCGCGGCCCCTCCCGCCCACGGCCGGCGCGGCTATCCGCTGCTCGCCGCCGGGCCCGCGCTGGCAGCCGCCGTGGTGACCGCCGCCGTGTCCGCCGCGGTGTGGTCACGGCTGCCGGACCAGGTCGCCACCCACATCACCGGCGGCGGACCGGACGGCTTCACCCACCGCGCCGCCCTCGTCGCGATGTCCATAGCGCTGCTCGCCGGCTGGGGCGCGCTGAACGCCTGGCTGGCCCGTACCGCCACCATCTCCGCCCGGGCGCTGTACGCCGGTTCGCTGGCCACCACGGTGCTGCTCGGCTATCTGTTCACCGCGCTGCTGCTGGCCAACGCCGCCGCCGACCAGGCCGCCGAGGTGCGGTTCCCGATGTGGCATCTCGCCGTCGCGGCCGGCGCCGCGCTCGCCGCCGGCGCGCTGGGCACACTGCTGCCCACCCGGGAGTCGGCGGACGGCCGGGCGGGCGGCGCCAGGACCCCGCGCACCACCACCCTCGGACTGCGGCCGGGTGAACGCGCGGTGTGGCACCGTACGGTCCACTCCTGGCCGCTGACCGGCCTGGCGGTGGCCCTGGCGGTGGCCGCCGTGATCACCGTGCTGAACGGCACCGGCTGGGCGGCGTCCATCGCTCTGCTCGGCCCGGCGCTGCTGCTGGCACTGATGAACCCGGTGCGGGTCAGCGCCGGGGAGTTCGGGCTCGTCATCCGGCCCAGGCTGCTGAACGTGCCCCGGCTCGGCGTCTCCCTGGACCGGATCCGGGCCGTGGCGGTGCGGCCCACCAGCCCGCTGAAGGACCTGGGCGGCTGGGGCTACCGGATCACGGCGGGCCGGCGCGGCTTCGCGGTGCGCTCCGGGGACGGGCTGTGGCTGGAACTCGACACGGGCAAGGAGTTCGTCGTGGTGGTGGACGACGCGCGGACCGCCGCCGCGCTGCTGGGCGATCTGATCGCCCGGCGGGCCGGCCGCAAGGGCTGAGATGCTGATCCGTATCGACCCGGCGTCGTCCAGGCCGCTGTCCGCGCAGATCGCGGCCTCGGTCCGGCGGGCCCTGACCGGTGGCGAACTGCGCACCGGCGACCGGCTGCCGGCCGCCCGCGATGTGGCCCGGTCGCTCGGCATCAATATGCACACGGTGCTGAAGGGCTATCAGGAGCTCAAGGCGGAGGGGCTGATCGATCTTCGCCCGGGGCGCGGCGCGGTGGTGACCGTCGCCGCGCCCCGGTCCCGGGCCCGGCTGCTGGAGGCGGGACACCATCTGGTGGCGCTGGCCCGGGAGTCGGGGATGTCGGACGAGGAGACCCTGGCCCTGCTGCGGGAGTGCCTGGCCCCTGCGGGTGCGCCCCACGGGGCGGCACCACGGGCTGACGGCGGCAGCGGAGCCTGAGACGACGGCGCGGGCCGGGCGGGCGTCAGCCCGGGCGGCCCCGCCCGGGCGTCACCGGGGCGGGGTCCCTGGGCGGTGCGGGCGCCGGTGGTGCCTGCGGTACGGGGGGTACGGGGGGTGTCGGCGGCTGGGGCAACGGTACGACGGGGGCGGGCCGTTCACCCCTGCTCTCGGGGCCGGCCCACACGGCCGGGGCGGAGGCCGGGGCCGGGGCGGCCGGCGGCGAGCCCGTCACCGCGTCGCCGGGCTTCCGGCTGGGCACCACCGCTCCGCCCGGCGCCCTCCCCGGCTCGGGCGGTTGGCGCAGCCGGGCCAGTTCCGCGTTGAACTGGGCGCCCGCCAGCAGCGACAGATTGGTCAGCCACAGCCACACCAGGAAGACGATCACCCCGGCCAGCGGCCCGTACAGCCGGTTGTAGGTGCTCACATGCGAGGCGTACAGCGCGAAGCCGGCCGAGGCCACCAGCCACAGCAGCACCGCCAGCACCCCGCCCGCCACGCCGCGCCCCGGTGCCCGTCCGGCGGGTGGCCCGGTGTGGAAGAGGACCATCACCAGACCGGCCACCAGCATCATCAGCAGCGGCCATTTCAGCGCGCTCCAGCCCGCCGCCACCGCCTCCCCGGTGCCCAGCGCCCGCCCGATGGTGCGCACCGCGCCGCCGGTGAGGATCAGCGCGGTCGCCGAGACCACCAGCAGGCCCAGCAGCCCGAGCGCGGTGAGCAGGGTGCGGTGGATGTGCCGCCAGGCCGGCCGGTGGTCCTCCACGCCGTGCATGGCGTGCTGCACCCGCCGGAAGACGCTCAGATAGTTGTACGCCGAGAATACGGCGCTGACCGTGGCCACCACGATCAGCAGCCAGGCCGCGCTGCGCTGGTCGGCCAGGTCGCGCAGCGCGTCGTGCACATCCGCCCGCGAATTGGCCGGTACCAGGGCGGTCACATGGCCGATCAGTTCGGGGGCCGCGCCGGGCCAGGTGAGGCTCATCACCGACAGCACGACCAGCAGCCCCGGGAAGAGGGCGAGCACGGTGTAGTACGTGAGCGCCGCCGCCCAGTGGTCGATGTCGTCGCGCCACAGCGACACCGGGGTGCGCCGCAGCGCCTTGCGCCAGTCCCTGGGCGGACGCCAGTGGATCAGCCGCCGCATCCGTGCTGCTCCTCGCATCGTTCACCCCACCTGTCGTACGGCCTGGACCAGGACGCCGAGCGCCCACCCTACGCAGGATAGGACCAGCTCAGCGGCGCAGAGGCCGTCGGTTACCCCTCCGCTCGGCTGTTCTGTGCCGGGCGGCGCGGGCCGGGCCGCCGCCTGGACCATGTGCAGGGTCCAGACCACGAGCCCGGCCACGATGACGCCGACGGCCGGTGACGTCCGTTGCGCCCAGTGGCGGTTGACGCGGCTCACCGCACCCTTGCCTCGCCCTCCGGGTCCTCTTCGTCGGGCAGCCGCACATCGACGATGGAGAGATTGACCTCGACGACTTCGAGTCCGGTCATCCGCTCCACCGCCGCGATGACGTTCTCCCGCACCTCGTGCGCGACATCCGTGATCGGCACGCCGTACTCGACGACCACGTCGAGGTCGACGGCGGTCTGCTTCTGGCCGACCTCCACCTTCACGCCACGGCTGACGCTGGACCGCCCGCCCGGCACCCGGTCGCGGACGGCGCCGAGGGTGCGGCTGAGCGAGCCGCCCAGGGCGGCCACCCCGGGGACCTCGCGGGCGGCGAGGCCGGCGATCTTCTCGACCACGCCGCCGGCGATGGAGGTCTGGCCGCGGTTAGCGGCGGGCTCTTGCGTACCGGTACGGCCCTCGGTGAGGCTGGTGCCGCCGTCCGTCGCCGCGTTCGCGGCGGTCGCGTCCTCCGTCGCGGGGGCCGGAACAGTGGTGGGGGAACCTGTCTTGGCTGCCATGGCGTACCTTCCCGTCATGCGGTGATGTCGTGCTGACAACTGGTTGGACACGGCGGGCGCGGAATCGTCACGCGGTCGCGGCGGATTTTTTTCGGAAGGGGGCGGTGCGTGTCCGGGGACGGCCTGGCTCGGCACGACGACGCGCTGCTCGCGGTGCGGGCAGGGGAGGGCGACGAGGATGCCTTTGAGGTGCTGGTACGGCGGCACGGTCCGGTGCTTCTGCGGCTGGCGGAGCAGTTGCTCGGCGGAGCCGCCGAGGCGGAGGACGCGGTTCAGGAGGCGCTGGTGAGCGCGTGGCGGCGGCTGCCCGAGTTCCGGGGCGATGCCGCGTTCGGCAGTTGGATGTACCGGATCGTCACCAACCGCTGTCTGAACGTGCTGCGCGCCCGCCGGCCCCTCGCCCCGCTGGAGGCGGTGGCGGAGCCGGCGGCACCGGAGCGCACGGCCTCACCGGAGCGGGCGGCCGAGACGGGCGCGGCGGTGCACGCGCTGCGTGACGCGCTGGCCGGCCTCTCGCCCGAGCAGCGGGCATGCTGGGTACTGCGGGAGTTTCACGATCAGTCGTACGAGGACATCGCGCGGGCGGTCGGCATCAGCCCGCAGGCGGTGCGCGGCCGGATCTTCCGGGCCAGACGCGCTCTGACGGAGGCGATGGCGGCATGGCGCTGAACAACGGGACCGGGGAGGAGACCGAGGACGAGCTGCTGCCCTGCGGGCGGTCGCTGATGGAGCTGTGGGACGACGCCGAGGCCGGGAGCGAGAGCGGGACCGTACCGCCGGCTGCCGGGCACCCGGCGGACTGCCCGCACTGTGCCGGGGCGCTCGCCGAGCTGCGCGCGCTGGAGGACTTCGTGACCCGCTCCCGGGAGGCGGAGGCGGCGGCCCCGCGCCGCGAGCTGTCGGTCTCGCGGGTGATGGACATCGTGCGGATGGAGCTGCGTCCGGGGCGTACGCTGCCGCTGGGCGAACCGGACGAGGACGGCTGGATCGTGGAGGCGGCGGCGGCCAAGGTGTTCCGGTCCGTGGTGGACACGCTGCCGGAGGTCACCGCCGGGAGCTGCCGGATCGCCCCGCTGGGCGCGGGCGGCCGGGACTCGGCGACGCGCGGTCCGGTGCGGGTGCGGCTTGAGGTGGTGGCGGGCATGTCGTGGACGATTCCGGTGCTCGCGGCGACCGTACGGGACGAGGTGGCCCGGGCGGCCGATGAACGGCTGGGGCTCGATGTGCACTCCGTGGACGTGGTGGTGGTCGATCTCGTGGAGCCGGCCGGCGGACGCGGGCACGGGAATGGGCGGGGATCATGGTGAACGGTGAACTCGCGGACCGGCTGCGGCGGGCCGCCGCGGCGGCGGCGCGCGAGGTCGAGGGGGTGGCGTTCCTGCGTCCCGGGCTCGCGGAGGTGCTGCGGGGCGCGGGGGTGGGCGGGGCGCTCCGGGTCCCGGCGGGGGTACGGGTGCGGCCGGGCCGGGCGGCGGGCGGCTGGGAGGTCCGGGTGGAGCTGGCGGCGGAGCGTGGGCACCGGGCCGTGGAGGTGACCCGGGCGGTACGGGCGGCGGTCGCCGGGGCGGCGGCGGAGGTGCTGGGGCAGGGTGGGGCGAACCGGGTCAAGGTGACCGTCACGGTGACGGACATCGCCTGAGCGGGCGGTTCCTGCGGTCCATTTGCACCAAGTTTTGGTCAAGGACGCAACATTTTGCCAGGTCCAGGCTGTCTTTGAAGATATGAAGATCTCTTTCCTCCTCCATAACGGCTATGGAATCGGAGGGACCATCAGAACCACGTTCAACCTGGCACAGGCACTGGCGGCACGGCACGACGTCGAGATCATCTCGGTGCTGCGGCACCGGGAGCAGCCGCGCTTCCCGCTCGATCCCCGGGTGCGGATGCGCCCCCTGGTCGATCTGACCACCGAGCAGAACGACCCCCGGCACAGCGAGCCCTCCCGGATCTTCCCCTCCGGGGACTCGCGGCGCGCCCAGTACAGCCGGCTGACCGACGAGCGGATCGGCGCCGCGCTCGACAGCGTGGACGCCGATGTGGTGGTCGGCACCCGGGCCGGGCTCAACATCCATCTCGCGGCCCAGGCCCCCGACCGGGTGGTGAAGGTCGCCCAGGAACATCTGACGCTGGACAGCCACCCGGCCAGGATGCGGAACTCCATGCGCCGCGTCTACCACCGGCTGGATGGCATCACCACCGTCACCGAGGCCGACGCCGCCTCCTACCGCCGCAAGATGCGGCTGGCCGGGGTACGGGTGGCGGCGCTGCCCAACAGCGTGCCCGAGCCGGTGCTGCCGCCGGCCGACGGGCGCGCCCGGGTGGTGATCGCGGCCGGGCGGCTGCACCGGGTCAAGCGCTACGACCAGCTGATCGAGGCGTGGGCCGTGCTCGCCGAGGGGTTCCCCGACTGGCAGCTGCGGATCTACGGGCACGGCCCGGAGCGCGACAAGCTGCGGCACAAGATCGACGAACTCGCGCTGCACAACCAGGTGTTTCTGATGGGCCCGGCCACCCCGCTGGAGGCGGAGTGGGTCAAGGGGTCGATCGCCGTGATGAGTTCGGAGTTCGAGTCGTTCGGCATGACCATCGTGGAAGCCATGCGGTGCGGCCTGCCGGTGGTCTCGACCAACTGCCCCAACGGCCCGCGCGAGATCATCGACGACGGGGAGGACGGCTGGCTGGTGCCGGTCGGGGATCCCGCCGCGCTGGCCGGCGGGCTGGTGGCGCTGATGGCTGACCCGGCACTGCGGCAGCGGATGGGCCAGCAGGCGCTCAAGAACGCGGCCCGGTTCGACCCGGTGCCGGTGGTGGAGCGCGCAGAGGAACTGTTCGAGGAGCTGGTGGCGGCCAAGCGCGCCGGCGCGCCTCGGCACCGGAGCGGCGGGCTGCGGGGGCTCGGCGCGGCGGTGGCCGGTGGTGGCTGGGCGGTGCGGGATCTGACCCTGGCGGCCGGTGCCGCCACGCTGAAGACGGTACGGAGGGAGCGGTGATGAGTGAGACCGGGCTGGACGGGGCGGAGTACCCGGTGGCGGACTGCGCGGTGGACGAGGCGGGGCTCTTCCTCGTGACGCTCGATCTGCCCCAGGGGTCCGCGGGCGAAGCTCCGGATACGGCGGAGCTGCTGCTGCGGCTGCGGCCGAAGGCGGGCGCGGCGGCCACGGTGGTCGCGCTGCCGCTGGCCGGGGTGCCGGGGGCGGCGGGGCGGGTACGGGCGCGGCTGCCGGTGGAGCAGGTGCTGGCCGAGGGCCACTGGGAGGTGCTGCTGCGGGCCGGCGGCACGGAGCAGCCGGTGGTGGCCGGGATCCGGGATCTGCGCGCTCTGGTGGACCGCACTCCCCCGGCCGGCCCCGGACCGCTGGCGGTGCGGGTGCCGTACGCGGACAAGGAGGGCCGGCTGGTACTGCGGGCGTGGCTGCGGGACGGCCATGTGGAGGCCGGCGCACTGCGGCTCGCGAACGGCTCACTGACGGTGACGGCGCGGACGGCCGGGGTGCCGGCGGACGGGGACGCCGAGGTGCTGCTGCGCCGCCGTGGCAAGGGTGGCCCGGAGCACCGGGTGGTGCCGCGCACGGATGAGTCGGGCGAGCTCTCGTTCACGGTGGACCTCGCCGATCTGCTGGAGGAGGACCCGCCGCGCGCCGCGTACTGGGATCTGTTCCTGCTCCCCTCCCCCACCGCGCCCCGGATCCGGATCTCCCGGCTGCTGGACGATGTGGCGGAGCGCAAGAGGGTGTTCGTCCACCCCCACACCCAGGTGGCCGGGCAGCGGGTCTTCCCGTACTACACGGTGGACAACGACCTCTCGATCGAGGTGAACGCCCCAACCACCGCCTGACCACTGTTCCCGCCCCACGGGGTCGCCCATCCTTCCCCGTGGGGCGGGGCTTCAATCGGGTCGTTGCCGAATTGCGTTGGTAGCCTGGGGCGAGTGCCTGGACTGTCGTGTCCGGGCTTCTCCTCAGGGGTTTCCTTCCTATGGTTTCTCTTGCTCTCGGGCCGCAGTGGCTGGACCCGGACTGGCTCATCCCGACCTTCGGCCTCATCGGCATCCTGACGATCGTCTTCGCCGAGTCGGGGCTGCTCATCGGGTTCTTTCTGCCCGGTGACTCTCTGCTGTTCACCACTGGACTGCTGGTGGCGACCGACCAGTACCTCCATTACCCGCTGTGGCTGGTCTGCGCACTCATCGTGATCGCCGCCGTACTCGGTGACCAGGTCGGGTATCTCTTCGGCAGAAAGGTGGGGCCGGCGCTCTTCAACCGGCCGGATTCCAGACTGTTCAAGCAGGAGAACGTGGCCAAGGCGAGCGAGTTCTTCGCCAAGCACGGCCCCAAATCCCTGATTCTCGCCCGCTTCGTACCGATTGTGCGCACCTTCACCCCGATCATCGCCGGGGTGGCGAAGATGGAGTACCGCACCTTCGTGGTCTTCAACGTCATCGGCGGTGTGCTGTGGGGCGCCGGGGTCACCCTGCTGGGGGCCGCGCTGGGGCAGATCGCGTTCGTACGGGCCAACATCGAGTTCATGCTGGTCGGCATCGTCGCGCTCTCGGTGCTGCCGATCGCGATCGAGTTCTGGCGGGCCCGCCGGGCGGGCAAGCGCGCGGCCGGCGCCGCGCCGGCCGCCGGTGCCGACAGCACCGCGCCCCCGGCCGATGGCCGGGGGCGCCATGCCAGACGCTGAGCGTCGCGCGCACGGGTCAGCGGCTCGCTGACACGTGCTCCGGCTGTCGCTCGGTCTCGTCCTGGTCCGAGCGACCGCCGGGCAGTATCCGGGCCACCCAGTGCGAACGGCCGGCCACCAGGGGTGCGACCACCGCCAGGATGAGCACATAGCTGGCGATGAACGGTGCCAGCCGGGAATCCAGCCCCGCCGCCGCCGCCATGGTGGCGAGGATGAGCGCGAACTCTCCTCTGGCGAGCAGCGTGGTACCCACATTGGCCGTGGGTTGCGGTCCGAATCCGTAGATCCGGGCCGCGACGATGCCGGCGATCAGGTTCATCACGACGGTGATGGCGACCGCGATCAGCACCGGGACGATGACGACTCCCATGTCGCCCGGGTCGATGGACAGACCGAAGGCGAAGAAGAAGATCGCGGCGAACGCGTCCCGCAGCGGATGCACCAGGTCACGGATCCGGCTGCCGGACGCGGTGTTGCCGAGGATCAGGCCGACCATGAAGGCGCCGATGGCGTCGGCCACCCCGAACTTCTCGGAGATACCCGCCACCAGCACGGCGGCGCCGAGGAACGAGATGACCAGCAGCTCGTTGTCCTTGATGGCGAAGAGCTTGCCAACCACCTTGGTGCCGAAGCGGGCGGCGAGCGCCAGCAGCAGCAGGAAGCCGAACGCCTTGCCGATCTGCCCGGCGGTCTCCGCCAGGTTGTCGGCGCCGGAGATGATCGGCTGGAGCGCGGCCAGGTACAGGGCGAGGAAGATGTCCTCCACCACGATGATGCCCAGGATCGGCTTGGTCTCGGGGTTTCCGATCCGCCCGAGGTCCACGAGGATCTTGGTGACGATCGCCGAGGAGGAGATCCCCAGTACACCGGCGAAGACAAACGCCTCCGAGGTGCCCCAGCCCATGATGAAGCCGAAGGCGAGCCCCGCTCCGACGTTCAGGGCGAGATAGGTGCACCCCGCGATGGCCATCTTTTTGCCACCGGTCTTGAGGTCGTCCATGTGGAACTCAAGGCCGAGGTAGAACAGCAGGAGGACCAGCCCGAGGGCCGAGAGCATCTCCAGGTCGTGCGGGTCGTCGAGCAGGACAAAGCCGGGGGTGTTCGGTCCGAGGAGTATGCCGGCGAGGATGAAAAGCGGAATGGTCGGCAATCCGATACGGCTGCCAAGGCGAGCCAGAACCGCGGCGGCGACGAAGGCGCCACCCATGGCGAGCAGAGTGTCAGCATGTCCCATGGCCGTCACCTGGGGGGTGTGACGGTCGGGAGCGGGCGGAAGCCGATGCGGGCGGGCGTCGTCAAGTGGATGTCTCCTCCTGGGCGTCCGGACGTCTCGGTCAAGTGAGCGTCAAGAAAGCGTTAATAGTTAGCTTACCAAACCATTTTTTGGTCTGGTTTTCTTCCCGTGACCTCCGTCACGGGTCATCGGACGCTCACAGCGAGAAACCGGCGACCGTACCGTGCCCGCGGATCGCACCCTATGTGCGCCGGATGCCCCGATGTGGGCGAACCGGCACGCGTCTACGAGGAAACACACACCATGGCCGAAAACTTCCGCGCGCCGGGACGGACGGGAACCACCACGCGGTGCAGGTTAGTTGTGATCATGCCCGGCTGAGCAGGCCCCCCGGGCGCGAACGCTCTACCCCATGAACAACACGAAGGAGAGAACGCCGAGATGGTGTTCAAGAAGCTGCTCGGAGCCCTCGGAGTGGGCGGCCCCACGGTGGACACGGTCCTGGACGGCGGGCCGCAGGGCATCGCCGTACTGCCGGGCGGCGCCCTGACCGGACGGGTGGAACTGCGCGGCGGCTCCACCGAGACGAACATCTCCCACATCAGCCTTCATCTGGTCGCCCGGGTGGACGCCCAGGGTCCCGGCGCCGTCGCCGTGGAGCGCGACAGCGAGGGCTTCGTCGTCTTCGACCGGGTCACCGTCGGCGGCGGGTTCCGGCTCCGCGAGGAGGAACAACAGGCCATTCCGTTCACCATCCATCTGCCCTGGGAGACTCCGGTCACCGAGCTGAACGGGCAGCCGCTCGGCGTCGTCCTGGGCGTCCGTACCGAACTGTCCGTCTCCGGCGGCAAGGACAAGGGCGACCTCGACCCGCTGCGGGTCAGGCCGGTGCCGCTCCAGGACGCGGTCCTGGCGGCGTTCGGCGCCCTCGGCTTCGGCTTCCGGGGCGCCGGCCTGGAGTTGGGGCAGATCCCCGGCAGCGCCCAGAGCCTGCCGTTCCACCAGCAGATCCACCTCACGCCGTCGCCCCAGTACGCGCACGTGATGCGGGAGATCGAGGTGACCATTCTCACCACTCCGGGTGGCGTGGAGGTCATCCTGGACGCCGACAAGCGCGGCGGATTCTTCGGGCAGGGCCAGCAGGACGTCCTGCGCTTCGGGGCCCCGCACGCCGACGCGGAGCAGCGTGACTGGACCGCCGAGGTGACCGGCTGGGTGGAGCAGTTGGCCGCCCGCCAGCAGCAGCGCCAGGCGGCCATGGGGTACGGCGGCGGGCCGGGCTTCGCGCAGGGCGGCTACCCGCAGCAGGGCGGCTTCCCGGGGCAGGGCGGCTACCCGGGGCAGCAGCCGCAGCGCTCCGGGCCCGGCATGGGCGGAGTGATCGCGGGCGCGGCGGCCGGCGTCGCGGCGGGCGCCCTCGGCGCCTACGCCATCGGCGAGATGATGGACGGCGGGGACGACGGCGGCGACTTCGAGGCCGCCGACGACTTCGGCGGCGACGAGGAGTAACCCCCGGCACCCGGTGCCGGGGTTCGGGGTACGCGGCGTCGGCCCCGTACCCCGAACCCGCTCCGTCAGGCGGTCAGATCGTCCGCGTAGGAGGCGATCCAGGCCAACGGGGCGTTCCAGTTGATGGTGACCTCATTCGTGGCGTACGACTCGATGTGGTCGATGTAACACATCGCCGGGGCGCAGCCGGCCAGCCGCTCCGCCGCGACCGGGTCCTGGAGCTCCTGGTTGGGACCGCCCGCCACCGAGCCGGGCGGCGGGTGCGGCAGGCTGGAGTTCAGCTGGTTCGCCCAGAACCGGTGGTGCTGATTCTGCGCGTACCGCTCGCCGTACCCCGTGACGTACGACAGGTTCAGCGGATTGGCACCGAGCAGATAGTCGAAGCCGCGCAGCACCGCGTCCCGGTAACGGACATCGCCGCTCAGATCGTGCGCGGTGCCCAGCACCACCATGTTGTTGAGGATCTGACTGTTCGATCCCCAGAAGTAGCCGCCGCCCGGCGGGTTGTACGGCACCCCGTACGCCGAACCCGCCGAGTCGGCGGCGAAGCCGTCCGCCGCCTCGAACAGCAGGGCACGGATCGCCGCCAGTTCGCCGGCCGGCAGCGTGCTGGGCACGGTGGCCAGGCTCAGCGCGCCCAGACCGGCCGTGGACTGCCACGACAGACCACCGCGCGGGAAGACCGCCTCGATGTCACCATGCAGTTCGGAGCCGAGCAGCGCCTGCCGGTAGCCGTCCTCGCCGGTGGTGATGAAGAGCTCGGCCGCCGCCCAGTAGAACTCGTCCCGCACATCGGAGTCGTCGTACGCGCCACCGCCCTGGCCGTCCGCCGGGGAGGCGTAGCGCGCCGGGTTGGCCACCGCCGCGTCCCAGGCGGTGCGGGCGGCGCTCTCGCACCGGTCGGCGAAGTCCGCGTCGTACGGGGCGTACAGCCGGGCGCACTGGGCGCCGGCAGCCGCCAGATTCAGGGTGGCGGCGGTGGACGGCGGGGCCAGCTCCCTCGGCTGCGGGTCCTGGTCGGGGCGCAGCGGCAGACCGGTCCACTCGCGGTCGTGCAGCTTGTGGTGCGCCATGCCGGCCAGCGGCTCACCGGCCGGGACCTGCATCCGCAGCAGGAACTCCAGCTGCCAGCGCGCCTCGTCCAGGATGTCGGGGACGCCGTTGCCCTGCTCGGGGATGGCGAGTGAACCGTCGCCGAGCGCGTCACCGTCGGCGCCGTCGGCGGTCAGGGTGCGCTCGTAGGCGGACAGCAGCTGGGCCACCGAGATGCCGCCGTTGACGACGTACTTGCCGTGGTCGCCCGCGTCGTACCAGCCGCCGTGCGCGTCCAGCCGGTAGTCGCACTGGCCGGGGCGGCACGGGACGTCGAAGTCGCCCTGATTGGCCCCCGCGTTGAGATGCCCGGCCGGGCGCGCGTACTGCTGGCCCACGTAACTCGCCTCGATCTCGATGCCGCTGCGGTTGTGGTAGAAGTACGCCAGCGCGTCGGTGCGCAGCGTGCGGTAGAGGTCGTCGCCGATCGCGAACGGCGTACTGACCTCGCCGTCCACGGCCACGGTGTAGCCCTCGCCCGGCTCGGCGAACGCCCCCAGGTCAAAGGTGTGGATGTGCTGCGCGGAGGTCGGGTCGATGCCGCCGGGGGTGGTGCTGCCGGTGGCCCGCTCGGTGCCTGCGGCGTCGCGCAGGGACCAGGTCAGCGGTGAGGTGACGTCGCTGACCAGGGTGCCGCGCTTGGGCCCCTCGGTGAGATAGCCGACCTGGTTGACGCGTACCGGCGATCCGGTGTCCGGCTCGTACACGGGCGGGGTGGCGCCGCCGCGCAGTGAGACATTGCCGAGGCAGAAGGTGAACGGGGCGGGGCTGCCGCCGATCTGGAAGGCGAGCTGGGCGGCGGTGTAGTCGCCCTTGGCGGTGAAGACGTGGCTGATCGGCTCGGGGTCGGGGCCGGTGCCGATCGGGTCGGCAGCGGCCAGCTCGGTGGTCCAGGGCTCGGCGGCCAGCTGGACGTTGGTGCGGATGGTCACCGGGACGGTGGCGGTGGCGGTGTAGGTGAGGGTGTAGCTCTCGCCCTCGGTCAGCGGGAGGCCGTCCTGGCCGACGATGGCGTCCCAGGCATTGACGGTGCCGCCCGGGACCTCGGCGCACAGCCGGCCCTCGACGATGCCGGCGGGGCTCCCGGCGGTCCACCACCAGGGGGCGGTGCCGGCCGAGAAGTCGCCGTTGACGATGAGTTCGGGCGGCTCGTCGGCGGCGGTGGCGGTGGCGGTGGCGGTCGTGGTGACGGCGACCACAGAACCGGCGAGCAGGGCGGTGACGGCGCCGATGGCGGGCCATCGGCGGCTGCGACGGCGTCCGGAAGGTGCTGAGGACACGGCTCTTGTCCTTCCACGGATCGGTGGGGGGTGGAGAGCACTCGCATGGGAGCGCTCCCAATGCATCCTGGGGGCGTCCCCGTACCCCGTCAAGGCATCCGGGGCGGAGCCGGGACGGGGCGGGGAGCCGGCCGGCGGCTCAGGACACGATGTCCTTGGTGCGGAAACCCCGGAAGGCGAGCGCGAACAGCACCAGCGCGAACGAGACCGAGACCGAGGCGCCCTTGAGCATGCCGGTCCACTCCAGCTGCGGCTGGAGGGCGTCCAGCCAGGCGAACGCCCAGTGGGCGGGCAGGAATTCGCGCCAGTCGCCGAGGGCGGTGATGGCGTCCAGGATGTTGCCGACGATGGTGAGCCCGATGGCGCCGCCGACCGCGCCCAGCGGCGCGTCGGTGCGGGTGGACAGCCAGAAGGCGAGGGCCGCGGTGACCAGTTGGCTGACGAAGATGTAGCCGGTGATCACCGCGATCCGGCCCAGCGCGTCGGCCTCGGCGATACTGCCGCCGGTCGGCAGCTGGAGCGGGCCCCAGCCGTACGCCGCGGTGCCGACGCCGAGCGCGACCAGCGGCAGTACGGCCATGGCGGCGGCGCTGAACGCCAGCGCGATCGTGAGCTTGCTGGTGAGCAGCCGGGTACGGGGCACGGGTGCGGCCAGCAGATAGCGCAGCGAGGACCAGCCGGCCTCGGAGGCCACGGTGTCGCCGCAGAACAGCGCGACCGGTACGACCAGCAGGAAGCCGGCGGACAGGAAGAGACAGGTGAGGGCGAAGTTGAGTCCCGAGGCGGTGGCCACGTCCATCAGGCTGGGGCCGCTGTCCCGGCCGCCCCGCTCGCCGCCGATGGCGAAGGCGGCGGCCACCACGAACGGCAGCGCGATCAGGACGGCCGCCACCACCTGGGTACGGCGGCGGCGCAACTGGCGGGCGGCCTCCACCCGCAGCGGGAGGGTACGGCGCGGGCGGTAGCCGGGGGCCACGGTGCCGCTGCCGATGCCGGTGCCGGTGCTGTTGCTCGTCTGGGTCGGGGCACTCGGAGCGCTCATGCCGCGCCTCCGATCAGGGTGAGGAAGGCGTCTTCGAGGCGCCGGTACGGGGCGATGGTGGCGACCGGGACCGCCAGCCCGACGAGGCCGGGAAGCAGGGCGGCGGGGGTGGTGCCGTCCAGCCGGATCAGGAGGCCGTCCTCGTCGGTGCCGGTGGCGCGGTCGACGGCGGCGACGCCGGGCAGGCCGGCGATCTTGTCGAGAACGGTGTCGGGAACGGGATGGGCGAGCGTCGCCAGCAGGGTGTCCCCGGTGCCGGCGATCTCGGCGACCGGGCCGGCCTGGAGCAGACGGCCACGGTCCATGACGACCAGATGCGTACAGGTCTGCTCGACCTCGGCCAGCAGATGGCTGGAGACGATCACCGTGCGGCCCTGGGCGGCGTAGCGGATCATCACCTCGCGCATCTCGCGGATCTGTGGCGGGTCGAGGCCGTTGGTGGGCTCGTCGAGGATGAGCAGGTCGGGCAGGCCGAGCATGGCCTGCGCGATGGCGAGGCGCTGCCGCATGCCCTGCGAGTAGGTGCGGACGGCGCGGGCGAGGGCGTCGCCGAGGCCGGCGATCTCCAGGGCCTCGTCGAGATGTGCGTCGGCGGCGGGGCGGCCGGTGGCGCGCCAGTACAGCTCCAGATTGGCGCGGCCGGACAGGTGGGGCAGGAAGCCCGCGCCTTCGACGAAGGCGCCGACCCGGGAGAGTACGGGGGCGCCGGGGGTGATGCGCTGTCCGAAGACGCGGATCTCGCCGGCGTCGGGGGTGATCAGCCCCATGAGCATCCGCAGGGTGGTGGTCTTCCCGGCCCCGTTGGGTCCGAGCAGCCCGAGCACCTGGCCGCGCTCGACGGTGAAGCCGAGGTCCCGTACGGCGTAGCGGTCGGCGGAGCCGGCGTACCGCTTGGTGAGCCCGGTGATCCTCAGCGGATCGGGGCCGGCCGGCTGGGCGGCGGCGGTGATCGGCCCGGGCACGCGCCGGGCGGGGCGGCCGGTGGCCGACGCGTCGTGCGCGTCGTGCGCGTCGTGCGCGTCGTGCGCGTCGTGCGCGTCGTGCGCGTCGTGCGCGTGAGCGTCCCCGGCGGCGTCGGCGGGTGCGCCGACCGGCCCGGAACGGTCCTCCCGGCTCGCACCGGCACCGGCAGCGGACGACCCCGCACGATCGGCGACGGCCTCGGCCGGGCCGGCGGTGGCCGGCTCTGCGGCCTCGCCGACCCCGGCGGAACGGGCCGTCGAAAGCTCACCCGTCAGGCGGGCGCGCGCCGCAGGCGCGGCGTCCCGCACCGGCACACCCGCGACCGGAGCATCGGCCACCGCCTCCCGGCCACCGCCGACCGGCATCGGGCCGTCAGCCCCACGCGGCCGGGGCGAAGCACCGCCAACGACGACCGGGGCCTCGACATCACCGGCCTCGTAGGCGCGCGCCGCAGGCGCGGCGTCCCGCGCCGGCACGCCCGCGACCGGAGCGTCGGCCACCGCCTCCCGGCCGCCTCCGGCGGCGGGTGTCGCGGGGGTCGTGTGCCGTGCCGGGGGCTCGGTCGGCGCACCGGCCGCAGGCTCGCGGCGCTTGTGGCGGCCGGTCAGGAGGAGCAGTGCCGCGATGGCCGCCGCGATCAGCGGGAGCGCCCAGGTCCACCAGGTGAGGGAGGTCGGGAGGAGGGTGACGCCGGGGGCGGTGGGGATGGTCAGGGTCTGGTCTCCGGCGAGGGCGACCGTGTGGACGGCGGGCCGGTCGGGGGAGGCGTAGCCGAGGTCCGTGGTGGAGACGACCAGGCGCATGCGGTGGCCGGCCTCGAAGGGGTGGTCGATGGCCGGGAGGGGCAGTTCGACGGTGGTGCCGTCGCCGTCCGTGCCGGTCACCCGGGCCGGGGTGACCAGTTGGGCGGGCAGCGACTGGCTGGTGCCGTTCGGGGCGACGTCGTACACCTTGAGGAAGAGCACGGCCTCGGGCGCGTCCGAGGTGATGTGCAGCCGGACGGTGGGTGAGCCGGTGACCCGGATCGTTTCGTCGAGTGGCGCGCTGTCGAAGCTTCCGTATTGGCCGGGGAAGTCGAGGGCGAGGCCCATGCCCAGGGTGGACAGGCCGCTGAGGGCGCCCAGGCCGGGGACGGCGGAGATCGAGGGGGGTGTGCCGCCGGCCGGGTTGCTGAAGGTCTGGGGGGTGCCGCTCAGTTCCACCTGTCGCGGGTCGCCCGCCAGGCCGGGGTATGTGCCGGACTCGGCTCCGCGCAGCAGGGTGTCGCCGTTGGTGGTGTCGAGGCCCGAGATGCGGGTGACGCGGAACGCGGGTCCGGTGTCGGCGCTCTCGTCGCCCTTCAGGTAGTGGTCGAACCAGCGCGTGACGCGGTCCTCGATCCGGCCGCTCTCCGAGACGCCGCCGTCGTGGCCGGCCCAGGTCCAGTCGACGGCGACCGGGGCGCCGTTGGCCTCGATGGCGGTGGCCATGGCGTCGGCGTGGTCCAGCGGGAAGAGCGAGTCGTGCTGGCCCTGGACGATGAGGGTGGGGACGTCGATGCGGTCGGCGACGGCGGAGGGGCTGCGGTCGGCGAGCAGTGCGGTGGCCTCGGCGTCGGGTGCGCCGGCGACGGCGACGCGTTCGTACATGGCGCACAGTTCGGCGGAGAAGTTTCCGCAGCCGGGGGTACCGGTCTCCCCGGTTCCGGTGGTGAAGAAGATCCCGGCCCACAGCTTCTTGAAGACGCCGTCCGGGAAGAGCGCGTCGGCGAGGTTCCAGTAGGTGATGCGGGGCGCGATGGCGTCCACCCGCTCGTCGTACCCGGCGGCCAGCAGGGAGATGGCGCCGCCGTACGATTCGCCGCTGATGCCGACCCGGGGGTCGCCTTCCGCGTCGAGCTGGACCTCGGGCTGCTCCGCGAGCCAGTCGATGAGGCGGCTGACGTCGGCGACCTCGCGCTCGGGGTCGTTCAGGCCGATGTGTCCGGTGGAGGCGCCGAAGCCGCGGGCCGACCAGGTGAGGACGGCGTAGCCGTCGCGGGCCAGTGCCTCGGCCTGTTCGCGGACGTCGTCCTTGCTGCCGCCGAAGCCGTGGCCCAGGAGGATCGCGGGGCGGGGGGTGTCGGTGTCCCCGGCGGTGAAGTACGAGGTGTCGATCCGTACGGCCGTGCCGTCCTGTGCCGGCATCTGCGCCATGCGGTCCTGGCGGTGGACTTCGGGCCCGCTGTCCTCGGCGGCGACCGACCAGGTGCCCGCGCCGACGAGTATCGCGGCGAGGGCCGCCGCGCCCGCGAGCAGCCGCCCGCGTCGCCTTGGCCAACGAGGGGTCATGGGCACACGGGTTCCTTCCGCCGGCGGGTCCACCACGCTAACCGATCACCCGGAGGGACCCCGTACACCCCTTCCTGGTTGCCCGGCTGGGCCATACTCGGGGGACAATCCGGGCAATTCCATGGAGGCCGGGCATGGGTCAGGGTGTGCATGTCACCGATCTGCCAGGGGTCGGCAAGCGGTACGACATCGATCTGGAGCGCGAGGACGAGCGGGTCTCGGTGGTGATCCGGTCCGGCGGGGTCCGTGATCTGTACGTCTTCACCTCCCGCTCGGCCGATCCGACCGCCGTCCTGGAGCTGACGGAGGAGCAGGCCCGCAAGGTGGGGGCGGTGCTGTCGGCAACCTTCTTCGAGTCGTGAGGAGGCGGCGGACGGGTGCCGGAAGCTGATCTGCTGGGTCTTGGCGCCGCCGTCCTGATCGCCGGGCTGCTGGCGCGCCTCGCCCGCCGGTACGGACTGCCGTCGGTGCCCTGCTACATGCTGGTGGGCATCGCGCTGGGGCCCGGTACGCCCGGCCCGGTGCTGATCGCCCACCCCGCCGATCTGGCGCTGCTGGCGGCGCTCGGCCTGGTGCTGCTGCTGTTCCATCTGGGCGTGGAGTTCCCGGTGGACGAGGTGCTGGGCGGCGGGCGCCGGCTGGTGGTGGCGGCGGGCTGCTACATCGGGCTGAACATGACGGCCGGGCTGATCTTCGGCTTCGCGCTGGGCTGGGGCGGCTCCTCGGCGCTGGTCATCGCCGGTGCGCTGGGCATCTCCTCGTCCGCCATCGTCACCAAGCTGCTGATCGAACTGCACCGGCTGACCAACGCCGAGACGCCGGTGATCCTGGGGATCATCGTGCTGGAGGATCTGTTTCTCGCCTTCTATCTGGCGCTTCTGTCCCCCGTGCTGTCGGCCGGTGACTCGCCGGGCCGGATCGCCCGGGACATCGCGCTGAGCTTCGGGATGCTGGCGGCGCTGCTGCTGGTGGCGCGGTTCGGGGCCCGGGCGGTGGGGCGGCTGCTGGACTCCCGGGAGGACGAGGTGCTGGCCGTGGTCACCGTCGGTCTGGTGGTGCTGGTGGCGGGGACCTCGCAGAAGGCCGGGGTCTCGGACGCGATCGGGGCGCTGCTGACGGGTCTGGTGGTGTCCAGGACCCGGCTGCGGGAGCGGGTGGAGCGGCTGGTGACGCCGCTGCGTGACGTGTTCGCGGCGGTGTTCTTCGTGGCGTTCGGGCTGAGCATCGACACCGGCCATCTGGGGGCGGTGGTGGTGCCGGTGGCGGTGGCGGTCGCGGTGACCGTGGTGGCCAATCTCAGCGCGGGCGTCGTGACCGCCCGGCTGTTCGGCTTCAATCAGCGTGGGGCGGCGAATATCGGGCTGACGGTGCTGGGGCGCGGCGAGTTCTCGCTGATTCTGGCCACCCTCGCGCTGGCGGCCGGGCTCAACTCCCGGATCGGCCCGTTCGTGGCGCTGTATGTGCTGGTGCTGGCGGTACTCAGTCCGCTGCTGGCGGCGAACTCCCGCTATCTGGCGCGGGTGATGCCGGACTGGCTGCTGCGCCGGGACTGGACGTACGTGCGTGAGGAGACCATCAGTACGTCCTGTACGCATCTGGATCAGATCCGGATCACCGAGACGGACGCCGAGGAGTGCCCGGAGTGTGTGGCGCGCGGCAGCGACTGGGTGGCGCTGCGGCTGTGCATGACCTGCGGCTATGTGGGGTGCTGCGACGACTCCCCGCACCGGCACGCCAGCACGCACGCGGCGCGCGCCCATCATCCGATCATCCAGTCGGCGCAGCCGGGCGAGGACTGGCGGTGGTGCTTCATCGACGAGGCGCTGGTCCGCGCCCCGCTGGGCACCAAGCGCTGACGAAGCACCGGTCAAGCTTTTCCCAAACCATTTACATGTAGCAAGCAACTTGTCGTACGGTCGAATCCGTGACCGAGGTACGCGAGTGTGATCCGCACCGTCCGGCGGCTCCCTACGGCGAGCTGGCCCGCCAGCTGTGGGCCGTGGGAGCGATCAACCGGGAGATGGGGCGCTCCCTGCCGCACGACTGTCCCCCGGCGACGCTGGGACTCATCTCGGTCCTGGCCCGCAAGGGCGAACTGCGCATCGGCGGGCTCGCCGAACTGCTCGGCGTGGACATCTCGGTCGCCAGCCGCTCGGTGGCGCACGCGGTGGAGCGCGGCTGGGTGGAACGTACCCCCGACCCGGACGACAAGCGCTCCCGGCTGCTGCGGGTCACCGCCGGCGGCGAGGCGCTGCTGGCCGAGCTGTCGCAGCGCTACACCAACGCCCTCACCCGCTATCTCGCCGACTGGTCCGACGCCGACGTCGGACACCTCAACGCATTGCTGATCCGCCTGCGGACGAGCTTTGACCTCTGCCGTTCCCAACCGGCGGACTGACCGACCAGGGAAGAAGCACCCGAAGCGTTATGTCCTCCTCACCTCCTGCCCCCGCGCGTCCCGACGACGCCGCCCCCGCCGCCACCGCCCCGGACGTGGCCGCGCCCGGCGGCGCCGCCATGACGCACCGGGAGATCATGCGGGCGCTGTCCGGGCTGCTGCTCGGCATGTTCGCCGCGATCCTGTCCTCCACCATCGTCACCAACGCGCTGCCGCACATCATCGCCGACCTCGGCGGCGGCCAGAGCGCGTACACCTGGGTGATCACCGCGACCCTGCTGGCCATGACGGCGTCGATGCCGCTGTGGGGCAAGCTGGCCGACCTCTTCAACAAGAAGCTGCTGATCCAGCTGGCCCTGGTGATCTACATCAGCGGCTCGGTGATCGCCGGGCTCTCGCAGAACCCGGCGATGCTGATCTCCGTCCGGGTGGTTCAGGGCATCGGGGTCGGCGGGCTCGCCGCGCTGGCGCAGATCATCATGGCGGCCATGACCAGCCCGCGCGAGCGTGGCCGGTACGGCGGCTACTTCGGTGCCACCTTCGCCGCCGCCACCGTCTCCGGGCCGCTGATCGGCGGGGTCATCACCGACACCCCGGCGCTCGGCTGGCGCTGGTGCTTCTACATCGGGGTGCCGATAGCGGCGATCGCGCTGGTCGTGCTCCAGCGCACCCTCAAGCTGCCGGTGGTGCGCCGCAAGGTGCGCATCGACTGGCTGGGCGCGCTGCTGCTCTCCGGCGCGGTGTCGCTGCTGCTGATCTGGATCACGCTGGCCGGCGACTCCTACGCGTGGGCCTCGTGGCAGACGGCCGTCATGACCGGCGGCTCGGTAGTGCTGGCGCTGCTGTTCGTGGCGACCGAGTCGCGCGCGAGTGACCCGATCATGCCGCTGCGGCTGTTCCGGGACCGGACGATCACGCTGTCCTCGCTGGCCTCGCTGTTCGTCGGGATCGCGATGTTCAGCGGCACGGTGTTCTTCAGCCAGTACTTCCAGCTGGCGCGCGGCGAGTCCGCGACCATGTCCGGGATCATGACGATCCCGATGATCCTGGGTCTGTCCGTCTCCTCCACCGTCTCGGGGCGGCTGATCTCGCGCACCGGGCGGTGGAAGAGCTGGCTGATCGCGGGCGGGCTGCTGATCAGCGCCGGGATGCTGCTGCTTGGCACCATCCGGTACGACACCGCGTACGGTCAGGTCGCGCTCTACATGACACTGCTGGGGCTCGGCATCGGCATGATGATGCAGAACCTGGTGCTGGTCTCGCAGAACCAGGTGCAGCCGGCCGAGCTGGGCGCGGCCAGTTCGGTGGTGACCTTCTTCCGCTCCTTCGGCGGCGCGCTGGGCGTCTCGGCGCTGGGCGCGGTGCTCGCCAACCGGGTCAGCCACTACACGCTGGACGGGATGGCGCGGCTCGGCGTCGACCCGGCCGACGGGGCGGCCGGCGGCGGCGGAATCCCGGATCTGAGCCTGCTGCCGGATCCGCTGCGGGAGGTGCTGGAGACGGCGTACGGGCACGGGGTCGGGGATGTGTTCCTCTTCGGCGCCCCGGCGGCGGTGCTCGCCCTGGTGATCACCGTGTTCATCAAGGAGGTCGCGCTGCGCGGCAGCCAGAGCGCGCCGAGCGGCGGCGGGACCGCCTCCTCCTGACGGACGGGGTGCCGGGAGGAAGCGGTCCGGGTCGGAATCAGCCGGCGGAGCGGGCGGTGGCGGTGGCGGTGGCGGGTACGGCGGGGGCCGTCCGCTGCCCGTCCGGCTCGCCGCCGTTCTCCTCCGCCGGGGTCCGCACCGCGCGGGCGACCTTCCAGCCGGTGAGGGCGTACAGCAGCGAGAACGCCATCGACAGATAGACGAAGAAGTAGAACGGCAGATAGCTCAGGGTGGACACCCCCAGCACCCCGGCGACGAAGACCCCGCCGCTGGACCAGGGGAACACCGGGTCGTTGGCGGTGCCGGAGTCCTCCAGGATCCGGGAGAGGTTCTTCGGGTCCAGGCCGAACCTGTGGTACAGCGGCAGCAGCAGCGAGCCGGACATCACGGCGGCGAAGCTGAACGAGCCGCCGAGCGCCACCAGTGCGGGCACCAGGAAGATGCTGGTCACCATGAGCCGGCGCGGGGTGGTGATCCAGCGCAGCGCGGGGGTGATCAGCGCCAGCAGCATGCCGGAGCCGGTGAGCAGCCCGGCCATTCCGATGGCGAACAGGAACAGCGCCACCATGCTCATCATCGAGATGATGCCGCCGCCGGACACCAGGGAGTCCACGGTCGCGGTGCCGGTCTCCAGAACGAAGCCGTTGTAGAGGACGGACAGCGTGTCGCTGACCGAGGAGCCCTGGTAGAGGACGGCGACCAGGGCGCCGGCCAGCGCTCCGATGAAGATCGAGGGCCAGGCCGGTTTGCGCATCAGCAGCAGGACGAGCACCACGATGATCGGCAGGAACGCCGGCAGCCCGAGGTGGAAGTTCTCCGCGAGCGCGGCGTTGATCGCCTCGGCCTCGGCGGTGGATCCCGCGCCGTGCGAGGTGGTCAGGCCCAGCACCGTGAAGATGCCGCCGCACAGCACGATGGTGGGGATGGTGGTCCAGGTCAGATGCCGGATGTGGCTGGTGAGGTCGGTGCCCACCAGAGCGGCGTTCAGGTTGGTGGAGTCGGAGAACGGGGACATCTTGTCGCCGAAGTAGGCACCGCACACGATGGCGCCGGCGGTCATCGCCACCGGGTAACCCATCCCCTCCCCCACGCCCATCATCGCGACGCCGACCGTGCCGATGGTGCCCCAGGAGGTGCCGGTGGCCATCGACGCGAGAATACAGAGCAGCAGGGTGGTGGGCAGGAACAGCTGCGGAGAGAGCACCGACAGGCCCAGATGAACGAGAGCGGGGATGGTGCCGGATTCCGCCCAGGCGCCGATGAGCGCACCCACCGCCACCAGAATCATGATCAGGCCGAGCACACTGCGGATCGCACGGAAAGCGAAATTCTCGGTCTCCTCGAAGCTGTGGCCCAGCCTCATCACCAGCGGAACCAGCGCGATCATGGAAATGAACAGCAGCAGCTGGATATCCGCGTCGAATCCCAGGGATCCGACGAGAAGTATTGCGACCACGATAAGCACCGAGCAGGCCGCATAGCCGAATCCCGGTTGTTTCGCGGTGGACGCCGTCGCCGGTTCCCCGGAGGTCTGCGTACTCATAACAGGCACCACTTTCGCTTTCCGCACCCGGGGGTGGGTTACAAACAAATTAACGGGTGGGGTGACTTTGATAGACCGGTACGCTACGGGCAGCCTGGCCCCCGGCACAGTCTCAATCCACAGCGCTTCCTCAAGGGATCACCTATGGCACAGCCGACCCTGATGCAGTTGAGCTACTTTCTGGCGGCCGTCGGCCATGGCTCCTTCTCCGCCGCCGCCGATGCCCTGCACATCGCCCAGCCGAGCCTGTCCGAACAGATCAGACGACTCGAACACACCCTGGGCGTCGTGCTGTTCACCCGCACCAACCGCCGGCTCCAGCTCACCGACGCCGGCCGTACGCTGCTGCCGCACGCCGAACGCACCCTCGCCGATGTCCGCGAGCTGAGCCAGGCGGTCCGGGAGGTGCGCACCCTGTCCGGCGGCACCGTCTCCTTCGGCACCTTCAACAGCGCGCACCTGTATCTCCTCACGCCGCTCATCCGCGACTTCCACGAGCAGTACCCGCAGGTGCAGGTGCGGGTGGTCGGGCTGAACTCCTCCGAGGTCGCCGACGCGGTGCGGGCCGGCGAACTGGAGGCCGGCCTGGTGCAACTGCCGATCAAGGACCACGGACTGTCGGTGGGACAGCCGGTGCTCACCGACACCGTGGTGTACGTGAGCGCCGACCCCCGGCGGGCCGCCGTCCCGGTCGGCATCGAGGCGCTGGCCGCCGCCCCGCTGGTGCTGTCGGAGGCCCGCTGGGAGGACGCGGACCCGCTGCGCCGGGCGCTGACCGAGCGGGCCCAGCGAGCCGGGGTGACGCTGCGCCCGTACGCCGAGGTGGAGTTCCAGACGCACGCGGTGGAGCTGGCCGCGCACGGGGTCGGCGACGCGCTCGTGTCCTATCTGGTGGCCCGCTCCCAGGGGTACACCCGGCGGCTGCACTGGGCGCAGCTGGATCCGCCGGTGGAGGAGCACTTCGCGTTCATCACCCGGTCCGGGGGCGCGCTGTCCCCGGCGACCCGGATGTTCATGAAGATCGCGCACAAGCACATCGCGGCGCTCCAGCGGCGCGCCAGGCGGGGACTGGCCCAAGGCTGAGGCTATCGGTGGTGTTGTGAATCAAGTATTTACCGGAGGTGGACGCTGTCGTGATACTCCGCACATGGGAACTATTCACCGACAGCGGGTGTGCGTCATCGGCGCCGGGGCCGCCGGGCTTGAGGCCCTGCGGGTGCTGCGGGCCGAGGGCCTTGAGGTGGACTGCTTCGAGCGCACCGGGCGTGTGGGCGGCCACTGGCACACCGACTACGAGGCACTGCACCTGATCACGCCGCGCGACAGCTCCGGCTTCGAGGGCGCCCCGATGCCCGCCCACTATCCGCTCTTCCCCAGCCGCGACCAGGTGCGGGACTATCTGGAGGGCTTCGCCGAGCGCGAGGGGCTGCTCCCGCACATCAGCCTCGACACCGAGATCACCGGGGTACGGCAGGCGCCGGCCGAGGCCGGCGGGCGGTGGACGGTGAGCACGGCGGACGGGACGGACCGTACGTACGACGCCGTCGTGGTCGCCAACGGCCACCACTGGGACCCCAGGCTTCCGAAGGCGGCGGCCGACTTCGCGGGCCGTTCACTGCACTCCAGCGAGTACCGCAACACCCGCGACATCGACGGCGAGCGGGTCCTGGTGGTCGGCTCGGGCAACTCGGGCTGCGATCTCGCCGTGGACGCCGCCAACGCCCGGCTGGCCACCGACATCTCGGTGCGCAACGGGCATGTCTTCCAGCCCAAGACCTTCTTCGGCCGCCCGCGCAACGAACTGCCGCTGGTGCCGAGGCTGCCGGGGCGGCTGGCCGAACGGGTGACCCGCACCCTGGTGAAGATCTCGGTGGGCACCGCCGACCGCTACCCCGGGCTGCCCACCCCGGCCACCGAGAACCTCAACGAGCAACTGCCGGTGGTCAACGAGCTGCTGCTGTACTGGATCCAGCACGGCCGGATCGCGGTCCGCCCCGGCATCGAGGCGATCGAGGGCCGCACCGTGCTCTTCACGGACGGCAGCCGCCGCGCCTACGACACGGTGCTGTGGGCCACCGGGTTCCGGGTCAGCCTGCCGTTCCTGCCGCAGGGGCTGCTGGAGTGGCGGGGTGGAGCACCGTCGCGCACGGCCGCGCTGACCGTGCCGACCGGGGTGCCGGGACTGTACTTCGTCGGCCTCGCCAGTCCGCGCGGGCCGCAGTTCCCGGTGTTCTCGGCGCAGTCGAAGCTGATCGCCCGGCTGATCGGGCTGTCGCAGCGCCTCGGCGGCCGGCTGGCCCGGCCGCTGCCGGACGTACTGGAGCGCCGGTTCGGCGCCGACGACCGCATCGACATCCTGCGGCCGGTGTGGACCGAGCAGTTGCGGCGGGCGAACCGGTTCCTGGACGAGCTGGAACGGGGCGCCGCCGCGCGCGGCATCGCCGCACCGGCCGAGCAGAGCAGCGCCGTCCGATGAGCGACGACATCGCCGACATGAACGAAATGAAGGAGACAACCGTGGACAAGGCCGTACTGGTGACCGGGGCCGCCAGCGGGATGGGGCAGTCGGTGGCCCGCCGGTTCGCCGCCGGCGGCTGGCAGGTGCTGGCGGTGGACCGGGACGCGGCGGCGCTGGCCGCCGGGGCGCGGGAGGTGGGTGAGTCGTACCGCCCGCTGACCGCCGATGTCACCGACCGGGCCGGGCTCCAGCAGGGGCTGATCGGCGCCCTGGGCGCCGTCCCGCTGCGCGCGGTGGTGAACGCGGCCGGCATCTACCCGCCCACCCGGCTCGATGACTTCACCGAGGAGCTGTACCGGCGGATCTTCGATGTCAATGTGCTCGGCACGCTCAACGTGACGGCGGTGACCACCCCGCTGCTCGCGGCGGCCGGCGGCGGCGCGGTGGTGAACTTCGCCTCGGTGGACGCCTTCGCGGTCTCCCCGGGCCAGCTGCTGTACAGCGCGTCGAAGGCGGCGGTGGTCTCGCTGACCAAGTCCCTCGCCATCGAGCTGGCCCCGGACAACATCACGGTCAACGCGGTGGCCCCCGGCTGGGTGGACACCCCGGGCAACGCGGCCACCGGGCGGATGGCACACGTGGCGGAGGGCATCCCGCTCAAGCGGGTGGCGCGGCCGGAGGAGATCGCCGACTGGGTGTGGGCCCTGGTGCACGGCGGCTATGTGACGGGCGAATCCCTGGTCATCGCCGGCGGCTCCGTCATGCGGTGACACCTGCCGCCGCCGGGACGACGGGGCGCGGCCGGCCGGCCGCGCCCCGTTCCGTACGCGTCAGGTCAGCAGGAAGTCCGCTTCCCCGTGCTTCGCGCCGCGGATGAAGGTCTCTATCTCGTGCGGGGTGTAGATCAGCGCCGGGCCCTCGGGGTCGGTGGACTGGCGCAGCGCCACCCGGCCGTCGGCCAGCTTCATGGCTTCCACGCAGTTGCCGCCGTTGGTACCGCTCCAGGGCTTCCGCCAGCCCGCGTTGCCGAGCTCCTTGGCGGGCATCCCGTTGTAGATGTGGGGGTGAGGAGAGGGCGTTTTACCCATGAGTCACAGCTCCTTGCGAATCTCACCGAGGATGGCCACGGTGTCCTGTACAGACGCGGCCTGCGCGCCCATGCGGTCCAGCACCTCCAGGTAGGCGATGGTGTCGGGCCGTTCATCGTGGTACACCGCGCCGGTGAGGCTTTCGGTGTAGATGATGTCCGGCAGCTCCGGGATCTCGAATCGGAACAGCTGGAAGGGCCCGAACATGCCGGGGTGGGGGCCGGCGCTGAACGGCATGATCTGGAGGGTCACGTTCGGCAGGGACGTGATCTTCAGCAGATGGTCGATCTGTTCCCGCATCACGGCGGGGTCGGGCAGCCGCCGGTGGAGTACCTGCTCCTCCATCACGGCCCACAGCAGCGGCGGTCTGGTCCGGGTGAGCAGGTCCGCGCGCTCCATGCGCAGCGCGACCCGGCGGTCCAGCTCCTCCTCGCTGCCGTGCGGGAAGCCGGTCCGCAGCAGCGCGCGGGCATATGCGGGCGTTTGCAGCAGGCCGGGGACACAGTGCGGTTCGTAGGAGCGGATGAGCCGGGCCTCGCCCTCCAGCGAGACATAGAGGCTGAACCAGTCGGGCAGCACATCGCGGAAGTTGTGCCACCAGCCGGGCTGGTTGGCCTCTTCCACCAGGACGAGAAAGGCGTCCGCCTCCGCGCCGCCGACCCCGTACCGCTCCAGCAGGGCCTTGACGTACAGCGGCTTGAGGCCGACCTCCGCCTTCTCCATGCGGCGCACGGTGGTGGTGTTGACGCTCAGCGCCTTGGCGGCGTCGCCGAAGGAACAGCCGGCTCGCTCACGCAGGTCCCGGAGGCGCAGACCCAGGACGATCTGTCCCACGGTCGGCCCCGAGCGCGCTTCCGCCACGGTGTTCTCCTTCAGCGCCCTGTTTGCCACGCCTTGTTGTTGTACGCAACGCGACCGGTCCCGGTCCTTTGGGCGTAAGTGTGCCACAGCGGTAATGGCATCGACAGAGATCGCTTCGCGTTCTGCGAATCGCAGAACTCCCCTTGCGCTCTGCGCACATCACCGCGCATAGTGAACACGTGACCCGGCTCACGCTGGCTTCGGATCCACGGAAGGCGCATCCGCTCGTGTTTTCATCCCCCCGCACGACGCCGCTCCCGGTCTCGCTCCCGTCCCCCGCCGCGCCCCCGGCGGACCCGCCGGGAGAGAGATTCGAGCTGCCGTCCCGCCCGGCCTCGGTCGCCGCCGCGCGCGAGGTGGTGCGGCACCGGCTGACCGGCTGGGGAGTGGAGCGGGACCTGGTCGACACCGCGCGCCTGATCATCTCCGAGCTGGTCACCAACGCCCTGCTGCACACCGACAGCGATCGCATCGTGTGCCGCGTCGAGCGCCGGGGCCGCCAGCTGCGCATCGAGGTCGCCGACCAGGGCCCGGGCCTCGCGGCCGGCACCCCGCGCTCCGGCCCCGCCGACCCGGACGCCGAGGGCGGGCGCGGACTGCTGCTGCTGGACGCGATGGCCGCCCGGTGGGGCGTGATCTCCCCCGACCAGGGAGCGGGCTGTACGGTCTGGGCGGAAATCGCCCCCTGATCCGGGGCCGGGCCGTTTTGCTAGTGTCCCTGGCGTCAGTGGCCCCATCCGGGGCGCCCGTCAGCGCAGCCATCGGGGAGATCCGTGTCGTACTCCATACCCCCGCCGCCGGCCCAGCCCCCCACGGTGCACCGACGGGGCATCGGGCGGCGGCTCGCGGCCATTCCCCGGCCGGTGCTGATCAGCGGTGTCGCCTTCGTGGCGCTGACGGCGGCCGGGGTCACCGGGTATCTGCTGGTGGGCGACGGCATCGCCGAGGGCACCACCGTACGGGGCGTGGAGATCGGCGGGCTCTCCGCGCAGGAGGCCCGCGAGAAGCTGGAACGTGAGCTGGGGGCGCTGGGCAGCGCCCCGCTGACCGTCGTCATCGGCGAGGACGTGGACGGCGCCGGGGCCGACGTCCACGAGCTGGATCCGGCCACCGCCGGGCTGTCGCTGGACTTCGAGGCGACCGTCGCCCGGGCGGGCAACCCGTCGCTGCTGGACCGCGTCATGGGGCGGCGCGGCGGCGAGATCGAGCTGGTGGTCCACCAGGACGAGGACGCGGGCCGTGCGGCGCTCACCGAACTGGCGGACGGCTCCGACCGCACCGTCCGCGAGGGCGCCATCACCTTCGCCGGCGGGGAACCCGAGGTCACCGAACCGCGCGCCGGGGTGGCGCTGGACGTGGAACGCTCACTGGGCCGGCTGCGGGAGGGCTACCCCGCGCCGGACGGCGCCGAGCCGGACCCGGTGCCGCTGCCCGTGGAGCGGGCCGAGCCGCTCACCGGGGAGCGGGAGATCGAGCGGGCGCTGCGCGAGTACGCCGAGCCGGCGATGTCGGGACCGGTGCTGCTGACCGCCGGGGAGCACACCCTCACCATCTCCACCGCACTCATCGGCGACCACCTCACCCTGACCGCCGACGACAGCGGCGCCCTGGCCCCTCAGTTCGACGGGGCCGCACTGAGCGCGGACGAGCGGCTCGACGAGCAGCTGGCTGCCGCCGGGACGGAGCCGGTGGAGGCGACGCTGCGGCTGGACGGCGGCCAGGTGGTGGCTTCCAGCCCCGGCAGCGTCGGCAGCAAGGTGGACCGCGAGGCGATCGGCCCGGCCGTGGAGCCGCTGCTGTTCGCGGCCGGCGAGGCGGCCCGTACGGCGGCGGTGGCCACCGAGGAGGTGCGGCCCACGATCAGCCCGGCCACCTACAAGGACCTGGGGATCGTGGAGGAGATGTCCTCCTTCACCGTGAACTTCGAGCCCGCCCCGTACCGCATCACCAACATCGGGCGGGCGGCCGAGCTGATCAACAGCTCGGTGGTGGCGCCGGATCAGGAGTGGAGCTTCAACCGCACGGTCGGCGAGCGCACCGAGGAGAACGGCTTCGTCGAGGGGATCATCATCCTCGACGACCAGTACACCACCGCCCAGGGCGGCGGGGTCTCGGCGGTGGCCACCACCATGTTCAACGCCATGTTCTTCGCCGGGGTCAAACCGGTGGAGTACGGGGCGCACTCGTTCTACATCGAGCGCTATCCGGAGGGCCGCGAGGCCACGGTCGCCTGGGGCAGCCTGGACCTGCGGTTCCTCAACGACTCCGGCCACACCATCTACATCCTGGCCTCCGCCACCGACTCCTCGGTGACCATCACCTTCCTGGGCACCAAGCGCTACGACGAGGTCCGTTCGGAGACCGGCCCGCGCACCAACATCAAGGAGCCGGGCAGCCGCGAGGGCGCGGAGGGCGACGAGTGCGTCCCGCAGCCCCCGCTGGAGGGCTTCGACGTGGAGGTGAACCGGATCTTCATCAACGACGGCACGGAGGCCGGCCGCGAGTCGTACCGGACGACGTATGTGCCGCGCGACGAGGTCCTGTGTGAGGGCTGACCCCCCTCATACCCGCAGGGCCTCCCGTACGGTCTGCTCCGCGTTGTCCCGCCCGGTGCCGGAAGAGGTGATGCGGCCGGCCTCCAGGACGGCGTAGTGGTGGGCGGCGCGGAGGGCGAAGCCGATGTGCTGCTCCACCAGCAGTACGGACAGGCCGCCCCGGCGGCTCAGTTCGATGACGGTGCGCTGGATCTCCGCCACCACGGAGGGCTGGATGCCCTCCGTGGGCTCGTCCAGGAGCAGCAGCCGGGGGCGGGTGATCAGCGCGCGGGCGATGGCGAGTTGCTGGCGCTGGCCGCCGGAGAGCAGGCCGGCCCGGCGGGTGGCCAGCGGGCGGAGCGCGGGGAAGAGGTCCAGCGCCTCGGCGAGCGCCGCCCGGCCGTCCTTGCGGCGGTCGGCGACCAGCCGCAGATTCTCCAGCGCGGTCAGCTGCGGGAAGCTCTGCTGGCCCTGCGGTACGTACGCCATGCCACGCCGTACCCGCTGGTGGGCGGGGAGCCGGGTGATGTCCTCGCCGTCGAACCACACCCGGCCGGCCTGGGGTTTGAGCAGGCCGAGCGCGGCGCGCAGCAGGGTGGATTTGCCGGCCCCGTTGTGGCCGAGGACGGCGGTCACCGTGTCGTCCGGGACGTCGAGGGAGACGCCGTGCAGGACGCGGCTGCGGTCGTAGCCGGCCGAGATGTCGTCGATGCGCAGCATCATGCCTCCACCGGCTCGCCGAGGTAGACCTCTTGGACCTTCGGGTCGGCCTGGACCTCGGCGACGGTGCCCTGGCTCAGGACCCGGCCGGCGTGCAGCACGGTGACGCTGCGGGCGACGGCGCGCAGGAAGTCCATGTCGTGTTCGATGACGACGACGGTGCGGTCGGTGGCGACGCGGCGCAGGAGTTCGCCGGTGGCCTCGCGTTCGGGGTGGCTCATGCCGGCCACCGGCTCGTCCAGCAGGAGCAGTTGGACGTTCTGGACGAGCAGCATGCCGATCTCCAGCCACTGTTTCTGGCCGTGGGCGAGGGCGCCGGCGGGCCGGTCGCGGTGGGCGGTGAGGCCGGTGGTCTCCAGGGCGGCGGCCACCGCCTCCGGGGTGTGCCGGCGCTGCCGCAGCAGGGTGCGTACGGGGCGGGTGGCGCCGGCCGCGATGTCCAGGTTCTGGAGGACGGTGAGCTGTTCGAAGACGGTGGCGGTCTGGAAGGTGCGGCCGATGCCGAGCCGGGCGATGCGGTGGACGGGGCGGCCCAGGAGTTCCCGGCCGGCGAAGCGGACCGAGCCGGTGGCGGGGGCGAGGCCGGTGACGGCGTCGACGAGGGTGGTCTTGCCGGCGCCGTTGGGGCCGATGAGGAAGCGCAGATCGCCGCTTTCGATGTCGAGGTCGACGCCGTCGACGGCGGTGAAGCCGTCGAAGGTGACCCGCAGGTTCCGGATGGTGAGCGCGGTCACGCGGGGGCTCCTTCCGCTGCTGCTGGGGTTCGGGCCGGGGTGCGGGTACGGCGGCGGGTGAGGTGGTGCCGCAGGGAGGCGAGGCCCCCGGGGAGGAAGGCGATGACGAGGATGAACAGTCCGGCCTGGAAGTAGGTCCAGGCGGCGGGGAATTCCTCGGAGAGGGTGGTCTGGGCCCAGGCCACGGCGACGGCGCCGAGCGCGGCCCCGGCGAGTGAGGCCCGGCCGCCGATGGCGGCGCCGATGACGAACTGGATGGAGGGCACGATGCCGATCAGCGCCGGGGAGATGATGCCGACCGCCGGGACGAACAGCGCCCCGGCCAGCCCGGCCAGTCCGGCGGACCCGACATAGGCGGCGAGTTTGACCAGCGCCGGGTCGTAGCCGAGGAACCTGACCCGCTCCTCGGAGTCCCGTACCGCGACCAGGAGTTCCCCGTATCGCGACCGGAACAGCTGGCGGGTGAGCAGCAGGACGGCCAGCAGCGTGCCGGCGATGACGAAGTACACCATCCGCTTGTTGAGCGGGTCGGCGAGGGCGAAGCCGAAGAAGCCCTGGAAGTTGGTGAGTCCGTTGGTGCCGCCGGTGGTGGCCTGCTGGCCGATCAGGAGGATGGCGAAGGCGGCGGCCAGCGCCTGGCTGAGGATGGCGAAGTAGGCGCCGCGCACCCGGCGGCGGAAGACGAGGAAGCCGATGAGGGCGGCCACCGTCATGGGCAGGATCAGCACGGCGGCCAGCGCGAACACCGGGGAGCGGAAGGGCTCCCACCACCAGGGGAGTTCGCCGCCGGTGCCGTACAGCAGCATGAAGTCGGGGAGTCCGCCGGGCCCGGCGTCGGCGAGCTTGAGGTGCATGGCCATCGCGTAGCCGCCGAGTCCGAAGAACAGGCCCTGGCCGAGGGTGAGCATGCCGCCGCGGCCCCAGGCCAGCGCGATGCCGACGGCGACGATGGCGAAGCACAGGTAGCGGGCGAGGAGGGAGAGCCGGAAGTCGGTGAGGACGGCGGGGGCGACGGCGAACAGCAGCACGGCGGTGAGCGTGAAGCCGGCCAGGGTGAGCAGGCGGGTTCGGGTGTCGGTCATGCCAGGCTCCGGGTGCGTACGGTGGCGATGCCCTGGGGCCGCCACTGGAGGAAGCCGACGATGGCGATCAGCACCGTGACCTTGGCGATGGACAGGGTGGTGGAGTATTCGACGATCGCTTGCAGCACGCCGAGGGCGAAGGCGGCGATGACGGCGCCGCGCAGCCGGCCGATGCCGCCGACGACGACCACCAGGAAGGCGTCGATGATGATGTTGGTGCCCATGGCGGGGCCGATGGGGCCGATCAGGGTGAGCGCCACGCCGGCGACTCCGGCGAGGCCGGAGCCGATGAAGAAGGTGAGCCGGTCGACGCGGGCGGTGGCGATGCCGGAGGCTTCGGCGAGTTCGCGGTGCTGGACGACGGCGCGGATGCGGCGGCCGAGCGGGGTGAGCCGCAGGGTGAGGGCGAGCGCGAGGACGGCGGCGACGGCCAGGGTGAGGATGAACAGCCGGGCGTGCGAGAGGGTGAGCGGGTGCGCGCCGCCGAACAGGGTGATCCGGCCGGTGAGCCATTCGGGCGCCCTGGTCTGGACGTTGGGGGCGCCGAAGATGTCCCGGGCGAGTTGCTGGAGCAGCAGCGAGACGCCCCAGGTGACCAGCAGGGTGTCGAGCGGCCGGGCGTACAGCCGCCGGATCAGGGCCCATTCGAGGAGTGCGCCCATGGCCCCGGCCACCGCGAAGGCGGCCGGGAGGGCGAGCAGCAGGGAGAGGCCGGCGTCGGTGAGATGCTGTTGCAGGACGTATGTGACATACGCCCCGATCATGATGAATTCTCCGTGTGCCATATTGACGACCCCCATCTGACCGAAGGTCAGGGAGAGGCCGAGGGCGATCAGCAGCAGCACGGCGCCGATGCTGATGCCGGTGAAGGACTGGCTGAGGAGGACGGTCATCGGGCCAGGCCCTCGGCCCAGTCGTACTCCTTGAGGTAGGGGTCGGGCTTGATGGGCTGCTCGGAGGTCCAGATCTCGGAGATGGTGCCGTCGGCCTCGACGCGGCCGATGCGGTTGGTCTTGTGGAGGTGCTGGGTGGCGCCGTCGATGGTGACGGTGCCCTCGGGGGCGTCGAAGGTGATGCCGTCGGCGGCGGCGCGGACGTCGGCGACCTCGAAGGAGCCGGCCTTCTCCACCATTTCCTTCCACAGGTACACGGAGGTGTAGGCGGCCTCCATCGGGTCGGAGGTGGGCTTGTCGGCGCCGTACTTGTCCTGGTAGGCGGCCACGAAGGTGTCGTTGGCGGCGCCTTCGGTGGTCTGGTAGTAGTTCCAGGAGGTCAGTTGGCCGGTGAGGTACTGGGTGCCGATGCCCTTGACCTCTTCCTCGGCGATGGAGACGGACAGCACGGGCATGGTGTCGGCGGTGAGCCCGGCCGCGTCGTACTCCTTGAAGAAGGAGACGTTGCTGTCGCCGTTGAGGGTGTTGAAGACGGCGTCGGCGCCGGCCGCCTCGACCTTGTTGGCGATGGTGGCGAACTCGGTGGAGCCCAGTGGGGCGTAGTCCTCGCCGAGGATCTCGATGCCGTGGGCTTCGGCGTAGGCGTCGATGATCTTGTTGGCGGTGCGCGGGAAGACGTAGTCGCTGCCGACGAGGTAGAGGGATTCGACGCCTTGTTCGCGCAGATAGTCCAGGGCGGGCACGATCTGCTGGTTGGTGGTGGCGCCGGTGTAGAAGATGTTGGGCGACTGCTCAAGTCCCTCGTACTGCACGGGGTAGAAGAGGAGTGAGCCGTTCTGCTCGAAGACCGGGAGTACGGCCTTGCGGCTGGCGGAGGTCCAGCAGCCGAAGACGGCGGCGACCTGGTCCTGCTGGATGAGTTTGCCGGCCTTCTCGGCGAAGGTGGGCCAGTCGGAGGCGCCGTCCTCGCCGATGGGCTCGATCCGCTTGCCGAGGACGCCGCCATCGGCGTTGATCTCCTCGATGGCGAGCAGCAGGGCGTCGCGTACGGTCACCTCGCTGATGGCCATGGTGCCGGAGAGCGAGTTGAGCAGGCCGACCTTGATGGTGTCGCCGGAGGTGTCGATGGTGGCGGTGGCCGGGCCGGTCGCGTTCTCCTCCCCGGTGCGGGCGCCGCAGCCGCTGAGGGCGGCGGCGGTGGTCAGGGCCAGTACGGATGAGGCCAGGCGGTATCCCCGGGCTGTCGGCATCGCGGTTCCTCCTCGGCCCCGGTGTCAGGGCCTGCACGGTCAGGAAGGTGTCGCCGGGCCGCGCCGCCCGGCGAGGGCATGCCACAGCTTCGGAGGGGGCTGTTTCCGGGGAATGTCACCTCCATTAATACTTCCGTCCGGAAGTATTAATGCGCGGTCGGTGGCGGTCAGTTGCTCCAGGCGTCCAGATCGGCCGTCACACGGAAGTCGAGGCCGGCCGCCTCGGCGAGATAGATCCGCTGCTGTACGTGCCGGCCGGTGAGCCGCAGGATGCCCCGGGCGCCCTCGTAACTGACCTCGTCCGCCGTGCCCTCGATGGCCGGCACCGCCCAGGACCCGGCCCGGGCGATCAGCGCCGCCAGCAGCAGCACGCCCTCGTAGCAGGACTCCCCCAGCGAGCTGGGCGCGGGCGCGGCCGGGCCGAAGCGGGCGGCGTACCGGCCGTGGAAGTCCAGGGTGTCGGCGGTGGCCAGCGCGCCGAAGAACCCGGCCGTGGCCAGCAGTCCCCGGGTGCCGGCCACTCCGGAGGCGACCAGCATGTTCTCGTCCATGAGGGTGGAGAGCCGCAGCGCCCGCTGGTCCAGGGCGGCGGCGCCGAAGGCCCGGTTGAAGCGGACCGCGTCGCTGCCGACCAGCAGCATCAGCACGGCGTCCGCCTCGCTGTGCTCGATCCGGCGCAGCGTGGCGGCGAAGTCGTCGGTACCCAGCGGGAGATAGCTCTCGCCGCAGATGGTCCCGCCCGAGGTGCGGGCGTAGTGGTGGGCGGCGCGGGCGGTGCGCCGGGGCCAGACGTAGTCGTTGCCGACCACGTACCAGCGGCGCACCTTGTGCTCGGCGGCCAGCAGCCGCATGGCGGGGCGCAGTTGTCCGCCCGGGGTCTCACTGGTGAGGTAGACGCCGGTGGTGTTCTCGCCGCCCTCGTACAGCGCGGTGTAGACGTACGGGACCCGGTGGGCGATCAGCGGGGCGAGGGCCTGGCGCACCGAGGAGATGTGCCAGCCGGTGACGCCCTGCACGGCGCCCGCGCCGACCAGGGCGCCCACCTCGGCGGCGACCCGGTGCGGGGGCGCGCCGCCGTCCACGGTGATCAGCCGCAGCGCGCGGCCCATGACTCCGCCGGCCGCGTTGACCTCCTCGGCGGCGAGTTCGGCGCACAGTTCGCAGCCGGGGCCGAAGATCCCGGCCGGGCCCTGGCGGGGCACGACGAGGGCGACACCGAGGGTGTCGGTGGCGGCGGGGGTGAGGGGTTCCCGGTACGTCACCCGGCCATCATGGCGCGGTTTGTAGGATGGTCGCTCCACAGGCCCGAGGAGCGAGATGCCCGCTGATGATCTGGCCACGCTGCTCACCCGTGCCGAACGGCTCGCGGTGCGCCGGCTGCGTACCGTACTGGAGGGCACCGGCTGCACGGTGGACGCCTGGCGGGTGCTGTCGCTGCTGGCGGACGGCGCGGGCCACGGCATGACGGCGATCGCCGACCGCGTCCTGCTGCCGCCGGCCACGCTGACCCGGCTGGTGGATCAGCTGGTGGACGACGGCCTGGTGCACCGCCGGGTGGACCCGCTGGACCGGCGCCGGGTGCTGGCCGCGCTGACCCCGCGCGGTACGGAGCGGTGGCGGCAACTGCACGGCCTGGTGAGCGCCGGTGGCCCCGAACTGCCGGGCGACGGTGGGGACGGGGAGTTGCTGGCCGAGCTGCTGGGCCGGCTGGTCGCCCGGCTGGAGGAGGTCAGCGGGGCACCGGCTGCTTCACGGCTCTCAGCGAGTACATGAGGGGCAGCCGGGGGTGGCCGGCCGGGAAGCGGTACCCGCCGTGCCCGTCCTCCTCCAGCACCGGATAGCGCCGGAAGAGGATGTTCTCGCGCTCCGTCAGCAGTTCGATCCGCAGCCCGGCGGCGGCGAGAGCGGTGATCACGCTGCCCAGCGGGTGCTGCCACTGCACGCTCGCGGTGCTGGTCAGCGGCGGGCCGTCGGTGTAGGTGTGCGGCTCGTCGTAGAGCTCGCCGCCGGTGGCGAAGTAGTCGTGGGTGAGGGTCCGGCCGTCGGCTCCGAGGGTGTCGCCGAGCGGATGGAACTCCACGAGATACAGCCGCCCGCCGTCGCGCAGCAGCGAGGCGACCACGGCGGCCCAGCGCGGCAGATCGGGCAGCCACACCAGCGAGCCGATGCCGGTGTAGACGATGTCGTAGGTCTCCTCGCCGAGGGCGGCCCGGGCCTCGTACACATCGGAGACCACGAAGCGGGACCGGTCGGCGAGCCCGGTGTCGGCGGCGAGTGAGCGGGCGGTACGGATCGCCTCGGCGGAGAAGTCCAGGCCGGTGACGTGGGCGCCGTACCGGGCCCAGGAGAGGGTGTCCAGGCCGAGATGGCACTGGAGGTGCAGCAGCCGCTTGCCGGTCACTTCGCCGAGCTCGGCGCGCTCGTACTCCCGCAGGGTGCAGGCGCCGTCCCGGAAGCCGGGCAGATCGTAGTACGCGCTGGCCGCGTGGACGGCGACCCGGTCGTTCCAGTTGTCCCGGTTGATCCGGGCCCACTCCACCTCGTTGTCAGCGGCCATGCCCGCGACCGTACCGGCCGTACGGCACGCGCGCGGGGAATTTCCGGCGCGGGGTCAGCCCGGGAGGCGGACCCGGGCGGTGCCGGCCGTGAGGTCCACCTCCGTGCCGGGCGGGGCACCGTCCCCGGCCTCGTCGCGCAGCAGGGCCATCGTCTGGCGCTGGGACAGCTCGTGTTCCTTTCCGGGCAGCAGCGAGACATGCAGCATCTCGAAGCCGGTGGCCGAGACCCGGCCGGTGCGGGTGCCGGTGCGCCAGGGCAGCAGCCCCGCGCGGCCGGCGCGCAGCAGCAGGTGGTCGGCGAACGCCACCCCGGTCAGCACGATGACCAGTCCTGGCAGGGTCATGAACAGAATCAGGTCCACCACGGCTCCTTCCGCCGCCGCCACCTTCGCACGGCCACCGCCGCCGGGGCCAGGGCCAGGAGCGCCACGGCGGCGGCGGTCAGCTGCCAGGCGGGGACGCCGAACCAGTGCAGCAGCCGGTCGGTGTGGTGGACGCGGCGGAACTCGGTGTCCTCGGCCGTGCGGCGCAGCAGATGGTCGCCCTCGATCAGGCCGGGCTGCGGGAACTCCTGGCGGATGGCGGTGAGAAAGGCGTCCTGGCCGGCCAGGTCGCGCAGCGGTCCGGGGGCGGGGGTGAGCGGGCCGGCGAAGATGATCTCCGGCTGGTCGCCGCCGATGGTGGACTGCGGCTCCATGCGGTGGTCGGACAGCACGTAGAGGGTGAGGAGTTGTTCGGTGGCGGCGAGCCGGGACAGCCGCATGGGGTAGACGAGTTCGTCGGAGGCGAAGGTGAGGCTGATGGGGTCGAGCGTCCCGCCCAGCACCACGTCCGCGTCCGGGTCCGCGCCCTGGGCGGCGGCGTCCGGGGCGAGCCGGAGCGCCACGTACTCCCAGTTCAGCTCGGTGTAGGGGGTGAGTTCGGCGGCCATGTCCTCGGGGAGGGCGAAACCGTTGGCGTGCAGCCAGTCCTCCAGGGCGCCGGGGTCGGTGGCGGTCAGCCGGGCCACGTCGAAGGGGCCGAGCCGCTCCCTGCTGATCACCGCCACGGGTGGTACGGAAGGCGTTCCCGGACCTGCGCCGGTGCCGGCCGCCGCGTCGCGCCCGTCGTCGCCGCGCGGCCAGTCGCCGGGGCGCGGCCAGAAGTAGTGCCGGTCGCGGTACTCGGGTGCGGCGGCGGACCACAGTTCGTCGAAGAGTGCCGGGTCGCCGAGGGTGACCTCGGCGCGGCTGGGCACCGGCATGATCCAGGCGGCCTCGGCGGCGTCGCCGCCCACGGTCAGGCTCATGACGATCTGTTCGGTCGCGCCGTCCCAGCGCACCGCCGAGGTCTCGCGCTGGACGGTGAGTCGCTGCCCGGGTCCGGTGACCATGCCGCCGCAGCCGCAGGCGTACGCGGGCCAGGAGAGGGCGGCGAGTTGTGTCACCAGCAGGAGCAGCAGCAGGACCGGCAGGGTCGGCTTACGGGCCGTGACGCGCATCGTTCCCCCCTGGGTGGATGGCTACAGGCTGCGGGCCGCCGCGCGGCCGGCCGCGCGGCCGGAGAACAGGCAGCCGCCCAGGAACGTCCCCTCCAGGGAGCGGTAGCCGTGCATCCCGCCGCCGCCGAAGCCGGCCGCCTCGCCCGCCGCGTAGAGCCCCGGCAGTGGCTCGCCGTCCGCGCCGAGCACCCGGCCGCCGAGGTCGGTGAGCAGTCCGCCGAGGGTCTTGCGGGTGAGCAGGTTGAGCCGGACGGCGATCAGCGGTCCGGCCTTGGGGTCGAGCAGCCGGTGCGGGGCGGCCACTCGGATCAGTTTGTCGCCGAGATAGCGGCGGGCCCCGCGAACGGCGGTGAGCTGGAGGTCCTTGCTGAACGGGTTGCCGATCTCCCGGTCCCGGGCCTCGATTTCGCGGCGCAGCAGGGCCTCGTCGATCAGCCCGTCGCCGGTGACGGCGTTCATGCCACGGGCCAGGGCCGCCGGGTCGCGTTCGACGACGAAGTCGGCGCCGTGCTCCAGGAAGGCGCGGACCGGGGCGGGGGCCCCGGAGCGGGCGCGGCCGAGCACCTGGCGGACGCTCTTGCCCGTGAGGTCCGGGTTCTGTTCGGAGCCGGAGAGGGCGAATTCCTTCTCGATGATGCGCTGGGTGAGTACGAACCAGGTGTGTTCGTGCCCGGTGCGCATGATGTGTTCGAGGGTGCCGAGGGTGTCGAAGCCGGGGAAGAGCGGCACCGGCAGCCGTTTGCCGGTGGCGTCCAGCCACAGCGAGGAGGGTCCCGGCAGGATGCGGATGCCGTGTCGCGCCCACACCGGGCTCCAGTTGTGGATGCCTTCGGTGTAGTGCCACATCCGGTCGCGGTTGATGAGGCGGGCACCGGCGCGTTCGGCGATGCCGAGCATCAGGCCGTCGACGTGGGCGGGCACGCCGGTGAGCATCCGGCGCGGGGCGGTGCCGAGCCGCTGCGGCCAGTGGGCGCGTACCAGTTCGGGGTTGCCGCCGATGCCGCCGGTGGTGATGATCACGGCCTGGGCGCGCAGTTCGAAGGCGCCGGCCACCTCGCGGCTGCTGGCGACGCCGCGCGGGGCGGTGTCGGGGGTGAGGACCTCGCCGGTGACGGTGTCCACGGTGCGGTCGGTGGTGGCCAGCCCGGTGACCCGGTGCCGGAAGCGCAGCTCGACGCGGCCGGCGGCGACGGCGTCCCTGACGCGGCGTTCGAAGGGGGCGACCAGCCCGGGTCCGGTGCCCCAGGTGAGGTGGAAGCGGGGTACGGAGTTGCCGGGTCCGCCGGCGTCGCCGCCGCCGCGTTCGGCCCAGCCGACGACGGGGAAGAAGCGCACCCCGTGCCCGTGCAGCCAGGCGCGCTTCTCCCCCGCGGCGAACTCGGTGTAGGCCCGGGCCCAGCGGCGGGGCCACGCGTCCTCGGGGCGGTCGAAGCCGGCCGTGCCCTGCCAGTCCTGCCAGGCGAGTTCGCGGCTGTCGCGGATGCGCAGCCGGCGCTGCTCGGGGGAGTTGACGAGGAAGAGGCCGCCGAAGGACCAGTGGGCCTGGCCGCCCAGGGATGCCTCGGGTTCCTGGTCGAGGAGGATCACGGTGCGGCCGGCCGAGGCCAGTTCGGCGGTGGCGACCAGTCCGGCGAGGCCGGCTCCGATCACGATCACATCGGCGTCGTACGCCATGCCTGCCCCGCCCCATCGCCTCGGCGTTGTCCTGCCCTCAGATCTTGGGTGCCGGGCGGGCCGCCGTCAACCTTCGTCGCGCCGCTCTACCGGAGGGTGACGCGGTGGACGGCGTCGGCGCCGGGGCCGTTGGAGCCGGACAGCCACAGGGCGTCGCCGGTGGGGGTGGTGAGGACGGTGCGGAGCCGGCCGAGCTGCCCCTGGTAGTACGCCTGGGGGGTGCCGGTGTCGGTGCCGTCCAGCGGGATGCGCCACAGCCGCTGGCCGCGCAGGGCGGCCATGTAGAGGGCGCCGTCGGCGTGGGCGAGGCCGCTGGGTGATGCCTCGGCGGTGCTCCACGTCTCCTTGGGGTCGGTGAATCCGGGGCGTCCGCAGGCGCCTTCGCACGCGGGCCAGCCGTAGTTGTTGCCGGGTTCGATGAGGTTGAGTTCGTCCCAGGTGTTCTGGCCGAGTTCGGCCGACCACAGCCGTCCCTCGTCGTCCCAGGCCAGGCCCTGCGGGTTGCGGTGGCCGAGGCTGTAGACGGGGGTGCCGAAGGGGTTGCCGGGGGCGGGGGCGCCGGTGGTGGTGATCCGCAGGATCTTGCCTTCGAGGGCGTCCGGGTTCTGGGCGAGCTGCGGGTTGGCGGCGTCGCCGGTGGTGGCGTAGAGGTGGCCGTCGGGTCCGAAGGCGAGCCGGCCGCCGTTGTGGATGGCGGCCTTGGCGATGCCGGTGAGGAGGGGCCGGTAGCCGCCGAGGGTGGTGCCGTCCCAGGTGAGGCGGGCGATGCGGTTGTCGGTGGCGGCGGTGTGGAAGACGTACAGGGTGCGGTCGGTGGCGAAGCCCGGGGAGACGGCGAGGCCGAGCAGCCCGCCCTCGCCGCCGTGCACCACGTTCGGGACGGTGCCCAGGACGGTACGGGTGCCGTCGGGGGTGAGGTGCACGATGCGGTGGGTGTCGCGTTCGGTGTAGAGGGCGGAGCCGTCCGGGAGCCAGTCGGCGCCCCAGGGCAGTGACCAGCCGGTGGACAGCTGCTCCAGGCCGGCGGGCGTGCTCTGCGCGGCCGGGGTGGCGGCGGGGGTGCTGGTGACGGGTGCCGGGCCGGGCCCGGGTGCGGTGTCGGGGGTGTCGGTGGCGCAGGCGGTGCCGGTGCTCAGCAGCGCGGCGGCGAGCGCCGTGACGGCTGTGGCGGCGATGGTGGTCCGGGCGCGCTCAGCACGCATGGAATCTCCCATGTCCTTTGAGAACAGTGTCGGTTGAACCACCCCCACAGCGCTTTCGATCAGATCACCGGGTTGCGGGGGCGTCAATGGGGCCGGGCCGTTGACAGTGCCGTGCGCCGGTCAGCATGCTGGGCGGATGGCGGAGCCGCGGATCTTTGCGTCGGTGGGTGAACTGCGGGCGGCGGTCGGCGCCCACTTGGGCACCAGCGACTGGCTGGAAATCGACCAACGGCGGATCGATCTGTTCGCCGAGGCGACCGGCGATCATCAGTGGATCCATGTGGATCCGGCGCGGGCAGCGGACGGCCCGTTCGGCTCGACCGTGGCGCACGGCTATCTCACCCTCGCGCTGCTGCCCGAGTTCGTCCGCCGGCTGATCCGGGTGGACGGCGCCCGGCTCGCCGTCAACTACGGGGTGAACCGGGTGCGGTTCCCGGCCCCGGTGCCGGTGGGCTCGCGGGTGCGGGGCACGGCCGGGATCCATGAGGTGGTGGAGGTGCCCGGGGGCGGGGTGCAGCTGACGCTCACGGTGACGGTGGAGCGGGAGGGCGGGCACAAGCCGGTGTGTGTGGCGGAGACGGTCAGCAGATATTTCCTCTGATCAGTTGATCAGTGGCCCGCACGGGTCCACCGCCGCGCGCCCCTCTCCTGGGTGACCCGGCACGGAAATTCTTACCCCATCGTGTGATAGTGGGTCAGATCCGGGCGTTCCCGCGCGCCGATGCGCCCCTGCCACCCGTGCCCCCGCTGTGAGACCAAAGAAGGCATGACGGAACAGCGCGGCCCCAACGACCAGCTGCGAGCCCTGCTGCGGGAGGCCGGCTGGACCCAGGCGGAGCTGGCCCGCGCGGTCAACGCCCTCGGCGCCGAGACCGGCACCCCGCTGCGGTACGACCGCACCGCCGTGGCCCACTGGCTCTCCGGCACCCAGCCCCGGCACCCCGTACCGCAGCTGATCGCCGAGGCGCTGTCCCGGCGTACCGGGCGGTCCGTCACGGTGCGCGCCGCCGGCTTCCCGGGCGGGCCGCCGCCGGAAGCCGCCGGCCCCGTACCCCGGTTCGCCGCGCTGTGCCGCACCGACGCGGACGGCGGGCGGCGCGCCGCGCTGCTGCGGCAGCGGCCCTACCGGCTGGCGGACGCCGCCGTACCGCAGCCGGTGCCCATCCCGCGGCCGGCCCCGCCGGCCGGCCCCGGCGCCGAGCCGGCCCGGGCGCTGCACGAGGCGGCGGTGTTCTTCGCCGCGGCGATGCGCTCGTACGGCGGGCGGCACGCGCGCGGCGCGCTCGCGGTCCATCTCGCCGAGGATGTGACCCCGCTGCTGGCCACCGCGCGCCCCGAGCCGCTGACCGGGGCCGCCCGGCTGGCGTTCCTGCTGGCCAGGATGTACGAGGACGGGCAGCGGCACGGGCTGGCGCAGCGGTACTTCACCAGTGCGCACCAGCTGGCCGGCGAGGCGGGCGACCGCGTCACCTGGAGCGTGGTGCTGCGGGCGATGAGCGGGCAGGCGCTGCGGCTCGGCCAGCTGCCCTGCGCGCTGCGGCTGGCCGAGGCCGCCGCCCGCGCCGCCCGGTGGGCCCCGCCGGCGCCGCAGTCGTACGTCCAGGCGCAGCTCGGCGTCGTACTGGCCCGCTGCGGGGACCGGCGTGGCGCGCTCAGGGCCCTGGCGCGGGCGGAGTACGCGGGGCAGCGCGCGCAGGAGTACGGGCCGGGGGCCGGCGGCCCTTTCGACAGCTACTCGGGGGCCGGGCTGCTGTACCAGACCTCGCTGGCGCTGGAGGCGCTGGGCGATCTGCCGGGTGCGCGGGAGGTGCTGCGCCGGGCGGTGGCCGAGCGGCCGGCCGGTGATGTCCGGGGCCATGCGCTCACCCTGGCGAGATATGGCCAACTGCTGCTGCGCGCAGGGCAGCTGGAGGAGGCGTGCGGGGCGTGGGAGGCGCTGCTGACCGGCCGGGAGCGGCTGCGCTCGGGCGACGTGGAGCGTGCGCTCCACGACATGCGCCGCGCCCTGCGCCCCTACCGGGGCCGTCCGCAGGCGGCGCGGCTGCTCGCCCGTTCGTGGGGGCCGGCCGGGGAGGGGGGATTCTGAACAAAGGTTTCACCGCCGGAAGTCGCGCGGGTCGTTGACTTGCCACCCATCGATTCCTATGGTCGCTCACAGGAATGATCGTCGGGACCGATGGGCGGGAGCACGCCATGGGCAGCGGACAGCGAACGACGGTGACGGCCGGCGACGAACCCGGCTACTCCCCCGGCTTCGGCAACGAGCACAGCAGCGAGGCGATCCCCGGCGCCCTGCCGATCGGCCGCAACTCACCGCAGCGCGCCCCGCTCGGCCTGTACGCGGAGCAGCTGAGCGGCAGCGCCTTCACCGAGCCACGCGGCACCGGCCGCCGTTCATGGCTGTACCGGATCCGGCCCTCGGCGGCCCACCCCCCGTTCACCCGGATCAGCCAGGGCACGCTGCGCGGTACCCCGTTCGACGAGACCGTGCCCGACCCCAACCGGCTGCGGTGGGACCCGCTGCCCGCCCCGCCGCCCGGCACCGACTTCGTCGCCGGACTGTGGACACTGGGCGGCAACGGCGACATCCGGCAGCGCACCGGGATGGCTGTGCACCTGTACCACGCCAACACCTCCATGCGGGAGCGGGTGTTCAGCGACGCCGACGGCGAACTGCTGATCGTGCCCGAGCGCGGCACGCTGCTGCTGCGCACCGAGTTCGGCGTACTGCGCGCCGCCCCCGGGCACATCGCGCTCATCCCGCGCGGGGTGCGGTTCCGGGTGGAACTGCCGGACGGCACCGCCCGCGGCTACGTCTGCGAGAACTACGGCCGCCCCTTCACCCTCCCCGACCTCGGCCCGATCGGCGCCAACGGCCTCGCCGCCGCCCGGGACTTCGAGGCGCCGCTGGCCGCCTACGAGGACATCGAACGCCCCGTCGAGGTGATCACCAAGTTCTGCGGCAATCTGTGGGCCGCCGTCTACGACCACTCCCCCCTGGACGTGGTGGCCTGGCACGGCAGCCATGTGCCCTACCGCTACGATCTGCGCCGCTTCAACGTCATCGGCTCGATCAGCTACGACCACCCGGACCCGTCCATCTTCACCGTGCTGACCTCGCCCTCGGACACCCCGGGGCTGGCCAACGCCGACTTCGTGGTGTTCGCCCCGCGCTGGCTGGTGGGCGAGGACACCTTCCGGCCGCCGTACTTCCACCGCAATGTGATGAGCGAGTACATGGGCCTGATCGAGGGCGCCTACGACGCCAAGGCCGAGGGCTTCGTGCCCGGCGGCGGCTCACTGCACAACATGATGTCGGCGCACGGCCCCGACCGCGAGACCTTCGAACGGGCCAGCGCCGCCGACCTGGTACCCGCCAAGGTGACCGACGGGCTGGCCTTCATGTTCGAGACCCGCTGGCCGCTGACCCTCACCGCGGCGGCGATCGGTGAGCACCGTCCGCAACATGGATACGACAATGTGTGGGAGGGTCTTCAGCGGCACTTCCCTGCCTGAGCCCTTGAGTTCCCGGAGCGCGCCGTGACCGTCTTCGCACCCGACTCCCTTCAGCTGAACCGCAAACTCCCCCTGTGGTACCAGGTCTCCCAGTCGCTGCGCGCCTCCATACTCGGCCGCCCGCCCCAGGCACCACTGCGGCTGCCCACCGAGGAACAACTCGCCGAGCACTACGGGGTGTCCGTCCTCACCATGCGGCAGGCGCTCAAGGAGCTGGAGCTGGAAGGGCTGATCAGCCGGCACCGGCGGCGCGGCACCTTCATCGAACCGGCGGCGAAGCCCGGTTCACCGGTACGGCTGCTCGGCTCGGTGGACACCATCGTGGCCCAGCAGTCGGGCGAGGCCACCACCCTGCTGGGGCACGGCCCGGTACCGGTCCCCGTGGAGGTGGCGCCGCACTTCCCCGGCCTGGCCGAGGTGGTCAGCTTCCGGCGGCTGCGGTATGACCGGGAGAGCGGAGAAGCGGCCAACTGGGCGGAGAATTTGCTCCACCCGGAGGTCGCGGCGCGCATCGAACCCGCGGATCTGGAACGCTGGCCCATGACCCGGGTGCTGCGGGATGTCGCGGGAGTGACGGTGGGCCGGATCGCCAACACGGTTCAGGCTCGGCTGGCTGACCCGACCACCTCGCAGCTGCTCGCGGTGCCGCTGCTGAGCCCGATCCTGCACATCACGGGGGTGGTGTACGACGAGAAGGGACGCACCGTGGATGTCGCGCGCATCCATTACCGGGGCGACCGCTTCTCCTTCGCCGTATCGGTGGACTCCTCCCCCGAGTGACGCGTGAGTGATCAGGCGGCTGAAACGGAAGTGACGTTCCGGATCAGCCGTGACTGCCGAAGAGCGTGCGCCGCAGCCTCCGCAGCGGGGTGAACAGCCGCACCCTGGCACCCCGGGTGGGCGTGCTCTTGGTGGACTGCCGATCCCGCGTTGTCAGCTCGCGCATCAGCGTGATGGCCTCTTCGGTCTCGCGCGCCGGCACGGCAGGTCCGGACAGCACGCTCAGATGGCGTTCCAGGCGCGTAGAGCTTGCGCCGCTCCCGCAATCGATCGCAGGCACTCGGGGCCTGCCGCGTGTTATCTGCTCCATGACTCTCCCACCCGTACGAGGGCACCCGGTCCGGGCAGAGTAACCCTAACGCCCCCCGAGTGCGCGTGGGTATCCCGGTCCCAGGATTCACCTTTCCCCACAAGGGTGTTGACGAACATCACCGAGGCGCGCTTTTGCGACAGAAATCCGGATGCGCCACCGCCCGGCCCCGGCGATCATGGCGGATATGACTCCCGTGCCCCCGCCCACCTCACCCGCCGAGGAGCCCGCCCTGCCGCTCACCGTCACCGACTCCACCGCGCCCGCCGACATCGTGGACATGCTGCTGGTCAGCGAATTCGGTTCCGGACGGCTCCCGTACGCCCGCAGCCGCCGTCTGGAGAAGGTCCGCAAGCACCACCCGCTGCTGCCCGACGGCGCCGAGGTCCGCCGTACGGTGCGCGGCGACGACACCTACGCCGTGCTGGCGAGCGGCCCCGGCTGGCTGCTGCGCTCCCGGCGCTGGACGTACGGCGCCCAGGTGACCGTGATCGCCGAAAGTGATGAACTGGCCCAGCAGATCCTCAAGCAGACGGTCACCGGTGCCGAGGAGGCGCCGGACCCGGATCCCGGCAACGTGACCATGGGTTTCTGGCACTTCTCCCCCGGCGGGCGCGGCGCGGTGCGCACCACCCGGAAGATCGCGGCGGAGAGCTGGGAGGCGGTGCGCCCCGGGTACTCGGCGCCGGTGGCGCGGGCCATGGACGACCTGATGGGGGTCACGGCCGCCGATGTCGCGGGCCGGCTGCTGCTGCTCCACGGGCCGCCCGGCACCGGCAAGACCTCGGCGCTGCGCACCTTGGCGCGATCGTGGCGGGAGTGGTGCCAGGTGGACTGTGTGCTGGATCCGGAACGGCTGTTCTCCGAGGTCGGCTATCTGATGGATGTGGTCATCGGCGACGACGAGGAGGACGACGAGGACGGCACCCCGGATCAGCTCAGCTACGAGGAGGAGCGGGATCCGGCCGACGCGGCGGGGGCGAAGGACCGCTGGCGGCTGCTGATCCTGGAGGACTGCGACGAGTTGATCCGGGGCGGCGCCAAGGACGCGGCGGGGCAGGCGCTGTCCCGGCTGCTGAATCTCACCGATGGCCTGCTGGGGCAGGGCCGCCGGGTGCTGGTGGGCATCACCACCAACGAGGACCTGGAGCGGCTGCATCCGGCGGTGGTGCGGCCCGGCCGCTGTCTGGCCCGGATCGAGGTCGGTCCGCTGACCCGCCCCGAGGCGGTGGAGTGGCTGGGCACGGAGGAGGGCGTGCCGCGCGAGGGGGCGACGCTGGCGGAGCTGTACGCGCTGCGCCGGGGCACCGGGCCGACGGCGGTGGCACCGCTGCCGTCCCGGTCGGCGGCGGGGCTGTATCTGTAGCGGGGCGGGAGTGTCAGTGGCGGATGGCAGAGTGGCGGGCATGGCGAACGGGGAGCGGGTAGCGGAGCTGGTGGATCGGGCCGGGCGGGGGGAACGGCTGAAGTATCTGTGTTTCTGGGGGCATCGGCCGCAGAAGGACGGCGGTGTCGGGGCGGGGTGTCTGAGCCAGTGGTGGCCGGCGCCGTTCACGGTGGCCGGGGAGAGGTATGCCACGGCGGAGCACTGGATGATGGCGGAGAAGGCGCGGCTGTTCGGTGACGAGGACGCGCGGGTACGGGTGCTGGCGGCCGGTCATCCCCGGGACGCCAAGGCGGTGGGGCGTACGGTGCGCGGCTTCGACCAGGAGCGGTGGGCCGCGGAGCGGTTCGCGATCGTGGTGGACGGCGGCGTGCACAAGTTCGGTCAGGACGCGGCGCTGCGGGAGTATCTGCTGGGCACCGGGGACCGGGTGCTGGTGGAGGCGAGCCCGCGGGACCGGATCTGGGGCATCGGGATGGGAGCGGCCCACGAGGCGGCGCGGGATCCGGCTCGGTGGCGGGGGCTCAATCTGCTGGGTTTCGCGCTGATGGCGGCGCGGGAGCGGCTGCGGGCCGCTGCGTTGTAGCGGGGGGTACGGGGCCGGCCTGGTCCTTCGGTTTGCGGGCCGCCGAGGCCAGGGTGCTGACCAGCAGGGCCACGGCGGCGACGGCCAGCATGGCGTTGCGCAGTCCGGTGTGTTCGCCGAGCAGGCCGAGCAGCGGGGGGCCGGCGAGAAAGGCCAGGTAGGCGATGGTGGCCACGGCGCTGACCCGGGCGGCGGCGTGGTGCGGGCTGTCGCCGGCGGCGGAGATGGTGACGGGGAAGCCGAGGGCGGCGCCCAGGCCCCACAGTACGACGGCGCCGGCGGCCAGCGCGGGGTGCGGGGCGAAGACCACGATCAGAATGCCGACGGCGGCGAGGATGGCGCTGCCGCGTACCACGGTGACCCGGCCGAGCCGGGCGAGCACGAACTCCCCGCCGAACCGGCCGGTGGCCATGGCGGCGGCGAACAGGGTGTAGACGAGCGATCCGGTGGTGGCGTCCAGCTCGTAGCCGTCGACCATGATCAGCGGCAGCCAGTCGTTGGCGGCGCCCTCGGCCAGGGCCATGCCGAGCACGATCGCGCCGAGCATCAGGGTGCGCGGTTCGCGCCACACGGCGAGGCGTTCGGCGCGGGTCAGGCGTGGTTCGTCGGTGGTGCCGGCGCCCTCCCGGCCGGTGCCGGCGGGCATCTGCCGCACCGCCCAGGCGGCGGCCGGGGCGCACAGGGCGGAGATCAGCCACAGATGCCAGGCGACGGCGAAGTCCACGGCGGTCAGCGCGATGCCGGTGGCGGCGCCGGCGACGGTGCCGGCGCTGAAGCAGCCGTGCAGCGCGGGCAGCACGGGGCGGGACAGGGCCCGTTCCACGGCGGCGCCCTCGATGTTGACGGCGATCTCCATCAGGCCGCTGCCGGCGCCGAAGATCATGAGCGCGGCGAACACCACGGGGGCGGAGCCGGTGGCGGCGCCGGCGCCCACCAGGACGGGGCCGAGCACGATGAGGCTGATGCCGGCGGTAGTGACGGGCCGGCCGCCGTACCGGGCGACGAGCTGCCCGGAGCTGAGCACCCCGGTCATGGCGCCGACGGAGAGCCCGAAGATGACCAGCCCCATGCCGGCGGTCGAGGCGCCGATGGCGTCCCTGATGTCGGGGGTGCGGGTGACCCAGGACGACATGGTGACGCCGACGATCACGAACAGGACGAAGAGCCCGGCGCGCCAGCGGCGGATGCCGCCCGGCAGGGGCTCCTTCCGGCTGGCCATGAGGTCCTCTCGCGGAAATGTTCGGGTATGGGGGGTACGTGATCAGGCTGTCACGCGCCCCCGGTGAGCGGCAAGATCCCCTGGGAGGCGGGACCGGACGGCCGGCCGCTGTCAGTTTCCTGCCGAGTGACCCGGGGCCATGGCCAACGCGCGTAGATGTGCGGGAGCATGACCAAGCACCACCTGCACGTCATCTGATGAAATGCGCCCCCAGAACGGGCGCCCCCCACAGCAGGAGGGTTCACGTACTCATGAGAATCCGTTCGGTCCTCACCGCTCTCGCCCTCACCGGTGCCGCACTGGCCGCCGCCCCGGCGGCCGGGGCCGCGACCGTGTCCGAGGTGACGGATGTCACGCCGTACGCGACCAAGCTCACTCACGCGCAGGCCACCTCGATGTTCTCGGCGGTCGGCATCACCTGGTCGTCCTCGGGCGGCTGCTCCAACCGCAATGTGTCCACCTGTACGTCCTTCGACCAGCTCAACCTGGAGTCGGCCCAGGGCGCCCAGACCCTCAAGCGGGCCAGCGGCTGTGCCCTGAACATCACCGGCGGTACGGAGACCGGGCACGCGAGCGGTACGTACAGCCACTGGAACGGCTACAAGCTCGACTACGGGCTGAACACCTGCATCAACAACTACGTCACCGGCAACTTCACCTTCATCGGCAACCGGAGCGACGGCGCGCCCCAGTACCGCTCGGGCTCGGGCAACATCTACGCGCGCGAGGGCAACCACTGGGATGTGACCTACTACAACTGCGGCGGCTGCTGACGCCCCGTCCGGCAGCGCGCACCCGACGGCCCCGGTGACAGTACGTCACCGGGGCCGTCGCTGCCTGGTCCGGCCGGTATTGTCCGTCGCGCCATGCGGCTCCCGCCAACTTTCCGGGCCCGAAAGTTCCCGGAGTCTACGCCCATTGCACCAGGTCAGCGCCGTTTTCACTGGACTGGTCCACGGAGGGATACCAAACTCCCTTTACGCATGGCGGGTTGGTGTGCGTGACTGTTGGCGCGCACACTTCAAGACACTGGAACGCACACCACCACGTCCCCCACATGACGACGCGGCGGCCCGGCGTGCCCTGTCCCACGACCGCCGGACTGTTTGATTCGCTCTGTGGCACTCACCCCCACATTTCTGTGCCAGGAGGTAGTTCATGTCCATCCGACGTTCCCGGACCGCCGGATCCCGTCGGCGCCGGCTCACCCTCAGTGGAGTGATCGCCGCTTCCCTCGCCGCCCTGCTGGTCGCCCCGCTGGGCGCCTCCTCCGCCACCGCCGCCGACGCCGGGGCGTACGAGCCGGCCGGCGAGCCCACCACCCTGGAGGTGGGTGAGCTGACCCCCGGTCACGCCTTCATGGGCGCCGGTGAGCTGGCGCACAGCGACGGGACCGTGGACGACGCCCCGCAGTACACCCCGTTCGCGCCCACCGACGGGGTCCAGGGCATCGATGTGTCCCGCTGGCAGGGCACCATCAACTGGACCTCGGTGCGCAACTCCGGCATCCAGTTCGCCTGGATGAAGGCCACCGAGGGGACCACGTACAAGGACCCCAACTTCAACGCCAACTACCCGGCCGCGCACGGCGCCGGAGTCATCCGGGGCGCGTACCACTTCGCGCTGCCCAACAGCTCCAGCGGCACCGTCCAGGCCGACTACTTCGCCTCCAACGGCGGCGCCTGGTCGGCCGACAATCTGACCCTGCCGGGGGTGCTGGACATCGAGTCCAACCCGTACGGTGCCCAGTGCTACGGCCTGTCCACCACCCAGATGCGCACCTGGATCCAGGACTTCTACAACCGGTACAAAGCCAGGACCGGCCGCGATGTGGTGATCTACACCTCGCCGGGCTGGTGGAACACCTGCACCGGCAGCTGGAGCGGCATGGCGAGCCAGAGCCCGCTGTGGGTGGCGCACTGGACGACCGCCAACAGCCCGACGCTGCCCGGCGGATTCTCGGTGCACACGGTCTGGCAGTACACCGACTCCGGCTCGGTGAGCGGAATCTCCGGCGCCGTGGACCGTGACCAGTTCAACGGGTCGCGCGACCGGCTGCTGGCGCTGGCCAACAACACCCCGTAACACCCGCCCCGGGGAGCCGGCCCGTACGGCCGGCTCCCCGGGTGCGCGCTCCCCCACCCCCCGCTCGCCCAGCACGAAGGAGCCCACATGTCCGGTGCCGATCTGACGCGGCGTCGTCTTCTGCTGGCCGGCTCGGCCGGCCTGGCGGCCGGCGGAGCCGCCATCGCGCTGTCCGGAACCGCGAGCGCCGCCGCCCGCGCGGCAGCCGTGGAACCCGACATCGACAGCACGGCCGTCTGGGGCGCCCGGCCGGCGTCGGGCACCATCACGGTGCTGGACAGCCGGCCGAACAAGATCATCGTCCATCACGCGGCAGGCCCCAACACCACCGACTACTCCCGCGCCCAGGCCCACGCGCACGCCAGATGGGTGCAGAACATCCACCTGGACGACAACAAGTGGGCGGACACCGGATACCACTTCGTGGTCAGCCGGGGCGGCTGGATCACCGAGGGCCGGCACCAGAGCCTGCGGACCCTGCGCGCCGGGCGCGGCCTGGTGCTCGGCGCCCACACCTCCGGGCAGAACTACGACGCCATCGGGATCTGCAACGAGGGGTCCTACCACGACGGGGCGATCCCGCCGACTGCCCAGTGGGAGGTCCTGGTCAGCCTGTGCGCGTACACCTGCCAGCAGTACGGCATCGCGCCCACCCAGCTGTACGGGCACAAGGATTTCAACGCCACCCTGTGTCCCGGGGTGCTGCACGACATGCTGCCCCGGCTGCGTACCGAGGTGGCGGCGGCGCTGGGCTGACCCGGTGACCACGGTCAGTACACCACCGTCACCGACAGCAGACTGACGGCCTCGTCGGTGCAGCCGGTCACATCCTCCTGGGGCAGGAACAGCGCCGCTGTCTCGTCCGGCGGGTAGATGAGCAGACCGGCGGCCGGCGTGGGGCCGCACTCCTCGGCCGGGTAGTTCTCCGCCCGGCCCAGTCGCAGATCGGCGCGGGCGGTCCCGCCCGGCGCCAGCTCCACCCGGGCCGCCTGGCCGGCCTCCGGGCCGCGGACGGCGGGGGCGCCGACCTGGGTGCCGTTCTCGGCGGTCACCAGGGACACGCCGGGGAAGCCGGTCATCGTGCAGCTGGTGTCGCCGGTGTTGGTGAAGGCCAGGGTGTACATCACGGATCCGGCGCCGGCGTTGGGGTCCTCGATCGCCAGCGACAGGGCGTCGGTGCGACACACCGTCGACGCGGCGCGGCCCTCGTCGGCGGGCGGGGTGTCCCGTTCCGGCGCGGTCCTGTCCTCCGGCGCGGTCCCGTCCTCGGTCTCGGAGTCCGGGTCCTGGTCCTGGTCCGGGGTGGGAAGCGCGGCCGGCTCGTCGGAGGGCTCGGCGCGCTGCTCGTCCTGGGACGGTCCTGCCGCCACCGGGATCTGCTGCTCCCCGTCGGAGCGCGCCATCGCCGCGACCACCGTCGTACCGCCGGCCGACAGCGCGACGGCCGCGGTCACCGCGACCAGCCGGCGCCGGCGCCGCGCGGTGGCCCGCCGCCGCAGCTCCTCGTACGTGCCCGGCGGCGGGCTGAGCCGTACGTCGCCCGTGGTGAACGCCTCGGCGATCTCCGAGGGCTCGTGCGGCCGGTCGGAATCAGGTGCTGATCTCATGAAGTCCCCTCAAGGCCGTGCGCAGCCGTTCGCGTGCCTGGTGCAGATCGCCCTTCACGGTGCCCGGGCGCCGGTGCAGTACGGTCGCGATCTCACTGATCGGCAAACCGGCGTAGTAGTACAGGAGCACCGGCACCCGCAGCCGGGCGGGCAGCGCCTCCACGAGGCTGCGCAGATCGAATCCCTGGTCGGCGGCCGGCGCGTGCTCCCGCCGCCCGGCGAGCAGCCGCCGTACGGCGCCGCGCTCGTTCTCCCGGGCGCGCCAGTAGTCCTTGACCAGGTTGGCGGCGACGCTGAAGAGGTACGACTCCGGCCGCTCGACGGTGCGCCATCTCGCCCACAGGCGGGTGAACGCCTCTGACGCGATGTCATGCGCCACGCCGTCGTCGTCCACCAGCCCCCGGCACCAGCCGGCGAGCCGCGGGTAGAAGTCGGTGAAGAACTCCTCAGCTTCCCTGTCCACGCCCCATAGACCCCGCTCGGTCATCATCGGTTATTACGGAAGCATAACGAAGGCCGCGGAGTTGGCCCCGCCCGGCACTGTCCGAAAGTGGCGCACCCCCGGACACCGCCCCTGTGGTGCGGGGTGACCGGAACGACCGGCCCATCTCCGGAGGGCATCGAGGTCAGGCCCGCCCCGACCAGGAAGTGGTGGCCATCGCCGGCGACAGTGCCTTCTCCCTCACTGGCTGGGACTTCGAGACCATGGTCCGCTACGACCTGCCCTGCGTCGGCATCATCGGCGACAACTCCTCCTTGGCTTCCTCCCCCTCGTGTTCGAGGGGGGTCCCACGGCTCGCGCCGTGGGGTTTTCCGCTTCGACGCCGGTTGCCCGCCCGGAGTGCTCCGTTGAGGTCTTGCACCGGCTCCACAGACCGATGCCGCCGGCCCGGCGGCCTTGAGGTCACGCGCCGCGTTCACGTCCCCGTCATGGGACGCGCCACAGCCCTCGCACGTTCAGGTGCGGACGTGCAGAGGCATGCTCGCGGCGAGGGTGCCACAGGCGGAGCACAGCGCGCACAGCCCGGCCGGCGCGGCGGCCCCCTCGGGGCCGGCGCTCGCGGCGGCCAGTCGTGCGGCCTCCGCCTCCAGCAGCGTACGGACGGTCAGCAGCTGGTCGGCCTCCGCCTCGGTCGGCTCGTGGACGCACGCGCCCTGGGCCGGGCGCAGATCCACCCATCCCTCGGTGTTGAGCCGTTGCGGCGCCTCGCGCACCGGCTGCCGGGAGAAGCCGAGCTGCCCGGCCGGCTCGCTCTCGACGAGGTGCTGGCCGGGCGGCAGGGCGCGGGCGGTGATGAGGTGGAGCAGGGTCTCGGAGCCGCGATCGCGCAGCGGCCCGGCGCGCTCCGGCCGGGGCACCGCGCCCGGTGGCAGTCTTGACGACAGCATCGCGGTCGCTCCCTGGGGGACGGGGCACAACAGCGGGCAGGCCGAGATGAATCGTCTTTCGTCTACAGTCTGCGCACGGCGGCCCCGGCCGCCCCCCTGTGGAGGACGCGGCCGGGGCCTTCGACGGGACGGCTCAACAGCAGCAGGAGCTGCTGGACTTGACCTTTACGTCGTCGAGCACGGGGCCGTAGGGGCCCACCGCGGTGGTGCTGGCGAAGGTGAGCCGGGTGGTGGTGCCGGTGGCCACGAAGGTCACCTGCCGGCCCACATAACCCATGTTGGTGAAGGACTTGCCGGTGGTGTCGAACGAGAAGTCCTGGAAGTTCTGCCCGTTGATCAGAACCCGGCCGGTCTTCGGGCCCTGGGGGCCGTCGGGGTTGCCGGCGAGGGCGTACGTCACGGTGTACGTCTTGCCCGGTGTGGTGCGCAGCACCTGCGACACGCTGCCGGGCTGGATCCCGTTGAGGTCGACCGACTGCCCCCCGTCCGCCGCCTGCCAGAATCCGGGACCGATCAGATCCACGTTCCCGCTGTCGACCGTCCACGGGCCGATGGTCCCACCGGCCTGGATCGTGTCGAACCCGTTGGCCGGCGCGGCCGGGTATTCGAAGCTTCCGTCATCGATGACCACGTGTATGACTCCTCCCGAAAAGAGGTTCCTGAGCTATTGGCTCAGCACAAGAAGTGTCCGGCGCGCCCCACTCCGGCGTCATCCCATACGGGACGGCGTGCGGAGGCAGCCAGGGGGCGCTTCTTCAACGACGCACCACCCCGGTGTTGTTGACAACATCGGCGGGAGTGGGTGATGCCGGGCCGGCTTGCCCACCCGGACGGCCCCGGATTGCCCGATGAAGCATCCACGGCGCCCTTGAGCACCTTCAATTCGCGGGCCCGGTGTCGTAGAACCGGTAGCACCAGATCCATCCGTCGAGGAAGCAACCAGATGCCAGAACGCAAAGAGCGGCCCGGTGCGCAAACCCCGAAGCAGACCGGGGCGCGACGCAAGGCAGCGCATTCCGTCCCCTCGCAGCTGGCCGGGTTCGTGGGCGGATCCACCGTCAAGACCCTCCAGCGGAGTGCCGGAAACGCCGGCGTCACCCGGGCCCTGGCCGCCCAGCGGCAGGCGAGCGCTCCCTCGCACGAGGACGAGGAGGAGTTGGAGGGCGGGCCGGTGCAGCGTTCGGCGGCCCACGGTGCGGACGCTCACCTCCACGAGGAGGAGGAAGACGAACTGCCCGTCCAGCGTTCGGCGGTCCACCAGGTGCTGAGCTCGCCGGGCAAGCCGCTGTCCGGGCCGGTGCAGCGGGACATGGAGGCGCGGTTCGGGGGCGCCGACTTCAGCGCGGTCCGCATTCACGACGACGCGACGGCGCAGGCATCGAACCAGGAGATGGGCGCGATCGCCTGGACCTCCGGAAACCACATTTCCGTCGGCCAGGGCGGAATCGACGCGCACACCCTGTCCCACGAACTCACCCATGTTCTCCAGCAACGCCAGGGCCCGGTCGCGGGAAGTGACCGGGGCGACGGGGTCAACGTCTCCGACCCCTCCGACCGCTTCGAGATCGAGGCCGAGAACACCGCCCGCCGGGTGATGTCGGGACCGGCCCCCGAGCAAGCGCCGGTGCAGCGCGCCGCGCACGGTCACGCAGGTCACGCCGGACACGCGCCGGCGGTCCAGCGCGCCTACCGGATCCCGCGGCGACAGCGCGTCCAGGTGAGGGAGATCCCCCACCGGTATTACGTCGCGCCGCCGAGTTAAGTCTTGCAGGACCGGCACGCCGGCTCCTCATCGGTGACCGCCATCCTGGGCCCTCTCGCGTACTCGCCACGGGCGAATGACGCGGATCCCCGACTGCCCGGCGCCATCGATGACGCCCGGCGGCGCTACGGTATCCCGTTCGTCGCCGGCCACATGCTCAACTGCAACTTCGGCGGCCCGGGCAACGACGCGGCCAACCTGACGATCCTGACCCCCGAGGCGAACGCCCAGCACCGGGCGTTCGACAACGGGGTGCGGGACGCGCTCTATTACATCAATCAGGTGTACGAGGACCTCAGCCGGCTTTATGTCCGCATCGAGGGAATTTATCTCGGCGTGCAGGTGAGCCTCGTCACCAGTGGTCCGGATCGTGCCTGGTCGAACAACAACTATCCCGGAAACCGCATTTCGAGGTATCTGTTCTGCACCGCCTCCCTGGTCGGGCGCACCGCGATTCGCGACATGTACATGAGACGCAACGACAGGGGCCAGATCAGCCGTGCGGAAGAGACGCTGTGGGCCAATGTGCTGGCCAACATGGAGAACGCCCGGACCATGATCAGGCCGATCGAGAACCTCACCGTGGACAACAGGCGCCCCGGTTACTGAGCCGGGACAGGTGCCCCGCTCCGGGATCCGCGCCGTCGGCGGACCCGGTGCGGGGGAGCCCGGATCAGCGGGTGCGGCCCCGGGGTTTCAGCGGGACCGGGGGGAGGGCGGGGGCCTCAAGGCGGGCGGCGGCGTACCCCGTGACCTCGCCGAAGTGCCGGCCGGCCGTCCAGTCGGCGCGCGCCTGGGCGATCTCCTCTCCGCTGCGGGCCACGAAGTTCCACCACATGACGATCTCCTCCTCGAACGGAACGCCGCCCAGCAGCATCACCGACGCGTCGTGGTCGGAGCGCAGCGGGAGTTCACGCCGGCCCTCGCCCAGGTAGAGGAGGGAGCCCGGGGGCAGCGGTACGCCGTCGATCTCGGGAGCGCCGGACATCGACAGGGCCGCGTACTCGAAGTCCTCGGTCAGCGGCAGCCGGGTGTCGGTGCCGGCCGCCAGCGTGAGGTCGGCGCCGACCAGCGGGCTGAAGGTGGTGCCGGGGGACGCCGCGCCGTCGAGTTCGCCCAGGATGACGGTGGCCGAGAGCCCGCCGCCGCCGCGCAGCACCGGCAGGGTGGCGTGGTGCTCGAACGCGGGCGTGGTGTGCCGGTGTTCGCCGGGGAGCGCGACCCACAGCTGGGCACCGTGCAGGATCGGGGCGTTACGGTGCGGGCTCGGGGATTCCTCGGAGTGCGCGATGGCCCGGCCGGCGGTCATCAGGCCCAGTTCGCGGGGGCGGACGGTCTGGAGGCTGCCGAGGCTGTCGCGGTGCAGCACCTCGCCGGCGTGCAGCCAGCTGACGGTCTGGAGTCCGATGTGCGGGTGCGGGGGTACCTGCATGCCGGGTTCGTCCGCGATGTCGTCCGGGCCGTAGTGGTCGACGAACACCCACGCGCCGACCATGCGGCGGCCGAGGTTGGGCAGCAGCCGGCGCACCACGGTGCTCTCACCGAGCGGCACCTCGCGCCCGGGGCGTAGTTCGTGGACCGGGCCGGTGCGCGGGGCGGCGCCGCACGGGGTGGGGGCGGGGCGCTGGTCGAGGTTGCTCATGGTCCCGATCCTGCCTCACTCGGGCAGCCAGCCGCCTGTTCCGGTGTCATGGGTATGGACCGGGCCGGTGGTTGCGCTGGTGCGGAAGGGGTGCCCGTGGTCGTCGACGCGTACGGTGCCGGTGCGGTCGCCGCTGCTCCAGTCGAGCTCGATGTACCAGTCGATGTCCCCGGTGGCGGTGCGCGCCTCGAAGCGCAGCGGCAGGGGTTCGGTGGGGCCGAGGGCGAAGGGGAGGCCGGGGGCGGGGAATTCCTCACCGGTGGCGGCGTCGCCGCCGGCCAGCGGGTGGGCGAGGGGCCGGTCGGCGTCGAGGTCGACGGTGAAGGCGGCGGGGGTGAGGGAGCCACCGCAGCCGTTGTCCATGCGGTAGGCGGGCCAGGGCAGCGGGGTACGGCGCTCGGCGACCCGGATGTGCGCCGCGTCGATGACGACCGGGGTCGGGGCGCTGCCGGGCGCGGCGGTGAGGGTGATCTCGACGATCGCCGAGTCGCCGTGCACCGCGTGCCGGTCGGCGGACCAGCGTTCCGCGTCCTGCGCGAGGGGCGGTGCCGGGACCTGGTCGGGTGCGGCGTCGATCAGGTAGCGGTGGCCGCAGCCGAAGGCCCAGATGTGGGAGCGGACGGTCCACTGGACGGGGGCCGCGTCGTCCGTGGCCGGGTCCGCCTTCACGCCGCCCGCCGCGTCGAGGGTGAGCCCGGCCGCCAGCAGCAGGGCGGCCAGGCCCACGGTCAGCCGCCCATGGCGAAATCCGCGCCGTGGCCGGGCGGGTTCGGCCGCGGGTACGGGAGCGGGTACGGGAGCGGGGGCGGGCGAAGGGGCCGCGGCCGGGGTGGGGGTGGGGGCGCCGGCCCGTTGGGCGTCCGCCAGCAGCCACAGGCGGCGCAGCCGGCGCAGTTCTTCCGGGGTGGCCCCGCACAGCCGGGCCAGGCGGTCGGCCGGCGCGAACTCCTGGGGCAGGGCCGCGCCGGAGCAGTAACGGTGCAGGGTCGAGGTGCTCAGATGCAGCCGTTTGGACAGGGTGCCGAAGCTCAGCCCGGAGCGGTCCTTCAGCTCCCGCAGTCCGTCGGCGAACGCACGTGCCGGTGTGTCGTCCCCCATGGCCGTCCCCCCTGCCTGTGTGCCGTCCCGTTCCACCATTCCACCGTTCGCATCGTCCCACGTCAGCCGGGGGTGGAATGGTTCCGGCGTCCCGGCTCCGGGTGGAAGCGTTGCCGGCCGGGACGCGGGGCGCCCAGGGTTGCGGCTGTCACACCGAGCACCAACTGGAGGGGGCACTCCCATGCGACTCACCCGTACCCGTACCCGTACCCGTAAGACCATGGCGGTCGGCGCCGTCGCCGCCGTCGTGGCGTGCGCGCTGACCGGCGGCGCCGCGACGGCGGCGGGCGGCCCGGACCGGCCGCCCGCGTTCCTGGAGCCCGGCGAACTGCCGCCGCACGCCTCCTCGGACTGGTACGCGCAGGACCCGGTACGGGGGCTGCCGGAGCCGCCGCTGTTCTGCTTCGACGCCGTGGAGCTGCCGGCCGACTGGACCTGGATCCGCGATTACCACACCGAGATGGACACCTCGGCGCGCCAGCTCGTCGTGGAGACCGGCGGCACCGTCGAGGCCAGGGCGCTGGCCGCCGAGCTGGCCGAGGCCGCTGCGGGCTGCGCCGCCGACTGGCTGCGGGAGAACCCGGGCGCGGGCGCCGCCTGGGACGACTACGGCACCGTGGACGCCGCCGACGGCGCGCGCGTCTTCGGGGTGCACACCGCGCCGCCGAACGCCGGCACCGGCGTGCACCTGTTCGGCATAGGCCGCGACGGCGACCTCGTGACCGTCGTCAGCTGGGGCGAGATGGGCCAGCTGACCCACGCCCCGGTGGACATGTTCAAGGACACCACCGTCACCGCCCTGCGCAAGCTCGGCGGCTGACCCTCCTCCGCCACCGCCCCGGCCGGCTCCGGCTCCGGCTCGTACGGACGACCGTACGATTCCGGCCACTCATCCGCCGGCCGGCCGGGGCGGCCCTGCCGCTGTCCCCCTGCGCGCCCAACCCCGCATGTACACGTTTACATTACCTTTCACGCCACCCACCTGGGGTTTTGCTGCTTCAGCAGGCAACAGCGGCCCAACATGGCGCATATTCAAGATCTTTTCATGTAAACGATTGCATTCCCTCGGTCATCGGCAGTACGTTCGGGCTCGTCGCAGCGAACGGACGGAGGGTCAGCAGAGCGTATGGCCGCCAGCATCATCGATGTCGCCAGACGCGCGAAGGTGTCCACCGCCACCGTCTCGCGCGCGCTGCGCGGTCTGCCGAACGTCTCGGAGGCCACCAGGGAGCGGGTGCTGCGGGCCGCCGAGGAGCTGTCGTACGCGATCTCCCCGCACGCCTCCAGCCTCGCCTCGGGCCGGACCGGCACCATCGGCGTCGTACTGCCGTTCGTCAACCGGTGGTTCTACAGCCAGGTGCTCTCCGGCATCGACTCGGTGCTGCGCGCCAACGACCTGGATCTGCTGCTGTACAACCTGGGCGACGCCCGCGTCCATGAACGATTCTTCGCCCGGATGCCGCTGCGCCGCCGGGTGGACGCGCTGATCGTCCTCAACCTCCCGCTGTCCGAGGCGGAGTCCGAGGCGCTGGTCTCCATGGAGGTACCGGTGGCCGTTCTCGGCACCCGGGTGCCCGGCTGCTGGCATGTCTCCATCGACAACGCCCAGGGCGCCACCACGGCGGTGCGCCATCTGATCAACCTCGGGCACCGGCGGATCGGCATGATCACCGGCTCGCTCGGCGACCCGAGGGGCTTCACCACGCCCATCGTCCGTGAGCACGCCTACCGTTCGGTGCTGGCCGAGGCCGGCATCCCCTACGAACCGGATCTGGAGGCGCCGGGCAACTTCGGCATCGAGGAGGGCGCCTCCGCGATGGCCCGGCTGCTGAGCCTCCCCGATCCGCCGACCGCGGTGTTCGCCGAATCCGACCAGATGGCGTACGGCGCGCTGCGCACCCTGACCAGGATGGGCCTGCGGGCCCCCGACGATGTCTCGGTCATCGGGTTTGACGACCACGAGACGGCCGAGTTGCTCGACCTCACCACCATCGCTCAACCCGTAGCCCACCAAGGGGAGCTGCTGGCCCGCCAGATCCTGGACGCGCTGTCCGGGGCGAGCGAGGAGCCCACCGAGGTGGTGGTGCCCACCCGGCTCGTGGTCCGGGGCACCACCGGAGCGGCCCGCGTGGTCAGACCCCGGACCAGTCCCGAACATGCCCCCGGGCGTACGGCGGATGCCCCGGCCGGTTCCCCGGCGGGCCCCCTCCCGTACCCGGGTACAGCGCCCGGCCGGCACCCGGATCAGCACACCCGCACCACTGCGCGGTGAGCCGCTGAGACCGCGCATCTCCCAGGGTCAACTCGCAAGAGGAATGGAAGATACGTGCCCCGCACCCGTATTCACCAGACACCGGCCACGCCCTGGTGGCGTACGGCCGTCAGCTATCAGGTCTACATCCGCAGCTTCGCCGACGGCAACGGCGACGGGATCGGCGACATCGCCGGACTGCGGGCCCGGCTCCCCTACCTCAAGGAACTGGGCGTCGACGCCATCTGGGTCACCCCCTGGTACCCCTCCCCCATGAAGGACGGCGGCTACGACGTCGCCGACTACCGGGCCATCGATCCGTCCTTCGGCACGCTCGCCGAGGCGGAGGAGATGATCGCCGAGGCACACGCGCACGGCATCCGGGTCCTGCTGGACATCGTCCCCAACCACACCTCCGACCAGCACGCCTGGTTCAGCGAGGCACTGGCCGCCCCGCCCGGCTCGCCCGAGCGCGACCGCTATCTCTTCCGGGACGGGCGCGGCCCGGACGGCTCACTGCCGCCCAACGACTGGCGCAGCAGGTTCGGCGGCCGGGCCTGGACCCGTACCACCGATCCGGACGGTACCCCCGGGCAGTGGTATCTGCATCTGTTCGCGTCCGAGCAGCCCGATCTCAACTGGGCCAGCCGGGAGGTGCGCGCCGAGTTCGAGTCGATACTGCGGTTCTGGTTCGACCGGGGTGTGGACGGCTTCCGCATCGACGTGGCGCACGGTCTGGCCAAGGATCCGGCGCTGCCGGACCTGGGCATCCCGGAGGAACTGCTGTTCGAGCACGAGCGGCACCGCGAGGGGCATCCGCACTGGGACCACGACGGGGTGCACGAGATCTACCAGACGTGGCGGAAGATCGCCGACAGCTACGCCGGGGACCGGGTGTTCGTGGCCGAGGCGCATGTCCGCGAGGAGCGGCTGGCGAACTATCTGCGCGCCGACGAACTGCACACCGCGTTCAACTTCCCCTTCCTGACGGCGCCCTGGGAGCCGGAGGTGATGCGGTCCGTCATCGACCGCAATCTCTCCTCGCACGGCGCGGTGGGCGCGCCCGCCACCTGGGTGCTGGCCAATCACGATGTCACCCGGCAGGTGACCCGGTTCGGCCGCAAGGAGACGCTGGTCGGGGAGCACGGGTACGACACCGGCGCGGAGGGGCCGTGCGACCGCGAGCTCGGCACCCGGCGGGCGCGGGCGGCGGCGCTGCTGATGCTGGCGCTGCCGGGGAACGCGTACCTCTACCAGGGCGAGGAGCTGGGCCTGTGGGAGGTCGAGGACATCCCGGAGGAGCTGCTGCGCGATCCGACCTGGGAGCGTACCGGGCGTACCGTGCGGGGCCGGGACGGCTGCCGGGTGCCGATGCCGTGGTCGGGCGGGGAGGCGCCGTTCGGCTTCGGGCCGCGCGGCAGCAAGCCGTGGCTGCCGCAGCCCGGGGAGTGGCACGGGCGCACCGCGCAGACCCAGTCGGGGACGCCCGGGTCGATGCTGGAGCTGTACCGGTCGGCGCTGCGGCTGCGGCGTGGGCAGCGCGGCTTCGCGGCGGAGTCGCTGCGCTGGCTGGAGGCGCCGCCGGGGGTGCTGTCGTTCGAGCGGGCGGCGGTGCTGCGGTGCGCGGTGAACTTCTCCTCCGAGCCGTTTCCGCTGCCCAAGAACTGGGGCGTGCTGCTGTCCAGTGACCGGATCGAGGGCGGCAAGCTGCCGCCGGACACCACGGTGTGGCTGTGGGGCGGGGGTGCCCGGGCGGTTTAGCGGCGCCGGAGATCGGAGCCCGGGGGGTCAGGGCCGGTACGTGGCGCGCAGAGCGTCGTGTGCGGCGGCGCGCGCCGCGTCGTGGTCCAGGCCGAGCCGCTGGGCGCGCCGCGCGAAGTCGAGGGCCGCCGCCGCTGCCTCCCTGGCGGCGGCGTCCCCGGCGGCGGCGATGAAGGTGCCGTTGCGGCCCCGGGTCTCGATGACGCCGTCGCTCTCCAGGGCGCGATATGCCTTGGCGACGGTGTTGGCGGCGAGACCGAGCCGTTCGGCGAGGCCGCGTACGGTCGGCAGCCGGTAGCCGGCGGGCAGGGTTCCGGTGCGGGCCTGGTCGGCGAGCTGGGCGCGCAGCTGTTCGAAGGGCGCGGTGGCGGAGGCGGCGTCGATGACGATCTTCACGCCGGTCATTCTCCTCGCTGTGCGCCGGTTGCGGTGTTCTCGCGCAGCCGGGCGTTGACCGTACCCAGCGCCTCGGCGAGGGCGGCCAGCTGGCGGCGGTCCAGCAGATCGATGAGCACCTCGCGCACCCGCGCCACATGCCCGGGGGCCGCCGCCCGCAGGACGTCCAGGCCCGCGGGGGTGATCCGGGCGGTGACCCCGCGTACGTCCGAGTCGCAGGCCCGCCGGGTGACCAGGCCGCTCTTCTCCAGCTGGCCGACCTGGTAGGTGAGGCCGCTCTTGGGGGTGATGAGCGAATCGGCGAGCGCCGTCATCCGCAGCCCGGCCTCGCCCGCGGCGGAGAGCTTCACCAGGATCTCGTACTGGGGGTGGGAGAGGCCCTCGTCCTCCCTGAGCTGGGCCTCCACGGCGCGGAACACCCGATGGGTCGCGTCCAGGAAGGCCATCCAGGCGGCCATCTCCTGCTCATCCAGCCATCGCGTCTTCGCCATATCTCCATCGTACGCCGTTGTTCAAATTCGAACCGTCCCTGTACGCTCCTGGAAACGTGGTTCGAATTTGAACGACGACACCGTCGACATGGAGACCCTCACCCATGACCTCCCCCACGACTCTGACGTCCCGCGCCGCCCTCGCCGGCGGCGACAGCACCGCACCCACCGGCACCGACCTGGGCCTGCTCGTGCTGCGCCTGGCGGTCGGGCTGACCATGGCCGCGCACGGCACGCAGAAGCTGTTCGGCTGGTTCAACGGCGGCGGCCTGGACGGCACCGGCCAGTTCTTCGAGTTCCTCGGCTTCCCCTCCGGCCGCACCATGGCCCTCATCGCCGGGCTCTCCGAAACCCTGGGCGGCCTCGGCCTCGCCCTCGGGCTGCTGACCCCGCTGGCGGGCGCCGCCATCGTCGGCACCATGCTCAACGCCATCGTCTCCGCACACTGGGACGACCCGTTCCTCGGCGGCTACGAACTGCCGCTGCTGCTCGGCGTGGCAGCCGCCGCGCTGGCCCTGGCCGGCCCCGGCCGGTACGCCCTCGACCACATCCTCCCGCTGCCCGAGCGGGTGCGCGAGCACCGGCTGGTGCACGGCGTCGCCGCGCTGGCGCTGGCGCTGGTGGTCGCGGGCATCACCCTGCTGATCCGGAACTGATCCGGAACAGACCGAACGAACAACCGACAAGGAGACCGTGATGACCGCCCCCGCCGCCGACCGGATGCCCGTGCTGTACCTCAGCCACGGAGCACCGCCGCTGGCCGATGACGCCCTGTGGACCCGGCAGCTGGCGGAGTGGTCCGCCGCACTCCCGCGGCCCCGGGCGGTCCTCATGGTCTCCGCGCACTGGGAATCCGCCCCGCTCACCGTCGGCGCCACCCGCACCGTGCCGCTGGTGTACGACTTCGGCGGCTTCCCCGAGCACTACTACCGGGTGACGTATCCGGCCCCCGGGGCCCCCGGACTCGCCGCGCGGGTACGGGCCCTGGTCGGCGGCCCCGGCACCCCCGTGCACGAGGACGCGACCCGCGGCCTCGACCACGGGGCGTACGTACCACTGAAGGAGATGTACCCGGACGCGGACATCCCGGTGCTCCAGGTGTCCCTGCCCACCCTCGACCCGCAGCGGCTGCTGGCGCTGGGCCGGCGGCTGGCGCCGCTGCGGGACGAAGGGGTACTGATCGTGGGCAGCGGCTTCTTCACCCACAATCTGAGCGGGTTCGCGTGGGGCAGCGCGCCGAGCGAGGCGCCCGGGTGGTCCAGGGAGTTCGACGCCTGGGGCGCGGAGGCGCTGGGCGCCGGGGACATCGACGCGCTGCTCGACTTCGAACACGCCGCACCGGCCGGCCGGATCGCCCACCCCCGTACGGAACACTTCGCCCCGCTGTTCGTCACGCTGGGCGCGGGCGAGTCGGAACTCGCCACCCAGCGCTCGGTGATCGACGGCTTCTGGGGCGGCCTGGCCAAGCGCTCCATCCAGCTGGGCTGACGGAGGCCCGGCGGGCCGGGGGGCACTGGCGCGGTCAGGCGCGCAGCAGGCGCCAGGTGGCGAGGGCGGCGTCCGGGGCGGGCGCGGGGTGGTCGGCGCAGATCCAGGTGGTGATCACCCCGCACAGCGCGCCGGCGAGATAGCCGGCGTGCAACTCCAGCGGGATGTCGGCGGCTGCGGGCGGGCGGCGGCCGTGCGCCGCGAAGCGGTCGGCGAGGCCGGCGGCGAGGCGCTGCTGCATCCGGCGGGCGAAGCGGGCGCTGCCGCCCTCGGAGAGCATCCGGCGGTAGAGAACGGCACCCGACGCGACCTCCTCGAAGAGGTCGAGGAGCGGCTGGGGCGGCGCGTCGCGGGGCGCCTGGAGCGGACAGAGCGCGGCGGCGCGGGCGAGCCGGCCGATGGCGTCGTCCATGGCGTCGGCGACGAGGGCGTCGAGGTCGGGGTAGTGGGCGTAGACGGTGGCGCGGTTGATCGCGGCGCGCTGGGCGATGAGCGACATGGTGATGGCGCTCAGCTCGCGCTCACCGGCCAGTTCGAGCGCGGCGGCACGCAACCGTTCACGGGTACGGCGGGCGCGGGGGTCGTCGGGGTTCACGGGAGGCAGTGTACGGCAGGTGTTGCATAACCAACATCTGTTGCTTATAGTGCCGGGTATGCGTATCGAGATCTGGGCCGACATGGTGTGTCCCTGGGCGTACGTCGGCAAGCGGCGGCTTGAGGCGGCCCTCGCCACGTTCGGCGAACTCGGCGACGAGTCGGCCGAGGTGGTGTGGCGGCCGTTCCGCATCGACCCCATGGCGCCGGCGAAGGCCGAGCCGCTGGCGGAGTGGCTGATCGACCCGCTGGTGAGCGAGGCGCTGGAAGCGGGCGCGCCCGGCGCGAACGAGACCCGGATCCGGGTCTCGGAGATCGCGGCCGACGAAGGCATCGACACCCCGTTCGGCGCGGTATGGCGAACGGACAGCGGGCCGGCCCACCAGCTGATCGCGCTCGCGTACGAGGCCGGCGGATCCGCGCTCCAGAACGCGGTGGTCGAGGAGATCCTCAAGGCCCACTTCGTGTCCGCCCTCGACATCAGCGACCCCGCCGTCCTGGACCGGGCCGCCCGCGCGGCCGGCTTCGAGGCGGGCGGAGCGCTGGTGGCGGCGGGGGCCGCCGAGGACCAGGTCCGGGAATTGCTGCTGCGCGGCAAGGCGATCGGCGTACGCACCTCCCCCACCCTGGTCGTCGGCACCCACGCCTTGGCGGGCGCCCAACACCCCGACGCGATCGCCGCGTTCCTGCGGAACGCGCCGGCGGTACGCGACCTCCCGGCGGAGGTGGAACGCCTGCGGCTGGCGGAATCCCTGCTGGACAAGAGCGACCCACTGGGCGCGCTGACCCTGCTCGGGCCGCTGCTGGCCGACCACGGAACGGACCGCACGGTCCGGGTGGCGGCGGCCCGCGCCTACTACCACTCGGCCCAACTGGACCGGGCGCGTGGCGTGCTGGAGCGACTGACAGAGGAGACCCCGGACGACGCGTACCTGCACCTGCTGCTGGGCCGCACGCTGGAGCGCCTGGGCCGCCAGGCGGAGGCGGCCCCCCACCTCCGCCTTGCCACGGCAATGAGCCCGGCCTGACGGCCGCTTGAGGCCAACGAGACGGCTACCCCCGCCCACCCACCCCACCCCGGGGACGGGTGGGCGCGGCAACCGCTACCCTCACCTGGTGAGGCACGAAACCAAGGCAAAGAAAAACCAAAGCCCTCGCTGAGCCCCAGGTCAACAAGGGTCTTCCCCGCAGGCGCGGGGGTGCTCCAAAGATTGAGCGCGGCGAGCGGCTTCCCCGCAGGGCGGGGATCCTCCGGCCCCAGGGGTCGCCCAGACGGCCCCTCAGTTGGTCGTCGTCAGTGCGATCAGCGCGTAGCGTTCGTCCCGTACCGGGCGGCCCCACAGGGTGGGGGCTTCGGTCAGGTCTTCGTGGCGGGTTTGGTTGGGGTTGATCGCCGGCAAGGTGTGGAGCATGGTTCGGAGTTCGGCTGCCCCGATGCCCGTGGGGGTGGATTCGCCCCAGCGGCCCTCCACCAGGATCAGGCGGCCGCCGGGGCGCAGCAGTGCTGCCCAGCGGGCCAGGACCGACTCGGGGTCGGGCAGGGCCCACAGCACGTGCCGTACCAGCACCGCGTCGAACGATCCGGCGCGTACCGGCGGGTGGGTGGCGTCGGCCACGGCCAGCGTGGCGCGGTCGCGGCCCAGCTTCGTGCGGGCGATCCGGATCATCGGGGCCGAGCGGTCCATCGCCGTCACCGTGTGGCCCTGGCCGGCGGCCAGGGCCGCCATACTGCCGGTGCCGCAGCCGAGGTCCAAGACCCGGCTCGGCCTGCCCGGGAGCCAGTCGCGCAGTCGCGCGTCCCAGGCGGCGCGGACCGCCGGGTCGCGCAGGCCGTGGTCGGGTTCCTCGTCGAAGGTCGCGGCGGCGTCGTCCCAGTAGGTGTCAGTCACCGGAGTGCTCCAGGGCTCGTTCGATCTCTGCCGCCGGGTAGGGGGTGTGCTTGCTGTCGTTCACCAGGCGGTCGTGGAAGGCGTCGATGACCTTCGCTGCCGCAGCGTACCGCCCCAGGTCCGCCGCCGGGCGGTGGAAGCGGCGGAGGTGGGCGGGCAGATAGGCCAGGTCGTAGGTGCGGTGGGCCGTGAGGAAGGTGGCTTCTTCCGGGGCGAGTTCGAACCGCTCGCTCAGCGCCAGCCCCAGGTCAGCGAAGTAGATCCGCCGGCCGTCCGTCAGGATGTTGCGGAAGTGGGCGTCGAAGTGGACGAAGCCCCGCTCGCCCATGAACCGTGCCCCGCGTACCAGTTGGTCCAGGAAGCCGTCGTGCGTCTCGTCCGTCAGCCATTGGGTCAGGGTGTGCGGGATGTACTCCAGGAACAGCACCAGGCTGTGTTCGGACCGGCCGATCGCGGCCAGCCGGTCCCGTACCGCCGCCGATCCCTCCCAGTCGAAGCGGCCGAACTCCTCGGCGAACCCCTCCGGCGCCGTGTCCCGCAGCACCCGCCAGTGGTGCAGCAGCGGGAAGCCGTCGTACTGGCCGGCCAGCACCCAGTTCGTGGTCATCACCTGGGCCGCCAGCTCGCGCCACGCCCCGAAGCCGGCCGAGCCCACGCCGTAGTGGTAGAAGGCGGGGAGGTGGAAGAGGTTGGCGGTCGAGTGGAGGTGTTCGGGGCGCAGTTCATGCGCGGTGAGCGGGACGCGCTTCGCGAACACCCGGGTGCCGGCCACATCGAGGATCGCCGACCGGCCGCCGATGCCCCCGGCCCCGCTCCCGGCCCCGCCGGTCAGCAGTGCGGTGAGTCGCGCGTCGCTCAGCAGCGCCAGCTCGGTGGCGATCCGCGCGTGCCGCCCGCGTCGTTCGGTGTCCGTCACTCGCCCCTCGACCTCCGCCCCGCTGCGAGTGGGCCCGGCCGCCCCGGGCGGCCGGGCCCGCTGGTTCAGCGCGGGTCGAACGTCTGGAACGCCGTCCTGCGCGGGATGGGGAAGGTCGCCCTTCCGCTCACCGCGTTGAGGATAAGCGCACCCCGGTAGGCGCCGATGCCGAGGTCGGGTGAGGCCGCGCCGTGGGTGTGGAGTTCGGCGTTCTGGACGTACAGGCCGGCCGTCACCTCGGGGACGGTGCGGATGCGGTGGCCCTCGGTGATGTCGTACCGGCCCTTGCCGTCCCAGGCGATCAGTTTCTCCACCGGGGCCAGGCACTCGGGGCGGCGCGGGGTGTAGCCGGTGGCCGCGATCACCGCGTCCGTCGAACGGACGGCGGAGCTGTCCGTGTCGGCGTGCCGGGTGGTCAGGGTGATCGTTTCTCCGGGTCCGGTGCCGGCCGCCTCCAGTGCGGTTGCCGGCCGCAGGGTGATCGGCGCCCGGTCGCCGTCCAGCAGGTGGTCGTACAGCTCCTCCTGGATGAGGTCGATGGTCTCCGTGTCGATCCCCTTGTACAGCTGCCACTGCGAGGCGATCAGCCGGTCGCGTACGTCCGGCTCCAGCGCGTGGAAGTAGCGCATGTACTCCGGGGTGGTGTACTCCAGCACCAGCTTGGAGTAGTCGAGCGGCGCGAACCCCCATGACCGGGTGAGCCAGTTGACGGCCCAGCCGGTCTCCTTCTGCCGGCGGATCAGGTCCAGGAAGACCTCGGCCCCGGACTGACCGGAGCCGAGCACGGTGATGTCCCGTACCCCGGCCGCCGCGAGGGCGTCGATCCGGTGGAGGTACTCGCCCGAGTGCAGCACGCCGGGGTGGTCGGCCAGGTTCTTCAGCGGGCCGGGGAGCGCCGCTTCCGTGCCGATGCCCAGGGTGATGTTCCGGGCCGGCTGGATGCGGGTCGTGCCGGTGGCGACGTCCCGCAGGGTCAGTTGCCACAGGTCGTGTTCGGCGTCCCACTCCACGGCGTCCACCGAGGTGCCGAAGTGCAGCCCGGGAATCCGGGCCGCCGCCCAGGCGCAGTAGTCGGCGTACTCACGCCTCGGTATGTGGAAGCGTTCGGAGATGTAGAAGGGGTACATCCGGTCGTGCTCGACGAGGTAGTTGAGGAACGACCAGCGGCTGGTGGGCCGGATGAGGGAGACCAGGTCGGCGAGGAAACCGACCTGGAGTTTCGCCCAGTCGAACATCAGGCCGGGGTGCCAGTCGTACGCGGGGCGCTGGTCGTACGCCGCGTACGTCAGCCCGGGTACGTCGTCGGCCAGTGCCGACAGCGACAGGTTGAAGGGGCCGATGCCGACCGCCGCCAGGTCGAGGACGGCGGTTTTCTCGGTGTGCTCAGACATGGTGGTGCTCCTCCTCGGCCTCCACGGCCGCCCCGGCCGCGTCCACGGCGGCCAGCATTTCCTCGATGTCGCTCGCCCTGGCCTGCGGGTTGAGCAGGGTGAGTTTCAGCTGTACGGCGCCGGCCGTCTCGGTGCGGCCGATCAGCGCGCTGCCCTCGCGCAGCAGTCGGCGGCGCAGGGCGCCGTTGATGGCGTCCACGGTGGCCGGGTCGGTGGTCGTACGGGGCAGGTAGCGGAAGACGACGGTGGTGAGGACGGGTTCGGTGGTGAGTTCCAGGTGCGGGTGGGCGGCCACCGCGCGGGCCGCGTGCCGGGCCAGGTCGTGGCAGGCGTCCAGCATCGCGCCGACGCCCTCCCGGCCCAGCGCGAGGAAGGTGGCGGCGACTTTGAGCGCGTCGGCGCGCCGGGTGGTCTGGAGGGAGTGGCCGAGCAGTCCGTCGTAGCCGGCCTCGCCGTCGTCCTCGGGGTTGAGGTAGGCGACGCGCAGCCCGGTGGTGGTGGCGAAGCCGGACCGGTCGCGCAGCAGCAGCGCGCTGGCGGCGGCGGGTTGCCAGGCTGTTTTGTGCAGGTCGATGGTGATGCTGTCGGCGTGCTCGATGCCGTCCAGCAGGGGTCGCAGCCGGTCGGAGAACAGGGCGCCGCCGCCGTACGCCGCGTCCACGTGCAGCCGGATGCCGTGGTCGCGGGCGATGGCGGCGAGTTGGGGCAGCGGGTCGATGGAGCCGTAGTCGGTGGTGCCGGCGGTGGCGACGATGGCGATGGGGAGTTCGTCGGCGGCGCGGCTGCGTATCGCGCGGTCGAGTTCCTCGGGGCGCATCCGGTGGTGTTCGTCGGCCGGGACGGATCGTACGGCGCTCTCGCCGAGTCCGAGCAGGGCGGCGGCGCGGGCCATGGAGAAGTGGGCGAGTTCGGAGCAGTAGATGAGGGGGCGCACGGTCAGCCCGCTCAGGCCCACGGCGCGGACGTCGCGGCCGGGGCGCAGGGCGGTGTCGCGGGCGATGAGCAGGGCCTGGAGGTTGGAGGCGCTGCCGCCGGGGGTGAGGACGCCGCCGGCGGCCGGGCCGTAGCCGGCCAGGTCGGTGAGGGCGGCGATGAGGCGGCGTTCGAGTTCGACGGCGTAGGGGCCGGAGTCCCAGGTGTCGACGGAGGCGTTGAAGACGGAGGCGAGGACGTCGGCGGCGGCGGCGACGCTGAGCGAGGGGGGCTGGAGGTGGGCGGCGGCGCGTGGATCGGCGAGATCCACCATGCCTGCGGCATATGCCCGGGCCAGGGCGAGGACGGCTTCCCTGCCGCCGCCGTGCCGCGGTATCGGGCCGTCCGGCAACTGCCGGTCGACGAGGGCGGACAGCTGCCGCGGGGTCTGTGCGGGCAGCGGCCCCGACCGGCGGCGCAGGGCGCCGGCCGCTTCGCGGGTCAGTTCCGTGACGAGTCTGCCGACATCGGCCAGACCGGCCGGGTCGGCGGCCAGCAGATCGGGCTCCAGCAGGGTGGGGGGCACGGGCACGGTTGGTGCGTGGCCGGGCATGCTCATGGGCTCTGTACGGTCCCTTGCGTTGACGGTGGGTGCTCAGTCGTGCGTGGTGGTACGGGTGGTGCTCGGTGGTCGAGTGCGGCTCGGCCGCCGATCAATTTAGGTTAGGCATACCTAACCATGTCAACCACGCCTGTCCCCACCCGGGGCCTATGACCGAAATTCACCCCTGCGCACCGACGCGTCCCGGGCGTTCCCATCCGTGCTTAACCCGGCCTTGTCCGCGTCCTTAGTGGGGTCTTAAAGATCGGTGGAGGGCCCCGTCGCGCCCCGAAACGGCCCCCGGCGACGGCTAACGTGCTCATTCCCCGGGCCGCTGATCCCCCGTCACGGTCCGGGGAACCCCCACAAGTCCCCCCACAAGTCCCCCCACTCACCACCCCCACAAGTCCCCCCACGCATCACCCCCCACACACCCCACCCCGCATCATCCGCCCCGCCACAAGGAGACCCTTCCGATGACTGCGCTGCGCACCGCCGCCACGGTCGCCGCCCTGACGGTGGCCGCCCCACTGGCCATCGTCGTTGCCACGGCCACCCCCGCCGCCGCCCACGGCTCCATGGAGGACCCCGTCAGCCGGGTGAAGGCATGTCACGCGGAGGGCCCGGAGAATCCGCAGAGCGCCGCCTGCCGCGACCTGGTGGCGACCGGCGGCACCCAGCCGCTGTACGACTGGAACGAGGTCAACATCGCGGACGCCGCCGGCCGGCACCGGGAGCTGATCCCGGACGGCAAGCTGTGCAGTGCGGGCCGCGACAAGTACGCCGGGCTGGACCAGGCGCGCGCCGACTGGCCGGCCTCCACCCTGTCCGCCGGCCCGCACACCTTCCGCTACGCGGCCACCGCGCCGCACCGCGGGGGCTTCGAACTGTTCATCACCAAGAACGGGTACGACCCCACCACCCCGCTGCGCTGGTCGGACCTGGAGTCCTTCGGAAAGGTCGACGATCCGGCGCTGGAGAGCGGCGCGTACGTCTTCGACATGACGGTGCCCGAGCGCTCCGGACGGCATCTGATCTACAGCGTCTGGCAGCGCAGCGACAGCCCGGAGGCGTTCTACACCTGCTCGGACGTGGTGTTCGGCGGTGCGGGAAGCGGTGGCCAGGGTACCCAGCCGGCGCCGCCCGCCACCGAGCCGGAGCGCGACCCGGCGCCCGAGCCCGAGCCGGACCCCGCCCCGGAGCCGGAGCTCCAGCAGCCGGACTCCGGCCACGACCACCAGCACGACGACGGTGCGCACGGCGACCACACCGATCACCGGGACGAGGCCGCCGCCCCCGAAGCCAACCGGCCCGCCCCGGCCGGCGGCACCAGTGAGACCGTCACCGAGGCGGACCCCGACGCCGCCGCGAACGACCCGTCACTGGCCGCCACCGGTGGCGACTCCGCCACCGCCGCGCTCGCCCTCGGCGGCGCCGCCGCCCTGCTCATCGGCACCTCCACGGTGCTCCTCGCCGCCCGCCGCCGGGCCGCCACCCGCCGCGCCTGACCGGCGCGGCCCACTCACCGGTGCCGCCGTCTCCCGGCCCCCACCTTCAGGGGAGACGGCGGCACCGCCGTACGCTTCGTGCTGTCAGCATCTGGGGGGCCCGACCCGGAAATGGGGACAGCGACAGCGATGACGACCGCACCCGGCAGGTACCCGCCCGACAGGTACGTGGAGGTCGGCTCCGAGAGTGAACTGCGCGAGCTGATCGGCGAACCCGCCCCGTACACCCGCGACAAGGTCCGCACCGAACTGCACGCCCTGGACCGCGAATGGCTGGCCCGCTCACCGCTGTGCCTGATCGCCACCAGCGCGGCCGACGGCAGCTGCGATGTCTCGCCCAAGGGCGACCCGGCCGGCTTCACGCTCGTCCTGGACGACCGCACCCTCGCCATCCCCGAGCGCCCCGGCAACAAGCGCATGGACGGCTTCCGCAACATCCTCAGCAACCCGCGGGTCGGCCTGATCTATCTGCTGCCCGGGCGCGGCGACACCCTGCGGATCAACGGCCGCGCCCGGCTGGTGCGCGAGGCGCCGTTCCTCGACGAGATGATCGTGCGGCGCAGTCGTCCCAGGCTCGCCCTGGTGGTGGAGATCGAGGAGATCTTCCACCACTGCTCCAAGGCGTTTCTGCGCTCCCACACCTGGGATCCGGACAGCTGGCAGCCGGAGGCGCTGCCCAGCCGGGCCCGGATCGCCAAGGCGCTGGATCGTCCTGACGACTCCCTGGCGCTGCTGGAGGACCACTACGGCCCTGGCTACGCCGAGAAGTTGTACGAGACGGCCTAGGAGAAGAACGACCAGCAGGTGGTCGGCCTGGCGTTCGCCGGGTCCAGGGCGTTGGCCGTCTCGTGGAAGGCCATGCGGTCGATCAGCCCGATCGTGGCGTGCTCGGAGATGTTGAGCGGGCACAGGTCCTGGAGCAGGACGTTGCGCACCCCCGGCTCATGGATGAACTGCGAGCGGTACGGGGTGACCACCTCGTCGTAGCGGGTCGAGATCACCGTGTACGTGACGCCCGGCACGGTGTAGCCGCCCGCGTTCAGCTCCCGCAGGAACGCGGAGCCGGCCACCTGCTGGGACAGCGCGGGCGCTCCCTCGGCGACGGCCCGGTCCAGGCCGGGGATCAGGTCGAGCAGCCTGGTGAGCCCCAGCAGCGTGGTGCCGTTGGTGCTGGGCGCGATCGCCACGAACGCGTTGACCTTGCCGGCCGCGCCCGGGTGGTGCTTGAGGTAGTAGCGGGGCATGAGCCCGCCCTGCGAGTGGCCGACCAGGTCGACCTCGCGGGCGCCGGTACGGGCCAGCACCCGGTCGATCTGGGCGGCGAGTTCGCCGGCCGAGTCCTCGATCGGGGCCAGGCCGCCCAGGAGCGGGACGCCGGGCAGCCGGCCGTAGTCGAAGGAGTAGACGCAGTAGCCGCGGGCCACCAGGTAGGGGGCCAGACCGAGCCAGTTGGTGGTGCCGTCGGCCAGGGTGCCGTGCACCAGGACGACGGGGCGGGGGTGGGCGGCGGCGGGGGTGCACTGTTCCTTGTTCCAGCCACCGGTGGCGGCGGTCGCCACCACCTCGTCGGGCGCGACGGCGGCGAGGGCCGGGGCGGGCAGCAGGGTGAGCACGGCGGCCAGCAGCAGGCCGGTGCGCAGTCGTCCGGGACGGGTTCGGGTACGGATCCGGGGCAGCTTCATGGGGCGGCTCCTCGCTGATCTCACATGGGGGGTGACACCGCGGCAGAAGCTGGGTCCGGACCACAGTTACTGCTGAGTACCCCTCACGTTACGAGCGGGTAACCCAGCCGCCTACCGTCCCGTCCGTGAAGAAACCAGCACACCGTCATCACCTTGGCCGCACATCTCGCGCGGGCCCGCCCGGCCCCTGATAGGAACCGGTTATGTACCGTTCGTCCGCCGCCGCCCTGGCCGCCGTCGCGGTCACCGGCGCACTGGTGCTGCCGCTGGCCGGTTCCCAGGCACCCCCGGAGGTGACGGACACCGCGCCCGCCGACTTCGTGGCGCTGCGCGCGGTCGCGCCGGACATCCAGCAGGAGATGCGGTACGCCGGTCCGCACAACTTCACCGGCGAGCCCGTCGACGGCTACGAGCAGCCCGAATGCCTGCTCACCCGGGACGCGGCCGACGCCCTGCGACGGGCCGCCGCCGCCCTCGGCCCGCAGGGCTACGGGCTGCGGGTGTACGACTGCTACCGCCCGCAGCGCGCCGTGGACCACTTCATGCGCTGGATGGAGCGGCCCGAGGACGGCCGCACCCGGGCCGAGTTCTACCCGCGCGTCGCCAAGGACCGGCTGGTGGCCGAGGGCTATCTGGCCGTGAAGTCCGGCCACAGCCGGGGCAGTACGGTCGATGTGACCCTGGTGCGGACGGCGGACGGCGCCCCCGTGGACATGGGCACCGGCTTCGACTTCTTCGATCCGCGCTCGCACGGCGACGCCACCGACGTCCCCGCCGAGGCGCGGGCCGCCCGTACCCTGCTGGCCACCACCCTGGGCGCGGAGGGTTTCGCGCCGGTGGACACCGAGTGGTGGCACTTCGGCCACCGGGCCGAGCCTTACCCCGACACCCTCTTCGACTTCCCGGTGAGCACCAACTCGCTGCGCCGTTAGCCAATGCAACCGCGGCGGGCACCGGAGCCACCCCCGTGGGTCCCGATGTCCGCCGCAGTCACTGATCACCGACGCGTCGAGGGCGGCATTTGGTTTCGCCGTCCTCGACGTTGTCACCTTTTCGCGACACGACCGCAGCAACCCCAGGACGTCACGGGCGCAACTCCCGTTCAGGACACGGCGGAACGCTGCCGCGCTGACCGGTGCAGCGCGTGCTCCACCACCGCCACCAGCGCGTCCCTGGCCGAGGTCCGTTCGCGCGCGTCGCACAGCAGCACCGGCACGTCCTCATCGAGGTCCAGCGCGCGCCGCACCTGCTCCGGCGGATAACGGACCGCTCCGTCGAAGCAGTTGACCGCCACCGCGAACGGCAGCCCCCGGGTCTCGAAGAAGTCCACCACCGAGAAACTGTCCGCCAGCCGCCGGGTGTCCACCAGGATCAGCGCCCCCAGCGCCCCGCGCGCCAGCTCGTCCCACAGAAAGCGGAACCGTTCCTGCCCCGGCGTGCCGAAGAGATACACGATCACCGAATCGCTGATCGTGATCCGCCCGAAGTCCATGGCCACCGTCGTGGACCGCTTCCCGGCAACCCCCCGGATGTCGTCCACCGGCCGCCCGGCCTCCGTCAGCGACTCCTCCGTCTGAAGGGTCTTGATGTCGCTGACGGCGCCGACCAGCGTCGTCTTCCCGACGCCGAAGGCCCCCGCGACGAGGATCTTCAGTGCCGTGGGATCCGCGGACCTGCCGGCACCGCGTTCAAAGGGCCCGGAGACCATCGATCACCTCACGGAGTGTGCTGTCGTCCTGCAACTGGGAGGCGGGGACCGGACGGCTGACCCGTACCAGACCGGCGTCCAGCAGATCACTGATGAGCACCCGCACCACCCCGACCGGCAGATCGAGCCCGGTGGCGAGCTCGGCCACCGACTCGGTCGTACGGCGGCAGCGGCGCATGATCTCGGCGTGCTCCGGGGCCAGTTCCCGGTCGGTGAGATCGGTGCCACCGCCCGTACCGCCCTCCGGATCGCCGGTCTCCGCCGTCACCAGGGCGATCAGGTCGAGGGGATGACCGACGGTACCCCGGGTGCGGCCACGCGTCATCGCGTAGGGCCGCACGATGGGTCCCGCCTCCTCGTCGAACCAGCCGTGGCTCATCGGCCGGCCGGTCAGCTCTCGCCGGCCGGGCCACCGCGCGGCGCGGTGCCCAACTGTGCGCCGACCCGCTTGATCAGCAGCGTCATCTCGTAGCCGATCTGTCCGATGTCCGCCTCGATTTCGGCGAAGACGGCGAGCGCGCTGCCCTGGCCCGCCGCGGCCACGAAGAGAAACGCGTCGTCCAGCTCCACCAGGGTCTGGCGGACCCCGCCGGTCGCGAAGTGCCGTCCCACGCCCCTGGCCAGTGAGTGGAACCCGGAGGCCACCGCCGCCAGTTGTTCACTGTCCTCGCGGCTCAGCGCCCGGGAGGCGCCGCGCGCCAGACCGTCGGCGGAGAGTATCAGCGCATGGCGGATTCCCGCCACTCTGCCGACGAGTTCGTCGAGCAGCACGTCCAGCCGCTCGCCGTCCTGATGAGGTGTTCCGTCCTGGGCGTCGGCCCCCGGTGCAGTCATGGGTCTGCCCCTTACGGTGTCGGTGCCTGCGGGTCATCGCCCCGCCTGATGTCGGTGCCGTGGTCGCGATCGCGGTCGCGGTCGCGGTCGGTGTACTGCCGGCCGCGCCGCCAGCCGAGTTGCAGTGCGGCCATCCTGGCGCGTACCTCGTCGGCGTCCTGCTCACCGGGATCGGTGCCGGGGCCGGGGCCGCCGGGCTCCGGCTCGTCCCACTCCTCATGGCGCGGGGCGGGCTCGGGCCGGGTGCGGCGCTGCCGGCGCGGCAGCCCGGCGATGGTGGTGGTGGCGCCGCCGTCCTCCTCCTGGTGGCCGGGCGCGGGATCGGCCTCGCCCGGGGGTTCACCGACCGGCCGCCCGTGGTCGGCGACCAGCACCGGGGTGCGGCGCCGCTGCGGCAGCGGGATCGGGGGTACGGGCGCGGCCGAGGTGGTGTGCTCGGCCGGCGCCGCGGGTTCTTCGGGGCGCGGTGGCGCGGGTGGCCGGGGATACCGGTCGGGATACGGGCCGAAGCCGCGCAGGCTGTCCCGGGCCCGCTCCAGGGTCCGGAAGCCGACCGGGGCCTCCAGCTCCACGGGGCCGTCCACCGGGCCGTTCAGCAGCTCGGGCGGGGCGGGGCGTTCGGGCAGCGGGTTGCGCTCCTCAGGGCTGTCCCCGGCGCTCTCGGTGAGCAGTTCGCCGGGCAGCAGCACCACGGCGGTGGTGCCGCCGTACGGGGACTCCCGCAGTGACACCCGCACCCCGTGCCGCTCCGCCAGCCGGGAGACCACGAACAGGCCGAGCCGGTCGGTGTCGGACAGATCGAACTCGGGGCTGTGGGCGAGACGTTCGTTGGCCTCGCGGAGTGCGTCGGGGTTCATGCCGAGGCCCCGGTCGTGGATCTCCAGGGTGTAGCCGTGCGGGACCCGTTCGCCGGAGACCTGGACCGCGGTGTGCGGTGGGGAGAAGACGGTGGCGTTCTCCAGGAGTTCGGCGATCAGATGCGTCAGGTCGGCGACCGCGCCGCCGGCCACCGCCAGTTGCGGCATGCGGCGCAGCTCGACCCGCTCGTAGTCCTCGACCTCGGCGACCGAGGCGCGGACCACGTCCATGAGCTGGACCGGCTTGCGCCACTGCCGGGCGGGGGCCGCGCCGGACAGGATCACCAGGCCCTCGGCGTGCCGGCGCATGCGGGTGGTGAGGTGGTCGAGGCGGAACAGGTCGGCGAGTTCGTCGGCGTCGTCGGTGCGCCGTTCCATCGCGTCCAGCAGGCCCAGCTGGCGGTGCAGCAGCACCTGGTTGCGGCGGGCGAGATTGACGAGGATGTCGGAGATCCCGCGCCGTACGGTGGCCTGTTCGACGGCGGCGGCCACCGCGGCGCGCTGGAGGGTGTTGAGGGACTGACCGACCTGGCCGACCTCGTCGCGGCCGTACTCCAGGTGCGGGGCCTCGGTCTCCACATCGACCCGCTCGCCGGTGGCGAGCCGGCGCAGCACGCCGGGCAGCCGTACCTCGGCGGCGTCCTTGGCCTCCTTGGACAGCGTCATCAGGTCGCGGATCAGGGCCCGGCCGATGCGCAGCGAGACGACCAGCGAGATGATCACGGCGACGGCGCCGAGCAGGCCGGCCGCCCCGGCTCGTACGAGTACGGCGGTGGCCTCGGGGTCGACGGCGTCCTGGTAGCGCTCCTGGGCGCTGTCGCCGAGGGTGCGCAGCTGCTCCAGGGCGTTGCCGCCGGTGTCCACCCACTGGTCGGCGCGGGCGGAGCGGGTGCCGGCGTCCAGCAGCCGGCCCTCGACGACGGTGAGGACGTGGCCGGGGCCGGTGTCCCAGAAGGCTGCGTGGGCCTGCTGGTCCTTGGCGGGGAGGTCGGGGAGGTAGGTGGTGTAGGCGAGGGCGCGTTCGGTGATGCGGTCGCCGAGCTGGCGCAGTTCGGTGTCGGTGACGCGGCCGGCGGCGAGCGCGCCGGCCACCAGGGCGTCCTCGCGGGAGAGGTATTCGCGGGCCTGGGCGATGCCGACGACGGCGCGGCCGTGCCGGTCGAGGTCCACGTTCTCGACGAGGTGCAGGGCGCCGAGGAAGCGGAATCCGGGATCGATGACGACGGTGTAGGCATCGAGGGCGGCCGTGCGGGAGATGGTGTTGCTGTGGACCTGATCGCGCAGTGCGGCAAGCCCGTCGAGCCCGGAGAGGAAGGCGTCGAGCCGGTCCTTGGCGCTGCCGTTGAGGTCGTCGCGGGCGCCGCCGGCGGCCTGTTCGCGTACCTCGGTGACGGCCGTGTCGGTGGCCTCCTGGGTGGCGCCGAGGTCGGCGAGGGCGTCCGAGCGGCGCGGGTCGGCGAGGAACACCAGGGTCTGGCGGCGCTCTTGCTGGATGGCGTGGATGACGCCCTCGGCGGGGGTGCCGAGTTTGTCGGAGACGGAGGCGACGGCGAGCAGCGACCGGGCCTCGGCGACGGTGATGGCCGTGGCGAACGCCCAGATCGACACGAGCGACAGCAGCGGCACCAGCAGCAGGGCCCCTATCTTCCGTCGGATCGACTTCCCTCGCACGTGCGGGCCCTCCCCGGGTGTGTCCGTGCTGCTGCGTGCTGCGACAGCGCGAGCCTACTACCGCTGATAGCGGCTGGGCGTGAGGACTTGGTGAGGGCGTACCCGGGCCGGGGTCTTACCATGGAGCGGCAGGACATACCAGCACATCTCACCGCACCGGAGGACGGCGGAGTGTATGCGAGACCCCGGATGCCCGATCCGGTACGCGCGGCGGCGGTGCGGGCGGTCATCATCATCGCGCTGACGCTCAGTCAGGTGGTGGTGGTGCTGCTGTGCACCCTGGCCGGGTCATGGCTGGCGCTGCCGATGACGATCTCCTCGGTCGCCTCCACGGTGGTGGCGACCTGGGCGGTGCTGGACATCTGGATCACCCGGCAGGCGTGGCGGCAGCGGCACGGGGTGGTGTCCGTGCCGAGCAGCGCGGCCCGCCGCCGCCAGCCGCTGTGGCGCGAGGACGGTCACTGAGCGAGCCCCGCCTCCTCCCCCGGCCCGGCCTCCTCGGCCGGCTTGCGGAACACCCGGGTGGCGGTGATCTCCCCGTGGACGGCGTCGGGTTCACCGGTGCGCTGCTGCGGCAGCCCGGGCCGCAGATGCTCCTCGACGCTGATGTACTTCAGGCCGGCCCGCAGATCGGCGTCGTTGCGCAGCCGGATCACCAGCGGGAACTCGGCCAGCGCGGTGGTGTCGAACAGGCCCGTGGTGTACAGCAGTTGCACGCCCAGGGCGTCGGCCACCGCGCGCTGGAGCTCCAGCAGATAGGTGGCGTTGGCACGCCCGATGGGGTTGTCGAGGAAGAGGGTGCCGGCGTGCCGGTGCTTGTCGCGGCCCCGGTCGTTGCTGCGCAGCGCGGCCATGGTGCAGTACAGGGCGATGGCGGCGGTGAGCAGCTGGCCGCCGGAGAACACGTCGCCCATCTGGCCGACCGGCACCCGCTCGGCGCGCAGTACGGCGTCCGGCTTGAGGATTTCCACGGCCACGCCGCTGGGGCGCAGAGCGGCGTGGGTGCCGCGCAGCAGCAGGGACATGCCGTCGCGGCGCAGGTCGGAATTCTTCTTGACGGCGGCGCGGGTGGTCTCGTCGATGACCTCGCCGAGCCGTTCGCTGAGGGTGGCCTGGTCGGGGTCCTCGAAGCGGATGCGCAGGAACTCCTGCCCCGACCACTCCCCCAGGCCCTCGGGCAGCCGGGACAGCCGCTGGGCGGAACGCAGGGTGGCCAGGGACGACTCCACCAGGCCGCGCAGCCGGTCCACGATGGAGTCGCGGTTGCGTTCCAGCTGGGCGAGCTCGTCGGTGAGGACGCGCAGCCTCGGCGCGAACGCCTGCGCCCAGGCGGTGGCGTGCTCGGGCAGCGCGGCGGCGGGCAGTTCGCGGATCTGCTGCCGGGCGGGGGTGCGTACCTGCTCGTAGCGGGCGGCGTTGGCGTGCCGTACGAGAAGGTCGCCCGCCTCGCGGACCGCACCGTCGGCGGCCGTCAGGGCGGTGGCGCACGAACGGAGCGCGCGGCGGGCGTCGGTGGCGGACTGCCGGGCCTCGGGGAGGGTGCCGGGGTAGGCGGTGTCCGGCTCGGCGTCGGCCGGCGGTTCGGCCTGCGGGTCGCGCAGCAGATCGCGCAGCAGCGCGGCGGTCTCCTCGAAGCCGCCGGCGCCGTCCCGGGCGGTGTGGTGCTCGCGCAGCAGATCCTCGTGGGCGGCGCGGGCGGCGTGCAGGGTGTCCTCGCGGGCGGCGAGTTCGGCGGTGGCGGTGCGCAGCAGTTCGCGGGCGGCCTCGGCGTCGGCCGGGACCCGTTCGGCGGGCAGCTCGGTGTGGGCCTCGCCGTCGGCGGGGGCGAGCCGCTCGGCCTCGCCGCGCAGCCGGCCCAGTTGCTCGCTGGCGGTGGAGGATCGGGTCTCCAGCAATTGCACCAGCGACTCGGCGCGGGCGGCGGCGGCCTGCCGGGACGGGCCGTCGGCGCCGTCCAGCTCGGCGAGGAGCTTGGCCGCCCGGGTGCGGACCTTGTTGGTGAGCCGCTCCAGCGCGGCGCCGGCCGCGCTCTCGTCGCCCTCGGCGCGGGCCTGTTCGGCGCGCAGGTCGGCGCCGACACCGACCTTCTCGTACAGCTGGGAGGCCGTACGGTACGCCTCGCGCAGATCGGGCAGCGCGGCGGCGGGCGGCTCGGCGGGGAGCTCGTCGGGGGCGCCGGTGACCTGGGCCCGCTCGGCGCGCAGCGCGCGGGCGGTGCGGCGGGTGTCGTCGGCGGTGCGCTGGGCGGCGCGCCGGTCCTCGTCGGCGGCGCGGGCGCGGTCCAGGCACTCGGTGGCGGCGGCCTCGGCCTCGGCCGCCTCGACGGCCAGCTCCCGCACCCGCACCTGCCAGTTGGCGCGTTCGCGCAGCCGGAAGGCGAGTCCGGCGAGGGCGTCGGCGGAGCGGCGGGCGCGCTGGACCCGGTCCTGGGCCTCGTCGCGGATCCGGGTCGCCTCGGCGGCGATCTCCTCGGCCTCGGCGCGGGTGGCGCTCGCCTCGGTGAGCCGCTGCCGGGCGGTGGCGGCGCGGTCCTTGGCCTCCGTCGCGGCGGCGGCCAGCTCGGCGAGCCGCCCGGCGGGGCAGCCGGCCCGCCAGGAGGCGAGGCGGGCGGCCAGCGTACGGTCGCCGGCCAGCCGGGCGGCCAGTGTACGGATCTCGGTGTCGCGCTCGGTGGCGCGCTGTCGCAGGGTCTGCCGCTCGTCGTCGGCGGCGCGCTCGTCGTGCATGGCCGGGTTGGGCGGGACGAGGAACACGCCGCTGTCCGGGCCGCCGGGCGGCGGGGTGGGCGCGAGCAGCGCGGCGGCGGTGCCGACCGCGACGGTGGACCGGGGCAACAGGGCCGCGCCGGCGAGCGCTTCGCGGGCGCGGGCGTGGCTGCCGGGGTCGGTGATGATCACCCCGTCGACCAGCTCGGGCCTGGCGGCCAGCACGGCGGCGTGATCGGCGGGGTCGACGGCCTGCGCGAGATAGCGCCAGCCGGGGAGGGCGGGGATGCCGTGCTCGCCGAGAAATTCGACGGTGGCCAGCACATCGGGCCCCGGCGGCAGCAGTCCACCGTCCCCGAGCGCTCCAAGAATCCGCGCGTCGTCGGCGGCGGCGGTCCGCAGCTCGAACAACAGCCGTTCGGCGCCGGAGACGCGTTCCTCCAGCAGAGCGGCGAGCGCTTCGGCGTTGCGGTCCAGCTCCTCGGCGGTGAGATCCCCGCCGTCGCGCACCACGGCCGAGACCCCGCGCACCGCACCGGCCTCGGCGGCAACGACCCGCCCGGCGGCCTTGGGCCGCCGCCGCTTCCGGCCCCCGCCGCCCGCCTCGGCAGCGGCAGCCGCCTCCGGGCCCCCGTCGGTGATCCGGACCGTCACCTTCCGGCCTTGGGCCGAGGCCGCCAACACCCGGCCGGGCGTGACGCGCGCGCCCGAACGCCCGGCGGGCGTCCCGTCCGGCCGCGCGGCCTCAGCCCCGGACGCGGCAACCACCGGCCCGGCCTTCGCCGCACCGGCCGCCCGCCCGGACGCTCCGCGACGGGCGTCGTCCCCCGGCGAGCCGAGCGCGGGGCTACCGCCGGATTCCCCACCTGCCCCCGCCGCTTCGGCCCCCGACGAAGCAGCCCCCCGGCCTGCCGTCGCGCGGCCGTCCCCCGGCAGTCCGGCCGCCGCTCCGCGCCGGGCATCGCCCGCCGGCGTGTGCACGGCGGTACGCCCCGGGTGCCTCCCGTCCGGCCGCGGGTCGCCGTCCGGGACGCGGAGGGTTACTCCCCGCCGTCCGGCCCCGGGGCCGGACGAAGCGGGGAGGACCCGGGTGCCGGTGTCGGGCCGATCGGCGCGGTCCGTGGCCGGGCCGCCCGCCGGGGCCAGGCTGAGGAGTTCCGCCAGCCGGGGGGCGGAGGCCAGGGCGGTGGCTGTGGCGTGTTCGGCTTGCCAGGCGGCTTCGGCCGCCTTCGCCGCGTCCATGGCGCGGGCCGCCAGCAGGTCCGCCCCGGAGTGGGCCGCTGTTGCGTCGCGCAGCGATTCCGTGGCGCGGACCGCCGCCTCGCGGGCCGTTTCCCACGATGCCGTCGCGGACTTCTCCGCGTCGGACGCGGACAGCGCCGCGCGGGCCGGGTCCGCGCCCTCCAGCCAGCCGTTGCGGACCGCCTCGGCGGTCTCCGCCTCGACCTCCGCCAGCCGCTGCCGCAGATGCTCCGACTCACTGCGCGCCCGCTGCGCCCCCGTGGCCGCCGCCGTGGCGTCGCGGTGCGCGGCCTCCGACTCGCGCTGCAAGGCGGCCGACCGCTCCTCCTGTTCGCCCGCCGCGCGTTCGCTGTCCTGCGCCGCGGCGTGCAGCGCCCGCACCAGTTCGCCGGCCGCCGCACCGCGCGCCGCCAGGGCAGGCGCCGCGTCGCGTTCCGCCTCCTGGATCGCCGCGGCCACCCGCGCCGCGCGGTCCGCCGCCGCCCGGTGCGCCAGCACCGTCTCCGCCGCCTGCCACGCCGCGTGCAGCGTCCGCGCGTCGGTCAGCTCCCGGCGCTGCGCCGCCGCCCCCTTCTCGGCAGCCGCCAGCGCAAGCGACGCGTTGCGGTAGGCCAGTTCGGCGGCGATCAGCGAGGCGTCCGCCCGCTCCCGCTCCGCGCCCGCGACCGCCGCCTGCGCCGATTCGACCCCGGCGGCCAGCTCCGCCGCCCGGTCCCGCTCGGTGCGCCCGCGCGCGAAGAGCCGCCCGGCCAGGGCGCGTACCCGCCGCTCGGCCGCCCCGTGCACCGTACGGGCCTGGTCCCGTTCGGCCGCCGCCTCCGCGATCCGGCCGAGCAGGTCGAGCGAGCCGGCCGTGAAGTCCCGCTCGGCGGTCAGCTCGGCCCGCCGGCCCAGCTTGTGGGCGAAGCCGTGCACCAGGTCGGCGAGCCCGTCGGTGTCCCGGGTGTCGGTCACCGCGCGCAGCAGCAGATCGGTGAAGTCGGAGTCGTTCTTGACGGCGAAGAGCCCGGCCGCCTCGCCCTCGTCGGCGTTCATCTCCCGCTGGTAGCGGAAGAGTTCCGGGTCCAGGCTCAGCCTGCCCAGGTGTTCGATCCAGCGTTCGTGGGTCTCCTCCCACACCACGTCCAGGTTGGGGTACGCCTTGCCGGTCTCGGTCAGGACGTCCCGGAACCCCTTCATGGTGCGGCGCCGCCCGCGCGCCCCCGAGGTGCCCTCGGCCTGCTCCCCGCGCGGGCGCAGCGCGGTGGACTCGGCGACCGGCAGCGAGTCCAGGTTCATCCCGGGGCCCGGCCGGAAGGAGTACCACGCCTCGGCGAACTTCCTCGGGTCGCCGGACACCTGGCGCCCGCGCCACTCGCTCACCTTGCCGACCACCACGCTCTCCCCGGTGAGCGTGTGCTGCCACTCCAGGGCGACGTGCCCGCAGTCGTCCGCGAGCAGGAACTTCCGCAGCACGCCGGAGCTGGCGCCGCCCAGGGTGTTGCGGTGGCCTGGCAGCATCACCGAGAAGATGAGTTTCAGCAGCACGGACTTGCCGCCGCCGTTCTCCAGGAAGAGCACCCCGGCCGGCGCCGGGCGGCGCGGCGGCCCGGTGGGCTCCTCCTCGAAGAAGTCGGCCTGGGCGGGAGCCGGCTGGGGCACCACCGCACCGACTCCACGCAGATCGAGGACGGTGTCGGCGTAGCGCGCGCCGGCCGGTCCGATCGAGTAGAGGCGGACCCGGGACAACTCGTACATGTGGCTGGGCTCTCGTCGTTCGTCGTTCGCGGGGGGATGTCAGGGCTGACGGGTCAGCTGTGGAACGGCAGTCCGGCGCCGTCCACCAGGTCGAGGTCGTCGGTGGTGTCGGGCGGCAGCAGCGTGGCGGTGCCGTCGCTGACGGGCACGATGCCCAGCTCCAGCAGCTCGCCCATGGCGGCACCGGCGGCCATGTCGCGGACCTGGAGCTGGTAGCGGGCGGTGGTGCGGTACGTGCCGCCCGCGTCGTCGCCGGTGCGCTGGAGGAAGCCGGAGTCGGTGAGGAACGCGACCGCCTTGCCGATGATGCCGGTGGTCGAACCGGACAGCCGCCGCGCGTCCTTCGTCGCCCCGGTGGCGCTGCGCCGCGCGTACACCCGCCAGGCGGCCTCAAGTCCCGGGTTGCCGGAGGCCGGGTCGGTGTTCTCGCCGTCCTGCGCCGCCCGCTCCTCCAGCCGCCGGCATGCCTGCCGTACGAAGGCGTCCACGCCGTTGATGGTGATCCGGCCGATGTAGCCGTCGTCGGCGAGGTCCTGCGGGCGGGGGAAGGCGAGGGCGGCCACGGCGAGATGGGCCAGGCCGTGCAGGAACCGGTCGGCGGAGTCGGCGGTGGTACGGCGGGCGTACTCGCTCATCCGCACCGCGAACACCGAGTCCTCGGCCGCCGTCATGGCCATCCCGGCGCGGGTGGAGACCTCCAGGACGATCAGCCCGAGCCCGGTGGCGACGGCGTCGGCGAGCCGGGCGAAGGCCGGCTCCTCCTGGTAGCGGCGCAGCAGGGCGGCGTACTCGGCGTCGCGGGCCGGCAGCAGCTTGGGCTGGATGCCGAAGGACACCAGCCGGGCGGCGTCGGCGGCGTCCGCGGGGGTCACCGTGGCGGGCCCCGACGGGGAGGCCGGCGCGGCGGCGCCCTCGTCCTCGGCGTCGGTCCCCAGGGCGTCGGCTGCGGTGGTCATGACGTGCTCTCCGAGCGATCGGCGGCCATCGAGGCCGCGTCCAGCAGTGCGGTGCCGACGATCAGATCGGCGCCGCCGAACTCCGGGTCCCGCAGCACCGTGCCGTCGTCGACGGCGAACAGCAGCCGCCGTTCGCCCTGCCGGTAGGCGGTGCCCACCGGGGGGCTGGCGGCGTGCACGGCCAGCAGGGTCAGCAGATAGGGCAGTTCGGGGTCTGCGGGGTCCTTGCGGCGGGCCTGCTCCAGCAGCCCGGACAGCCGGCGCGGGGCGTCGGGGGGCAGATCCAGTATCTCCAGCGCGGTGGCCAGCTGTTCCTCGCTGAACCGGGAGTCGTCGGGGGTGGCGACGAGATCCGGCTCGGGCAGCTCGGCGCCCAGGTGTTCGCGGGGCGCGGGCGGGGTCAGCAGCAGTTCGGCCAGATCGGCGAGCCGTACCGCGCCGGGGGTACGGGGTCCGGTGCCCTTGGCGAAGAACGCGTCGGTCACCCGGGCGGCGCGCTCCAGCGGTTCGGGCAGCAGCGGGGCGAGCAGCTGCCCGTACAGGTCGACCCCGGCGCGGGCGGCGGGCGGGGCGAACGCCTGCCGGTCCTGCTCGGCGCGGAAGAGCGGCCCGGCCTCCAGCAGCCGGGACTGGAGCTGGGTGTGCCGGCGGATGCAGTCCTTGACGATGTCGACGAGCTCGGCGGCGCGCAGCTTGTGGTCGGGCTCTATCGCCTCGTCCCTGGCCCGGCGGATGTTGGTGAGGATGGCGTTCTCGTGCCGGTAGCGGTCGGCGATGTGGTCAAGTGCCTCGCCGATCAGATCGGGGACGGTGCGCAGCCAGTCGACGGCCCGGACATTGCGCCGGGTGGCCTCCAGGGCGCGGCGCAGCGTCTCGGCGTACTGGACGGTGCGGTAGCGGGCGGCCTCGGCGGCGAGTTGGGCGTCGGCCAGGCGGCCCCGGCTGATCAGCACCTCCAGCTTGACCTCGGCGGCGATCTGGGCGCTGGTGACATCGGTGTCCAGGGCGCCGACCAGGACGTTGACGGCCTCGTCGGTGGTGCGCAGATACACCCCGCCGCCGGGGCCGGGCACTTCCTCGATCAGCTTGAAGTCGTAATCGCGGCGGACGTAGGCGCCGTCGGGCCCGAAGGTGCCGTAGACGGTGCGGAAGCCGCGGTCCACGCTGCCGACGTTGATGAGGTTGTCGAGCACCCAGCGGGCCACCCGCTCGTGCTCGGCGGCGGGCCGGCCCGGCGCCTGGGCGGCGACCCGGGGCAGCAGGCGCACGATGACGTCCTCGTGGTCGGCCCCGGTGTCGAAGTCCATGCTGAGGGTGACCAGGTCGATGGCGGCCAGCGCCACCTCGGCCATGGTGTATATGCCGTACTCACCGGCGAGGTTGGCCTTGCGGGCGTCCAGGTCGTGCAGTGGCGCGGTGCAGGCCAGCGCGCGCAGCCGCCGGGCCAGCCCCTCGTCGGCGGCGGGGCCCAGGCCCAGGGCCGGGGTGGCACGGGTCGTTCCTGCTGGTGCGGTCACGGAGCCCACAGTAAGTGGTGACACTGACATTGATGGATTCGGCACGGACGGTACGGATGACCCAGATCGTTCGGATGGTGTGGATGGTGTGGATGGTTCGGTTGGTGCGGATACGGTGGTGCATGCGGACACGGCGGAAGGCGGCGCGACCGGGCCACGCGTACCGCGACGCGCTCAGTCGCTGTCGGCCCCGCCCCGGTGCACCCGCGCCAGCAGCAGAGCGACATCGTCCTGCGGAGTGCTGTGCGCCCGGGTGCCCAGCACAGTGTCGCAGGTTTCCTCCAGTGATCCGGGCGGCCCCTCCAGCAGCCGCAGCACCGCCCGCAGCCCCTCGTCGATCGAGTGCCGCCGCTCCTCCACCAGACCGTCCGTGAACAGCGCCAATGTTGCCCCGGGGGCCAGCCGCAGCCGCGCCCCGCGGAACGGCACCCCGCCCACCCCCAGCGGCACCGCCCGGGGCAGCTCCAGCAGTTCGCCCCGCCCGTCCGGCTCCACCAGCACCGGCGGCAGATGTCCGGCGCTGGCCATCTCGCACCAGCCCGCGCGCGGATCGCACACCGCGTACAGACAGGTCGCGATGGAGTCGCCGAGGAACTCCGCGATGCCGTCCAGCTGGCCGAGCAGTTCGGCCGGGGGGAGATCCATGCGGGCCAGCGCCCGGATGGTGGAGCGCAGTTGCCCCATGATGGCGGCGGCCCGTACCCCCTTGCCCATCACATCGCCGACCACCAGGCCCCACCGGTCCCCCGACAGCCGCAGCACATCGATCCAGTCGCCGCCCACCTCGGAGACGGCCGGCCGGTAGCGGTAGGCGATGTCGATGTCCGTGCGGCCTTCGGGCAGTTGCGGCAGCAGGCTGCGCTGGAGCGTGAGCGCGGTGTTCCGTTCCCTGGTGTACAGCCGGGCGTTGTCGACACTGATCGCCGCGCGGGCGGCCAGTTCGCCGGCGAGTTCGCGGTCCTCCTCGTCGAACGGCCGGCTGCCGGTGGTCCGCATCAAGGTGATGGTGCCGAGCACCTCGCCGCGCGCGATGAGCGGGGTGACCAGGATCGAGTGCACCCCGGCCGCCTCCAGCGCCCGCGCCCCCCGCTCGTCGCGGGCCAGCCGCCGTACCCCGTACGGGACGGCGTCGGTCAGCAGGATGCCCTGGGCGTGCCGTACCGCCTGGGTGTTGATCCGGGACGGGCCGAACGTCACCGGCCCGCCCATCTCCTGCGGGTCCCATTCGAGGCCGGTGCCCTCGGTGCCGGCCACGGCCAGCAGCCGGAAGACCGCCGAGCCGTCCGGCTGTACGGGCGGGGCCGCGCCGCCGCCGAGCACCGCGTCGAGGATGTCGACGCCGGCCAGGTCGGCGTAGCGGGGCACGGCGGCCTGGGCCAGCTCGCGGGCGGTCTGGCGCAGATCGAGGGTGGTGCCGATCCGGGTACCGGCCTCGGCGATCAGCGCGAGCCGGATCCGGGCCCTGGCCACCTCGGTGTTGGCGCGGACCCGCTCGGTCACGTCGATGGCGGAGATGGCCACCCCCAGGGTGCGGCCTTCGGGTTCGTCGAGCCGGTAGAAGGAGGTGGACCACACGTGGTCGCGGTCGGGGTCGGCGGGGGTCCGTCCTGTGGTGCGGTGATCGATGACGGGCCGGCCGGTTTCCAGGACCCGGCGCAGCACTTCGCCGACCCCGCTGACATCGGTCTCGGTCAGCACCTCGCCGAACGGGCGGCCGATGAGATCGGCGGCCGGTACGCCGTGCAGCCGGGCGAGGGCGGGGTTGACCCGCCGCCAGCGCAGGTCGGTGTCGAACAGGCCGAGTGCCACCGGGGACTGGTTGATCAGCCCGGTGGACAGGGCGAGGTCGGCGGCGAGTTCGCGCAGCGTTCCGGCGTCGGCGGCCTGGCTGATGATCCGCCGGGCACCGCCTGCGGCCGGCGCGGGCCGGCTGCGGATCTCCACGAGCCGGGTGTGGCCGTCGGCGTGCCGGACGGGCAGCGTGCCGGCCCACTCGGGGCCGGCCCGGGCCCGCCGCAGCCAGTCCTGGGCCAGCCCGGGCGGGGCCTCGGGCAGCAGCAGGGCGCCGGCGTCGCGGCCGAGCGCCCGGTCGGCCAGGTAGCCGAACAGCAGCTCGGCCTCCGGGCCCCACAGCACGATGGCGCCGTTCTCGTCCTGGACGAACACGGCCTGCCGCATCAGATCGGTCAGCGCGCCGGTCGACCGGTCCGGCATGTCGCCGGCCATGGCCCCGGACGTCCCCTCGGCTCCGCCGCCGGCCACCGCTACCCCACGTCCGGGTCCGCGCCCGGGTCCGCGCCCGCGCCCGGGTCCAGGCCGAGTCCCAGGGCCAGGCCGATGCCCGGGCCAGGGTCCCCATCGGCGTCCAGGAGTTGTTCGGTCCAGATGGTCTTGCCGCGGGCGGTGTAGCGGCTGCCCCAGCGGTGCGCCAGCTGCGCGACCAGGAACAGCCCCCGGCCGCCCTCGTCGGTGGGCCGGGCACGGCGCAGATGCGGCTGCGTCTCGCTGGGGTCGGAGACCTCGCAGATCAGTGAATCGTCCCGGATGAGCCGCAGTTCGACGGGCCCGCCCGCGTACCGGATGGCGTTGGTGACGAGTTCGCTGACGATCAGTTCGGTGGCGAAGACGTTGGCATCCAGGCCCCACCGTGTCAGCCGCTCCACGATGGCGTTCCGCGCCTGCCCCACCACGGCCGGATCGGCCGGGAAGCTCCAGTGCGCGGTGGCGTCCTCGGGCAGCGTACGGACCCGGGCGACCAGCAGCGCCACCTCGCTGTCCGGGGCGCGGCGCGGCAGCAGGGCGTCCAGGACGGCCTGGCCCAGCTCGGCGGGGGTACGGTCGCCGGCCGCCGCCACCTCGGCGCGCAGCAGCTCCATCCGTTCCTCGGGGGTGTGCTCCACCGGTTCGAGGGTGTCGCCGTCCCCCGCCCGGGCCGCCACCAGTTCGTCGCTGAACAGCAGCAGCCAGCTGCCGGGGTCCAGTCGGACGTGGACGGCTTCGAAGGGGGTGCCGCCGACGCCCAGCGGCGGCCCGGCCTTCAGCGGCACGATCTCGGGCGGCTGCCCCGGCCGGGCGATGACCGGGGGCACCCGGCCGGCGCCGGCCATCGCGCAGACGCCGGTGACCGGGTCGTACACGCAGTACAGGCAGGTCGCCCCGACCGCCCCCGTACCGTCGCGGGGTTCGCGCTCGGCGTCGGCCAGCCGGATCGCCAGATCATCGAGCCGGGTCAGCAGTTCTTCGGGGGCGAGATCGAGGTCGGCGAGGGTCTGTACGGCGGTGCGCAGCCGCCCCATGGTGGCGGTGGCGTTGAGGCCGTGTCCGGCGATGTCGCCGATGACGAACGCGACCCGCGCCGAGGACAGCGGGATCACGTCGTACCAGGTGCCGCCGGTGCCGGCCGCGGTGCGCGCGGCGACGTAGCTGCCGGCCGTGCGGGCGGCGGTCAGCTCGACGACGGGCTGTGGCAGCAGGCTGCGCTGGAGGGTTTCCACGGTGCGGTGTTCGCGGGTGTAGCGGCGGGCGTTGTCGAGGCTGAGGGCGGCCCGGGAACAGATCTCCTCGCCGAGCCAGGCGTCCTGCCGGGTGAAGGTGAGCCTGCCGGGGGCGCGCCACAGGTGCAGCGCGCCGAGCACCTGACCTCGGGCGCTGAGCGGCACGATCATCCGGGAACCGGGCCCTGGCGGCAGTTGGTGGGCGGCCGGTCCCGGTTCGCCGCCGGGCAGCCCGATGCGCCGGGTGCGTACCGCGTCGGGCCACGGCTCGCGTACGGCGCGGGTCTCGGACAGCCGGGGGTCGGCGAACTCCTCGACGACGAAGCGCGCCCCGGGCGGGTAGACCTCGGCCGGCCACGTACCGTCCGCGGCTTCGCCTCCGAGCCGCCGCAACTGGGCGCCGGGTACGGTCCACACGGGCTCGTCGCCGCTCAGCATGAGGTGGGAGATGTCGACGGCGGCGAGGTCGGCGAAGCCGGGCACCAGCACCCGGGCGAGTTCCTGGGCGTTGCGGGTGATGTCCAAGGTGGCGCCGATGCGTTCGGCGACGGCGTGCAGCAGGGCCATCCGGCGGCGGGCGATGTACTGCTCGGTGACGTCGGTGAAGATGCTGACCGCGCCCTGGACGCGGTCGCCCGGGTCGCGCAGCTGGAACATCTGGATGCTGAGCACCCGCTCGCTGTCGGGCGCGTCGCGCAGCCGCGCCGAGTGCTCCCAGTCGATGACGGACTCGCCGCTGTCGATGACCTGCCGCAGCCGGCCGCTGACGGCGTCGGCGTCCTCCGGCACCAGCATGTCGGCGAGCCAGGCGGGCAGCGGCGCCCCCTGATCGTGCGCCTCGGCGGCGCGCAGCAGCACGTCGGGGGTGAGGTTGAGCCGGGTGATCAGCAGATCGGTGCGGTGGATGGCGATGCCGACGCGCCGCTGCGAGAACAGGGCGCGGACCAGCGCCTGGTCCTCCTCGTGGCGGTGCGCGGCGTCCTCGGGGGTGAGGGTGACCAGTTGCCGCGCCTCGCCGCCACCGCCGGGCAGCTCGACGGTGGCCAGCCGCAGCCGCAGCCGGTCCGCGCCGGGACGGCCGGGCCGGATCAGGGTGGCGGCGCAGCGGTCCCGCAGCTCCATGAGCTGGTCCAGGCGCTGCCCGGCGATCTGCGCGGCGGGCCGCCCGAGCAGTTCCTCGGCGTCCGGGGTACAGGTCAGCACCTCGCCGCGCGCGTCCAGCACCAGCACCACGGCGGCGTCCAAGGGGAGCGGATCGGGGCTGGCGGTCACGTCTCCCATTGAACGCCGGGCGCCGGGCGGGCGCGCGGCGGGCGGGCTGGGGATGCGGGATTCGCCCGAATGGGTTGCCATGGAGGGGACGGCACGGCACGGGAGGAGGCGGGGCGCGATGACGGCTTCCAAGCGCCTGCTGCGGGTGCTGCCGCCCATGCACCGTGAGCGGCTGATGGCACTGGCGCAGGAGGTGTCCTTCGAGCAGGGTGAGCGGATCTTCGAGGAGAAGGGCCGCGCGGACCGGTTCTGGGTGCTGCGCTCGGGAACGGTCACCCTGGATCTGCGGCTGTCGGGGCCACGCCCGACGCCGGTCTCCTCCCTGGAGACCGGCGATCTGCTGGGCTGGTCGTGGCTGTTTCCACCGTACGAGTGGGATTTCGGCGCGGAGGCGCTGAGCCCGGTGCGGGCGTACGAGTTCGACGGGGCGCAGGTGCAGGCGGTGTGCGACGACGATCCGGACTTCGGGTACGCGCTGCTGCGGGTGATCGCCGAGATCCTGGCCTACCGGGTACGGGCGGCCCGTACCCGGCTGCTGGACCTGTTCGCGCCGCACGCGGGACGGTACGGCCCGGGCATGCCGTAGCGGCTACGCCGGCCCGTACCCCCCGCCCCCGGGCGTGTCGATGATCAGCTCATCGCCGGCCGCGACCTCGGCGGTGTCGGCCCCGGCGAGCGGCTCGATCCGCCCGTCGGCGCGCCGCACCACGTTGCGGCCCAGCGCCCCGGGCCGCCCGCCCGCCATGCCGTACGGGGGCACCCGGCGGTGGCCGGTCAGCACGGTGACGGTCATCGGTTCCAGAAACCGGAGCCGCCGCCGCACCCCGTCCCCGCCCCGCCAGTGCCCGGCGCCGCCGCTGCCCGCGCGGATGTGGAAGTCCTCGACCCGGACCGGGTAGCGCCACTCCAGGACCTCGGGGTCGGTGAGCCGCGAGTTGGTCATATGGGTCTGGACGGCGTCGGCCCCGGCGAACCCGTCCCCCGCGCCGGAACCACTGGCGATCGTCTCGTAGTACTGGACGTGGTCGTTGCCGAAGGTGAGGTTGTTCATGGTGCCGGAGCCCTCGGCCTGCACGCCGAGCGCCGCGTACAGGGCACCGGTGACGGCCTGCGAGGTCTCGACGTTCCCGGCCACGGTGGCGGCCGGGTAGGCGGGCGCGAGCATCGAACCGGGCGGGATACGTACCTCCAGCGGTTTCAGGCACCCGCTGTTGAGCGGGATCTCATCGGCGACGAGGGTGCGGAAGACATACAGCACGGCGGCCATGACGACGGAGGACGGGGCATTGGTGTTGCCCGGCCGCTGGGGCGAGGTCCCGGCGAAGTCGAGGAGAGCGGACCGCTTCCCCCGGTCCACGGTGACGGCCACCTGGATGACGGCGCCGTCGTCGGTCTCGTAACGGCAGGACCCGTCGTGCAGCGCCCCGATGACCCGGCGCACCGACTCCTCGGCGTTGTCCTGCACGTGCCGCATGTACGCGTGCACCACATCGAGCCCGAACTGGTCGATCATGGAGCGCAGTTCGGCGATGCCCTTCTCGTTGGCGGCGATCTGGGCGCGCAGATCGGCGAGATTGGCGTCCGGGGAACGGGAGGGGTAGCGGGCCCCGGAGAGCAGTTCCCGGGTCTCCGCCTCGCGCAGCGCGCCGTCGCGCACCAGCAGCCAGTTGTCGAAGAGCACGCCCTCCTCGTCGATGGTGCGGCTGAAGGCGGGCATGGAACCGGGGGTGATGCCGCCGATCTCGGCGTGGTGCCCACGGGAAGCGACGAGGAAGAGCAGTTCCCGTCCGGAGTCGTCGAACACCGGTGTCACGACGGTGACATCAGGCAGATGCGTCCCCCCGTGATAGGGATCGTTGATCGCGTACACATCCCCGGGCCGCATCCGGCCGGCGTTGCGGCGCAGCACCTCCTTGATGGACTCCCCCATGGAGCCCAGATGCACGGGGATGTGCGGGGCGTTGGCGATCAGATTGCCCCCGGCGTCGAAGAGCGCGCAGGAGAAGTCAAGCCGCTCCTTGATGTTGACGGAGTGCGCGGTGTTCTCCAGCCGGACGCCCATCTGTTCGGCGATCGCCATGAAGAGATTGTTGAAGACCTCCAGCTTGACCGGGTCCACCTCGGTGCCGACCGCGGTGGTACGGGGCCGGGCGGTCACCCGCTCGACAAGGAGATGGCCACGAGCACCGACCGTGACCCGCCAGCCGGGATCGACAACGGTGGTGGCATCGGCCTCGGCGATGATGGCGGGCCCGTCGACGGTGTCCCCGGCGCGCAGCTCCTCCCGGCGGAACAGCGGCGCGTCGGGATACCAGCGGCCGGCGGCGTACATCCGTACCCGGTCGACGGGCCCGGCCACCGCCTCCCCGGCACCCCGCGTGGGCGCGGCCTCGGCCGGCGCACCCGGGCCGGCCGCCCCCACGGCCTCGGCGACGGCGAGCGCGGCGACGAGCGGCTTGTCCATGGCGAACCCGTACCGCGCCCGGTGAGCACGCGTGAACTCGGCAGCCATGCCGGGAACTTCGGCCAGGTCGACGGGCAGAACGGCATCGGTCCCCGCGTACCGCAGATGCAGCCGGGCGACGGTGCGGATGGCACCGTCCGCAATCCCGTCCGACAGCAACTCCGCCCGGGCCTGCCCGGCAAGCTCCCGGCACAACCGCTGGATGGCGGGCAGCTCGTCGCCGTCCAGTTCCCGCTCGATGGACTGCTCCCGCAGGGCGGTGGCGTCGGCGACACCGATCCCGTAGGCGGAGAGCACTCCGGCCAGCGGCGGGACGATGACGGTGTCGATGCCCAGCGCGTCGGCGACGGCGCAGGCGTGCTGCCCGCCGGCACCGCCGAAGCTGGCCAGGGCGTAGCGGGTCACATCGTGGCCGCGCTGCACGGAGATCTTCTTCACCGCGTTGGCCATGTTGAGCACGGCGATCTCCAGAAACCCGGCCGCGACCTGTTCGGGGCCGCGGGTGTCGCCGGTCGCCCGGGCGATCTCGCCGGCAAGCCGCTCGAACCCCTCGCGCACCGCGTCGGCGTCGAGCGGCTGATCCCCGTCAGCCCCGAACACCGCCGGAAAGTGCGCGGGCTGCACCCGCCCCAGCATCACATTGGCATCGGTCACCGCCAGTGGCCCGCCGCGCCGGTAGCAGGCCGGGCCCGGCACGGCTCCGGCCGACTCCGGCCCGACCCGGTAGCGGGCCCCGTCGAACCGCAGCAGTGATCCGCCGCCCGCCGCGACCGTATGAATGTCCATCATGGGCGCGCTCATCCGTACGCCCGCCACCTGGGTACCGAAGACCCGCTCCAGTTCCCCCGCGTAGTGGGAGACATCCGTGGAGGTCCCGCCCATGTCGAACCCGATCACCCGCTCGTACCCCGCCTCGGCACACCTGCGGGCCATACCCACCACCCCACCGGCCGGCCCGGAGAGCACGGCGTCCTTCCCCCGGAAGTGCCCGGCCTCCCGCAGCCCGCCACTGGACTGCATGAACATCAGCCGTACGCCGCGCAGTTCAGCCGCCACCTGCTCGACGTACCGGCGCAGCACCGGCGAGAGGTACGCGTCGACGACCGTCGTGTCGCCGCGCGACACCAGCCGGATCAGCGGGGCGACTTCGTGGGACGCCGACACCTGCGCGAACCCGGCGGCCCGCGCCAGCTCCGCGACGGCCCGTTCGTGCGCGGGATACCGGTACCCGTGCATGAGGACGACGGCGGCACTGCGACAGCCGGCGTCGTAGGCGTCACGCAACTGGACGCCGAGAACGTCGCGATCGAGCGGACGGACGATCTCCCCATCCGCACCCACCCGCTCGGGAACCTCGATGACCCGCTCGTACAGCGCCTCCGGCAGCACGATCCGCCGGTCGAACAGCCGGGGCCGGTTCTGGTACGCGATCCGCAGGGCGTCCCGGAACCCGGCGCTGATGAGCAGTACGGTCGGCTCCCCGCGCCGCTCCAGCAGCGCGTTGGTCGCCACGGTGGTCCCCATCTTCACGACGGACACCCGCTCGGCCGGTACGGCCTCGCCGGGCGCGAGCCCCAGCATCCGCCGGATTCCGGCGACGGCGGCGTCACGGTACCGCCCGGGATCGTGCGACAGCAGCTTGCCCGTCACCAGCGCCCCATCGGGCCGCCGCCCGACGACATCGGTGAAGGTGCCACCCCGGTCGACCCAGAACTCCCAGCGTCCGCTCACCCGCGCTCCTCGCCCGAAGACATCCCGTTTGTCCCGGCGACCATACGCACCTGTGCACCGCAAAGCGGACCATCGGCGCCGTGCGCTCAGCCGCGCAGCCGCACTTGGTGGTGCAACCGCTCAAGGCACGGCCCGCAGGCGAACACATGCGCCGACCGCCCGAGCACCCGCGCCGACCCGATCCAGGCGACCTGCCGGTCCGCCGCGGAACACACCCAGCAGGCCCCGTCCCGCCACCCCGAGGGGGCGCCGTCCAGTTCCAGAACGAGGGCACGCGTGGTGGTGACCACCGGCCGGGGCGGCTGCGGAACGGCCAGCCAGGGCCGGGCGAGGGTCGCGGTGTACGAGCGGTGGTTCGGATAGTGGGCGGCGTGCTTGCGCTGCCAGTCCTGCACATGCCCGAAGTCGACACTGATCTGCGACTTCCTGCGGCACTCGTCGCATCGCATCCGATGCGTCATCGGCGGCGCGTCGGCCCGCCGGTCGGGCTCACTGTTCCAGACGGTCACGCTGGCCACTCCCCTACGCCGACGGAAGAACACGCAACTCGAACCAGGTCCACTTCGTCCCCGAAGGACATTGCTGAACCCCCCCCAGGCGGAACTGAGGAGTTCCACCAACTGAAGCCCCCGACCGCACACACTGTCCCGCGGGGCCCTGCGCCGCCTGGGCAGCCGGGCCGAGGCATCGTGCACGGCGACCAGCACCCGGTGCGGCTGCACGGCCGTCTCGACGACGACCAGCGGGACGGAGGTGTGGTCGAAGACGTTGGTGACGATCTCGGAGACGAGCAACCGAGCGGTCTCGACCTCCTCTTCCGCAAACCCCAGCAGGGCCAACAGTCCTGCCACATGATCCCGCGCAACCTTCGCCGTCTCGGCGGCGTTGGGCGCGGTGAGCCGGTAACGGCGGGCGTTCGGCGGCGGTTTGGTGATGGTGGGTGCGGTGGTGGTGGTCATCAGCGATCTCCCAACGCTGGCGGAATGCCTCGTCCCGGGTCATCTCGCAACCGCTCTGCGCGTTCGCAGAACTACCCGCTGTCAGGCTCGATGCCACCATAGGGCATCACGCCTCATAAGTGAGGCCCATTCACTAGATCGAGTGACGCGATGGACTCAAGGTCACGCCAGGGAACATGATGAGGACTCAGCGCCGCCGAGGTTTGGAGAGCAACCATGGCTTCCAGGAAGGCACCCACCACACGACAGCGCCGCTTCGGCCTCGAACTCCGCCGCATGCGCGAGAGTGCCGGCCTGTCCATCGCGGACGGCGCGGCACTGACCGGCACGGACCGGACCAACATCTCCAACATGGAGGGAGGCCGCTTCGGCGTGAGCGGCGACCGGGTACGTGAACTCGGTCGTCTCTACGACTGCCCCGACCCCACCTACGTCGAGGGGTTGGCCACGATGGCCGAGACGAAGGTGAAGGGCTGGTGGGAAGAGTACCGAGGCGTGCTCTCGGACGGAATGGTCGACTTGGCCGAGATGGAATACCACGCCAAGCACCTGACGAACGTGGAGCACCTGCACATCCCCGGACTGCTGCAAACCGAGGAGCACGCCCGCGCCATCTTCCGCTTGGCAATCCCGCGACTGTCAGAGGTGGCGCTGCTGCGCCTGCTGACCCATCGGATGAAGCGCAAGACCATCTTCGAGCGGGACACGCCGACGCCTTGCCTCTTCATCGTGCACGAAGCGGCCCTGCGAGTGAGGCTCAGCGGCGTGGACGTCCACATGCGACAGCTGGACCGGCTGCTGGAAACCTCCGAACAGGACCACATCACCCTCCGGGTCATCCCCTTCTGGGCCGAGGGCTACGCCGGGGCAGGCAGTGCCATCATCTACGCCGCAGGACCGGCACCGCGACTCGACACCGTAGAACTTGAGAACTCGCACGGGCCTGAATTCGTGGATGCCGAGTTCAAACTGATCAAGCACCGCTCTACGCTTGGCCGCATGCAAGAGGTCGCGCTCTCCCCGGAGGATTCACGCGATCTTATCCGCAGCGCGAGGAAGCAATGACAAGGGACACAGACATGCAGGCGATCCGATGGCAGAAGTCTTCCTTCTCCAACGAGGCCGCAGGATGCGTCGAGTTGGCAACACTCGGCGACGGCCTCCTGGTTCGGGAGAGCGACGAACTCCCAGCCGTCGTGCTGGACACCGACCACGTACGAACCCGCTCCCTCCTGAAGCGCATCAAGGCCGGCACCTTCGACCGGCTCGGATAGCGCCCGCGATGATCCGTGGGCCAGAGTAGGGGCATGTCTGCGTACAAGACGATGCCGTTCCACCTGGAGACCGAGCGGCTGATACTGCGGCCGTGGGCCGAGTCGGACGCCGCTGAGTTCTGCGCCCTCCTCTCCGAACGTGGCAAGGGAACCCCCGAGGTTGAGCACATCCGGAAGTCCATCGCGGAGTTGCTCACCGCGACGTCGACCACGGGGATCGCTCTGTTGCCCATCCAGCGCCGTGATGAAGGCGACTTCATCGGCTACTGCGGGCTGATCATCGGCCGTTCCAACCTGGACGAGCCTGAAATCGCGTATGAGCTGTTCCAGCGCGTGCATGGACGTGGCTACGCCACCGAGGCGGCCCGGGCAGTGCTCGATGCCGCTGTCGCGACCGGGCGGAAACGGCTCTGGTCGACCGTCGGCACCTGGAACACACCGTCACTCCGTGTCCTTGAGAAGCTCGGGTTCGAGCGGGATCACGTTTCCACGGAGGAGAACGGTGAAGTGTTCTGGCTCACACGCTCGTTGCCGTAATGCGTTGGATGTCCCCACAAGGCTCACAGTCGGTCCACCGCCGTCAGCAGGCTTGGCCGGCGGCCCATGTGGGGGGCAGGGCGTATCGTCCGATAATTCCAGCGGCGCAGCCCCGTAGGCTGCGGCGATGGATACCGTGCGGCGCTGGCAGGACCGGATCACGTGGATAGGCACGTGCATGGTCGTTGCGGCGGCTTGTCTGATTCTGGCCGTGCCCCTGGCCTGGGGCGACCTGCTGTTCGTCGTCATGGGGCAGGTGATCCCCGGCTGGCAGGTGGGGACCGCCCTGTTCCTCGTGGGACTGGTCCTCATGGTGATCGTCGCCAAGAGGTACCGGCCCAGGCTGCGGCTCGCCCTGCGACTACTGGCGGTGGTGGCCGGCCTGGGCAGCATCTGGAGCGCGGTCAGCGACCTGGGTGCCGGTGCGAAGTACCACGTTCTTGAGCCCGTGGGCCCCGGAGGCTGCACCGCCATCGTGCGGGAAACATCGTTCCTCCTGGCCGGCCATGGCGATGTGTACGCGGTAGGACCCTTGGGAATCGCTTGGCGGGCGTCGGGCTCCTGGTTCGCCGATGATGGCTACCGGCCCATTGCCGGGGGGACGTACAGCCTGCGCTGGGGCCAGACCGAGGGCGTCCTGGTGGTCAGCGGCACGACGACCGATCCCGTCTATCCCGCGCTGCACTCGCTCGACTGCGGGTGAGAGTCCGCGGCAGCGGGTCGCGACGGTGGCGGGGCCCCGCCCCGACTCCCCGTCTACGCACGCGAGCGGAGCGCCAGGAGTTCCGGTGCCAGGATGTCGATCCGGCCGGGGGTGACCCGGATCAGTCCCTCGATGCGCAGCCGTGAGGCGGCCCGGTTGGCGGTGACCCGGGTCACGCCGAGGACTTCGCCCAGTTCCTGCTGGCTTCCGGTGAAGCCATCACCGGCGAGCAGCAAGGCCGCCAGCCGCGCCACCGTGGGGAGGGCGAGCGCCGCCAGATACTGGTCCTGCCCCGCCCTGGCCTCGGCGGCCAGGAGCCTCAGAACGTGTGCCCTTACGGTGGCCGTGTCCTCCATCGTCCGCAGGAAGACGGCTCGCGGCAGGGCACGTATCACGCAGTCGGTCAGCGCACCGAGGGTCGCGGTATGGCCCCGGCCGTCGAGCAGCGCCACCTTGTCCAGCGCGCACGGGGCGTCCCAGCGGCCGAAGCGCACGGTCCGGCCGTCCGGCGTCGTACGGTGTGCGGTCACCGTGCCGCTGAGCAGCAGCAGGAGATGGGTGGCGGTGTCGCCCGCCGTACGCAGGGTGGCGCCCTGGGGGTACCGGCGCGAGAGCGAGCATTCCCACAGGTGCCGCAGCCGGGCCTCGGGAAGGGTGGCCAGCAGTGGCACCGCTCGCAGTTCCCGCCAGTCCCGCCAGCTCATGTCCGCTCCGCCGCTACGTACCTCAAGCCCCGGCGTCAGTCCCGGTTTCAGTCCCGGTTTCGGTCCCGGTCTCAGCCCCGCCCAGGCTAGCGCGCCGCCGGCGTGTATCCCGGGCGTGTATCGGCTGATACAGACCTCCTCCGGTCCGCCGGAATACGGTGCCGGCTCCCGCATACGACCAAGAGCAGCGAGGAGAGATCGTCATGCTGGTGCTTGAGCTTGAGTTCACCGTGGAGCCCGCCCCCACCCCCGAGCGGCTGGCGGCCCGCCCCGCGCACCGAGCGGTGCTGACCCGGCTGCACACCGAGGGGCGGCTGCTGGCCGCCGGGCCGTGGGGTGACGACAGTGGGGCGCTGCTGGTGTTCGCCGACGGTGTCGGGCGGGCGGAGCTGGACGTGATCGTGGCCGCCGATCCGTACTACCGCACGCCGGGGGTGCGGATCCGTTCGGTACGGGAGTGGGCGCCGCTCCTGCCGCTCCTGCCGCTCACGACGGGGCCAGGCGGCCTCTGACCGCCGTCTGGACGCCCTCCTGCTCGGCCGGGTCGGCGGCCAGCGAGCGGAGCCGGTCCAGGACGCGGGCGTCCGCCGTGGCCGCGTGGCGGGCGGCGACCTCCCTGGTGTCCTCCTCGCAGTCCCACAGGCACTCGACCGCGAATCCGGAGGCGAAGGTCGGGTCGGTGGCGGCCAGCGCCCGCGCGGTGTGGCCGCGCAGCTGGGAGGAGGTGGTCTGCCGGTAGATGTGCCGCAGTACCGGGACGGCGGGGCCGATCGTCAGCCGGGCGGCGCCCTCCACCAGGGCCCGCAACTCCTTGGCGTCGGTGCCTCGGGTGCGCACCACCCGGCGCAGCGCGGCGAGCACGCCCGGGGCGTCCGGGGCGGAGCCGCGGCGGGCGAGCATCACGGCGGCGGTACAGCCCAGCTCGTCCGATCGCTCCAGCCAGCGGCGGGCCTGCCGCAGCGCGCCGTCGTCGTTCATCCGGGCGTACGCGGTGACCGCCGCCTGGGCCAGTTCCTCGTCCGGCTCCTCGGCCGCGCGCTGGATCAGCTCGAAGACGGCGGGGTCGCCGCGTTCCGCCAGGTGCCGCAGGGCGGCGGCGCGGACCACCGGGCTGGGGCCCTCAGCGGCGGCCCGCAGCAGGGTGCCGCGGTCGCCGGGCCCGGCGACCGCGCTCAGGCAGCGGGCCGCCGCGGCTTCCCGCCACTGTCGCGGGGTCTGCTCGTACCCGTCGCGGGCCCAGTCCAGGACGGCCCGCACGCTCCAGCCGGGCTGCGGGGTCGGCGGGCGCAGCTGTCGCTGCCAGCGGTCGAAGTCGCCGATCTCCAGTGCTCGCGCCAGCCGGGCCCGCTGACCGGGGCGGGCGGGGTCTTCGGCCCACACATGCCAGGGGCGGGGTTCGAAGGAGTCCCGGACGGCTTCGATGAGGGCGCGTTCGCCCGCCTCCGTGGCGGGGAAGCGGGCCAGGATCGCGGGGCCGAGATCGCGCAGTTCGCTGTCGTCCTCGCGGACGGCCAGCTCGTCGAGGGCCCAGCGCCAGTTGGCGCCGGCCACCGCGTACCGGCGCAGCAGGGCCAGGGCGTCCGGCCGTCCGGCGGTCACCAGGTGGCCCAGGACGGACAGGGCGAGTCCGGTGCGCTGCTCGCAGTCCTCCAGGGCGTCCTCGGGGTCGAAGAGGTGATCGCTTATGGCGTCCAGGGGCGCGTCCAGCTCGCGGTAGAGGCGGGCGTAGTAGAGCGATCGGTGTTCGAGTTGCCAGTCGGGGCGTGGGTCGCGCAGGACGCAGTGGTTCAGCGCGGCGACGGCGTCCGGCCGTGGCGCCGCGAGGGCGTGCAGCCATCCGTCGCCGCGCCCTCGCTGGAGAAGCCCGAGAAGGGTTCCGCTGGGCGCTATGTCTGTTTCGATGGGACTGGCGAACATATGAGTCAGCATCCGGTTGGGGAAGTCCGGTGGCAACGGGATTTCCGGATCGAGCAGTGGGACGCCGGTCATCCTTGCCGTTGGGAGCCTGTCTACACCTGGAATCGGCCCGCTGTCGAAGTGTCTTCGACCATGGTCGGCGGCAAGCGGCCGAATCTCTTACGGAGCGGCGCGAGGCATGGCACAGTCAGTAGTCAACCGCGCCCGGTTCCGACCGGCGGCGGTATCCGGCACGAACCGCGCCGTACCAGGTATCAGGGATCAGACATGCTCTCCTCCCCCTCTCCGGAATCCTCCGCGAACGATCTGCCAGCAGGGAGTGACGCGTTCGACGACATCCACGGCTTCGACGAGTTGGACGAGTTCGACGACCTGCTGGCGCGAGCACGCCGGCTGCGCGAGGACGCGCGGTCGCTGCGGCACGCGGAGCGCTCTCCACTGCGCCGGGCGGCCTGGGACGCGGCGACGGCGCGGCTGGAGGAGTTCGACCGGCAGGTGGCGGAGCTGCGGCCGGCGCCGGGCGCGGGGGCCCTGCTGCCGGGTGCGGCGGGCGCGGCGGGTGTACGGGAGGCGGACGAGGCCGGGCGGGTACGGCTGGGGGCGCGGGTCGGCAGTGCGGAGTGGAGCCTGCTGACCGATGGGGTGGTGTGGTCGGACGAGTTGTTCGCGATCTTCGGCCGGTCGGTGCGGGAGGGTCCGCTCACCCTCGATCAGTTGCCGTCGTGCCTGGTCGGGGAGGATCAGCCGGTGCTGGCGGCGGCGATGACCGGCTGTCTGGTGGACGGGCGGGCGATGGACTGCCGGTTCCGGGTCGTCCGCCCCGACGGTTCGCGGCGCACGGTGCGGATGACGGGTGAGCCTGTGCTGGACGAGGCCGGCGGTACGGTCGCGATGTGGGCGGTGATCCGCGACGTGAGTGAGCTGGCCGCTGCGGACGCCGGGGGCGCGGAAGGCACGGCGGAAGGCGCGGCGGAAGGCGCGGCGGAAGCGGACCGCCCCTCGGACGCGGTGCGGGGGCAGCGCCGGCTGACGGTGGAGCTGCCGGCGCGGGCGGAGACGGTGCCGGCGCAGCGCGGCCCGTCCGGTTCGCTGGAGATCGCCGCCCGTTATCTGCCCGCTCTGGGCGGCGGCGCGCCTGGCGGGAAGTGGTACGACTCGCTGGAGCTGGTGGACGGCGGCAGCGTGCTGAGTCTGGGCGATCTGCCGGGCCGGGGGGCGGCGGCCACGGCGGGTACGGCGACGGCGCTGGGGGCGATCCGCGGCATCGCGCTGACGGGGGCCGGCCCCGGGGGGGTACTGGGGCATCTCAACGAGTTGCTGGACCGGGGCAGTCAGCCGTTGCTGGCGAGCGCGGTGTGCTGCCGTTATCAGCCGGGTGAGCGGCTGCTGACGTGGGCGCAGGCGGGCCATCCGGCGCCGCTGCTGTGCCGGGGCGGGGCGGGGCGGGCGCTTTCGCGGCCGGTGGGGCCGCTGCTGGGCGCGCTGTCGGGGGCGGGGTACGAGGAGCGGATGGAGCGGCTTGAGCCCGGGGATGTGCTGGTGCTGCACACCGACGGGCTATTTTCGGACAGCCGGGCGGACGATCACGAGGGGAACCACCGGCTGCTCGCGCTGGCCGGCCAGCTGGCGGCGGCGGGCAGTGCCGGGGAGTGTCTGCGGATCATCGTGCGGGCGGCGGCGGAGCGGGCCGGGGGCGGCGCCGGGCGCGAGGACGACGCGTGCGTGCTGGTCCTACGGGTCCGGCCCTGACCGCCGACCACCAGCCGGCGGCCACCAACCACCGGCCACCAACCACCGGCCGGATGTCCATGGCAGTTGCCCGTTTCGCACCCGGCACGGCGATCGGAATCTCACCCTTCCGACGAGGGCGAGCCCCAGAAGGTGACGTAGCCGTCATCGCCCCGGCGGGCCCGGCCCGGCAGCCAGCCATCGCCGTACCGGACCGGGCCCACCCGGGGTGGTACCCGCCCGAATCCCGAATCCCGAATCCCGATTCCCGGGTCCCGGGTCCCGCGATCCCCTAGATCCGGGCGCTGACCGTCGGGCCCGGCAGCGCCTTGGGCATCGCCGCCTCCAGCTCCTCCCGCAGCTCGTCCACCGTGCCGTACCCCTTGTAGTAGCCGGTCAGCCGGTACATCTGCCGCAGCCGGTCCCAGGTCCGCAGCGACGAGTTCTCGCGGATGCCGAGCAGGGCCAGCCGCGCGGTGTTCGTGCCCTGGTCGGGTTCGTCGGCGATGAAGTGCGCCGAGGCCAGCGAGATCCGGTCGAATACCATCGACCGCTGCCGTTCGCCGAGCCGCAGGTCCAGCGCCTCGGTGGCGTGCCGTTCGGCGATCCGGGCGGCGCCCGGGTCGTGTTCGGCCAGCGTGCGGTACGCCAGCGCCTGCATCCCGTGCAGATCCGCCTCGTCGAACATCTGCATCCAGCTGGGCGGCGGCACATCGCCGCGGTCGGAGACGAACAGCTCCTCGGCCTCCCCCAGCGTGCGCCGCATCGCCTGCCCGCGCCCCAGCGACGCCTGGGCCCACGCCTCGATGGTGCACAGCATGGCGCGGGTGCGCGGCAGCGCCTCGTCCCCGGCGCCGCGCTTGGCCAGTTGCATCAGGTCAAGGGCCTCGTCGGGCCGGCCCAGATGCACCATCTGGCGTGCCGCGCGCGACAGGGCCTCCCCCGCCCGGGGCCGGTCGCCGCCCTCCTTGGCGGCGTGGGCGGCTATCACGAAGTACTTCTGCGCGGTGGGTTCCATGCCCACGTCGTGGGACATCCACCCGGCCAGGACGGCCAGGTTGGCCGCCACGCCCCACAGCCGCCGTTGCAGATGCGGGGGGTGGCGGTAGGCGAGTATGCCGCCCACTTCGTTGAGCTGGCCGACCACCGCCTTGCGTTGCAGTCCGCCGCCTCTTTTGGCGTCCCAGGCGCGGAAGATGTCGACCGATGTCTCCAAGGCGTCGATTTCCTCGGAGCCGACCGGTGCCGCTTCGTAGCGGTCGAGGCCGGGCGAATCGGTACTGCTGCGGGTGTGGTCCGAGGGGGAGGAGGCGCCCGTACCCGGGGGGGTGAGGAGCCAGTCGTGCATGGCGTCGGTGATGGCGGATCCCGCGGCGAGCGCGGCTCCCGCGCCCACCATGCCGCGTCGGTTGAGCATGAGGTCCATTCCCGTGAATTCGGTGAGAACCTCGGCTGTCCGCCGGGGAGCCCACGGCAGCCCGTCGATGGACTGGCGTGTCCCCGCTTCCCCTGGCCGGCGCAACCCGAGATCCTCGATGGTCACGACACGGCCGAGTCGCTCGGTGAACAGCGTGGCCAGCACGCCCGGTACCGGATCGCGGGGGGTCTCCCCCACCTCGATCCAGCGCCGTACCCGTGAGGTGTCCGTGGCCAGTTGGGGATGGCCCTGGGCGGCTGCCTGGCGGTTCACCAGCCGGGCGAGTTCGCCCTTGGACCATCCCGCCAGCCTGAACAGGTCGGCGAGGCGGGTGTTGGATCGACTGTTCACGTCAAGCCCCCAGGATCTCGGCTGAGTTGACACTAACCGCCGAGGGGGGTCGCGATGCCCATTCGCCAGGGTTCGCCAGGGTCCGCCCGGTGGTACGCCACCCGTCCACGGGAGTGATGTAGAACCGCGCCACCCCGGTCCGGTCTCCGGCGGGCATTCCCCAGGATGCCAGTGCGGGCCCGGGTCGGGGGCGCCCTGATACGTACCGGCGTACGAAGGGACCCTGCCCGCCCATGTACTCAGCACCCTCCCCCGTGTTCAACCGGCCGCGTCCCGTGGAGCCCACTCGCCCGGCGGAGCGCCCGGGCCGGGCCGGCGGCCGTGCCGTACCGCTTCCCGGCGGCGCCCGGCTGGACCTTTCGGGCGCACGCGGGGCCCGGCTGCGTACGGCTCTGGCCGCCGTGCAGGAGATCTGCCCCGAGTTCAGCGCCGTCCAGGTGCTGCGCGAGCGCGGCCCGTCCCTGGTGATCGCCGGGATGACCGGGCGGCGCGCGGCCGTCGCCAAGTATCTGCTGGAGGCGCCGGGTCAGCCGGCGCGGGCCGAGCGGATGCGGCAGGAGATAGCGGCGTACCGCAGCTTCGTACGGCACCGGCCGCCGGTCCGGGTGCCGAAGCTGGTGGCCGCCGATCCGCACAGCTGCACGCTGATCACCGAGTTCATTCCGGGCCGGCCGGCCGGGACGGTGCGGCATCCGCTGTCGGCGCCGAGTGTGACGGATCAGCGGGCGATGATCGGCGCGCTGGTGCGGCTCGGCCAGTGGCGGCCACCGGCCGGGGCGTTCGACGACGCGGTCAACTATCCGGCGCAGCTGGCCCGTTATCACGCGCTGGGGTTGCTGACCGATCGCGACATCGACGATCTCCAGGCGCTGCTGCACGGGTTGCGCGGGCTGCGGGATCCGGGGCAGGAGCTGCCCCGGCAGTTCTGTCACGGTGAGGCACTGGTGAGCAGCATGGTGCTGTCGCCGACCGGCCCGGTGCTGGTGGGCTGGGACGCGGCGGGCTGGTATCTGCCGGGGTACGACCTGGCGACGCTGTGGGCGTGTCTGGGGGACGCGCCGGGGGCGCGGCGGCAGATCAGCCAGACGGCGCAGGCGTCGGGGCCGGCCGGGCGGGACGCCTTTCTGGTGAATCTGATGCTGATCCTGACCCGGGAGATCCGGATCTGTGAGGAGGCGGTGCACCGCGCGATGCGGGCGGCGCCGGGGCCGGCGACGGCGGGCGGGATGGCGTACGGGGAGGAGCAGCGACTGTTACTGCGACGGCTGCACGAGGACTGGGGGCTGGCGCGGCGGGCGGTGCGGGCGGCGGTGGGGACGCGCTGAGGGTGGTACGGGCGCGGGTGCGAGGGGGCCGGGCGGCGCGCGGGTGTGGGGTCATTGACTCCCTCATTGCGGACATATAGTCATACGGGCGTGGAGTCCGTACGCATCACCGCCCGGCGCGCCGCCCGCGCCGCCCTCGGCCTCGCCACGGCGGCGGCCCTGCTGATCCCGGTCACCGCGCAGGCCGCAGCACCGCAGACGCCGCAGGCACCCCGGGCCGCGCAGGACGCGCCGGCACCGCCCGCGCCCCGCTCCACCGCCCTCCCCCGGGCGTTCGGCGCGGCGGCCCAGCGGTACGGCGTCCCGGAACCGCTGCTGCTCGGCCTCGGCTATCTCCACTCCCGCTGGGAACACCACGACGGCGCCCCCAGCGTCACCGGCGGCCACGGCCCGATGCATCTGCTGGACGGCCCCGGCTGGGCCACCGTGGACCGCGCCGCCGAGCTGACCGGGCTGCCGGCCGACGCGTTGCGCACCGACCCGGCGGCCAACGCGGCGGGCGGCGCCGCGCTGCTCGCACACGCCCAGCGCGAGCTGGGGCTGCCGGCCACCGCCGACCCCGCCGACTGGTACGGGGCGGTGGCCCGTTACTCCGGCGCCGACACCGCCGAGGGCGCCGCCGCCTACGCCGACGAGCTGTACGCCGTCCTCGCGGAGGGCCCCTCCCGCCGTACCACCGACGGCGACCACCTCGAACTGCCCGCCGACCCCGGTGCCCTGTCCCCCGCCACCGCCACCGCCACCGCGCAACTGGCGCTGCTCGGCCTGCCGCACGCGGCGGGCCACCCGGACAACGCGGCCGGCGACCCGGCCCCCACCGAGTGCCCGGCCGACGTCAGCTGCGTCTGGCAGCCCGCCGCGTACCAGGAGTACCGGGGCACGGACGGCAAGCCCGACTACGGCAACCACGACAAGTCCGACCGGCCCGCCTCGCAGCGCGTGGAGTACATCGTCATCCACGACATCGAAGGCTACTTCGACAGCATGACCGGCCTGATCAAGGACCCGCGCTATGTGTCCTGGCACTACACCCTGCGCTCCTCGGACGGCCTGATCGCCCAGCACGTACCCACCTCGGACGTCGCCTGGCACGCCGGGAACTGGTACGTCAACAGCAAGTCGATCGGCATCGAGCACGAGGGCTTCCTGAAGGACCCCAAGACCTGGTACACGGAGGCGATGTACCGGGCCTCGGCCCGCCTGGTCCGCCATCTGGCCGCCGTGTACGACATCCCGCTGGACCGGCAGCACATCATCGGTCACCACAATGTGCCGCCCACACTGCCCGAGAACGCCTCGGCGATGCACAACGACCCGGGCCCGTACTGGGACTGGGCGCACTACTTCGAACTGCTCGGCGCGCCCTTCGGGACGGAGCGGGACACCGTACCGGACGGGCCGCTGGTGGTCATCGACCCGCCGTACCAGCGCGGCAGCACCGGCACCGCCTTCTCCGGGGTGGCGCTGCGCTCCTCCCCCGACCCCAAGGCGCCGCTGCTGGGCAACTCCTCGCTGGACATCGGGGACACCGGTGCCCGCGCCGCCACCGGCCAGACCTTCGCGCTCGCGGAGCGGCGCGGCGAGTGGCTGGCGATCTGGTTCGACGGCCGCAAGGGCTGGTTCCACAGCCCGCCGGGCGCCCCCACCGCGCACCGTACGGACGGCTGGCGGGTGACCGGCGCGAGCGGCACAGGCACCGGCACCGGCACCGGCACCGGCAAGGCCGACACGATCCCGGTGTACGGCCGCGCCTACCCGGAGGCCGCCGCCTATCCGGCCGGGCTGCCGCCCGAGAAGGTGGTGCCGATCGCCCAGGTCCCGGCCGACCAGGAGTACGCGCTGGGGCTCACCACCCGCAGCGAGTTCCTCGCGGCGCGTTCCTTCGATCCGGCGACCCACCGGGTGATCAGGGGTGAGGAGTACCACCAGATCCAGCTCGGGCACCGGATCGGGTACGTACGCGCGGCGGACGTCCGCCTGCTGGCGCCCGCCGCCCGGGCCGCTACTGCTGGAACATCTCCGCCGGCAGCGGCTTCAGCAGCTGATACAGCTCATCGGTGATCGGCCGCTCCCAGCTGGCGATGGTGACGAGCACCCCGTCGCTGCGGTCGAACTGCACGCACGACACCCGGCTCTCCGAGCAGGTGATCCGGTGCACGATCAGCAGATTGTCCTCATGCATCACGGGGATGTCCTCGGAGCCGGTGACCCGCACCTCCTCCTCGATCTCCAGCGCCGCGAGCAGCTGATGCACCTCGAACGGCACATCGTCCTCATCGATGTCGCGGGCCGGGGACCCCTCGGGGAGATTGCCGATGACCATCGCCGGGCCGCGCCCGCCGAACAGGTCGTAGCGCAGCACCACACCCTGGCAGCTGCCGTCGGGCGCGGGCAGCAGGCCGGCGCCCAGAACTCCCGGCCAGTCACCGGGATCCATGGCCAGTACGTCGAAGTCCGGGCCCGCGGGGGACGCGGCGCTGCGGCGGCGGAGAAAGGACATACCCGCAATGGTACGTGGCCCCGGCAGGTCATCCACCGGGACCGGCACCACTCTCCCAACCGCCGTGCCCAGCGCCGTGCTCACCGCCCTGCCCACCCCCAGGCGCACCGCCGGGCGCACCGCCATGGCCACCGCTGCGCCACCCGTCCACCGGCCGCCGGTACAGCCGCGCCGCGTCCTGCGGACGGCCCAGCTGTTCCAGGCAGTGCGCCTCGTCGTTGCGGCTGGTGACGGTGTCCGGATGGGCCGCCCCGAGCACCTTCTCCCGGGTCCGGCGCACCGTCCCGTACTCCGCCAGCGCCTCCTCCCAGCGACCCAGCCAGCCCAGCGCGATGGCGATCTCCCGCCGGCTGACCAGGGTGTCCGGATCGTCCGGGCCCAGCACCCGGGCGCGCAGTGACCACACCTGGCGCGCCTCGGCCAGCGCCTGCGGCCAGCGGCCGAGCCGCCCCAGGCTGATGCCCCGGCCGTGCCGGGCGCGCAGCGTGCGCGGATGCCGGTCCCCGAACGCCCGGGCGCACTCGGCGATCAGCTCCTGGTAGAGGTCGAGCGCCCGGTCGGGGTGGCCGAGCCGGCCCAGGCACAGGCCCATCTCGAAGCGGGCGTCCAGCGCCTCGGGGGCGTCGGCGCCGGCGGCGGCCACCGGGCGGTAGGCGGCGAGCGCTTCTGCCCAGCGGGCGAGGCGGCGCAGCGCGTGGGCGAGCTGGTACTGGCTGGCGAGGGTGTCGCGGTGACCGGCTCCCAGGGCGCGTTCACGTTCGGCGGCCAGCGCGCGGTGCGCCTCGTACGCCTCGGGCCAGCGGCCGAGCCGGCCCAGGCCGAGGGCGGCGCGGTGCCGGCCCGCGAGCACGGCGAGATACTCGGGCGCGGGGCGCCGGGTGAGCAGCGTCGTGGCGACCGGTCCGGTCCAGGGGCCGGTGAGTCCGGCCGTACGGTCGGGGGGTGGCAGCCGCAGGGACCACGAGCCGCTGGCGCGGGAGCCGGCCCGCATGCCGCGGCTCCACTCGGGCAGTGGCGGCTCGCTGCCGGGCGTGCCGGGGGTCCCGGAGGTGCCGGAGGTGCCGGAGGTGCCGGAGGCGTTCCCGGCACCCAGTTCCCGGACCAGCACGGCGGCGTCCGCCGGCCGGTCCTCGGGGCGCTTGGCGAGCAGCGCGAGGATGAGCCGGTCCAGCGGGTCGGGGAGTTCGGGGCGATGGGTACGGGGCGGGGCGGGCGGTTCGTCGCGGTGGCCGACCAGGATGGCCCAGGGGTCGCCGAGGTCGAACGGCGGGGCGCCGGTGGCCAGCTCGTACAGCACACAGCCCAGCGAGTACAGATCGCTGCGGTGGTCCACGGGCAGCCCGGCGATCTGCTCGGGCGACATGTAGTGCGGGGTGCCCATGGCCATGCCGAAGCCGGTGAGTTTGGTGGAGAACCCGATGTCGTGGGCGAGCCGGGCGATGCCGAAGTCGCAGATCTTCACGGTGCCGTCGGTCAGCCGCATCACATTGGCGGGCTTGAGATCGCGGTGCACCACGCCCTGTTCGTGGGTGTAGGCGAGGGCGGCGGCGGTCTGCGCGGCGATGTCGGTGACCTCGGCGACGGGCAGCGGGGCACCACGCCGCTCGCTCAGCAGCTGGCTGAGGTTGCGGCCGACCAGCAGCTCCATGACGAGATAGAGCAGCCCGTCGTCCTCGCCGAAGTCGTGCACGACGGTGATCCCCCGGTGCTGGAGCCCGGCCGCCACCCGCGCCTCGCGCCGGAAGCGCTGCCGCAGCACCCGCAGGAACGACTCTTCGCGCCCCGATCCGAGCGGCTTGAGGCATTTGACCGCCACCTTGCGGTCCAGCGCCTCGTCCCGGGCGCTCCAGACCTCCCCCATGCCGCCCCGGCCGATCAGCTCCAGCAGCTGATACCGGCCGTGAATCACCGGACGCTCCGTCATGTCCCCCTTCTTCCGCCATTCCCGACCCGGGCGGAGACGTCGCCGTCCGCCGGGGCCAGTATGACGGTCCCGCCCGCTCCCGTAACGGCGGGCGAAGGTGCCGGGTGGCCGGGGGACGGCCTGATGGACATGGCCGAGACCTCGGCGATGGACCTGCCCTGGACGGTGACCGCCAGCACCAGGGGCTGACGGGGTGCGGCTCAGGCGGCGGCCACGGCGGCAACCGGGTCCGGCAGGGCGTCACCCAAGGAGGTGACCGCCTTCGCCAGCCGGGCGGCGGCCTCCGCGTCGAGCCCGGCCGGCACCCCGTCCGCCGGCTTGGTGAGCGCCTGGTCCAGGACGAAGCAGCCCTGCGTGATGTGTGCGGCGCCCATGGTGGCCAGCACCGGGCGCAGCGCGTAGTCCAGCACCAGGGCGTGCGCCAGGCTGCCGCCGGTAGCCAGCGGCAGCACGGCCTTGCCGGCCAGGGCGTGCTGCGGCAGCAGATCCAGCCACGACTTCAGCAGCCCGGAGAACGACGCCTTGTACACGGGGGTGCCGATGACCAGCGCGTCGGCGGCGGCCACCCGGGCGGCGGCGGCGCGCAGCAGCGGGTCGCCGAAGTCGGCACGCAGCAGGGCCTCGGGCGGCAGGTCGCGGACGGCGAGGGTGTCGGTACGGTGCCCGGCGGCGGTCAGGCTCTGCCCGGCGAGCTGGACGGCGGCGGCGGTACGGGAGTCGGCGGACGGGCTGCCACTGACGAGGAGGACACGGGGCATGGCGGGTTCCTTCCGGTTACGCGGTGCCTTCGGTGGGTTCTGCGGCGGCCAGCACATCGCCGCCGATGGTCAGCAGGGCGGTGTCCTCCTGGGGTGCGTGGACGGGGGCGCACTGGATGTCCCGGAAGTGCCGCTCCAGCGGGTTGTCCCTGGCCAGGCCCGGGTTGCCGAGCAGCCGCACCGCGAGCTGGACGGCGGCGGTGGCGTGCCGGGCGCCGAGGACCTTGGCGGCCAGCGCCTCACGGGGCAGCGTGCCGCCGCTCTCGCCGGCGTCGATGCGCTCGGCGAGGGTGTGGACCAGGCGTTCCGCGCCGCTGAGCAGGAGTTCGATCTCGCCGGCGGCGTGCCGGAAGCGTTCGGTGCGGGCCACCGGGTGGCCGAGGTTGGCGGGGGTCCGGTGGTGGGCGAAGTGGTGGAAGTGGTCCTGGGCGGCGCGGGCGACACCCAGGTAGAGGGCGGCCATGGGGAGTTGGTGGTAGGCGCCGGCCAGGTTGTCCTGTTCGGCGGCGGGTCCGTGCGCGGTGGCCTCCAGGAGGTGGCCGGCCGGGATCCGCACATCGTCGAAGCGGATGTCGTGGCTGCCGCTGGCGCGCAGGCCGAGCTGGTCCCAGCGGTGGGTGACGGTGATGCCGGGCGCGTCCCCGGGGACCGCGAACGTGCCGACCCGGGGCCGGGGTTCGTCAGTGGTGGCCCACACCAGATACCAGCTCAAGCCCTCGGCGCCGGTGACGAAGCGCTTGGCGCCGTCGATGGCCCAGCCGGTGGCGGTGCGCCGGGCACGGGTGGCGGGCAGTCCGCCGCGGGCCGGGGAGCCCAGCTCGGGTTCCACCCGGGCGGAGTTCAGCAGCACGGGGCGGGCGGCGGAGGTCCGTACCACCCGCTCGTACAGTTCGGTGGGCCAGTACGCGCGGCGGGCCTGCGCGGCGTGGATGTTGAGGGTCATCACGCTGATCAGCGCGACGGAGGGGTCGCCGGCGCCGAGCGCGCCCAGGATGCGGACCGTGTCGGCGAGCCCGGCTCCGGGGCCGCCGTACGCGGTGCCGACGGTCGCGGTCAGCAGCCCGGCGTCGTGGACGGCCCGGATGCCCTGACCGGGGAAGGCGGCGGTGCGGTCGTACTCGGCGGCGGTGCCGGCCAGGGTGCGGGTGAGTTCGCGGAGGCCCTCCAGCGCGATGGGGCTCATGCGGGGTCCTTCGCTTCGAGAGCGGCGCTCAGTGCGGGGGTGAGGGCGTCACTCCAGAAGGTGCCGACCTCCAGCGGGCGGCGCAGCGCGCCCAGTTCCTCGAAAGCGTCGGCGACCTGCTGTTGGGAGGCGATGCGCGCGTCGTCGACGGGGGTGATCCGGGAGGGGCGCTGCGCCTCGGCGTCGGTGAACTGCCCCAGGGCGAGTTCGACGGGCTGGTGGGTGGCCTCGGCGACCACCTCGGCGTACTCCTGGGGGTGTGCGCGCAGATAGTCGTATCCCTGGTCGAGCCGGGCCAGCAGATCGGTGAGGGCGGCGCGCCGGTCCGGGTCCTCGATGACCTGGTCGGTGGCGGTCCACAGGAAGTTGCCGGAGAGGATGTCCGCGCCGGAGCCGATGGTGTGGGCGCCGGACTGGTGCGCGGTGATGATGGCGTTGCCGTAGCCGGCGAAGGCGTCGACCGAGCCGCCGCGCAGGGCGGCCATGGCCTGGTCGGGGCTGAGTGGGGCGGCGTCGATGTCGGACCAGGTGAGGCCGGCGTCCTTGAGGAGTTCGTACAGGAAGTAGTGGGCGGTGGTGTTCTGGACGTAGCCCACGGTGTGGCCGGCCAGTTGGTCGATGCGGGTGAGGGCGGAGCCTTCGGGGGCGACGACTTCCTGGAGCAGGGTGGCGCCCTGGCGGACGGCGACGACCTTGAAGTTGGGGTCGCTCTCGGCGGCCACGAACAGCGGGGGGATCTCGCTGGAGGAGGCGGCGTCGAGGGCGCCGCCGCGCAGCGCCTGGAGTTGGAGGTCGCCGCCGGTGAAGACGCTCCATTCGACGGTGTAGGGGGTGTCGTCGAGGCCGGCCAGTTCGAGGATGGCCTCCTCGGTGGACCAGCCGGTGGCGCCGATCCGCAGGGTGACGTTTGAGAGTCCGCCGTCGTCCGCGCCGCTGCCGGAGCCGCTGCCGGAGCCGGAGCCGGACGCGGTGCCGCCGCAGGCGGTGAGCACCCAGCACAGCAGCGCGGCGAGGGCGACGGCGGCGAGTGGTCGGGCGGGGGTGGGGCGGGGGCGCTGGGCCATGGCGATGCTCCGTGGGAGGGGGTGGGTCAGCCGGCCGAACCGTGCAGGGAGTTGTCCACGTGCCCGGCGAAGTCGACACCGGGGTCCAGGACACCGATGCCGTTCATGGTGTCGGCGGTGGCCTGGATGGCGGCGATCACCTCGTCGGTCACCGGTCCCGAGCCGAGGTAGGAGGAGTGGGCGAGGGCGTTGGCGACGTACGGGGAGGCGCCGTTCTCGTCCTGGATGACCTGGGCGTACGCGTCGGGGTGTTCGGCGGCCCAGGCGTAGGCCCGGCCCAGGCGTTCCAGGACATCGGCGAGGGCCGCGCGCTTGGCGTCGTCGGCGAGGGTGTTCTCGGTGGCGGTGATGAGGCCGTAGCCGCTGGTGAGTCCGTTCTCCCCGTTGACGAGGACGCGGGCGCCCTGCTCGATGGCGCCGTGCTGGTAGGCACCGAAGATGGCCCAGGTGTCGATCCGGCCGGCGGCGAAGGCGGCCTGGGCGTCGGTGGGCAGCAGATACTGCACCTCGACGTCGTCGTAGGACAGGCCGGCCTGCGCCAGGGCGTTGGCCAGGAGCAGTTCGGCGATGCTGCCCCGGGCGGAGGAGACCACCACGGTCCGGCCGGCGAGATCGGCGACGGTGGTGACGTCCGAGTCGGGCTGGACGAGGATCGCGGTGTGGCTGCCGTCGTTGCGCAGGGCGGCGACGGCCTGGAGCGGGACGCCGCCGCTGAGCGCCTGGAGGGTGGGCAGGTCGGCGGCGTAGCCGGTGTCCACGGCGCCGCCCTGGACGGCTTGGAAGAGTGGGGCGGCGCCCTCGAACTCGGCCCATTTGACGGTGTAGTCGGTGTCCGTCAGGACGCCGGCCGCGGTGGTGAGGGTCTGGAGCACGCCGGCCTGGTCGCCGAGGGTGAGGGTGACCGGGCCGCCGTCGCCGGGACCGGAGCCGGAGCCGGAGCCGCAGCCGGTGGCGGTGAGCAGCAGCGTGGTGGCGGTGAGTGCGGTGGTGAAGATACGGGCGATGCGTCTCATGGTGACTTCCGGTGCGGGGGGCGGCGGGTCGCGGACGGGGGTCAGGGGGTGTTGTCGGTGACGCCGAGCCAGGTCAGCAGTCGGCCGCGCAGGGCGATGAACTCCGGACTGTCGATGGCGCGGGGGCGCGGGATGTCGACGGTGACCTCGTGGGCGATGCCGCCGCCGTCCATCACCAGGACCCGGTCGGCGAGCAGCAGGGACTCCTCGACGTCGTGGGTGACCAGGAGGATGGAGCAGCCGTGCCGCCGCCACAGTTCGCCGACCAGGCGCTGGGCCTTGCCCCGGGTGAGGGCGTCGAGGGCGCCGAAGGGCTCGTCCAGGAGGAGGAGTTCGGGCTCCCGGACGAGGGCGCGGGCGAGGGAGACCCGCTGGGCCTCGCCGCCGGAGAGCGTCTTGGGCCAGACGCCGGCCCGGGAGGCGATGCCGACCTCGTCGAGGTAGCGGGTGGCGAGTTCGCGGTCGGCGCGGTCGGCGCGGCCGGGCAGGCCGAGGACGACGTTGCGCCACACCCGCAGCCAGGGCAGCAGCCGGGGCGACTGGAAGGCGACGGCGCGGCGGGCGGGCACGGTCACGTGGCCGCTGATGTCGTCGTCGAGTCCGGCGAGGATGCGCAGCAGGGTGCTCTTGCCGCAGCCGCTGTGGCCGAGCAGAGCGACGAACTCGCCCTGTTCAATGGTGAGATCGAGTCCGTCGAGGACGGTGCGGCCGTCGAAGGCGCGGCTGAGCCCGCGGATCTCGACGCCGGCGGCGGTTTCGGTGCGGGTGCCGATGGTGGTTTCGGTGGTGGTGTCGGTGGTGGTGTCGGTCATGGGGTGTGTCACGCACCCTCTCCGTCGAAGGAGGCCCGCCAGGACAGCAGCCAGCGGGACAGCAGCCGGACGATGAAGTCGCCGAGCAGACCGAGAACGGCGTAGACGGCGAGGCAGAGCACGATCACATCGGTGCGGAAGTACTGCTGGGCGTTGATCATCAAATAGCCGATGCCCTCGGTGGCGTTGACCTGTTCGGCGAAGACCAGGGCCAGCCAGGCGGTGGACAGGGCGTAACGCAGTCCGACCAGGGCGCCGGGCAGGGCGGACGGCAGGATCACGTACCGGATCAGTCCGAGCCGTCCCAGCCCCAGCATCCGGGCGGCCTCCACCAGTTGGGAGTCGGTGGAGCGGATGCCGCCGTAGATGTTGAAGTACAGCGGGTAGGTGACGGCGAGCGCGACCAGGGCGATCTTGGGGGTCTCGTCGATGCCGAACCAGATGATGAACAGCGGGATGAGACCGACCCAGGGGATGGCGCGCAGCATGCCCATGGAGGAGTCCACGACGTCCTCGCCGATCCGGAACAGGCCGGCGGTGAGGGCGAGGGTGATCGCGACGGTGGCGCCGATGGCGAAGCCGGTGCCGGCGCGGACCGCCGAGGTGCCGATGGCGCTGGGGAGTTCGCCGGTGGAGGTCAGTTCGACGGCGCGGCGGAGCACGTCGACGGGTGAGGTCAGGACCTCGGTCGGCAGCAGGCCGGTGACGCTGGCGAGATACCAGGCGAGCAACAGGCCGAGGGGGCCCGCGGTGCGGCGGATGCCCCGGGGGACGCGGGGCCCGCGGTGGCCCCGGGAGGTGGGCCGGATGGTGATCCGGTGCCCGGCGGCCGGGGTGGGGGCGGGTGCGGGATCCGCCGGCGGCGGGGCGGGCGCAACGGCGGGGGGTGGATGCTCCTGGACGGACATCGGCGGGTCCTCTCTCGGTCGGGGTCAGCCGGGCAGCGGACCGGGCGCGGCGGTTATGCGGCGACCTCCCGCAGGGCCGCGCTCTCGGCGACGGCGATCGGCGGGAGTTCGGCGGCGAGCCGCAGCCGTTCCAGGAACAGCACGATCGTGGCGGCGGCCGTGCGGTGGGTCAGATCGTTCAGCGCGTCGTGGCGGGTACCGGTCAAGGAGACCAGGTGCACGTCCGGGAAGCCGCTGTACGCCCGCCGGGCCTCGGTCAGCGGGCTCACCGCGTCATCCGCGCCGTGCAGGGCGAGTACGGGCACGGTCACCCGGTCCAGCGCGGGTGCGCGGTGTTCCCCGGTGAGCGAGCCGCGCCGGAACGCGGCGTCGGCGGTCAGCCGACCCCGGTGGGTGGGGCAGCCGGTGCGCAGTTCGAGTTCGGCTCCGAAGTCCACATCGGCCGCGGGTCGTGTGCCCGCCACCGTGGGCAGCCCGGCCAGCACGAGTGCGTCCGGTGCGGCCACCCCGTCCGCCACGAGGGAGATCGCCGCCAGCGCGCCGGTGTCGGACCCGAGCAGCACGCGCGGTCCGGCCGGGACGGCGCCCGCGTCGGCGAGCAGTCTGGGCACCTCGTCGGCGGCGGTGGCCGGGTCGGCCAGGGCCCGCACCCGGTAGGCGTCGAACGCCAGCCGGCGGCCGAGCCGTTCGTACACTCCGCCGTGCTCGCCGCGCCCGGGCAGCACGATCACCGTGCCCCGGGCGGCGAGTCCTTCGGGTTCGTCCCAGCGGTGGACGGGTGGCTGGCTGGTCACGGGGGACCTCGTTTCGGTGGGGGCGGCCAACGGCAGGGCAGCGGGCGGCGCACACCGCCCGGGCAGGCGGACGCGCCGGACAGCGGGAAAGAAAGGAAAAAGGGGAGATGAAGAAGGGGAAGGAGAGGGACGGCTGAGAGCGGCGGGACCGGGGGTGACGGGCGCTCAGCCGAGGCGACAGCGGGTGGCGCCGGCCAGACCGAAGTCGACCACCCGGCGCTGGGTGAGGCGCACGCCCCGACCCACGGCGGCACCCCGCACCACGCGGCCGGCCAGTGGCCGCCGTACGGTGTCGTGGGAGCGCGGCGCCATGAGGGCCGCACCCGGCGGGGTGCGCAACATGCCACTCAGCATGACGGGCTTCGCCCCGATCCGTCCAGCGACGATTTGTCATCGGAACCGATCACGAACTCGGATCGATCACACCCCCGACGACGGGCGGTGGCGGAGCCGACCGCCCCCGGTACCGGCACATCGCTCAGCGGCGGCAGGCCCGGCACACGCGGCTCGCCGCCACGGCTGGATCCGAGCCCGGGTCGGCGTTCCCCGCACCGAAATCCGCTGGCTCCGCCACGAGCGCGTACCGCACGGTGGGGGCATGACGTTCTTCTCCGGCGCCCCGTTCCTGCCCGGTATCGAGCTGTCCCAGGCCCTGTACGAGGAGGCGGTCCGGCCGCTGCTGCGGGATGCCTTTCCCCAACTCCCGTACGCCGCCGCCCGGGTCGGCTCCGGCTCCGAGGTACTGGGGTTCGACACCCCCCGGTCGGCGGATCACGAATGGGGCCCGCGGCTGGATCTCTTCCTGACCGCCGAGGACCACGCCCGGTACGCCGCCGACCTCCACCGCCTCCTGGCCGAGCGGCTGCCGCCGCTGGTGCGCGGCTGGCCCACCCACTTCAGGGAGAGCACGGATCCGCTGGACCCGGTCGGCCACATGGCGTTGGCAGACGGCGGCCCGGTCAACCACCGGGTGGGCGTCCACCACCTCCACGACTGGCTCACCGAGCGGCTCGGAACGCCGGTGGGCGACGCCCGGGCGATGGGCGTCCGGCAGTGGCTGGCGCTGCCCCAGCAGCGGCTCGCCGAGTTCACCGGCGGCGCGGTGTTCCACGACGCCCCCGGCACCCTCACCACGATCAGGCACCGGCTGTCCTGGTACCCGGAGCAGGTGTGGCGGTATCTGCTGGCCTGTCAGTGGCAGCGCGTCGCACAGGAGGAGGCGTTCGTGGGGCGCTGCGCGGAGGTCGGGGACGATCTCGGCTCCGCCGTCGTGGCGGCCCGGCTGGTACGGGACCTCATGCGGCTGTGCCTGCTGCTGGAGCGCCGGTACGCCCCGTACGGCAAGTGGCTGGGCAGCGCCTTCGGCCTGCTGCCGGTGGCCGGGACACTCACCCCGGCGCTGCGCGCGGTGCTCGCCGCCACGGACTTCCCGAGCCGGCAGGCGGCCCTGTGCGACGCCTACGAGTCGGTGGCCGCCTTGCAGAACGCGTCCGGGCTCGCCGCCCGCCGTGATCCAGGATGCCGGCCCTACCACGAGCGGCCGTTCCTGGTGCTGCGCGCCGACCGCTTCGCGCAGGCGCTCGCCGACACCCTCACGGACCCGGAGCTGCGCGCGTTGCCGCTGGTGGGGGGCGTTGACCAGTGGACGGACAGCACCGATCTGCTCCAGCGGCCGGGCGCGCTGCACGCGGCGGCGCTCGCGATCGGCTGACCGGTGACGGATGATGCGGGGGCGGGAGCGAACCGACCGCCCCGCACCGTACCGCCGTACCGCCGTACCGCCGTACCGCCACACAGGAGTAGCCCGATGACGGACCTTCCCTTCCTCCCCGCCGAGTTCTTCGACGAGGCGTTCGCCGGCTGCCCGGTGATGGGGATCTTCCGGGGGTACGACCCGGCGAGCACCGTGGAGATGTGCGGGCGGGCCTGGGATCTGGGCATCCGGATGGTCGAGGTGCCCATTCAGGACCCGTCCGCCCTGCCGTCCCTGCGGGCCGCGATCGCCGCCGGGCGGGAGCGCGGGCTGCCGGTCGGTGCCGGGACGGTGCTGACGGCGGCACAGGTACGGGAGGTGGCGGTGGCGGGCGCGGCGTTCACCGTGTCGCCGGGGCTGCTGCCCGAGGTGGTCGGGGCGTGCGGCGAGCACGGGTTGCCGCATCTGCCCGGTGTCGCCACCGCGACCGAGATCTCGCAGGCCCTGGCGCTGGGGCTGAGCTGGCTCAAGGCGTTCCCCGCCGCTCAGCTCTCCCCGGGCTGGATCCGGGCCCAGCACGGCCCGTTCCCGGGGGTGCCGCTGGTGGCGACCGGCGGCATCGACGCGTACAACGCGCAGGACTTCCTGGCGGCCGGCTGCCGGGCGGTGGCGGTGGGCTCGGCGCTGGAGGATCCGGAGCAGTTGGAGTTGCTGGCGGACCTGATGCGGAACTGACCCGTCAGCTCGCGGGTCGGTCGGCGGCGCGCTCGGCGGCGCCGCGCAGGACACAGAACTCGTTGTCCTCGGGATCTGCCATGACGACCCAACCGCTGCCGTCGGGCCGCCGGTGGTCGGCGACGAAGGTGGCGCCCAGTGCCAGCAGCCGTGCGGTCTCCTCCTCGCGGGTGGTGTCCGGGCGCAGACACAGATGAATCCGGTTCTTGACCGTCTTGGGCTCCGGCACCTGGTTGAAGTACAGGGCCGGCCCGGACGGCAGCAGCACCTGGGTCTCCACGGCGCCCGGCCCGTCCTCGGCGTGCTGCGGGTGGCCGGTGACCTTGCTCCAGAATTCGGCCAGCTCGTAGGCGTTGGCGCAGTCGATCGCCACGTTTTCCAGTGTCGAAACCATGGCGCCAACCTTCCCGCATCACTCGCGCGGGACGCCACTCCTTTGCCAGGCGCAGGCCAGGGCCAGTACCGCCAGCTGGGTGAGCAGCGCCGGCAGCAGGCCGAGCACCGGGTGCCAGCGGATGAGCAGCGCCCCGGCGACGGCGCCAAGCAGCAGGGCCGCCGGGGCGGCCGGCCGGCGCCACCGCCAGGGGGACTCGGCGACGGCCAGCGCCGTCAGGGTGCTGGTGATGACCGTGGTCGGCAGGTCGGCCACGGCCAGCCGCCGGACGGCGCCGCCCTGGAGCCCCATGGCGAAGCCGAGCATCCCGGCCAGTACGTCGCGGGTGGCGATCGGCCACAGGGCCATGGCCAGCGCCAGGATCAGCGCGCTGCCGCCCAGCGCCGCCGTGACCCGCCCCGGCCGGCCACCACCCGCCCCCTCCTCCGCCTCCGCCTCCGGTACGGCCCGGCCCGCCACCACCGCGCCGGCCACGAACGCCGCCAGCGCGATCCCGGTCCGCAGCAGCGGGATCTGTCCGTGCCCGGCGGCGGCGAAGCCCAGCAGCGCCACATTGCCGGTCATGTTCGCCGTGAACACCCGGTCGAGGGTCAGATAGCTGACGGCGTCGACCGAGCCGGTCGCGAAGGTCAGCGCGATGAGCAGCCCCACCGGCAGCCCGCTCCGCGCCACCTGGTCCTCCTCCGCGTCCGCCGGGTGTGCTTCCCCCTCACCCTGTCCGTCGCCCCGCCGCCCCGCATCCGCCGGCGTCCGCCCGCTCCCCCGGACGCCGTCCGCCCGGGTGCCGTACCGGGCCCGCGTCCGTAGGCTGGCCGAATGAAGATGCTGATGAACGTCCCGGAACGGGTGGTCGCCGACGCGCTGCGCGGAATGGCCCTGGCCCACCCGGAGTTGGTCGTCGACGTCGACAACCGGGTGATCGTGCGGCGGGACGCCCCGGTGGCCGGCAAGGTGGGTCTGGTGTCCGGCGGCGGCTCCGGGCACGAGCCGCTGCACGGCGGCTTCGTCGGCCCCGGCATGCTGGACGCCGCCTGTCCCGGGGAGGTCTTCACCTCCCCCGTTCCCGATCAGATGGTACGAGCTGCCGCCGCCGTGGACAGCGGCGCCGGGGTGCTGCTGATCGTCAAGAACTACACGGGCGACGTCCTCAACTTCGACATGGCCGCCGAGCTGGCCGAGGACGAGGGCGTACAGATCGCCAAGGTCCTGGTCCAGGACGATGTGGCCGTCACCGACAGCACCTACACGGCCGGCCGCCGGGGCACCGGCGGCACCCTGTTCGTGGAGAAGCTGGCCGGGGCCGCCGCCGAGGGCGGCGCGGACCTCGACCGGGTGGCCGCCATCGCCCGCCAGGTCGCCGATTCCTCGCGCAGCTTCGGGGTGGCGCTCAGCGCCTGTTCCACCCCGGCCAAGGGCGGCCCGACCTTCGATCTGCCGCCCGGCGAGCTGGAGCTGGGCATCGGCATCCACGGCGAACCGGGCCGCGAGCGGCGCGCCATGATGACCTCGGGCGAGATCGCCGAGGTGGCGGTGGAGGCGCTGCTGGACGATCTGCGCCCGGACGGCCCGGTGCTGGCACTGGTGAACGGCATGGGCGGCACCCCGCTGCTGGAGCTGTACGGCTTCAACGCCGAGGTGCAGCGTGTGCTTGAGCAGCGCGGGGTGGCGGTGGCGCGTACCCTCGTCGGCAATTACGTCACCTCGCTCGACATGGCGGGCGCCTCGGTGACGCTGTGCCAGGTGGACGAGGAACTGCTGCGGCTGTGGGACGCGCCGGTGGCCACGCCGGGGCTGCGCTGGGGCCGTTGAGCCAGGGAGGGTGAGGACGAGGATGGACGCGGATTTCTTCCGCCGCTGGCTCACCGCGACGGCCGCGGCCGTGGAGCGGGAGGCGGACCGGCTCACCGAGCTGGATTCGGCGATCGGCGACGCCGACCACGGCGTCAACATGCGGCGCGGCTTCCGGGCGGTGTCCGAGGCGCTGGCAGCGGAGGGCCCTGACGCCCCCGCCACCCCCGGCGCGGTGCTCATGCTGGCCGGCCGGACGCTGGTGTCCAAGGTCGGCGGGGCGTCGGGGCCGCTGTACGGGACGCTGCTGCGGCGTACCGGCAAGGCGCTGGGGGACGCGCCCGAGGTGTCCGACGCGGAGTTGCGGGCCGCGCTCGACGAAGGGGTGCGGGCGGTGGGAACGCTGGGCAAGTCGGAGGCGGGTGACAAGACGATGCTGGACGCACTCATCCCGGGCGTCGAGGCGCTGGCGGAGTCCTATCCGGCGGCGCGGGACGCGGCGGAGCGCGGGGCGGAGGCGACCGTGCCGCTGCGGGCGCGGCGCGGGCGGGCCAGCTATCTGGGTGAGCGCAGCGTCGGGCACCAGGATCCGGGGGCGACGTCCTCGGCGCTGCTGTTCGCGACGCTCGCGGAGGTGGCCGGCGATGCCTGAATCGGCGGAGCAGTCCCTTGTGGGGGTGGTGCTGGTGTCGCACAGCAAGGAGGTCGCGGAGTCGGTGGTACGCCTGGCGGCCGGTCTCGCGGGCGGCGGGCGGCGGGCTCCGGTGGCGGCGGCCGGCGGCGATCCGGACGGCGGTCTGGGCACCAGCGCGGAGCTGATCACCCGGGCGGTGTGGCGGGTGGACCAGGGCGTGGGGGTGGCGGTGCTGGCGGATCTGGGCAGCGCGGTGCTCACGGTGCAGGCGCTGCTGGCCGAGGGGGACGAGCTTCCGCCCCGTACCCAGCTGGTGGACGCGCCGTTCGTGGAGGGCGCGGTGGCGGCGGTGGTCACCGCGTCGGCCGGCGCGGACCTCCAGGCGGTCGCGGCGGCGGCCGGGGAGGCGTACACCTACCGCAAGATCTAGGGCCGGTCTGAGGGACAGCGCCGGTTGGGCCCGCGGCGTCTGGTGCAGGGGGCGCCTGCCGGCCATGGGGTATCCCCTGCTCGAAGAGCTTGGGGAGGGGCTACCCGGACGTCTCGGCAGCTCTGCTTCCCAGGTGTCTCAAGAGAGCAGAGACGGAGCGAAGCGGAGTGCGGCGAGGCGCCCCCAGGCCCTTGAGGGCCTGGGAGGTGCCCCCGGTGCCAGGCGACGCGGGCCAGGCAGGATTTGTCAGACAGGCCCCAGCCTGCCGGGCGAGAGCCTTCGCTCGCCCGGCCGCACCGGCGCCCCGTCGCTCCGTCCTTTCCGTCGCTCCGCCGGCCCCGGCTAGGGTCGGGGCATGGCTACCCCAGATTTCATTCGTGCCCTTCGGCGGTCCGCCGGGCAGCAGTTGCTGTGGCTGCCGGGGGTGAGCGCCGTGGTGCTGGATGACCGGGAGCGGGTGCTGCTGGTGCGCCGCGCGGACACCGGGATCTGGACCGTGGTCGGCGGGATCCCGGAACCCGGTGAGGAGCCGGCGCTGACGGCGGTGCGTGAGGTGTACGAGGAGACCGCGGTGGAGGTCGAGGTCGAGCGGGTGGTGTCGGTGGCGCCGACCGAGGTCACGGAGTATCCGAACGGTGACCGCTGCCAGTTCATGGACATCTGCTTCCGCTGCCGGCCGGTCGGGGGCACCGCGCGGGTCAATGACGACGAGTCCTCGGAGGTCGGCTGGTTCGCGCTCGACGCGCTGCCGCCGCTGACCGGGCTTCAGCTGGACCGGATCGCGCGGGCCCGGTCCCGCGAAGGGGCGGCCTGGTTCGAGCCGCCGGTGAGCCCGCGGGCCTCCGGGTAGGCGAGAGCGGCGGCCGGCAGCGGCGCCTCCCGGCCGCCGGCCAGCACCAGCAGTCCGCCGGTGGCCGGGGCGGCCGGGGCGGGCGCGGCGCCGATCCGGCGCAGGGCCTGGGCGGCGACCGCGTCGGCGGAGCCGTACAGCGGGATCGGGCCGAGGTGGGCGAGCCGGTCCCGGATGAGGTCCGCGACGAGTTCGTAGTGGGTGCAGCCGAGCACGAGCGCCGTGGTGCCGGGCGGGGTGAGCTCGGCGGCTGCGGCCACCGCCGCGTCGACGGCGGTACGGTCGGCGCGCTCGACGGCGTCGGCGAGCCCGTGGCAGGGCACCTCGGTGGCCGTCGCCCCGCCGGCGAACTCGGCGATCAGCCGGCGCTGGTAGGGGCTGCCGGTGGTGGCGGGGGTGGCCCAGATCGCGAACGGGGCGCCCGCCGCGGCGGCCGGCTTGATGGCGGGCACGGTGCCGATGACGGGGATGCCGGGTTCCAGCTCGGCCCGCAGCGCGTCCAGCGCGTGGACGGAGGCGGTGTTGCAGGCGACGATCAGCGCGTCGGGGCGGTGCCTGGCCGCCGCCCGGGCGCAGTCCAGCGCCCGGGCGGTGATGTCCTGCGGGGCCCTGGGGCCCCAGGGCATGCCCTCGGGGTCGCCGGAGAGCACCAGGGTGGCGTCGGGCCGCTGCCGGCGTACCGAGGCGGCGGCGGCCAGCAGCCCGAGGCCGGAGTCGACGAGTGCGATCTTCACACTCGCCAGCCTACGTGCGGGCGCGGTGCGGGGTTCACTTGCTGCCGGGGGTCCACTGCATGCCCCAGCCGTACGCGTGGTCGACGGTGCGCTGCGGGCTGACCCTCGGCTCGGGCACCAGGTAGCGGGCCTCGCGCTGGACGACCAGCTCGCCGTTGTTGTTGGTGAGCAGCGCCAGGGCGCACACCGGGGAGTCGACGGTGCACTCGTCGAGGGTGAACTCGACCGGGGCGCCGTGCTGCGGGGTGAGGGTGACGGTGGCGGCGATGTCCTTGAAGCCGGCGGCGCCGGCGTAGATGGTTACGAAGATCACGATGCGACGCAGCTCACGTACGTGATCGAGGTTGATGGTGAGGTTCTCCCCGGCGGCCACCGCGCCGGTGCGGTCGTCACCGTCGAGGTGGATGTACGGAGGCTGGTGCAGCGCCCCGAAGGCGTTGCCGAGGGCCTGGACGACGCCCTTGCGGCCGTCCGACAGCTCGAACAGGGCGCACAGGTCGAGGTCGAGGGCGCCGCCCATGGCCTTGCTGAACTTCTGCTTCCAGCTCTGGTGCTCCTGGGCGCGTTCCTGCCAGTTGAGGTTGACGCGGATGGTGCCGGTGGTGGCGCCCTGTTTGGCGAGGGAGATGGTGGGGGCGCTTTTGGTGAGGGTGACCTTGCTCAGCCGTACGGGGGTGGTGGGCGGTGCGGCCGGCGGCGGGGGCGCCTGGACCGGTACGGAGGGGGCTGGCGAGGCCGGCGGGGGCGGAGTGTCGTCCACCGAGATGCCGAAGTCGGTGGCGAGGCCGGCCAGACCGCTGTCGTAGCCCTGCCCCACCGCACGGAACTTCCAGCCGCCGGCCCGCCGGTACAGCTCGCCGAGCACGAACGCGGTCTCGGTGCTGGCGTCCTCGCTGTCGAAGCGGGCGAGTTCGGCGCCGGAGTCCCCGTCCAGCAACCGGATATGCAGTCCGGGGACCTGGCCGAAGGCGCCGCCATCGGCGGAGGCGGCCAGCACCACGGTCTCGATGCCGGGCTCCACGGTGCCCAGGTCCACGCTGAGCCGGTCGGTGACGGTGGAGCCGGTGGGCTGCTTGCCGTCGTGCCGGACGGCGCCGGAGGCGTGCCGGGGCTGGTTGTAGAAGATGAAGTCGGCGTCCGAGCGGACCTTGCGGTCGGCGAGCAGCAGCGCCGAGGCGTCCACGTCGGGGGCTCCGGAGGCGGTCTGCCAGCCGATCTCGACACGGACCGACCGCGCCGTCACCGGGACATTCGCACCTTTGAGCATCTTTGGCTTCCTTCGCGTCGGATGGCCGGGCCGGCGCCGTGGTCCTGGGGCGCTCCGTCAACTATGCCATCACCGCGCCAACTGCCCCGGGGGACGTCCGCGCCGCCGGGTCCGGGCGGCCGGTATGTGATCACTCATCGGACACTTTTCTCCGGTTTTCCCGATATTCACGGGTATCGCGCGCTCGGTCTCCGCCCAGGGACCGTAAAAGCCCGCTAATCGCTCTCCCCAACCACCTCACGGTGGGCTTAACTTATGGAGCATGACCTCCCCGCGCCCCTACGGCGGTGGCTACTCCTCACCGTCATTCCCTGACACGCCCATCTACGACAGGTTGGTGGCCGAGCGGGGAACCCCGCAGATCGCCCCCATCCGGGTCTCGCTGCCCTACGATCAGCTGCACGGCTTCCCTTCCGGTGGCGGCCATGTGCCGAGTTCCCAGCCGGCGCTGCCCGCGCTGCCCGCCCTGCCCTCGGCCGCTTCTCCCGCCCCGGCTCCGGCGCAGCACGGCTATCAGTCGAACGGCTACTCGGACTACCAGTCGGCGATGCCGGTGCGCCAGCAGCTTCCGGCGCCCGCGCCGCAGGCCCCGGCCGCCTACATACCGCAGCAGGCTCCGGTCCAGCGGCCGTATCCGGGCCAGCAGGGGATGCCGGCCCCGGCGCCGCAGCAGATGCGTCCGGCCGCGGCGCCCCGGCCCGCCGCGCCGCGCCCGGCGCAGCCCGGCGGGTACGGCTATCCGAACCAGGGGCACAGTCAGGGGCAGGGCCAGAACTACGCGCAGGCCGCCCAGCAGGGCCAGGGTCAGGGGTACCAGGGTCAGTACCCCGCGGCGCAGCAGCAGCATCAGCAGCAGCACCCGTATCCCGGTGCCGGGCAGCAGGGGCAGCAGGGGCAGCCGCAGGGGCAGGGTTATCAGGGCGGCTACTGGAGTGAACAGTAGGGAGGGGCGGGAGGATTCGGTCATCCCGGCCGTTCATCCGGTCGTGCTTTTCCGTTTTCCGGCCGGTCCGCGGGGGCTCAGGGCGAAACCCCCGCGGCGGGCGGCACTCGGGCAGCTGTCCGAAAAGCGGCGGTGGAAAGCGGTCAGATTTCGACGTCCTCCAGAATGCCGAGGGCGTCGGGCACCAGAACGGCGGCGGAGTAGTAGGCGCTGACGAGGTAGGAGATCACCGCCTTGTCGTTGATGCCCATGAAGCGGACGTTGAGGCTGGGTTCGTATTCATCGGGAATTCCGGTCTGGTGCAGTCCGACGACGCCCTGGTTCTCCTGGCCGGTGCGCAGCGCCAGTACGGAGCTGGTGCCGGCCGCGGTGACCGGGATCTTGTCGCAGGGCAGCAGCGGGATGCCGCGCCAGGACCGCAGCCGTACCCCGTCGATGTGGGTGTCCTGCGGATAGATGCCGCGGGCGCTGCACTGGCGCCCGAAGGCGGCGATGGTGCGCGGATGGGCCAGCAGGTACTGGGTCTTGCGGCGCCGTGAGATGAGGTCGTCGAGGTCGTCGGGGGTGGGCGGGCCGGTGCGGGTGTGGATGCGCTGGCGCAGGTCGGCGTTGTGGAGGAGGCCGAACTCGCGGTTGTTGACCAGTTCGTGCTCCTGCCGTTCGCGCAGCGCCTGCACGGTGAGCCGCAGCTGCTGCTCGACCTGGTCCATAGGTTCGCTGTAGAGGTCGGCGACCCGGGTGTGGACGCGCAGCACGGTCTGGGCGACGCTCAGTTCGTACTCGCGCGGGTGCAGGTCGTATTCGGCGAAGGTGCCGGGCAGTTCGGGTTCGCCCACGTGGCCGGCGGCCAGCGCGATGTCGGCCTCGCCGCGTTTGTTGCGGGCGGGTGCGGTGCGCGCGGCGGCGGCCACCTCGTCGAGGTGGGCCCGGAGCGCGGGTGCCACGTCGGCGACGGCCCGGACCCGGGCGAGGGGGAGGGCGAGGACGGTGGCGCGGGTGACGGCCTTGAGGGTGTGCGGCCAGGCGCCGGGTTCGGTGGCGGCCAGGGCCTGGTCACCGGTGTAGTCGCCGTCGGCGAGGGTGCCGAGTTCGGCGGCGTCGTCGTAGGCGGCGGGGCCGAGTCTTCTGATCTTGCCGTGGGCGATGAGCAGGACTTCGGCGACGGGTTCGCCGAGGGTGGCGATGGTGTCGCCGGGCCCGTACTCGCGCTGTTCGCAGTGGCCGGCCAGGGTGGTGAGCAGTTCGTGGTCGGTGATGCCGTGCAGCGCGGGCAGTTCGGTGAGCTGGGCGGGAATCACCCGGACCTGGGCGCCGGAGCTGATGAACTCCACCCGGCCGTTGCCGACGGTGTGGCTGAGCCGGCGGTTGACGCGGAAGGTGCCGGCCGAGACCTGGACCCAGGGCAGCACTTTGAGCAGCCACCGCGAGGTGATGCCCTGCATCTGCGGGGGCGTCTTGGTGGTGCCGGCGAGGTTGCGGGCGGCGGCGGTGTCGAGGCTGGAGGGCCCGGCGGCGGGTGGTACGGCGGCGGCCGGATCGAGGGAGGTCGTCATGGTCAGTGCCCGATCTCCACGTCCTCAAGGATGCCGAGCGCGTCGGGCACCAGCACGGCCACCGAGTAGTAGGCGCTCACCAGATAGGAGATGACGGCCTTGTCGTTGATGCCCATGAAGCGCACGGAGAGGCTGGGCTGGTACTCGTCGGGAATGCCGGTGCGGTGCAGCCCGACGACGCCCTGGGACTTCTCGCCGGTGCGCAGGGCGAGAATGGAGGTGGTGCCCTGTTCGCTGACCGGGATCTTGTCGCAGGGCAGCACGGGGACGCCGCGCCAGGCGGGTACGGCGTGGCCGTCGAGGTCGGCGTTGCCGGGGTAGAGGCCGCGGTGGCTGAGTTCCCGGCCGAAGGCGGCGATGGCCTTGGGGTGGGCCAGGATGACGCTGGGTTCCTTCCAGACGGAGGCGAGGAGTTCGTCGAGGTCGTCGGGGGTGGGCGGTCCCGAGCGGGTGTGGATGCGCTGGCGCAGGTCGGCGTTGTGGAGGAGGCCGAACTCGCGGTTGTTGACCAGTTCGTGCTCCTGTCGTTCGCGCAGTGCCTCGATGGTGAGCCGGAGTTGTTCCTCGACCTGGTTCATGGGTTCGTTGTAGAGGTCGGCGACCCGGGAGTGGACGCGCAGCACGGTCTGGGCGACGCTCAGTTCGTACTCGCGCGGGCTGAGGTCGTAGTCGGCGAAGGTGCCGGGGAGTTCGGGTTCGCCCTCGTGTCCCGAGGCGAGTTCGATGGCGGATTCGCCGTGGGCGTTGTGCTGCCGGGCGGCGGCCTCGCGGGTTCCGGCTTCGGCGAGGTGGGTGCGCAGGGCGGCGGAACGCTCCCTCACTCGTTCGAACGCGGCCCGGTCCAGGGTGAGTACGGTGCCGCTGGTGAGTGCCTTGAGGCCGTGTTCGAGGACGCCGGGGTCGTCGTCGGCGAGGGCGGCGTCGCCGTAGAAGTCGCCGTCGGCGAGCACCCGGAACTCGGTTTCGGCGTCGTAGAGTCCGGCGCCGCGTTCGCTGAGTTTGCCGTGCGCGATGAGGACCACGGTGTCGGCGGGGGCGCCGGGTTCAAGGATCGTTTCTCCGGGAGAGAAGTCCCGCTGTACGCAGGCGTCGGCGAGTTCCGCGAGGGTGTCGGGGTCGGTGAAGCCGGCCAGGGTGGGGAGTTCGCCGAGTTCGGCGGGGATGACCCGTACCTCGGCGCCGGTGGAGATGAATTCCACCCGGCCGTTTCCCAGGGTGTGGCTGAGCCGGCGGTTGACGCGGAACGTACCGCCGGAAACCTGTACCCAGGGCAGGACTTTGAGAAGCCAGCGGGAGGTGATGCCCTGCATCTGCGGGGGCGTCTTGGTGGTGGTGGCGAGATTGCGGGCCGCCGCTGTCGCCAGGCTGAGCTGGGGGTGGGCGGGGTTGTTGGCGGAGGACGGTTCCGTCGAAGTCGTCATGGTGCGAGACGGTAAGAGGAAGGAAAGACCAACGGCAATCACTCAAAAGAGAGGGCCATTTGAGGATTCTCGTAAAATCATCAGGGGTATCCGGTCGGCAATTCCACCTCGCCGATTACCCTGAGCCCCGTTACCGCCACAATCCGTCACCTGTCCGGGTGGGGGCGATCGGATGTGCGAGATAGGGTTTGCGCAGGCCGCTGCGGTCATCCCATCAGCCCGCAGCACGCTACGGTGGGTCCTCGTACGCGTGTCAACGCGCTCCGTCATCGCATCAGGTTGGGGCACACAAGTCCATGGCAGAAGGCTCGGTCCAGGTCACGCACACCGGAACTTCCCGCTGGCGGCGCCGGACCGCCGTCTATGGCACCGTCACCGAAGCCCTGGCCGCCGCCGCGGACGGCGACATCCTGGTCCTGGGCCCCGGCACCTACCGCGAGAACCTGGTGATCGAACAGTCCGTCACGGTACGCGGCCCCGAGGAGAAGGAGGGCGCGGCCCGGATCGCGCCGGCCGAGGGTGTGGCGCTGACCGTACGCGGCTCCGCCATCGTGCAGCGCCTGCGCATCGAGGGCCAGGACATCGCCGCCCCCGCCGTCCTCATCGAGAACAGCACCCCCGAACTGACCGAATTGCTCATCCGCACCTCCTCCGCCTCGGGCATAGAGGTGCGCGGCGGCGCCCGGCCCACCGTGCGACGCTGCGCGGTCAGCAACCCGACCGGCACCGGGATCGGCATCTCCGACGGTGCGGGCGGTCTGTTCGAGGAGTGCGAGATCGAGGAGTCGGGGCAGAGCGGAGTCTCGGTACGCGGTCCGGCCCATCTGCGGCTCGAACGCTGCCGGGTACGGCGCGGCCAGGGCGCCGGCCTCTCGGTGGTGGGCGGGGACAGCGCGGTGGACGCGGTGGACTGCGACTTCCATGACATCAAGGGCGCGGGGGTACGGCTGTCCGAGCGGGCCACGGCCCATCTGACGGACTGCCGGGTGAGCGCCACCACCGGCGACGGCATCACCCTGGAGTCGGACGCCGTCCTGACCCTGACCGACTCCGAGATCCACGACATCCCGGAGAACGCCCTTGATCTGCGGTCGCGTTCGGTGCTGACCCTGGTGCGCTCCACGGTGCGGCGGTTCGGCCGCAACGGGGTGTCGGTGTGGGACCCGGGCACCCATGTGGACGCCCATCACACCCGGATTCACGAGTCGACCGGGGAGTATCCGGCGGTGTGGGTCAGCGACGGCGCCACGACCGTACTGGAGTCCTGCACCGTCGACCATGTGCCCGACGCGCTGTTCGTGCTGGACGCGGGCTCGCGCGCGGACGTGGTGGACAGCGAGATCGAGCACGTGCGCGGCTCGGCGATCTCGGTGAGCGACGGCGCCACCGCCCGGGTGGACGCCACCCGGATGCACCGGGTGGGCACCGGCGCGTGGTTCCGGGACCGGGGCAGCGGCGGTACGGTCACCGGCTGCACCATCGACCAGGCCACCACCGGGGTCATCGTCAGCAAGGACGCCGACCCCGCGGTCGAGGACTGTGTGATCACCTCGCCCGCCCAGGCCGGGTTCTATGTCTCGGCGCGCGGCAAGGGCACCTTCACCCGGTGCCGGGTGACCGGTTCGCGCGGCTACGGCTTCCACATCATCGACGGCTGCCGCAGCGAACTCATCCGCTGCCGCACCGAGCGGTGTTCGCGCGGCGGCTATGTGTTCGCGGAGAACGGCCCGGTGCTGACGGACTGTCACAGCGATGAGGCGGTCGCCCCGGGCGAGAGCGCGGTGCCGGAGCCGGCGGTGGTGACGCCGCCCGTGGAGGTCAGGGCCACCGCGACGGCGAAGGCCAAGGAGCGGCCGGCCGCCACCGACACGGCGACCGCTGCGCAGGCCGAACCGGCCACCGAGAGCCGTCCCTCGGACGAAGTACTGGCCGAACTGGAGTCCCTGGTCGGCCTGGACAGCGTCAAGCTGGAGGTCAAGGCGCTCATCGACATGATCGAGGTGGGCCGGCGCCGCCAGGCGGCCGGGCTCAAAGCCGCCTCGGTCCGCCGCCATCTGGTGTTCACCGGATCGCCCGGCACCGGGAAGACCACGGTGGCCCGGCTGTACGGCGAGATCCTGCACTCGCTCGGCGTGCTGGAGCGCGGCCATCTGGTGGAGGTCTCCCGGGTGGATCTGGTGGGCGAGCACATCGGCTCCACGGCGATCCGTACCCAGGAGGCGTTCGACCGGGCGCGCGGCGGGGTGCTGTTCATCGACGAGGCGTACGCCCTGTCCCCCGAGGACGCCGGGCGCGACTTCGGCCGGGAGGCGATCGACACCCTGGTGAAGCTCATGGAGGACCACCGGGAGGCGGTCGTGGTCATCGTCGCCGGCTACACGGCGGAGATGGACCGCTTCCTGGCCGTCAACCCCGGGGTGGCTTCCCGCTTCTCCCGCACCATCACCTTCGGCGACTACAACGCGGAGGAACTGCTGAGCATCGTCGGCCGGCAGGCGGGCGACCAGGAGTACGAACTGGGCGAGGGGACCCGGGAGGCGCTGCTCAAGCACTTCACGGACCTCCCCAAGGGCCCCACCTTCGGCAACGGCCGCACGGCGCGGCAGACCTTCGAGGCCATGGTGGAACGCCACGCGGGCCGGGTGGCCCAGCTGACCGACCCCAGCACCGAGGACCTGACCCTGCTCTACCCGGAGGACCTGCCCGCGCAGTAGCCCGCCCCGGCCCGGGGTCGCGACCCGGTCGCCCGGATGCCCCACCCGGCGGACGGCCGGGGCCCCCGGGCCGCCCTGACCGGGGAGGGCGCGTCTTGACCGAGGGCGGTGCCCCTCCCGCCGCCCGCTACTTCTCCAGTTCCACGGCGCCCTCCCCCGGCTGCTGACGCGGCAGCCGCTGACTCGCCCGGCCGCCCGTCAGCCGGGCGAAGAGCGCCGCCCTGGTCCGTGCGAACGCCGGGTCCTCGGCGTAGTCGGCGTGGCCCAGGATCGGCTCCGGCAGCGGCCGGCGCAGATTGCGGCCGTAGTACAACGGGTCGGGCAGCGGGCCCACGTCCACCGGCCGCTGCCCCACGGGGCCGCCGATCGGGTCCGTCTCCCGCCACAGATTGCCCCAGCACGGCACCTCGGCCCGCAGCGCGGCCAGCCGGCGGGCCCCGAAGTACGCCGGGAACCAGCGGCTGTACAGCCGCTCCAGCGGCGAGCCGTACGTGAGCAGCGCCACCCTGCTGCGGGTCGCCGGGTCCAGCTGCCACACGGCCGCCGCCGCCAGCACACTGCCCTGCGAATGCCCGGAGATGATCACCCGGCCGCCGGTCGCGTCGATCCAGGTGCCCATCCGCCACGACAGATCGGGCACCGCCCGCTCGGCGTAACAGGGCGGCGCGAACGGATGTGCCGCGCGCGGCCAGAAGGTGCCCACGTCCCACAGGATGCCGATGGTGCGCCGCGCCCCCGCGTCCCGGTACGCGCGCCGGCCCACCGCCAGCAGCGCCACCACGAGTATCCCCGCCAGCCACGACCCCAGGGTCTGGGAGAACTCCGCGAACGCCGCCACCGCCGCCGGGCCGTGGGCCGCCGCGACCGCCGGCGGGTCCCCGCTCAGCGTCCCGGCGATCACCGCGAGCCCCAGCACCACGGAGGCCGCCGTCAGCGCGCCGACCAGCTTCGGCGCCGCGTCGGTGAGGCCGGCCCGGGCGATCGCCCCGGCGATGGCCCGGCTGCGTTCGTGGTCCGGCGCGCAGCTCTCGTCCGGGTAGCGCTCCCGGATACCCGGTTCCAGTTCGCCGCGCCGCCGCAGCACCGTCCGTACCGCCGCCACGGCCAGCACCAGCAGCACCACCAGCAGTGCCGGAATCGCGCTGGACTGCCAGCTCAGCTGCACCGGCGGCCCCGGAATCACCGCCTCCGGCGCGCCTGTCGAGGCGGACCCGGGCTCCAGCCAGGCGCCCAGCCACTGCACCACCGCCCCCGTCAGCATCCCGGCCAGCGCGCAGGCGATCATCGCCACCGACGCCCCGCCGAGCCCCAGCAGCGCGCCCCGGTCCATCCGTGGCGCGTGCCGGTGCAGCCAGAACGCGGTCAGCGCCAGGCCCAGGACCAGCGCCCCCTGAACGATGGCCAGCACCGGATAGAAGGCGTCCCCGGCCGGCAGCGCGCCCTCCGCCCGCCACTCCGGGCGGCTCCACCCGGTGTGCACCACCGTCACCGCCAGCAGCGCCAGCGCCGCCCACGGCAGCCCGCTCACCACGGCCGGCGCCCCCGACTCGTCCGGCTCCTCCTCGCTGCGGCCGTGCCCCGCCTCCATCGCCGCCACCGCCACCCAGCCGGCGGCGGTCGCCGCGGTCAGCGCCCACCACCACACCGTGCGTTCATAGGTTCCCGTCGCGGTCAGCAGCAGCGCCGCGATCGTCAGCAGCGCGACCGAGGTGTGCGCCGCCCGCAGCCGGCTGACCAGGGTGCGCCCGTACCAGAAGCCGGGCAGGCTCAGCAGCGGGCGGCCCGGGCCGTCCGGCAGGGTGCGTACCGGGGGCGAGGCCGACTCGTACGCGCTCCAGGTGCGGTGCGAGAGCCACCACAGCAGCGCGGTCAGCGCCAGCGGCAGCGCGGTGGCCAGCGCGAGCCGGCGGCCGGGCTGCGCCCACCAGCCGCCGTCCGGGCCCCAGAAGCCCAGCCAGGAGACCCCGGCGGTGCAGGCCGGTGAGGCGCCGCACTGCCAGGCGAGCAGGTCGAGCGCCACCGAGCAGGCCCCGGCGACCAGCAGCACGGTCAGCGAGAGCGCGATGAGGCGCACCAGGATGTCGTAGAGCCGCTGGGTGCGCCGGGTGCCCCGTACGTCGGGCCGCATCCAGTGCGCGAGGTTGACGACCATGAAGGGCAATAACAGCAGCCACAGGGCCCGGGCGCCGTTGCCCGAGGTCAGGTTGGACCAGGTGTACGCCTCGCGGAGCGGGGTGGCGTCGTCCCAGGGCCGGTCGGCCGCGTCGTCGGTACGCCGGTGCACGCAGGCGGTGTTGTCGCCGGTGATGCGGGTGGTACGGGGGTCTTCGAGCATCTTCTGGGGCGTGGTTCCGCCGACCCCGTGTACCAGCAGCTCCACCGCGGGTTCCGGTGAGGTGCTCATGACTAGAGGCTTCTCCGCATCGGCGGTGGTTCGAACATGCGAAGATGACTCCTTCATCAGCCAATGGGGCGAACGCCGGTGAAACGCTCCCCGCGCACCCGCGGACGCCCCCGGCACCCCGCCACTTCGGAGAGGATCCCGTGGCCGACAACCAGAATCTGCTGGCTGGGCAGCGACGCGCCCTGATCCTGGAGGAAGTTCGCCGCCGAGGCGGAATCCGGGTCAGCGAGTTGACGCGGATGCTCCAGGTCTCGGACATGACGGTGCGGCGTGACCTGGACGTACTCGCCCGGCAGGGCACCCTGGAGAAGGTGCACGGCGGGGCGGTGCCGGTCGATCAGGCCCGCGCCCACGAGCCGGGCTTCGAGGCGAAGTCCGAGCTGGAGCTGACCGCGAAGAGCGACATCGCCCGCGCGGCGGCGGCCCTGGTGGTCCCGGGTACGGCGGTCGCGCTCGCCGGCGGCACCACCACCTTCGCCGTGGCCCAGCAGCTGGTCGACATCCCCGATCTCACCGTGGTCACCAACTCGGTACGGGTCGCGGACGTCTTCCACGCGGCACGCCGCCCGGCGGAGGGGCGCGGCGTGGAGAGCGGCGCGGCCACCGTGGTGCTGACCGGCGGGGTGCGTACGCCCTCGGAGACGCTGGTCGGCCCGGTGGCGGACGCGGCGATCAGCTCGCTGCACTTCGATGTGCTCTTCCTGGGCACGCACGGCATCTCGGTGGAGGCGGGGTGTTCCACGCCCAATCTGGCCGAGGCGGAGACCAACCGGCACTTCATCCGCTCGGCGCGCCGGGTGGTGGTGGTCGCGGACCACACCAAGTGGGGTACCACGGGGCTGAGTTCCTTCGCCTCGCTGGACGAGGTGGACACCCTGGTGATGGACGCGGGTCTCGCGGCGGCGGACCGGGAGGAGATCGAGGAGCAGTTCGCCGAGCTGATCATCGCGGGCCCGGAGGCGCCGGGCGGCGCGGGCTGATCCGGTCGTCCCGCCCGCTCAGCAGGTCCAGCGGCCGGTGCGCAGAAAGCCGTCGATGGCGCGCCGGTACGGGGTCACGTCAAGTCCCTGCCGGGCCAGCCAGTCGTCCGAGTAGTACTTGTCGAGGTAGCGGTCGCCCGGGTCGCAGAGCAGGGTGACCACCGAGCCGGTGCGGCCCTCCGCCACCATCTCGGCGATGATCTTCAGCGCGCTCCACAGTCCGGTGCCGGTGGAGCCGCCCGCCTTGCGGCCGATCGCCGCCTCCAGGGCCCGTACGGCGGCCACGCTGGCGGCGTCCGGCACCTTCATCATCCGGTCGATGGCGCCGGGCAGGAAGCTGGGCTCCATCCGGGGCCGGCCGATGCCCTCGATGCGGGAGGCGCAGTCGCTGACCGCGTCCGGGTCGCCGGTCAGCCAGCCGTCGTAGAAGCAGGAGTTCTCCGGGTCGGCGACACAGATCCGGGTGTCGTACTGCATGTAGTGGACGTAGCGGGCCAGCGTCGCCGAGGTGCCGCCGGTGCCGGCGGTGGCCACGATCCAGGCCGGTTCGGGGTAGCGCTCCAGGCGCAGTTGCTGGTAGATCGACTCGGCGATGTTGTTGTTGCCGCGCCAGTCGGTGGCCCGCTCGGCATAGGTGAACTGGTCCATGTAGTGCCCGCCGTGCTCGGCGGCGAGCGCGGCGGAGACCTCGTACACGGTGGCCGGGTCGTCCACCAGATGACATCGCCCGCCGTGGAACTCGATGAGTTCCGTCTTGGCCCGGCTGGTGGTGCGCGGCATGACGGCGATGAACGGCACGCCGATCAGGCTCGCGAAGTATGCCTCGGAGACGGCGGTCGAGCCGCTGGACGCCTCGATCACCGGCCGGCCGGGGCGGATCCAGCCGTTGCACAGGCCGTAGAGGAACAGCGAGCGGGCCAGCCGGTGCTTGAGGGAGCCGGTGGGGTGGGTGGACTCGTCCTTCAGGTAGAGGTCGATGCCCCAGGACTCGGGCAGCGGGAAGCGCAGCAGATGGGTGTCGGCGCTGCGGTTGGCGTCCGCCTGGACCTTGCGCACGGCTTCCTTGAGCCAGGCCCGGTACGCCGGGTCGGTGCGGTCGGTGTCCCCGGTCGGCGCGCTGCTGTTCACGCCGCGATCATAGGCCGCACGGATCCGCGCCGGGCACGGCGAGTCCGGCGGCCGTTGTCGGTACCACCTGCCAGAATCGAGAGCGTGTACGAATACGGGGGTCGCTGGGCCCTGGCGGAGCAGCCGGACGGTTCGGCCCTGGTGTGCGCCCTCGACGAGCGCGGGCGGATCGCCGGGCCGGTGGCACACGAGCCGGACCCGGCCACCGCGATCACCGCCCGGCCGCGCGTCACCCGCTGGGTGTGGCGCTCCACGGCGGCGCTGTACCCACGACTGCTGGCCGCCGGGGTGCGGGTGGAGCGCTGCTACGACGTGGAGGTGGCCGAGGCGCTGCTGCTCGGACACGACGGCGGCTACGGGCTGCCGCGTTCCCTGCCCGCCGCCTGGGCACGGCTGCACGGCCGCCCCGTCCCCGAGGACCCCAGGACGGCCGCCGCCGACTCGGGCCAGCCCTCCCTCTTCGACACCGGACCACCACCACTGCCGCCGGACACCGACCCGCTCACCGCGCTGGTGGAGGTGTACGCGGACCAGCTGGAGCGCACCGGGCAGGCCGGACACCCGGGCCGGATGCGGCTGCTGCTGGCCGCCGAATCGGCCGGCGCCCTCGTCGCGGCCGAACTGACCCGCGCCGGACTGCCCTGGCGCGCCGACATCCACCGGGCGATGCTCGACGAACTCCTGGGCGAGCGCTACCCCGGCGGCCAGGAGACCCGGCGGCTCGCCGAGCTGGCCGAGGAGATCTCGCGCGCGTTCGGCCCCGGGCAGCGGGTGAGGCCCGACCTGCCGGCCGACATCATCCGCGCCTTCGGACAGGCCGGCATCAAACTCACCTCCACCCGGGCCTGGCAGCTGCGGGAGATCGACCATCCGGCGGTGGCCCCGCTGCTGGAGTACAAGAAGCTGTACCGCATCCACACCGCGCACGGCTGGTCCTGGCTGCGCACCTGGGTACGGGACGGCCGCTTCCGCACCGAGTACATCCCCGGCGGCGCCCCCTCCGGGCGCTGGACCTCCAACGGCGGCGGCGCGCTCCAGATCCCCCGGGTGGTGCGCCGCGCGGTGGTCGCCGACCCCGGGTGGCGGCTGGTGGTGGCGGACGCCGACCAGCTGGAGCCGCGGGTACTGGCGGTGATCTCCGGCGACCGGGGCCTGATGGAAGCGGCGAGCGGCGCGACGGACCTGTACACGGCGCTGTCGCACCGGGCGTTCTCCGGCGACCGGGAACAGGCCAAACTGGCCCTGCTGGGCGCGATCTACGGCCAGACCTCGGGAGACGGCCTGAAACACCTGGCGGATCTGCGGCGACGCTTCCCCGCGGCGGTCGCCTATGTGGACGAGGCGGCCCGCACCGGGGAGAGCGGCGGCCTGGTCCGTACCTGGCTGGGCCGCACCTGCCCGCCGGAGCTGAACACCGACGACTGGTCCGACACCTCACCCGCGGCCCGCGCCCGGGGCCGCTTCACCCGCAACTTCGTGGTGCAGGGCAGCGCCGCCGACTGGGCCCTGCTGCTGCTCGCCGCACTGCGCGGGGCGCTGCGCGGCATGCGGGCCGAGCTGGTGTTCTTCCAGCACGACGAGGTGATCGTGCACTGCCCCGAAGAGGAAACGGAACGGGTCCGCGCCGCCCTGATCCAGGCATCGGCCACCGCGGCCACCACCACCTTCGGCCCCACCCCGGTCCGCTTTCCCTTCACCACGGCGGTGGCCCAGTGCTACGCGGACGCCAAGTAGTCCGCGGGGGCCGGCTACCGGGCCGCCCGGTCGGCCGCGCCGTCCGTCATGGCCGCCGGCCCGCCGGCAGGTCGCCGCATGCACACCCGTGGCCAGCGGTCCAGGCCCAGTTCGTGTTCGTGCGCGCGGATCGCCCGCAGACCCGGGGTGAGGTCCGCTTCCGGCAGCTGCTGGAAGCCGAGCCGGGCGTAGTACGGGGCGTTCCACGGGACGTCCGCGAAGGTGGTCAGGGTCTGCGGGACGCCGGGGGTGGCCGCCGCGTCGATCAGGGCGCGGCCGATGCCGCGCCGCGACCAGTCGGGGTGCACCGACACCTGCTCCACATGCACGGCGCCGTCCACCGCGTCGGCCAGCAGATACCCGGCCACCTCCCCGCCACCCTCCGGCACCGCCACCCACAGCCGGCCCGCGCGGCGGTACCCGTCGAGCGCGGCGAGCGACGGTGGCTCGTCGTCCGCGATCGCCGCCATGCCCAGGGCGCGGAACCCCTCGCCCGCCGCCCGTTCGATCTCCCGCAGCCGCGCCAGCTCTCCCGCCGCGCCGGCCCTGATCCGCACGGCATCCGTCATGCGATGTACCCCCTCGGTGTCTGCGCGCCCTGCGGCGCCCCCTCGGCCACGAACCGCGCCGCCGCGGCCAGTCGCGCCGCCGCCTCCGAGGCGGTGGGCTCCCCCACCGTAAAGGGGATCCGCACATAGCCCTCGAACGCCCCGTCCACCCCGAACCGCGGCCCGGACGCCACTCGCACCCCGAACCGCTCCCCCGCGTCGGCGATCCGCGATCCGGACAGCCCCCCGGTACGCACCCACAGGGTCAGCCCGCCGCCGGGCACCGCGAACTCCCACTGCGGCAGCCGCTCCCGCAGCGCCGGTACGATCGCCGCCCGGTGCGCGCGGATCATCTCCCGGCGCTGCTCGACGGCCGCCTCCCAGCCGCCCTCCGTCATCAGCGCGGCGATCGCCAGCTGCTCCAGCACGGGTGTGCCCAGATCGGCGTAGGCGCGCCGTGCCACCAGCTCGCGGATCACATCGGGGGTGGCCCGTACCCAGCCGATCCGCATGCCGGCCCAGAACGACTTGCTGGCCGAGCCGACCGTGATCACCGTCGAGCCGCCCGGGTCGAAGCCGCTCACCGGGCGCGGGCCCGGCTCGCCGGCCGGCCGGTCCAGGGCCAGCTCCGCCATGGTCTCGTCGACCACCAGCACGGTGCCGGCCGCCCGCGCCGCAGCCACCAGCTCGCGGCGCTGTTCCTCGCTCGCCAGCGCGCCGGTCGGGTTGTGGAAGTCGGCCACCACGTACGCCATCCGGGGGGCCGCCTCGCGCAGCACCCGGCGCCAGCCGGGCAGGTCCCAGCCGCCGAGGCCGTTGTCCCGCATGGGCACCGGTACGAGCCGCGCCCCGGCCTCCCGCATCAGCTGAAGGACGTTGGAGTAGCTGGGGTGTTCCACCGCGACCCGTTCGCCGGCCGGGGTGAACATCCGGCAGATCGCGGCGACCGCGCCCATCGCCCCGGTGGTCACCATGATCTGCTCGGACATCGTCGGCACTCCGCGCGCGGTGTACCGGTCGGCCAGCGCCTGCCGCAGCGCGGGCAGCCCGGCCGGGAAGTCGCCGTGGGTGCCCGCGGCCGGCCCGAGCGCGGCGAGCGCGCGCTGGAAACCGCGGGTCAGCCACGGCTCGGGGGCGGGCAGCGCGGCGAACCCCAGGTCGATGATCCCGGCCGCCGATTCGGGCGGCAGCGGATCGAGGGAGCGGGTGGGCAGTGGCTTGCCGGGCGGCACCGCCGTCCAACTGCCGGCCCCGCGCCGGGACTGGAGGAAGCCGTCGGTGCGCAGCGCGTCGAAGGCGGCGGCCACGGTGGTGCGGCTGACCGACAGCGCGGCGGCCAGCTCCCGCTCGGCGGGCAGCCGGGCGGCGACCGGCACCCGGCCCTCCAGCACCAGCAGGCGTACGCCGTCGGCCAGGGTGCGGTACGCGGGGGGCCGGCGGCCCGGTGCGGCGGCGGGGGTGTCGTGCTGGGAGCCGAGCAGCCGGGCCAGCTGGGCGGCGCCCACGGTTGAGGTCCACTGAGGCATCGCGAGCGGGCCACCTTTCCTCGATTGGCCATGGTTCGGTGATCCAACCGGCCTCCACAATGCCACGAGTCAGTCCACTTCCGGAATCCCGCACCCACCCCAGGAGTCCAGATGCACCGGGCCCGCCGCCTCCTCCAACTACTGGTGGGACTCGTGCTGTACGGCACGGCGTGCGCCCTGCTGGTCCGCTCCGAGCTGGGCACCAGCCCCTGGGACGTACTCCATCAGGGCATTTCCCGGCAGACCGGGGCGACCATGGGAACGGTGTCGATCACCGTGGGCGCGGCGGTGCTGCTGCTGTGGATTCCGCTGCGGGAGCGGCCCGGGGTGGGCACGGTGGCCAATGTGGTGCTGGTCGGGCTGTCCCTGGACGCCGCGCTGGCGGTCATCCCGGAGGTGGCCGGGTGGCCGGCCCGGGTGGGGCTGCTGGCCGGCGGGATCGTCGCGCTGGGGGCGGCGACCGGCCTGTACATCACCGCGCGGCTCGGCCCCGGGCCCCGGGACGGCCTGATGACGGGGCTGCACCGGCGTACCGGCCGCTCGGTGCGGCTGGTGCGGACCTGCATCGAGCTGGCGGTGCTGGCGGCCGGCTTCGTACTGGGCGGCACGGTCGGGGTCGGCACGGCGGTTTTCGCGCTGACCATCGGCCCGGTGGCACAGTATTTCCTGCGGCTTTTCGGCAGAATGTTCCCGTCGCCATCCGAGCGGATGTCCGACCGGATTTCGACGCAGGGGCGGCGGGCGGGTATTCTACGCGTTCGATCCCATCGGGCGGACCGTAACCGCGAGCCATCCCGTGCGGACGCCGGGTGACATCTCAGCCCTGATGTGACAAACCGGACGTCGGTGGGTACAAGAAGAGGCGGCACGACGGGCGACGCATGACCCACACGGGAATCTTTACCGCCGACCGGACGTTGACCTGACCGATGACGACAGCGACACCTGTCCTGTGGGCGATGAGCCCGGGAGGCACGATTCATGAGTGAGCGAGCTCTTCGCGGCACGCGGCTCGTGGTGACCAGCTACGAGACCGACCGCGGCATCGACCTGGCACCTCGCCAGGCCGTGGAGTACGCATGCCAGAACGGACATCAATTCGAGATGCCGTTCTCGGTCGAGGCAGAGATCCCGCCGGAGTGGGAGTGCAAGGTCTGTGGCGCGCAGGCCCTGCTCGTGGACGGCGAAAGCCCCGAGGAGAAGAAGGGCAAGCCCGCGCGTACGCACTGGGACATGCTGATGGAACGGCGCACGCGTGAGGAGTTGGAGGAGGTGCTGGCCGAACGGCTGGCGGTCCTGCGCTCCGGCGCCATGAACATCGCCGTGCATCCGCGCGACAGCCGCAAGTCCGCCTGACGGACCGACGCACAGATCGCGGAAGGGCCCGGGTCACCTGATCGGTGACCCGGGCCCTCGCGCTGGGTACGGCGCCGGCGGGCCGCCGGCGGGCCGAGCCGGCTACGGGCGACGCCCGTCGTCATCGTCGTCGTCGATGACCTCGCCCTGGACCACCTTGCCGTCCGGGCGCCGCATCCGCATCTGCTGGTTCGCGGCCTGGAAGTCCTGGAACACCGAGCCCACCGGCCCCGTGCTGCGCCGCAGCCAGCGCCCGCCGAGCCGGGTGAGCAGCGCGGCCGTCGGCGGAAAGACCAGCAGCAGCCCCAGGACGTCCGAGAGCAACCCCGGCACCATGATCATCAGACCGCCGAGCATGGTCAGCGCGTTGCTGCGCCGCCGGCCCGGCCCGGACTCCGGCCGCTGCTCCGCCCCGGGCTGCTGCGCGGCCCGCACGCTCGCCGTCAGCTGCTGCCAGGCCCGCCGGCCGGCCCCCTTGATCATCAGGGCGCCCACCAGCAGCCCGCCGGCCAGCAGCAGAAAGACGGTGAGCCCGCCCCACGCCTGCCCGACCAGCGTCAGCAGCCAGATCTCCAGCACCGCCCAGACCGCCACCCCCAAGGGCAGCAGAGGCCGGGACCGGCGCCGGGTGGCCACCGAGTGCGCGCCTGCGGGACGCCCACGGGCGCCTTCGTACGGGTTCGGGATACCGCTCGTCATGCTTCCAGTGTGCCGGTCCCGGTCAGTTTCCTGAACCTGGACGCCACCCCCCACGCCGTCACCCGCCACAGCGCCTCCACCACGATGTCCCGGCTCATCTTGCTGTCACCGTGCGACCGCTCCACGAAGGTGATGGGCACCTCGGCCACCCGGTGCCCGGCCCGCACCGCCCGATGGGCGAGGTCCACCTGGAAGCAGTACCCCTGCGAGGCCACGTCCGCCAGCAGCCCGGCATCCAGCACATGGGCACGGAACGCCCGGAAACCCCCGGTGACATCCCGGATCGGCAGCCCCAGCAGCAGCCGCGAGTACGTACTGCCGCCCCGGGACAGCAGCTCCCGGTACTTGGGCCAGTGCACGATCCGGCCGCCCGGCACCCACCGCGAGCCGATCACCACATCCGCGCCGGCCCGTACCGCCCGCAGCAGCCGGGGCAGCTCCTCCGGCTGGTGCGAGCCGTCCCCGTCCATCTCCACCAGCACGCCGTAGCCGCGCGCCAGGCCCCACTGGAAGCCCGCCAGATAGGCGGCGCCCAGGCCCTCCTTGCCGGCCCGGTGCAGCACCCGGATCCGCTCGTCCCGGGCGGCGGCGGCGTCGGCGATCCTGCCGGTGCCGTCCGGGCTGTTGTCATCGGCGACCAGGATGTCGCAGTCCGGGACGGCGGCCCGCAGCCGCTCCAGCAGCGGCGGGAGACTGTCCGCCTCGTTGTACGTCGGGATGATCACCAGCACCCGGCCGTCCGCCGGGCCCCCGGTCACGGGGTCGCCCCGGCTGCCGCCGCTCCGTCCCCCCGGTCACGCTCCACCACGGCACCGGCCGCGCCCTCCCGGCGGCGCCACCTGGCCCGTACCGGGACCGCCAGCCACGCCAGCGCCCCCAGCCCGGCCAGCGCCCACTCGGGGGCCGCGCCGACCCGGTCCGCGACCGTACGGGCGTCCCGCAGCGGCAGCTCGCCGACCAGCACATCCTGGGTGAACTCCTTGGTCACCTGCTCCACCGTCCCGTCCGGGGCCACGATCGCGCTCAGCCCGCTCGGCGCGGCGGTGACGATCGCCCGGCCGTGCTCGACCGCGCGCAGCGAGGACATCGCCAGCTGCTGCTCGGGCTGCCCGGTGTTGCCATAGGTGGCGTTGTTGGTCTGGATGACCAGCGCCCGGGCGCCCGCGTTGACCGTGTCCCGGACGATCCCGTCGTAGGCGACCTCGAAGCAGATCACATCGCCGAGCCGGGCCGGGCCGACCTCAAGCACCCCGGTGTGGTCGCCGGGGTAGAAGTCCCGGGGCACCCGCTCCAGCCGGGAGATGAAGGTGCTCAGCTGGTCCCGGAAGGGCACGTACTCGCCGAACGGCACCGGGTGCTGCTTGGTGTACGAGGCACCGGGGCCGGTGACCGGGTCCCACACGATGCCCTGGTTCTCGACGTACCCCTCCTTGGTGGGGTGGTCGACCAGCGCGCCCACCAGGACCGGCACCCCGACCGCCGCCACCGCGCGCTCGATGGCCTGCCGCGCCTCGGGGTACTTGTACGGGTCGAGGTCGGAGGCGTTCTCCGGCCAGATCACCAGGTCGGGCTGCTCGACCCGGCCGGCCGCGACATCGGCCGCGAGCTGCTCGGTGGCCTCGACATGGTTGTTGAGGATCAGCATCGGGCGGCCCAGGAAGTCCATGCCGGGCTGCTGCACATTGCCCTGCACCACGGCGATCCTGACGGTGTCGGCGGCGTCGGTGCCCACCGGCACGGCGTAGCCGGACAGACCCACGGCGGCGGCCAGGGCGGCGGCCCCGGCGGCCGGCAGCGCGCGCCGGGCGAGCGGGGCGGCGGCCTGCTCCGTACCGGCCCGCCGCGCGCGGTGCTCGGCGACCAGCCGCCGGCCCGTCCACGCGGCCCAGGCCAGCAGCGCGCCGCTGAGCGCCACCGCGAACGTCACCAGCGGCGCCCCACCGAGCGCCGCCAGCGGGGTGTACGGGGTCTGGGTGTTGGCGAACGCGAGCCGCCCCCACGGGAAGCCGCCCAGCGGCAGCCGGTCCCGGACCAGTTCCTGGGCCACCCACAGGCAGGCGGCCCACAGCGGCCACAGCCGCAGCCGGGAGGTGACGGCGAGACCGGCGCCCATCAGCGTCACGTACAGCGCCTGGAACAGGGACAGGCCGACGACCACGTCCCAGCCGATGGTGTTGAGCCACTTCAGCAGCACCAGGAAGAACGGGAAGCCGAACGCGAACCCCAGCCACCCGCCCTGCCGGCCGGTGCGCCCCCGGGTGAGCAGCGACAGCGTGGCGACCGCCAGGACCGACAGCGGCCACAGGTCGTACGGCGGGAAGGCCAGCGCGAGCGCCACCCCGGCGATCGCCGCGGCCAGCGAGGCCGGCCACAGCGCGCGCCCGGCCGCGGCCAGTCTGCGCAGCCTCCCCGGGCGCCGGGCGGGCACCCCGGGGCGCGGGGTGAGGTCTTCGCCGTCCTGGGCGCGCCCACTGCCCGAGGGCCGGGGAACAGTCACGGCGGCGGTGGTCTCAGGGCCCGATGGCACAGTCGTGGCCTTCCTGGAATCGAGCGGTACTGAGGTGACGGTACCTCGAATACCCCGCCCGACAGGGTGCCGAGTGCCTGTCCGATGGATAGCGCCCGTTGGGCCCGGGGCCTGTGGTGCGGTACATCGCACGGCGGACGCCGCTGCTTCGACGGCACCCCCGGCGGACCTCATCACGCTGCGGGATCGGGGCCCGGGTGCCCTTCGGGCCGACCTGGGACCCGCTGGCTGCGGGTCGACCGAGAGCCGTTGTCTACTGAGCATCCGGGCCCCACCCGGGTCGCACCAGCCGGCCGGACGAACCATCCGCCCCCGTGCCGCGGGCGCTGGACCTGGCTCCCAGTGACGGGGCACCGGTTCAGCGGCGCCCCACCCTCTGGCCCAGCAGCGTTCGACGACTGCGCGGAAAGAGCGTCGGCCGGACGTCCTGTGGTGGACCCGGCCGAACCTACCGCCCGCCGCCCGCCGCCTGTCAACACTCTTCTGACCTGGGCTTTCTGATCAAAACTCCAGGTCAGTGCCAACCCGGCAGGCTGACCCGACAGACCCAGCACACATCGTTCGGCGGTATGCCCGGGGCCCGGTATCACTCGTTCAGCCGGTCATACACCGTCCGTCCGGCCACCACCGTGCGCAGACATTCGGGTACCGGGCCGCCCGGGGTCAGATCCGGCAGCCCCGGCGTGGCGGCCCGCGGATCGGTGGACCAGCGCGCGATGCGGTCGTCCGGCGTCTGCACGATCAGCTCCCCGGTGCGCCACAGCGCGTAGTCGGCGGGCGCGCCGGGCACCAGGGCGCCCGCGTCGTCCCGGCCGATCGCCCGCCAGCCGCCCCGGGTGTGCGCGGCGAAGGCGGCCCGCACCGAGATCCGGTGCTCGGGGGTGCGGTGGAAGGCGGCGGCGCGCAGCGTGCCCCACGGGTCGAGCGGGGTGACCGGGGCGTCGGACCCGAGTGCCAGCGGCACCCCGGCGCGCAGCAGGGCGGCGTAGGGGTTGAGGGTGCGGGCCCGGGCGGCGCCCAGCCGCTGCGCGTACATGCCCTCTTCGCCGCCCCACGCGGCGTCGAAGGCGGGCTGTACGGAGGCGGTCAGCGCGAACTCCGCGAAGGCCGCGATGTGCTCGTCCGTCAGCACCATGGCGTGTTCGACGCGGTGCCGCATGGCCCGTACCCGCGTGCGGCCGACCTGCTCGGCGGCGGCGCGCATCCCCCGCGTCACCGAGCCGATCGCGGCGTCACCGATGGCGTGGAAGCCCGCCTGGAGGCCGGCCTCGGTGCAGGCGGCCACATGGGTGGCGATGGTGTGCGCGTCGAGGTGGGCGGTGCCGGTGTGCTCCGCGTCGTGGTAAGGGGCGTGCAGGTGGGCGGTGTGGGAGCCGAGCGAGCCGTCGGCGAAGAGATCGCCGCCGGCGCCGATCGCGCCGAGTTCGCGCACCCGGGCGGCGTCCTTGGCGCCGGTGACCAGTTCGCCCCAGTAGCCGACGACGCGCGGCCCGGGCTCGGCGGCGGCGAGCGCGAGCAGCGCGGTGAGGTCGTCCTCGCTGGAGATGTCGGGGCCCGCGCACTCGTGGAGGGTGCCGATGCCGAGCGCGGCGGCGCGGGCCAGCGTGGCGCGCTGGGCGTCGGCGCGCTGCGCGGCGGTGAGGGCGTCGTCGGCGGCGTGCCGCACCGCGTGGTGGGCGTCGCCGGTGAGCGGGCCGTCCGGCCGGTAGCCGGTCAGGGCGGTGACCCCGGGCACCAGGTCGAGCAGGGCGGTGGTGGCCAGCGCCGAGTGCGCGTCGACGCGGCTGAGGTAGAGCGGGCGGTGGCCGGCGGCGGCGTCGAGTTCGGCGCGGGTGGGCGGGCGTCCGCCGGGCCAGATCGACGCGTCCCAGCCGTGGCCGAGCAGCGCCGCCCCGGCCGGGCGGCCCTCGACGTACGCGCGGATCCGGCCCAGCGCCTCGGCGGGAGTGGCGGACCCGGTGAGGTCGAGGCCGGTGAGGGTGAGCCCGGTGGCGGTGGTGTGCACATGGGCGTCGGTGAAGGCGGGGGTGACGAGGGCCCCGTCGAGGTCGATCACCTCGTCGGCGGTGGCGGCGAGCGAGTCGGCGGCACCCTCGGAGCCGACCCAGGCGATGCGGTCGCCCTCCACGGCCATCGCGGTCGCGAAGGGGTCGGCGGGGCTGTGCACCTCGCCGCGGCGCAGCAGGACGGTACGGGGCCGGCCGGGGGTGGTGCCGGTGGCGTCGGTGAAGCCGGTGGTGCTGTCGGTCATGGGCCCAGTCTCCCCGGTGCGGGGGGCCGGTTCAGATCCGGGGCGGGCGGGCCTCGTACGGGGTGGACAGTACGACGGTGGTGCGGGTGGAGACGCCGGCCAGCGAACGGACCCGGGCCAGCAGGTGCTCCAGCTCGATGGGGGTGGCCACCCGGACCTTCAGGATGTAGTTCTCGTCGCCGGCGACGCTGTGGCACGCCTCGATCTCGGGGACCTCGGCGAGCCGTTCGGCGATGTCGTCGGGGGCGCTGGGGTCGAACGGTTTGACGGAGATGAACGCGGTCAGCGCCAGATCGATGGCCTGCGGGTCGACGATGGCGCTGTAGCCGCGGATGACGCCGCGCTGCTCCAGGCGCCGTACCCGCTGGTGCACCGCCGAGGTGGAAAGCCCGGTGGCCTTTCCGAGGTCGGTATAGCTCATCCGCCCGTCCTTGACGAGCAACTCCACGATCCGGCGATCCAGTTCCTCCACGGTGCGTAACCTACCGGACGCGGCCGGGGCCGGGGGCCGCCGTGGTGCGCGGGGTTAGGGTGCGGGGGTGTCTTCTGATATCGAACTGGTGATTTTCGACTGCGACGGGGTGCTGGTGGACAGCGAGCCGCTGGCGCTGCGGGTGTGTGTCGCGCTCGGCGCGGAGCTGGGCTGGCCGCTGACCGAGCGGGAGATCATCGACCGGTTCCTGGGGCGTTCGGAGCGCTCGGTGTCGGCACAGGTCGCGGAGCGTCTTGGCGAGGAGGCGGCGGCGCGGTGGAACGCGCTGTACCGGTCCCGGCTGACGGAGTCGATCGACGCGGAGCTGACGGCGGTGCCGGGCGTCCGGGAGGCCCTGGACGGGATCGTCCTGCCGTCCTGCGTCGCCTCCAGCGGCTCGCACGAGAAGATGCGGCGCACGCTGGGCTGTACCGGGCTGTGGGAGCGGTTCGAGGGGCGGATCTTCAGCGCCTCCGAGGTGGCGCGGGGCAAGCCGGAGCCGGATCTGTTCCTGCACGCGGCGGCGCGGCTGGGGGTGGATCCGGCGCGCTGCGTGGTGGTGGAGGACAGCCAGTACGGGGTGCGGGCGGCGCGGTCGGCCGGGATGCGGTCCTTCGGGTACGCGGGCGGGCTGACCCCGGCAGCGTGGCTGGCGGGAGCCGGCACCGTGGTGTTCGAGGACATGCGGAAGCTGCCGGGGCTGCTGCGGGCAGCCGTGTAGCCACCGGCTGAGGATGATGGCCGCATCCACCGATCGGTGGATGCGAGGTCTGGCCCGGTGGGCGATGTGGCGGGGGTGCCGGTCGCGGAACCCTGGTGGGCATGGCAATCATCGAAGTCAGCGGGCTGCGCAAGAGTTACGGGGGCAGGCCCGTGGTCGACGGGGTGTCCTTCTCCGTCGACGAGGGGGAGATCTTCGGCATCCTCGGGCCGAACGGCGCCGGGAAGACCACGACCGTGGAATGTGTCGAGGGCCTGCGGGTGCCCGACGCGGGGCGGGTGCGGGTGGCGGGGCTCGACCCGGTCGCCGACCGCCGGGAGGTCAACGAGCTGCTGGGGGCGCAGCTCCAGCAGACCGCGCTCCAGCCCAAGCTTCTGGTGCGGGAGGCCCTGGAGCTGTACGCCTCGTTCTACCGGCGGCCGGCCGCGTGGCGGCCACTGGCCGAGCGGCTGGGGCTGACCGCCCGTCTGGAGACCCGGTTCGCGAAGCTGTCGGGGGGTCAGCAACAGCGGCTGTTCATCGCGTTGGCGCTGATCGGCAGCCCGCGGGTGGTGGTGCTGGACGAGCTGACCACGGGTCTTGATCCGCACGGCCGGCGGGAGACCTGGGAACTGATCGAGGAGGTGCGGGACTCCGGGGTCACGGTGCTGCTGGTCACCCACTTCATGGAGGAGGCACAGCGGCTGTGCGACCGGGTCGCGGTGATCGACGCGGGCCGGATCGCGGCGCTGGACTCGCCGGCCGGGCTGATCGGGCGGACGGCCGGTGCCACGGTCATCTCCTTCGTGCCGTCCCGCCCGCTGAGTGAGGACGAGCTGGCCACCCTGCCGGCGGCTCGCTGGGAGCGGCGCAAGGACGACCGGCTGGTGATCGAGGGTGACGACGGCTCGGTCAACGCCGTCATCGCACTGCTGGCCCGGCAGCGGATCACAGTCGAACAGCTGCGGGTCACCGACGCCACCCTCGACGACGCCTACCTCGGTCTGACCGCACCCACGAAGGAGAGCTGATATGTCCACCACCACCCAGGCCTCCCGAGCGGTGCTGAGAACCGAGTTCCGGCTGTTCACCCGGGAGCCCGGCGCGATCTTCTGGATCCTGGTCTTCCCCTCGGCGCTGCTGACGATCCTGGGCCTGATACCGGCCTTCCGCGAGGTGTCCGAGGAGTTGAACGGCCGCCGGGTGATCGACGTGTATGTGCCGGTCGCCATCCTGGTGTCCATGATCATGGCGGGTGTGCAGTCGATGCCGACCACGCTGTCCGGCTATCGCGAGCGCGGCATTCTGCGCCGGCTGTCGGCGACCCCGGCCCGTCCCCAGCAGTTGCTGACGGCGCAGCTGATACTGCACGGGACGGCGGTCGCCGCCGCAGTGCTGATGGCGGTGGCGGTCGGCCGGCTGGCGTTCGATGTGTCGTTGCCGGGGCACCTGCCTGGGTACGCGCTGGCGCTGGCCCTGACGGCGGCCTCCGCGCTGGCGCTGGGGGCGGCCATCGCGGCCCTGTGCCGTACCACCAAGGTCGCCCAGACGGTGGGGACCATCGTTTTCTTCCCGATGATGTTCACCGCCGGGGTGTGGGTGCCGGTGCAGACCATGCCCGACGCCCTGCGCGAGGTGGTGCAGCTGACCCCGTTCGGGGCGGCTTCGCAGGCGCTCGATCAGGCGGCGGCCGGCGGCTGGCCGCAGTGGACCCACCTGGGCGTCACCGCGCTGTGGGCGGGGCTGCTGACCGCCGCGGCCGTGCGCTGGTTCCGCTGGGGGTAGCGGGTGAGTGCGGGAGAGGGGCAGCGGGGCGGCATGCTGGAGGGCATGACGGACACCCGGGGCACGGTCGAGGAGAGCTGGGCGCGGTTCTACCGCTGGGGTCCCTACGGCACGCTGGGGCTCAGTGTGCTGCTGTCCCTCCTCACCTACGGGATCATCACCACACGCGAGGGTCTGTACGTGGGCACCGCCCTGGTGGCCGCGGCGATCGCCCTCCAGCAGTGGCGGGGCCGTGCCCTGCGACGGGGCGGCTCCCAGAGCCCGGCCGCCCGCCAGGTCTACTACTGGACCAGGACCGCGCTCGCCTTCGCCCTCAACTGGATCAATCCGTTCTTCGGCATCTACGCGGTGCTCGGTTACTTCGACACCGACCATCTGCTGCCCCGGCGGGTCCGCCGGGCCGGGCTGCTGACCACCGCGGTCATCATGGCCGGTTCCAACGTGGGCGGTTTCCCTCCGCAGGGGTCGGTCATGTGGACCGCGTTCGGGGCGCTGCTCCTGCTGCACGGCTCCCTCACCCTGGTGTTCGGCCATCTCGGCGCTCGCGAGGAGGAGCGCGCCCGGGCCAGGGCCGCCACCATCGCGGAGCTGGAGAGCACCAATGCCCGGCTCCAGCAGGCGCTGCGCGACAACGCCGCGCTCCAGAACATGCTGGTGGTCCAGGCCAGGGAGGCCGGGGTCACCCAGGAGCGGCAGCGGCTGGCCGCCGAGATCCACGACACCATCGCCCAGGGGCTCGCCGGCATCATCACCCAGCTCCAGGCCGCCACCGCCACCGCCGACGAGGCCACCTCCCGGGCCCATGTGGCCCGGGCCGCCGCGCTGGCCAGAACGAGCCTGGGCGAGGCCCGCCGCTCGGTGCAGAACCTGGGCCCCGGCGAGCTGGAGCACGACGGTCTGCCGGAGGCGCTGAAGAAGGCCGTGGCCGCCTGGACGGAAGAGTTCGGGGTCCCGGTGATGTATACGATCACCGGCACCGTCGAGCCGCTGCACGACGAGGTGGCGGCCACCTTGCTGCGCATCGCCCAGGAGGCGCTCGCCAACGCCGGGCGGCATGCCGGCGCCGGCCGGGTCGGGGTCACGCTGTCCTACATGGACGACGAGGTCACCCTCGACATCCGCGACGACGGCCGGGGCTTCGACGCCCGGGTGCCCCGCCCCCGGAACGCCCCCGGCGGCTTCGGCCTCGGCGGCATGCGGGCCCGCGCCGCCCGGCTGGCCGGCACGGTGGACGTCGAGTCCGAGCCCGGCCAGGGCACGGCGGTCTCCGCTCGCGTACCGTTGGTGCGCCATGGCTGATCCACTCCCCATCACCCTGCTGATCGTGGACGACCACCCGGTGGTCAGGGACGGTCTGCGCGGCATGTTCGCCACCGCGCCGGACTTCGAGGTACTGGGCGAGGCGGCGGACGGGCCCACCGCCGTGGAGTTGGCGGCGCGGCTGGCACCGGATGTGGTGCTGATGGATCTGCGGATGCCGGGTGGCGGCGGAGTGGCGGCGATCCGCGAGCTGACCCGCCGGAAGCTGCCCAGCAAGGTGCTGGTGCTCACCACCTACGACACCGACTCAGACACCCTGCCGGCCATCGAGGCCGGCGCCACCGGCTATCTGCTGAAGGACACGCCGCGCGAGGACCTGTTCACGGCGGTACGGTCCGCGGCGGAGGGCCGTACGGTGCTGTCCCCGGCCGTGGCCACCCGGCTGGTCTCCCGGGTCCGCGAGCCCGGCCGCGAGGCGCTGAGCGCCCGCGAACGCCAGGTCCTCCAACTGGTCGCGAAGGGCAGCTCCAACCGGGAGATCGCCGCCGAACTCTTCATCAGCGAGGCCACGGTGAAGACCCACCTCGCCCATCTCTACACCAAACTGGCCGTCAACGACCGCGCGGCGGCGGTGGCCACGGCGTACGACCGGGGCATCCTCGGCTAGGTCCTGTCTGACACATGGCGCCGGTCAGGCCCGCGTTGTCTGGTGCAGGGGGCACCTCCCGGCCATGGGGTATCCCCTGCTCGAAGAGCTTGGGGAGGGCTGGGGGCGCATCGCAAGGCGGAGGGACGGCCTCGCTGGGGCATCCCCTGCCCGAAGAGCTTGGGGAGGGGCTACCCGGACGTCTCGACAGCTCCGCTTCCCAGGTCCCCCAACAGAGCAGAGACGCAGCGAAGCGGAGTGCGGCGAGGTTCCCCCAGGCCCTTGGGGGCCTGGGAGGTGCCCCCTGTGCCAGGCGACGCGGGCCAGGCGGGAATTGTCAGACAGGACCTAGCACCGGGCTGCGACGACGACGCACACCATCGAGGACGGGGCGAACGACTACGACGGCTTCGACTCCAGCGCCGGGATGGTGGCGCCGGCCCGGCGGCGGCTGGGCCCCGACGCGGCCCTGCGCGTCGCCGACCTGCGCGACCCACTGCCTTTCCCGGACGGCGCGTTCGACGACGCTGTCGCCTCGCCGGTGCTGCACTACCCCAAGGACTGGGGCCCGACCCTTCCGCCCGCGAACTTTTCCCGGACGACTTCCTTGACCGGTACACCAAAATCGGCTTCCTGTTCTTCCTCGTCGAGGTCCCTCCACCGACGTCAACGACAGCCTCGAACGAGTAGCGTGAGGCATGGCCGTCTACGACACTCTCGGTGCGACCTACTCCCGAAGCCGCCGACCAGATCCCCGGATCGCCGCACAGATCCACGCCGCGCTCGGCGACGCGGCGCGGGTGATCAACGTGGGGGCGGGCACCGGTTCCTACGAACCACCGCACACCGTCCTGGCGGTGGAGCCCAGTCAGGTCATGGTCGCCCAACGCCCGCCCGGGTGCGCGCCGGCGGTGCGCGCGGTGGCCGAGCGGCTTCCGCTGCGCGACGACGCGGCCGACGCGGTGCTGGCGGTCCTCACGTTGCACCACTGGACCGACCCGGCCGCCGGCATCGCCCAGCTCCGCAGGGTCGCCCGGCGCCGCATCGTCATCCTGACCTGGGACCAGGAGGTGTACCGCGAGCGTTTCTGGCTGCTGCGTGACTACCTCCCGCAGGTCGCCGCGTTCGACGCCGGCCGGGCGCTGCCGCTGGACGAGCTGGCCGCGTTGCTCGGCGGAGCGCGCCAGGAGACCGTGCCCATCCCGCACGACTGCACGGACGGCTTCGGCGCGGCGTACTGGCGGCGCCCCGACGCGTACCTGGACCCCTGGGTGCGCGCCGGAATCTCCGGTCTCGCCCAGGCCGGCGAAGCGGCCCTGGCCCCCGGCCTGGCCCGCCTGGCCACCGACCTGACCACCGGCCACTGGCACCGGCGCCACGCGGACCTCCTGACCCGCTCCACCATCGACGTCGGATACCGCCTGCTGGTGACCGACCTCTGACCACCGGTCGATGCCCCGGTCGGCCGGGCACCCCCGTCCACCGGGAGGCGGGACAGGGCACTCGCTCCCGTTCCGGCCGGGCCCGCTCTCCTCGCCCTGGTGGCCGGTCGTGGTGGCGATCAGTCCGGGCGGGTGGTGGCGGTGAGCCGGGTCGTGGCCTGCGCGAGCAGCCGGGACAGGGCCAGGCCGTCCGGGGCCAGGGCGGTGACCAGGGCGGCGGGGCCGGCCAGCGGGGTCATGGTGGCCGTGTCCCCCAGCAGGGCCGGCTCGATCGGGGACTTCTCGTAGTAGGGGTTCACCACCAGCAGTTGGCCCACCGCCCGGTGCGGTCCCAGGACCGCGCCCCCGCACCATCCGGGCGCCCCGGGGCCGAAGCTCAGCTCCTGGTCGAGCAGGGGCCGGCCGGCCCGCCGCACGATCAGGCGGGTGGTGAGCCGGCCGGACGGCTCGTCCGCGCGCCCCAGGATCTGCTGTTCGCGCAGCCACAGCCGGGCGCCGGCCGCCAGCTCCACCCGGGTGGTCATCCGCAGCACGCTGCCCGCCGCACAGATGAGTGGCTCCGGCAGCCAGCGCAGCACGCCGCCCTCCCCCACCGTCATCTCCATGTCGTAGCGGGCCTCTTCGCCGTCCCGGCCCGGGCCCGGCAGGGCCACCATCGCCGCCGCCGAGGTCACCCGCAGGGCCGCGCCCGGCCGCACCGTCACGGTCATGCGCAGCCGGTCGCCGCCCAGCGGCCCGCTCATCCCGCCGACGGAGGTGACCTGCGCCCAGTCGCCCTCGGCGCGGGTACGCCGTACCGCAAGCGGCCCCTCGCCGGCCAGCACCGGCAACCGCCCGCCCGGCGCCGCGGTGATCCTCGCCCGCGCACCGACGCTCATACGGCGGCCGGCTGGGCCCACGCGGTCAGCCGCTCCCGTACCCACTCCCGTACCGGCGCCACCCCGTCCGCGTCCCGCAGCGAGGTGAAGGCGACCGGCAGTTCGCCGCGCTGCGCCTTCGCGTCGCGCGCCATCGCCGCCAGGTCGGAACCGACGTACGGGGCCAGGTCGGTCTTGTTGATCACCAGCAGGTCGGCGCTGGTGACCCCCGGGCCGCCCTTGCGCGGGATGTCGTCACCCCCTGCCACGTCGATGACGAAGATCTGTGCGTCCACCAGGCCCCGGGAGAAGGTGGCGGTGAGGTTGTCGCCGCCCGATTCCACCAGGATCAGGTCCAGCGGCCCGGTGGCGTCCTCCAGTTCCTCCACTGCCTCCAGGTTCGCGGAGATGTCGTCGCGGATCGCGGTGTGCGGGCAGGCGCCGGTCTCCACCGCCGTGATCCGCTCCGGTGGCAGGACGGCCTCGCGCAGCAGGTGGTCGGCGTCCTCGCGGGTGTAGATGTCGTTGGTGACCACGGCGATGGACAGCTCCGCGCGCAGCGCCCGGCACAGCGCGGCGACGGTGGCGGTCTTGCCGGAGCCGACCGGCCCGCCCAGGCCGATGCGCAGGGCGCGCCGGCGCCCGTCGGGGCGCAGGGGCTCCGCGCCGTAGGTGTGGCGGGGCGGGAAGGTCTCGGGGTGGTTCAGGTGCATGGCGGGGCTCCTCATTCAGGAGGCGAACAGTCGGCCGGTCCGGGTGGCGTGGGCTTCGGCGGCGATGTCGAGCAGCGGCGCGGAGGCGGCGGGCAGGGCGTCGGTGCCGTGCGTCCGTACCGCTTCGGCCGCCTCGACGGCGCGCGCGGTCACGGCGTCGAGGTCGGGGGCGAGGCGGGCCAGCAGTGCGGTGGCGTCGAACGGGTCCAGACTCAGCAGCCGGACGACCGCCGTGGCGGGTCCGCTGACGGATTCGTACGCGGCGGCCTGCGCGGCGTCGTGCGGGGTGAGCCCGGCCGCCCGCGCGGCCAGGCCCAGCACGATGGGCTGGTGGAGGCCGCCGGGGTGCCGGGCGGCGATCGCGTCCAGTTCGGGGTCGGGCCAGGTGGCGCGGGCGGCGCGCAGCAGTTGCCGGCCGAGCCGGCGGGCGGTGGCGCGCAGTGCGGGCGCGGGGGTACGGGCGTCGGCGGCCTCGTCGAGTTCGCCCGGGTCGTGCCCGGCGCGGGCGGTGGCGGCGAGGGCGGCGGCGACCAGTCCGGTGGTGTGCAGTCGGCCGAGGCAGAAGTCGGCGAGGTCGGCGGGCCCGGTGAGCTGCCCGGCGCGTACCGCGGCCTCCGCCCCGCCGGAGTGGGCGTGTGCTCCGGCGGGGAAGCGGCCGTCGGCGAGCAGCAGCAGGGCGGACGCGGCCGGCATCAGAAGAGGAAGTAGCGCTGGGCGAGGGGCAGTTCCGTGGCGGGTTCGGGGACCACGGGGTCGCCGTCGATGGTGACGGTGAAGGTGTCGGGGTCGACGGTGACGCGCGGGCGGGCGTCGTTGTTGAGCATGTCGGCCTTTCCGGTGCGCCGGGTGTCGCGGATGGCGGTGAAGCGTTTGCCCACCCCCAGGCGTTCGGGCAGCCCGTCGTGCACGGCGGCTTCGGTGACGAAGTTGACCGAGTTGGCGGCCGGTGCCCGGCCGATGCCGCCGAACATGGGGCGGGGCAGCACCGGCTGCGGGGTGGGGATGGAGGCGTTGGCGTCGCCCATCTGGGCGTACGCGATCTGGCCGCCCTTGATCACCAGGTCGGGTTTGACGCCGAAGAAGGCGGGCTGCCACAGCACCAGATCGGCGAGCTTGCCGGGGGTGACCGAGCCGATCTCGTGGTCGAGTCCCTGGGCGATGGCCGGGTTGATCGTGTACTTGGCGACATAGCGGCGGGCCCGGTGGTTGTCGGCGCGGCCGTCGCCGGGCAGCGCGCCGCGCCGCCGCTTCATCACGTGCGCGGTCTGCCAGGTGCGCATGATGACCTCGCCGGCCCGGCCCATGGCCTGGGCGTCGGAGGACAGGATGGAGATGGCGCCGAGGTCGTGCAGGATGTCCTCGGCGGCGATGGTGGTGGGCCGGATGCGGGATTCGGCGAAGGCGAGGTCCTCGGGGACGGCCGGGTTGAGGTGGTGGCAGACCATCAGCATGTCGAGGTGTTCCTCGACGGTGTTGACGGTGTGCGGGCGGGTGGGGTTGGTGGAGGAGGGCAGGATGTGCGGCTCGGAGACCACGGTGATGATGTCGGGCGCGTGCCCGCCCCCGGCGCCTTCGGTGTGGTACGCGTGGATGGAGCGGCCGGCGATCGCGGCGAGGGTGTCGGCGACGAAGCCTGCCTCGTTGAGGGTGTCGGTGTGGATGGCGAGCTGGGCGCCCGACTCGTCGCACACCCGCAGGCAGGCATCGATGACGGCCGGGGTGGCGCCCCAGTCCTCGTGGATCTTGAAGCCCACGGCTCCCGCCCGCAGCTGGGCGCGCATGGCGTCCTGAGCGGTGGTGTTGCCCTTGCCCAGCAGTCCGAGGTTGACGGGGTAGCCGTCCATGGCCTCGAAGATCCGGGCCAGGTGCCAGGCGCCGGGGGTGACGGTGGTGGCTTTGGATCCCTCGGCCGGTCCGGTGCCGCCGCCGACGATGGTGGTGATGCCGGAGGCGAGGGACTCCTGCGCGGTCTGCGGGCAGATGAGATGGACATGGGCGTCGACGCCGCCGGCGGTGAGGATCTTGCCGTTGCCGGCGATGATCTCCGTCTCCGGGCCGATGATCAGCTCGGGATGTACCCCGTCCATGGTGTCGGGGTTGCCGGCCTTGCCGAGCGCGGTGATCCGGCCGTCCCTGATGCCCACATCGGCCTTGCCGACCCGGTCGTGGTCCAGGACGATCACGCCGGTGATCACGGTGTCGGGGGCGCCTTCCGCGCGGCTGACCCGGGACTGCCCCATCGACTCGCGGATGACCTTGCCGCCGCCGAAGACGGCTTCCTCACCGGCCCGCCCGGGGCCGCCGGACAGGTCCTCCTCGATCTCGATGAACAGCTCGGTGTCGGCCAGCCGCACCCGGTCCCCGGTGGTGGGGCCGAAGAGGTCGGCGTACGCGGGCCTGCTCAGCTCAGCCATCGAGTGTGCCTTTCGTCTCGCCGCGCAGCCCCGGGACGATCCGGCGGCCGGCGATCGGCACCAGCTCGACCTCGACCGGGATGCCGGGCTCGAAGCGGACGGCGGTGCCGGCCGCGATGCCGAGCCGTTTGCCGTGCGCGGCGGCCCGGTCGAAGTCCAGGCCCGGGTTGGCCTCGGCGAAGTGGTAGTGCGAGCCGACCTGTACGGGCCGGTCGGCGGTGTTGCGTACGGTCAGCCGGGTCACCGGGGCACCCTCGTTCAGCGGGACGGGGGTGTCGGCGTACCGGATCTCGCCTGGGATCACAGGGGGCGCTCCCGCCGGTCGGGGGTCAGATGATGGGCTCATGGACGGTGACGAGCTTGGTGCCGTCGGGGAAGGTGGCCTCGACCTGGACGTCGTGGATCATCTCGGGCACGCCCTCCATCACCTCGGCGCGGGTGAGGACCTCGCGCCCGGAGGCCATCAGTTCGGCGACGGAACGGCCGTCGCGGGCGCCTTCCAGGAGGTGCGAGGTGATCAGGGCGATGGCCTCGGGGTGGTTGAGCCGCAGTCCCCTGGCCCGCCGCCGCGCGGCCACATCGGCGGCCACGTGGATGAGCAGCCGCTCCTGTTCGTGCGGGGTCAGTCGCATCCGTTCCACCTCACGTCGTGACCGCGCGAAACGCGCCGGGCACCGGGAGGCTAGTTCGGCCGCGTTTCATGGGCGTTACTTCCATACAGAAGTATCTTCACGAGCACCCTGACCGAGCGTGACCGACATCAAAGAATTCGCTGTACTCGGGCACCACAAGGCAGGGTAGAAGCCACAGCGCACGGGACGTGAGCTGGACGTTATGGACGCAAGGAGCCTCATGAAGATCGGGATCGTCGGAGCCACCGGCCAGGTCGGCGGTGTGATGCGCGGAATTCTGGCCGAACGGAAGTTCCCGGTCGACCAGCTGCGGCTGTTCGCGTCCGCCCGTTCGGCAGGCCGTACGTTGCCGTGGCAGGACGGCGAGGTCACCGTCGAGGACGCCGCCACCGCCGACTACTCCGGCCTGGACATCGTCCTGTTCTCGGCCGGCAAGACCACCTCCAAGGCGCTGGCCGAGAAGGTCGCCGCCGCCGGCGCCGTGGTGATCGACAACTCCTCCGGCTGGCGGATGGATCCCGACGTCCCGCTGGTGGTCTCCGAGGTCAACCCGCACGCCATCGCCGACCGCCCCAAGGGCATCATCGCGAACCCCAACTGCACCACCATGGCCGCGATGCCGGTGCTGCGCCCGCTGCACGCCGCCGCCGGGCTCACCTCCCTGGTGGTCGCCACCTACCAGGCCGTCTCCGGCAGCGGCCTGGCCGGGGTCGCCGAGCTGGACGAGCAGGCGCGCGCCGCGATCGCCCAGGACGCCACCCAGCTGACCTTCGACGGCACCGCGGTGGACTTCCCGGCCCCGCGCAACTACGTACGGCCCATCGCCTTCAATGTGCTGCCGCTGGCCGGCGCCATCGTGGACGACGGCCTGGACGAGACCGACGAGGAGCAGAAGCTCCGCAACGAGAGCCGCAAGATCCTGGAGATCCCGGGTCTCAAGGTGTCCGGCACCTGCGTCCGGGTGCCGGTCTTCTCCGGCCACTCGCTCCAGATCAACGCCCGCTTCGACCAGCCGCTGAGCCCGGCCCGGGCCCGTGAGCTGCTGGCGGACGCGGAGGGCGTGATCCTCTCGGACGTCCCCACCCCCCAGCAGGCGGCCGGCCGCGACGCCAGCTACGTGGGCCGGATCCGCCGCGACGAGACGGTGGACAACGGCCTGGCCCTGTTCGTCTCCAACGACAACCTCCGCAAGGGCGCCGCGCTCAACGCCGTCCAGATCGCCGAACTGGTCGCCGCCGAACGCGGCTGACCCCCGACCGCCTCCCGGGTGACGGCCCCGCCGGCCGTCCCCCGGGAAGCGGCTGCGGTGCCCCGGGGGCCGCCTCCGCGCGCCCGCCGACCGTGCCGCGCCGACGGACCCGTCCCGGCGGCGCCCGGTCTCAGCAGTCGCAGCCGCAGTTGCAGTCGCAGCCGTCGCAGCAGCCGGCGTCGTCGCCGCACGAGCAGCAGCAATCACAGCCGCTGCAACAGTCGCAGTAGTGACACCAGCCAGTGCGCTCCTTGCCGGTCCAGGGGTCGTGGTACGGGTCGCCGCAGCAGATCTGGCAGGTGCAGAACATGCCCGTCCACACCAGACAGCCGGCCGCCCAGCCGCGCCGCCGCCTGGGTTTGCCCAGCGGCAGGTCCAGCACATCCGGCAGCTCCGGGGTGAAGGGCCGGCCGGTGTCGGGCTCCCCGGCGGCGCCGGCCCCGCCGTGCCCGCACACCACCCCGCCCGGCCCCGCGAACGTACGGTCCACCGCCCGCCGCAGTTCGTGCACCAGCAGCACATGCACCAGCCGCCCGTCGCGGAACTCCGCCTCCCGCAGGGCCAGCCGCACCCCGAGCACCGCGTCGTCGCACAGCCGCCGCGCCTCCGCCCGCGTCGTTCCGGTGACCGTGAGCGGATTCCAGGCGCCGTCCGCCGCGTCCTGGGCCTGGTCCTCCACCGCGTCCAGCAGATGCGCCAGCCGCCCGAAGTACCGCCCCGCCTCCGCCAGCGCCCGCGCGTTGCCCTCCCGCCCCGCCAGCCGCGCCGTGTGCGCGAACGCGGCGGCCGTCGCCGTCTCGGTCGGTTCGGTCACCGCCAGCAGCGCGCTGCCGGGGCCGGCCGCCGCCTCCAGCTCCTGCTGCCGCCCGATGGCGTCGGTGAGCAGCGCCGCATCGAAGCCCACCGCCGCCCCGCCCCTGGCACCGGCCCGCTCCCAGCCCCGCGCCACCCGCCCGGCCGCCGCCGCCAGCGAGCGGCGCCGCAGCGCCCCGTCGCCGTCCACCGCGTGGTCCCGCAGCTTGGCCGAGGCCAGCACCAGCGACACGGCGGCGGCCAGCGCGGCGCCCTCGCCCCGGGCGACCGACGCCGTCCGCATCCCCCGCAGCGGGCACGGTCCGGCCGTACGCCGCCCGCCGCTCTCCCCCGCCGCACCGGCCTGCGCCTCGTACAGCACCGATATCAGCAGCCCGTCGTAGTTGGTCGCCAGCCGGGCCGCCTGGCCGTGGGTGGCGCGCAGCGCCAGGCACAGGCCGCACAGATGCGCCAGCCACTGCTCGCCGAGCCCGGCCGGCAGCCGGTGCCGGCAGGGCCTGATGATGCCGAACACGTCGTCACTCCCCCTGTACGCCAAAGTCGAAGCCCCCGGCCCGTTCCCGGGCCGGGGGCTTCGCAGTGTGTCACCGGGTCCCGCCGCGCGCGGCGGCGGGCCGTGGACTGTGGGGTTGTTGTTACGGGATGGTGGCGCCCACCGCGTTCAGCGCCGCGACCACCGGCTGGAAGAAGGTGGTGCCGCCGCTGGAGCAGTTGCCGCTGCCGCCCGAGGTCAGACCGTGCGCGGTGTTGCCCGAGAAGAGGGCGCCGCCGCTGTCACCGGGCTCGGCGCAGACGGTGGTCTGGATGGTGCCGCGCACCGCGCCCTGGGCGTAGTTGACCGTGACGTTCAGCGCGGTGACCGTACCGCTGTGCACTCCGGTGGTGGAGCCGGACCGGGTGACGGACTGGCCGACGACCGGGTTGGCCGCACCGGTGATGGCCCGGGCGGTGCCGTTGTACAGGTTGACCTGGCTGGGGCTGGCGATGCTGGTGCTGTACCGGCCCAGCGCGTAGTCCGAGCCCGGGAAGACGCTGGTGCTCAGGGTGCCGAAGGACGAGCCTCCGGAGCTGGCGGCCCAGCTGCTGCCGGTGGAGCCGCAGTGACCGGCCGTCAGCCAGCCGCGCTGCCCGCCGACGGTCACGTTGAAGCCGAGCGAGCAGCGGGCGCCGGAGGTGTAGATGGCGTCACCGCCCGCGATGAAGGGCTGGAACTCACCCTCGACCTGCTCCAGCACGGCCTTGCCGTCCAGGGCGTCGATGCCGTTCTGGAGCTCGGCGAGCGCGTCGCCGGTCACGGTGGAGTCCACCGTCACCTTGACCGCGTTCGAGACGGGGTCGATGCCCCAGGCGGTGCCGGGCACGGACAGTTCCTCGACCTCGTCGGCCGCGGCCTCCAGGGTGGCCAGGGAGTGCTCCACCAGGCGCGCCTCGGCGCCGGTGGCCTGGACCTCGGAGACGGCGGCGGTGTCCGTGACGTTCACCACGAGGGTTTCGGTCTCGGCGTCGTAGAAGGTGCCGGCTGTGTCGGCGGACAGCGAGTCCTCCAGGGTGGTCGCCAGTTCGACGGCCGCCTGCGAGGACAGGACATCCGGGGTGAAGGTGGGGGTCTGGGCGTTCGCCTGAGACATGGTGAACGACCCGGCCAGCAGTGCTGCGACACCGGTGGCGGCCATCGTGATACGCCGCGCGGACATGCGTCGGTTTGTCACGCTCGTTTCCTCCTGTGGGGGTTGGAGCCCATTGGCTCCGGAGAGAGCAGGAACCTGACTCTTCAGCCACGTTCATGCCAAGCGGTGATGGCGAGTATTCCCATCCTGCCCGGGACCACACAAGAACGACTTCACGCCCTGCATGACCGTTCGACTCTCGCGCCTCCATCCGGGTGATGTGTCCGGAACTCGCCCGGTTTTCCAGGGGCGTTCGCCACGCTACGCGCGTTGCGCCAGCCATAACTCGCCGTGTGTGAGGACTAGACCTGTCTGAAAATCGCTGTTCGGGTTCGCTCATCGTTCGCCGGAGTCCGGTTTTTGTGACACCCGCCGTTCGCTCCACCCCATGCCACTGCCCCCGTCCGGGTGACCCGGCGGGGGCAGCGAGGGGGTGAAGCACGAGGTACGGCGCGGCTCGAACGAGCCGGCCCGGTTACGGAATGGTGGCCCCGTACGCGTTCAGCGCCGCCACCACCGGCTGGAAGTACGTGGTGCCGCCGACGGTGCAGTTGCCGCTTCCGCCGGAGGTCAGACCGATGGCGGTGTTGCCGGAGAACAGCGGGCCACCGCTGTCGCCGGGCTCGGCACAGACATTGGTACGGATCAGGCCGTAGACGATCTCACCGTTGCCGTAGTTCACGGTGTAGTTCAGGCCGGTCACCGAGCCCGAGCGCAGCCCGGTGGTGGAGCCGGAGCGCTGCACCGACAGGCCGTTGGTGGCATTGGCCGCACCGGTGATGGTCCGGTAGGTGCCGTTGTAGAGGTAGACGTTGCTGGGCCGGGTCTGGGCGGCGTTCGTGTACGAGACCAGGCCGTAGTCGTTGCCCGGGAAGCTCGACCCGATGGTGGACCCGATGACGGTGGTGCGACCGGAGTTGCTCCACCAGGTGCCCGCGCCGTCGGTGCAGTGGCCGGCGGTCAGCAGGACCGTCTGCCCGCCCCGGGTGGCGTTGAAGCCCGCCGAGCAGCGCCAGCTACTCGCATAGATGGCGTCGCCGCCGGACAGGTAGCTCCGCAGGGTGCCGGGGGTGCGCTCAACGGTGATGGCACCGGCCAGCGAGCCCGCGCTCTCCTTGATCTCCGCGATCTCCGCCTGGGTGACGGTGGAGTCCGCGGTGACGACGACCTTGCCGGTCTCACCGTCCACCGTCCAGGCGGTGCCCGCGATGTCGGCGGACAGCACGGCGTTGTGGGCCTTGGCCAGCTGGGGAACGCTGAAGGTCTGGACCGGCTCGGCGGCGGCGGAGCCGGGCAGCGCGAGGGCTGCCATCGCCGCCACACCGGAGGCGGCGGCGATCAGCCGCAGCCGCTTGACGAACCGTCTGTGGGGGTTGGGGCGCTCGGTACTCACGATTTCCTCCGTGGGGAATCTGGGGTCCGTTGGGTGTGCGGGCCCGTGAGGCGTGGCCGGGATCATGCTCCGCGATCAGTAGGCATGACCCTGACAAGCGCTGCACCGAATCTTCACCACCTCCGGCCCGATTGCCAAGAACGACTTTCAGCCACTCCACGGATCCTCCTCACCCAGCTGGCATAGTGCCCGAAACTCACTCTCCGTCAGCTGAGCGGCGCGCCCATCTTCCTGATGGGGCGCCATAATCGATTGCACCAGAACCGTCACGAAATCCAGTTCCGGTGCCAATCCACTTGGCGCATCATCCGCATCATGGATGACGATAGGGGTGTGGGCGGTTTCGAGCCGCGTTAGAGAGGAGGCATCCATGGGATCGGTACGCAAGGCGAGCGCCTGGCTCGGCCTCGTCGAGGACCGCGAGATGCGCTACTACGACGACGAGTACGCCGAGGGACCCGAGCCGGGCGACAGCACCGAGCCGTGGGCCACCGACCCCGCGGTGCGGGCGGTGGAGAATCCGGAGCCGGAGGGGGAAAGCGGCCGGATCGCGACGGTGACGCCGGAGAGCTTCCGCGACGCCCGCCGCATCGGTGAGCTGTTCCGCGACGGGGTCCCGGTGGTCATCAACCTCACCGCCATGGAGCCCGGCGACGCCAAGCGCGTCGTCGACTTCGCGGCCGGCCTGATCTTCGGCCTGCGCGGCTCCATCGACCGGGTGGCCAACCGGGTCTTCCTGCTGACCCCCGGCGACTACCGGGTGGTCAGCGACAGCCGCCGGCACGCCACCGGCTTCTTCAACCAGAGCTGAGCGGGTGCGCGCCCGGGCGGGGCGGGTCTTCGAAGACCCGCGCTCGCGGCGCGCACCACCCGGCTCGGGTTCCGGGCGTCAGCCCCGGAACGCCTCAAGTCCGGTGAGCGCCTTGCCCAGCACCAGCTGATGCATCTCGCTGGTGCCCTCATAGGTGAGCACCGACTCAAGATTTCCGCAGTGCCGCAGCACCGGATACTCCAGTGAGATGCCGTTCGCGCCCAGGATCGTGCGGGCGGTGCGGCAGATCTCCAGCGCTTCCCGGACATTGTTCAGCTTGCCGAAGCTGACCTGTTCCGGGCGCAGCCGCCCCGCCTCCAGGCGGCGGCCCAGATGGTGCGCCAGCAACAGCCCCTTGTGCAGTTCCACCGCCATGTCCGCCAGCTTCGCCTGGGTGAGCTGGAAGCCGGCGATCGGCCGTCCGAACTGTTCGCGTTCTCCCGCATAAGCCAGAGCTGTCTCAAAGCAGTCCCTCGCGGCGCCCAGCGCACCCCACACGATGCCGTACCGGGCGTGGCCGAGCGCCCCCAGCGCCGCCCCGAGCCCGCGCGCCTCCGGCAACACGGCGTCGCCCGGCAGCCGTACCCCGTCCAGCACCAGCTCGCTGGTGACCGAGGCCCGCAGCGACCACTTGTGCCGGATCTCCGGCGCGCTGAACCCGGGCCGGTCCGTGGGCACCACGAAGCCCCGGATGCCGTCGTCGGTGCGGGCCCACACCACCGCGACGCCGGCCACCGAGCCATTGGTGATCCACATCTTGCGGCCCGTCAGCACCCAGTCGCCGCCGTCCCGTTCGGCACGGGTGCGCATCCCGGCCGGATCCGAGCCGTGATCGGGCTCGGTCAGCGCGAAGCAGCCGATGGTCTCGCCGCGCGCCATGGCCGGCAGCCACCGCTCGCGCTGCTCCGGCGAGCCGTAGCGGTGGATGGCGTACATCGCCAGCGAGCCCTGCACCGACACCAGCGAGCGGATGCCGGAGTCGGCGGCCTCCAGTTCCAGGCAGGTCAGCCCGTACTGCACGGCGGACGCCCCGGCGCAGCCGTAGCCCTCAAGCGTCATGCCCAGCGCGCCCAGGCCGCCCAGCTCCCGGGCCAGCTCGGTCACCGGCGCGCGCCCCTCCTCGTACCACTGGGCGATGGCCGGCCGCACCCGGTCGGCGGCCCACTGCCGGACGGTGCGCCGCACCGCCAGGTCCTCGGGGGTCAGCAGATCGTCGATGCCCAGCGGGTCGGCCGGGTCGAAGGGCGGCGGTGAGCCGTGCGGCATGACGGAGCCTCCAGGAAGGACGGAGCCGCCGACGTTACGGCTGAGTAACCCCGGTGGGCAAGAGCGGCAGCTCCTCCGGGGCGCGCGGCGGGCCGATCTGCGCCGTACGGTCCGCGACCACCGGAGCGGCGGCGGGCGGTGCGGGCGATGCGCCCGGCGTGGCCGGTGCGGGCGGCACCGCGGGCACGGCGGCCAGGTCGCGGGGCAGCCGCAGCGCGGCCAGCGCGCCGAGCAGCAGCAGGACGGCGCTGGCAATCAGCGTCATGTGCATGCCGTGGACGTACGCGTCCTTGGCGGTCTGCCGCAGGGCGAGCCCTTCCCCACCACCGAGCTGGGCGGCCACCGAGTACGCCTCACCCAGTGAGTGCGCGGCGGCGGCCGAGTGTTCCTCCCCCACCCCCTGGGCACCGCGCACCGCCGGGCCGTAGACGGCGTTCATGACGCTGCCCAGCAGCGCGATGCCCAGCCCGGCGCCGAACTGGTAGGCGGTCTCGCCGATCGCCGCGGCCCCGCCCGCCTGCCCGGCCGGGGCGTCCGAGAGCATCGACTCGTAGGAGGCGAACAGCGTGGTCTCCAGGCCGAAGCCCAGCAGCACGAAGCCGGCCGCCATCAGTACGGGGCGGTCCTGCTCCCCCAGCGGCATCAGCGTCAGCACGGCGAGGGCGGTGAGCACGAAGCCGAGCGAGACCATGAGCCGCGGCCCGAGCCGGTGCAGCAGCCGGGCGCCCACCAGGCCGGCGGCGATCGCGGCCACGCTGAGCGGCAGCAGCCGCAGCCCGGTCTGCAACGGGGTGAGCCCGAGCACCAGCTGGAGGTACTGGGCGGCGATCAGGGCGAGCCCGACCAGCGCCAGCACGGTCAGCACGATGCAGCCCACCGAGGTGCCGAAGGCGGGACGGGTGAAGGCCCGCAGCTCGATCAGCGGATGCGGCAGGGCCCGCTGCCTGCGTACGAAGAGCACCAGCAGCACGGCGCCCGCCAGCGCGGCCAGCAGGGTGAGCGGGCTGTACAGCTCCCCGCCGCCGGCCCGCTTGAGCGCCATGATCGCGGCGAACAGCCCGCCGGCCGCCAGCAGCGCCCCGGCCACGTCCCAGGGGCCGCGGTGCTCCCCGGTGGACTCCGGCAGCAGCCAGCGGGCCACCGGCAGGCACACCGCCATCAGCGGGATGTTGATGAGGAAGACCGAGCCCCACCAGAAGTGCTCCAGCAGCGCCCCGCCCACCAGCGGTCCGATCGCGGCGCCCACGGCGGCGACCGCGCTCCAGACGCCGATCGCCAGGGCGCGTTCGCGGCGGTCGGGGAAGACCTGCCGCAGGATCGACAGGGTGGCCGGCATGATCATCGCCCCGCCGACCCCGAGCAGCGCGCGGGCGGTCACCAGGACGTCCGGGGTGCCGGCGTACGCGGCCAGCGCGGAGGCCAGCCCGAAGCAGGCGTAGCCGATCAGCAGCACCCGGCGCCGGCCGATCCGGTCGCCGAGGGTGCCGAAGAGGATCAGCAGCGAGGCGCACACGAGCGGATAGACATCCACGATCCACAGCAGCTGGACGGCGCCGGGCCGCAGGTCCTCGGTGACGGCGGGCACGGCGACGTGCAGCACGGTGGCGTCGATGGCGACCAGCAGCAGACTGACGCACAGGACGACCAGAACCGTCCAGCGGTTTCGGTCTTCGGCGGGGGGCGGACTCGCCATGGGCGCGGGCACCTTGGGGACGGGCGGAGCGGGCGGACGAGCCACAGCGTACGACAGGGTCCGGCCAAACCCCCAGGGCCTCCGGTCCCCTCCGGACCGGCCCGCGCACCGGCTCCGCGTCACCCGGAAAGCCCTAAAAGAAAAACAATCCGATTGGCCGTACCATCATCGCCAGATCGGCAAATCATGGCTTCCCGGTAATTCGTAAAGCCGGGTGAACAGCGGGAGAACTCCAGGCCAATCACCCCCGGAAAAACGTCGCGGCACATCACATCGGCATCACGAAAGCAGGCTGGAGTCGAAGTGCTCCTATCACCGGCTGTAATCTTGCTGGAGTGCGTACCGACCGATTCTTCGCCCGCCTCGAACAGGAGCCGCAGCGACCGGCCGTCGCGGCTCCCGGCATGAGCCGCACCCGGGGCGCACTCCTGTGGGCGACGCTGGGCTCGTACGCGGCGATCGTGGCGGCGGTGCTGAGCACGTCCTGGCTGGTCCGGCTGGACTGGCAGGTGATGCTCTTCCGCCCGTACAAGCAGTGGCCGGGGCTGCACGCCTTCCTGGACTACTTCGTGGTGCTCGGGCAGCGCGGCCCCACGGCGGTGCTGGTGGCCGCCTGGCTGGGCTGGCGCTCGTGGCGCCAGCGCACCCTGCGACCGCTGCTGGTGATGGCGGCGGCGCTGCTGGCGCTGAACGTCACGGTGGGTGCGGCGAAGCTCGGCATGCGCCGGGAGGGGCCGCACTACGCGAATGACATCGGCTCGAACGAGATGTGGTTGAACGGCGATATATTTCCCTCGGGGCACACCGCCAACGCGGTGGTGACCTGGGGGATTCTCGCGTATCTGGCCACCACGCCGCGGGCCCGCAGAACGCTGTCGGTGATCGCCGCCGTGTTCGCGCTCGGGGTGGGCGCCACCACGGTCTATCTGGGGACGCACTGGGTGAGCGATGTGCTGCTCGGCTGGGCGGCGGGGCTGCTGGTCCTGCTGGCGCTGCCCTGGTGCGAGCCGGTGATCCGCGAGGTGGAGCGCCGGCTGATGCTGGTGCGGGACCGGCTGCGGGGCAGACCCGGGCGGCAGCCGCACACCGTGCTGCCGCCTCCCGACGCGCCGCCGGTGGCCGCGCCCGCCGACCCCGGGAGCACGCCGGCCCGGCCGGCCCCGGTGCCGGCCCGGCTCGCCAAGAACCACACCCGGCCGCCCGCCCGGCCGCACCAGCCCGAGACCAGGCCGCCGGCCGCCCACCCGCCGGTGCGGCCCGTCGAGCCGCTGGGGGGCCCGTTCAGCCCTGCCAGCAGCGCACCACCTCGCCGTCCTTGACCGCGAGGTTCAGCCGGCCCGGCCGGTACTCCATGGTGATGACGGCGTCCGGCGCCAGCCGCCGTACGGTGCCCCAGCCGCGCTCGGTGGCCTGCCGCTCGGCGCGGTCGGCGGCGAGCCCCACGTAGGCGTCGGGGTCGTCGTCCGGCGGCTGGGGGCTGGAGCGGCGCCAGGGCTGTGAAGGGGTCATGCACCCACCGTATGCCGGGTGCCGCCGGCCCCGGAAGTACCCGGTGGAGGTCCCGCCCCGATCAGCGGACTGTCACGCTTGTGTCACGGTGCACCCGGTCGGCCGCCGCCCGGTTGTTCGTGCACGTCGTGTAATGGAAAATCCTTTCCCGACGCGATTCCGACGGCCGGTGGAAATCGCTGGGCGAGCGCCGAATTCCACCCCGGGAATGACCCTCGGATGAACGGCTGATATCCGCCCCCGCGCCGTATTGTCCCGCCCCTGACAGCACAATCCCGGCCACTCCGCACGGCGCTCGGTACTCGTTCAGCTGTACGAATCGAGCGCCTTCGCGTACCCGTGTGTGCGAATCACGCGCCCTCTGCGTGACCCTCGCGCCGCCCCGGCCGTTGTGCACGGGGTCCGCGACGGCAGCGGGCCGAGATTCCCAACCGAGGAGCCACATGTCCCCCTTGCTCGACGTCAGTGACGAGGTTCGCGCCGAGATCGGCGAAGCCGAAGCGGCACGGCTGCTCGCGGGCGAGAACGCCCCGGGCAGCTATGACTGCACCTCGTGCCGCACCCCGGGCGACACCGGCCAGGAGCGCACCTCCACCGTGCTCTTCGTCGGCGGCGAGACGGCGGTCCTCGCCTTCGCCCACGCCGCCTGTATCCCCTCCCAGGTGGTCACGGTCTCCGAGGAGCAGCTGCGCGGGGCGGTGGCCTCCATCACCGGCCAGTCCACCGTCGCCGAGTCCCCCGCGGCCCCCGGCATCCCCTCGGCGGCCGAGCTGGAGGAGAGCAGCGGCCAGGTGGTGCTCGGCGTGACCTGCGGCCAGATCCTGATCGGTGAGGAGCTGTACCCGGCACTGGTGGTGGAGCCGTCCGGGCCGGTGGCCCGTCCCGGCTCGGAGGGTCCCGGTGACGACTTCCTGCCGCTGCTGATCGAGGCCGGTTTCCTGCCGGTCACCGATGTCTCCAACGCCCCCGCGCAGGTCCCCGGCTGGTCGGTGCTGCTGGCCATGGGGCAGCTGCACTCGGTCCTCCAGGCGGACGCCGCCACCGGCCAGACGGCCGCCTGGTGGCAGGCGCACCAGCCGCTCGCGGTCACCGAGGGCTGGCGCTCCACCGCCAACCAGAAGCAGTCGGTGCTGGTGTACGCGGCCCCGGCCGGCTCGATCGGCCAGCAGCCACGGGAGGATCTGCTCCGCGAGGCGCTGGAGAAGGCGGCGGCCGGCGGGCTGCTGGTGGCCGCCGCGATGCCGCTGGCGGGCACCTGAGCCGCTGGCGCGGCTGACGCGATCGAGTATCCGGGTGCGGCGCCCCGCATCCGTCGCCCCGGATGATCGTTGACCGGACGTGCACCCTTACGAATCCACCCGACCCGCGCATTCCCACGGCCACGCCGCGATCCCCGGACAGTCCGGCGCCCACGCACGGCGCACGCCGTACGACCACGGCCAGTCCGGCTCGGAGACCCCGATCTTCGACTCGCTCTACGACGAGTACCGGCGGCTGTTCCGGGCGCTGCCGGGGGATCGCTCGGGCGAGGAAGAGCTGCGGTTCGAGGGGTTCGGCACCATCCACGGCACCGGCACCAGCAGCGGGGCGGCGAGCTGGCGGTCCTACGGACGGCCCGACACGGGGCACCTCCCCTCGTACTACCACGGGGAGGTCTCCGCGCCGGGCCGGTCCTTCCCGGCCGCGCTGCCGCCCGCCCGCCGTGACGCGGGCGGGTGAGCGGCGGCCGGCCCGTACCGCTACTTCTTGACCCGGCCGCGCTTCTCCCGCACCCGCACCGACACCTTGATCGGCGTGCCCTCGAAGCCGAACTCCTCGCGCAGCCGCCGCTCGATGAAGCGCCGGTAGCCGGCCTCCAGGAAGCCGGAGGAGAACAGCACGAAGCGCGGCGGCTTGGTGCCGGCCTGGGTGCCGAAGAGAATCCGCGGCTGCTTGCCGCCCCGCACCGGATGCGGGTGGGAGGCCACCAGCTCGCCCAGGAAGGCGTTCAGCTTGCCGGTGGGCACCCGGGTCCCCCACGCCTCCAGCGCGGTCTCGATGGCCGGCACCAGCTTCTCCATGTGCCGGCCGGTGAAGGCGGAGATGTTGACCCGCGGGGCCCACTGCACCTGCACCAGGTCGCGTTCGATCTCCCGCTCCAGGTAGAAGCGGCGCTCCTCGTCCATGAGGTCCCACTTGTTGTACGCGATCACCAGCGCCCGGCCGGCCTCCACCGCCATCGTGATGATGCGGGTGTCCTGGACGCTGATCGGCTCGGTCACATCGATGAGGACGACCGCGGCCTCCGCCTTCTCCAGAGCGGCGGCGGTGCGCAGTGAGGCGTAGTAGTCGGCGCCGTCCTGGAGGTGGACGCGGCGGCGGATGCCGGCGGTGTCCACGAAGCGCCAGACCTTGCCGCCGAGGTCGATGAGCTCGTCCACCGGGTCGCGGGTGGTGCCGGCGGTGGCGTCGACGACCACCCGGTCCTCCTTGGCCACCTTGTTCAGCAGCGAGGACTTGCCGACGTTGGGGCGGCCGATGAGGGCGATCCGGCGGGGGCCGCCCGGGGCGGTCCCGAAGGTCTGGGGAGGCGCGTCGGGCAGCGCCTCCAGCACCGCGTCCAGCATGTCGCCGGTGCCCCGGCCGTGCAGGGCGGAGATCGGGTACGGCTCGCCGAGGCCCAGGGACCACAGATAGGCGGCGTCGGCCTCGCCGGAGGGGCCGTCGACCTTGTTGGCGCACAGCACCACGGGCTTTCCGGCCTTGCGCAGCAGCCGGACCACGGCCTCGTCGGTGTCGGTGGCGCCCACCGCGGCGTCCACCACGAAGACCACGGCGTCGGCGGCCTCGATGGCGTACTCGGCCTGGGCCGCGACCGAGGCGTCGATGCCGAGCACGTCCTGCTCCCAGCCGCCGGTGTCCACCACCTTGAAGCGGCGGCCGGCCCACTCGGCCTCGTAGGTGACGCGGTCGCGGGTGACGCCGGGGCGGTCCTCGACCACGGCCTCACGGCGGCCGATGATCCGGTTCACCAGGGTCGACTTGCCGACATTGGGGCGGCCCACGACGGCGAGCACGGGCAGCGGCCCGGCGTTCGCCGCCGCCAGCTCGCTCTCGATCTCCTCGGCGTCGAAACCCTCCAGCGCGGCCAGCTCCATGAACTCCGCGTACTCGGCGTCGCCCAGCGCGCCGTGCCCGCCCGCGCCGCCGGGATCGATCTGGTCGTTCATGGGTGTGGTCCTCAAAGCAGAAGAAACAAAAACGGAAGGTGTGGAGGGCGGCGGCCCGGCCGCGTGCCGGGGCCGCGCCCTCCAGTGTCGCTCAGCGGCCGGTCAGCCGGCGCGCCTTTTCCAGGTGGGCGGTCAGTCCGTCCCGCAGCTGCCCGGTGGCCGCGTCCAGCGCCGCCCTGGTACGCCGGCCGCCCTCGCCCACCGTGAACGGGTCGCCGAAAACCACATCGAGCCGGCCACGGATCGGCGGCATCCCCCGTATCACCGCGCTGCGCCGCTCATTGCTGCCGAGCACCGCCACCGGCACCACCGGGGCGCCGGAGCGCACCGCGAAGTACGCCAGGCCCGCCCGCAGCGCGGCGAAGTCCCCCTCGCCACGGCTGCCCTCGGGGAAGATGCCCAGCACCCCGCCGTTCTTGAGCACGTCCAGGGCGGCGGTGATCGCGGTGCGGTCGGTGGTGTCGCGGTCCACCTTCAGCTGGCCGATGCCGCGCAGAAACGGGTCGAGCGGGCCGATGAACGCTTCCTTCTTGATCAGGAAGTGCACCGGGCGGGGCGCCACCCCCATCACCACCGGGCCGTCCACGTTGTGGGTGTGGTTGACGGCGATGATCGCCGGGCCGGTGGCCGGCACCCGCCAGGCGCCCAGCACCCGGGGCCGGAACAGCCCGTAGATCAGGCCGACCCCGATCCGCCGGCCGACCTCGGCGCCGCGCTCGGCGGGGGCGACGGGGGTCCGGGAGACGGTCACGGCAGGCGCTGCTTCCGCTCCGCGTCCTCGATGACGGCGATGACGTAGGCGATGACCTGCTCCAGGGTCAGCTCGGTGGTGTCCATCTCGGTGGCGTCGGCCGCCTTGGCCAGCGGGGAGGTCTTGCGGCCGGAGTCGGCGGCGTCCCGCTTGACCAGCGCCTCCCGGGTGGCGGCCAGATCCGGCGCACCGGCCCCGGCGGCCTTGAGCTCACCGCTGCGCCGCGCCGCCCGGGCCTCCGGGTCCGCGGTCAGGAAGATCTTCACATCGGCGTCGGGGAGCACGGTGGTGCCGATGTCCCGGCCCTCCACCACGATTCCGCCGGGGGCGTCCCCCGCGATGGTGCGCTGGAGCTCGGTGATCCGGGTGCGGACCGCGGGGACCGCGCTGACCGCGCTGACCGCGCCGGTGACCTCGGGGGTGCGGATCGGGCCGGCCACGTCCGTACCGTCCACGGTGATGGTGGGGGCGAGCGGGTCGGTGCCGGAGACGATGTCGGGCTTGCCCGCCACGGCGGCCACGGCGGCCGGGTCGTGCACGTCTACGCCGCTGTTGAGCATCCACCAGGTGATGGCGCGGTACTGCGCCCCGGTGTCGAGATAGCCCATGCCCAGCCGCGCGGCCACCGCCTTGGAGGTGCTGGACTTGCCCGTACCGGAGGGGCCGTCGATGGCGACGATGACGGGATGTGCGGACACGTGGCTGCGCACCTTTCTCAGCGGCGGGCGGGAGAGGGGCGCGCTTCCCGACGGGATCCGGCAACGAATGGCCCCGGCCAAGGGTACCGGCCCGCCGCCCCCGCCCGGCCCCCCGCCCGCTACTCCCGTACAGATGTACGAGCCGGGGTCGGCGCGGGATCAGTGCGGGATCAGCGCGGGATCACTGCCTGATCGCCCAGCCGCGCCCGCGCAGCGCGGCGATCAGCCGGGGCGCCGCCGGCGGATCGACCATCAGCTGTACCAGGCCGGCCTGCTGCCCGGTGGCGTGTTCGATGCGGACATCCTCGATGTTGACGCCGGCCGCGCCCGCGTCCGCGAAGATCCGGGCCAGCTCGCCCGGCCGGTCGGTGATCGGCACCCCGACCGTCTCGTACACGGCGGGCGCCGCGCCGTGCTTGCCCGGCACCCGATCCCGGCCCGCGTTGCCTCGCCGCAGCAGCGACTCGATGCCGTCCGCCCCGCCCGCGCGCCGCTCCGGATCGCCGGAATCCATGGCACGCAGCGACGCCACGGTCCGCTCCAGGTCGGCCGCCAGCGCGCCCAGCACCTCGGCGACCGGGCCGGGGTTGGCGGACAGAATGTCCAGCCACATCTGCGGCTCGGAACCGGCGATCCGGGTCACGTCCCGGATGCCCTGCCCGGACAGCCGGACCGCCGACTCCTCCGCGTCGGCCAGCCGGGCCGCCAGCAGGCTGGACACCAGCTGCGGGGTGTGCGAGACGAGGGCGACGGCCCGGTCATGGGCGTCGGCCTCCATCACCACCGGGACCGCGCGGCACAGCGCGACCAGCTCCAGCACCAGATTCAGCACCTCGGTGCGGGTATCGGGGGTGGGGGTGAGCACCCAGGGCCGGCCCTCGAAGAGATCGGCGGTGGCCGCCAGTGGTCCGGAACGCTCCTTGCCCGACATCGGGTGGGTGCCCAGATACCCGGCCGGGTCACCGCCCAGCGCGGCCAGCTCCCGGCGCGGGCCGCCCTTGACGCTGCCGACGTCGATACAGCCGTCGGCCACGCCGCGCCGCTGCACCTCGGCCACCGCCGCCGCGATGTGCGCGGGCGGTACGGCGACGACGGCGAGCTCCACCCGCCCCGTCACCGGCTCCTCGGTGCCCGCCCCCAGCGCGGCGGCGGTACGGACCCGGTCCGGATCCCGGTCCTCCAGGTGCACCCGTACACCACGTGCGCTGAGCGCGAGAGCGATGGAGGTACCGATCAGACCGGTGCCGATGACCAGGGCGGTGCGCATCCGACCAGCGTAATGGGGTCAGCGGGCGGTCACAGACCGACCTCCCGCATCAGCTGGCCCACCTCGGTGTTGGTGAGCCGGCGCAGCCAGCCGGACTTCTGCGAGCCGAGCGCGAGGGGGCCGAAGTGGGTACGGACCAGCTTGTCGACCGGGAAGCCGGCCTCGGCGAGCATCCGGCGCACGATGTGCTTGCGGCCCTCGTGCAGGCTGACCTCGACGAGGTAGTTGTTACCGGTGTTCTCCACGACCTTGAAGTGGTCGGCGCGGGCGTACCCGTCCTCCAGCTTGATGCCGTCCTTGAGCCGCTTGCCCAGGTCGCGCGGGATCGGCCCGCGGATCGCGGCGAGGTAGCTCTTCTTGACGCCGTACTTGGGGTGGGTCAGCCGGTGCGCCAGCTCGCCGTGGTTGGTGAGCAGGATCAGGCCCTCGGTCTCGGTGTCGAGGCGGCCGACGTGGAAGAGCCGGGTCTCGCGGTTCTGCACATAGTCGCCCAGGCACTGGCGGCCCTCGGGGTCCTCCATGGAGGCGACCACGCCGGCGGGCTTGTTCAGGGCGAAGAACAGGTACGACTGGGACGCGATGGTCAGTCCGTCGACCTTGATCTCGTCCTTCTCGGGGTCGACCCGGCGGCCCTGCTCGGTGACGATCTTGCCGTTGACCTCGACCCTGGCCTGGTCGATCAGCTCCTCGCAGGCCCGCCGCGAGCCGAGCCCGGCGCGGGCCAGGACCTTCTGGAGCCGCTCGCCCTCGGGCTCCCCGTGGGTCTTGGGCAGCTTGACCGCGGGCTTGGTGTGCCGGGCGCGGTTGCGCTCCTCGATCTGGGCGTCGTACTCGCGCGACCGCGCGGGCGCCGCCCGCTTGCGGGCCGGCTTGGCGGGCCCGCCCGGCCCGAACGCACTGCCCTGCTGGCCGTAGCGCCGTTCCTCGGGACGGGGGGGCTTGCCCGTCCGCTTCTGCTTGTCGTCGCGGCTGTTGCCCGCGCCCCGGTGGTTCCGGTTGCTGTTATTGCCGCTGCTTCGCATCAATGATCCGTAGGAGTCTCGCCGTTGTCGTCAACTGAGAACGACGGCACTCCTTCCTGGCTCTCGCCCTCGACCTGATCGGCCTCGGGAAGGAAGGGAGCCAGCTGCGGGAGCTCGTCCAGGCCCGTGAGGCCCATGCGCTCCAGGAAGTAGTGTGTCGTCCCGTACAGGATCGCACTTGTTTCGGGTTCGGTGCCCGCTTCCTGGATCAGCCCGCGCTGGAGCAGGGTGCGCATGACCCCGTCGCAGTTCACGCCGCGCACCGCGGAGACCCGGGAACGGCTGACCGGCTGCCGGTAGGCGACGACGGCCAGCGTCTCCAGCGCGGCCTGGGTGAGCCGGGCCTGCTGCCCGTCGAGAACGAAGCCCTCCACCGCCTCGGCGTACCGCGCCCGGGTGTAGTACCGCCAGCCGCCGGCCACGTACCGCAGCTCGAAGCCGCGATTCTGGACGGTGTACTCGTCCGCCAGCTCGCGCAGCGCGTCGGCGATCTCGCGGCGGGGCCGGTCCAGGACCTTGGCCAGCGCTTCCACGGTGACCGGCTCGTCGACGACCATGAGCACGGCCTCCAGGGACGGCTTGAGCGCGGGCGGCGGAGCCGGATCACTCATCGGATGCCTCCTGATCGAACTCATCGGTGACCAGCTCCCGGCCGGCCGCCTCCGGGGTGGCGCTCCAGCGCACCAGCAGCGGGCCGAGCGCCTCGGGCTGGTCAAGGTGTACGGCGCGCTCGCGGTACAGCTCCAGCAGGGCGAGAAAGCGGGCCACGACGGTGAGGGTGTCGGGGGCGTCGGCGGTCAGCTCGGCGAACGACGCCTGCCCGGCGGCCCGCAGCAGCTCGACGACCACGGCGGCCTGCTCGCGTACGGAGACCAGCGGCGCGTGGATGTGGTCCACATACACCTGGGGCACCGGCTTGGGCTGCATGGCCTTGACGGCCAGCGCGGCGAACCCCTCGGGCCCGACACTGATCATCACCTCGGGCAGCAGCTGCGCGTGGTGCGGTTCGAGGCCGACGGTACGGGGGTGGCGCCGTGCCTCGGCGCTGAGCCGCTCGGCGAAGATCTCGGCGACGTGTTTGTACGCCCGGTACTGCAACAGCCGGGCGAACAGCAGGTCCCGGGCCTCCAGCAGCGCCAGATCCCCCTCGTCCTCGACCTCGGCGGCGGGCAGCAGCCTGGCGGCCTTGAGATCGAGAAGGGTGGCGGCGACGACAAGGAACTCGGTGGTCTGATCAAGATCCCCGTCTGGCCCCATGGCCCGCAGATGGGCGAGAAATTCGTCGGTGACCTTGGAGAGCGCGATCTCGGTCACATCGAGCTTGTGCCGCGAGATCAACTGCAACAGCAGATCGAAGGGCCCTTCGAAGTTCTCCAGTACCAGCCGGAATCGCCCTTCCGCCACGGGGGCGTCGGGGGCGGTGGCGGGGCCCGGTACGCGCGTACTGGCGGCGGGGCCCGGCGAACCGTCCACCGGCGGGGGCGGCGGGCCCGGCTCGGGGCCCGCTCCCGGCACTTTCCCGGACTCGGCCGCCGTACCGGCGCCTCCTGGCCCGCCCCCACGCCGGTCGCCTGCCGGCAACTCGGCTCCGCGCGGCGGCTCCCGCCCGCTGTTGTCCGGCAACGGAACGCCCCCGGAGTGCCGGGCACCCGTCCCCGGCAGACCCCCCGACCCGGGCGCGCCGCCATCAAGCGGGCGATCCGTCCCCGCGGACGCATCGGCCTGCCCCGACCCGGCCACCGATCCACCCGCACGCAGCACCGATTCCCGGCCGGCGTCAGCCTCTTCACCCCCAACCGACGCCCCCGCGCCGACGTCCAACGGGCGATCCGTACCGGCCAACCCGTCGGCGGCCACCGGCCCCACCGCACGCAGCACCGAATCCGGGCCGGCGTCAGCCTCTTCACCGCCGCCCGACGCGCCGCGCAGCGGCTCGGGCGCAGCGGCCCCGCCCGCGCGCAGCGCACCCGCGCCGGGGCCCAGGGGGCGGCGGCGTGCGGGGACGGGTGGGTCGGTCGGGGGCATCCCGGGGCACATTACCCCTCGGTGCCGACAATTGGGACGTGCCGCGACGGCAACATCGCCCGGTGGCTCTACCCGCGGCTAGCGACCCCGCAGCCGGCGTACCAAAATGCTGGCGTCGCCCCGTGATTCGAGGTCCGCCAGGACCACCGCGACCGCCTCGCGGACGATGCGTCCGCGGTCCACGGCCAGTCCGTGCTCGCCGCGCAGCACCAGCCGCGCGTGCTCCAGGTCCATGAGTTCCTCGGCGGACACATAGACCGTGATCTTCTCGTCGTGCCGTTCCCGCCCGCTCGGCCGCCGGGCGGACCGCACCTTGCGCGGCTGTGCCTGCGCCTGCGCCTGGGCCTGTTGCCCCGTTTGTCCCGCCGCCGGTGTGGCGGCGGCCCCCGCGCCCGCCGCTGCCGCCGTCGTGGGCTGCTGCTGCGGCGCGGAGCGCCGCTTGGCCTGCCCCGGCACCGCCGCCGGGGCGCCGGCTGCGGCCTCGCCTCCCCCGCCGCCCGGCGCCGTGGGCGCCGGGTGATCGGCGGAGGACGGCGACTGTGCCGCCTGCTGCTCGTTCGGGCTGGAGGGCTGGACGGACGCCGACCCCCCGGTGGTGCGGAACAGTTCGTCGGCTGCCGGGAGACTCACTCGGCGTGGCACCGGGCGAGCACCTCCCTGGCGAGCTGACGGTAGGCGGCGGCGCCCACCGAGTTGGAGGCGTACGTGGTGATCGGCTCACCGGCGACCGTGGTCTCCGGGAAGCGCACGGTGCGTCCGATGACCGTGTGGTACACGCTGTCGTCGAACGCTTCGACGACCCGTGCCAGGACCTCCCGGCTGTGCACCGTACGGGAGTCGTACATGGTAGCCAGGATGCCGTCCAGGCTCAGGTGCGGGTTCAGCCGCTCCTGCACCTTCTCGATCGTCTCGGTCAGCAGCGCGACGCCGCGCAGCGCGAAGAACTCGCACTCCAGCGGCACGATCACCTTGTGCGCCGCGGTGAGCGCGTTCACGGTGAGCAGGCCCAGCGAGGGCTGGCAGTCGATGACGATGAAGTCGTAGTCGGGCAGCAGCGGTTGCAGGGCGCGGCTGAGGGTCGACTCGCGCGCCACCTCGCTCACCAGCTGCACTTCGGCGGCCGACAGGTCGATGTTGCTGGGCAGCAGGTCCATGCCGGCCACGGCGGTTTTCAGCAGGACCTCGTCGGCGGCCATGCCGCGTTCCATCAGGAGGTTGTAGATGGTGAGGTCGAGTTCCATGGGGTTGACCCCCAGGCCGACCGACAGGGCGCCCTGCGGGTCGAAGTCCACCAGCAGTACGCGGCGGCCGTACTCGGCCAGCGCCGCGCCCAGATTGATGGCGGAGGTCGTTTTGCCGACGCCGCCCTTCTGGTTGCACATGGCGATGATCTTGGCCGGGCCGCGCTCGGTGAGCGGGCCGGGGATCGGGAAGTACGGCAGCGGGCGCCCGGTGGGTCCGATGCGCTCGCGGCGCTGTCGGGCCGCGTCGGGCGCGATGGTCGCCGCGTACTCGGGGTCGGGTTCGTATTCCGCGTCCGGGTCGTAGAACTGGCCGTCGGGCAGCTCTACGTCATCGGGGATACGGTCGGCGTCTTTCACGTCGTGGCCGTCCGTGCTCTGAGGCGCTGTCATGGTCGCGTGGCTTTGGTGAGTTGCGAAGGTACGGACAGCGACGGAACGGCTGCCCGAATGCCCTCCCCGGGGAGTAATTGTCGACTCATTCACAAGTCGTCCTACCTCCTAGGGGATCAGGAAACTTCTCTACAGAGTCAGCGTTGCACCATGCCGACGATTGGCGACTCTATGGCGTGTCGGCGGTCAGCGGCAACACAATCCGCCGGACCGGTACCGATGTGTCGGGCTTCGCACACCCCCTTGTCAAGAGTGCGAGAGCGTCCCGAGGTCCGTTACCGCAGCGCCCACTTGGTTGAAAGGGGCACCGGCGGTGACCGGTGCCCCTCCTGTCAGCCGATGTGTCGACAAGAGGATGTGATCTTCCCGATGTTGACGCCTCCGGTTGACGGATCGATCGGATCAGGCCAGAACCGCGCCCAGTTCGGTGTGCGGCAGTCCGTGGGCCTCGGCCACCGGGCCGTAGACAACCTGTCCCTCATGGGTGTTGAGGCCCAGGGCCAGCGCCGGATCACGGCGCAGGGCACCGGTCCAGCCATGACCGGCCAGCTCCACGATATACGGGAGAGTGGCATTGGTCAGGGCATATGTGGAGGTGTGGGGCACCGCGCCGGGCATGTTGGCCACACAGTAGAAGACCGAATCGTGTACCCGGAAGGTGGGTTCGGCGTGCGTGGTGGGCCGCGAGTCGGCGAAGCAGCCGCCCTGGTCGATCGCGATGTCGACAAGAACACTTCCGGGGCGCATCCGCGCCACCAGCTCATTGCTGACCAGTTTTGGTGCCCGCGCCCCGGGGACGAGCACCGCGCCGATCACCAAGTCGGCAGCGAGAACGGCGCGTTCCAGCTCGAAGACATTGGACACGATGGTCTTCACCCGGGTGCCGAAGATCCGGTCGGCCTCCCGCAGCTTGGCCACGTCCCGGTCCAGCAGCGTCACATGGAAGCCGAGCCCGATGGCGATCTGGGTGGCGTGCCAGCCGGAGACCCCGCCGCCGATGACCACCGCCTCGCCGGGAGCGGTGCCGGGGACCCCGCCGGGCAGCACGCCGCGGCCACCCGCCGAGCGCATCAGATGGTAGGCGCCGACCTGGGGCGCGATCCGGCCGGCGACCTCCGACATGGGCGCCAGCAGCGGCAGGGCGCGGCCTGCGGTCTCCACCGTTTCGTAGGCGATGGCCGTGGTGCCGGAGTCGAGCAGCGCCTGGGTGCACTCCTGGGAGGCGGCCAGATGGAGGTAGGTGAACAGGGTCTGGCCCTTGCGCAGCCGGTGGTACTCCTCGGCCACCGGCTCCTTGACCTTGAGCAGCAGCTCGGCCTCGGCCCACACCTCGTCGGCGGTGGGGAGGACCGAGGCGCCGACGGCGGTGTACTCCTCGTCGGTGATGGCGGAGCCGAGGCCGGCGCCGCGTTCCACGGCGACCTGGTGCCCGGCGGTGACCAGCTCGTGCACGCCGGCCGGGGTGATGGCGACCCGGAACTCGTTGTTCTTGACCTCGCGGGGAATCCCGACCTTCACGTGGATCACGGTCCTTGCGTCATTGCCGAAGGCAGAGCGGAAGCAGCTGTCACACCAGTTTAATGAAGGGTTTACCTCTGTCCAGCCTTACATTCAATCGATCATCTCTCGATGGGCTCTATGTTTCGCAAGTCCCTTCCTCGGTAAGCGCAAAGGATTCCAGCGCGCCGCCGGACCCCGGCCCCGACCCCGGCCCCGCCGCCACCCGGTACCTGGCCGCCTGGGCCATCCGCCCCATCCGCTCGGCGATCCCCGCCAGCAGCAGCCGCACCTGGCCCACCAGCTCCGCGTCGCCCGCCGCACCCGCCAGCCGCAGCGCCTCCTCGCCGGTGCGCAACGCCTCCTCCGGCCGGCCCGCGTACTCCTGGACGGTGGCCAGCTCCGCCAGCGCGGCCGCCTGGCCACGCCGGTCCCCGTCCCTGCGGTGCGCGGCGGCGGCGGCCCGCCAGGCGCGCAGTGCCTCGCCCCAGTGCCGGGTACGGGTCAGGGCCGCCCCGATCCGCCCGTGCAGCCGGGCCACCGCCGCCGGCTCGTCACGCGACTGCTGGATCGCCAGCGCCCGCCCGTACCAGTCGGCCGCCCGCTGCCAGTCCGCCAGCTCGGTATAGGTGTCCCCCACGGACTCCAGCGCCCGCGCGGCGAGCGGACCGTCCGGGCCGGCCCGGTCCGCCCGGGCGGCGTCCAGCGCCGCCCGGTACCGCTCCAGGGCGAGCGCGGCCCGGCCGGCCGCCAGATCCAGATCGCCGAGCACCAGCAGAGCCGCCGCCCGTTCCCCGGCCGGCCCGCGCCGGGTCGCCACCTCCAGCACCAGCTCGTGCAGCCGGTACAGCTCGGGCGCCGCGGCCGGCCGGCCGCGGTGCGCCAGCAGCGCGCCACTGAGCGCCCCGACCAGCCGCCGCGCCAGCGTGTCGAGATCACCGCCGTCCGCGACCGCCATCCGGGCGGCGGCGGTCAGCGCCGGCAGCCGGGCACTCAGCCAGCGCGCCGCGTCCGCCGGCTCATCGAAGCGCAGCGCGGCCGGCAGCCCGGACAGCCACCGCCGGGCCGGGCCGCCCAGCGGTTCGGTGACCGCCTGGCAGGCCCGCAGCCGGCGCACCGCCCGCTCCAGCAACCTGGCCCGCGCCAGCAGCACCTCGGCGGGCCGCTCCTGGGTACGCAGCAGCGTGCGCAACAGCGGGTCAAGAACCCCGGGCAGCCGGTACTCCCCGCGCTCGCCACCGGGCGGGGCGGGCCGGACCAGGCCCAGCAGCGCGAAGTTCTCCAGCGCGCCGCGTGCCGCGCCCAGCGCGCAGCCGGACAGCGCGGCCACGGTATGCGCGTCGAGCACCCCGGCCGGGGCCAGCGCGGCCAGCCGCAGGGTACGGGCGGCGGCGGACGGCAGCGCCGCGTACACCAGCCGGAAAGCCAGGGCCACCGGGTCCTGGTGGCCGCCGAGGCCGTCCTCGTCGTCCGGGTGGGTGAGCCGGGCCAGCGCCTCAGCGATGGTGGCCTCGGGACGCATCGCCAGCCAGCCGGCCACCAGCACCACGGCGGCCGGCAGTCCGCCGCATGCCTCGGTCAGCCGGGCGGCGGCGGTGGGGTCCACCGTGATCCGGATCTCCCCCGCGCCCCGCCGCAGCAGGCTCAGCGCGGGCGCCCGCTCCAGTCCACCCAGGGTGCAGGGGCGCACATCGGGGATGCCGGTGAGCGGGCCTCGGGAGACGGCGAGCACCAGGCAGTCACGGGTGTCAGGGATCAGCTCGGCCAGTTGCTCGGCGCCAGCCACGTCGTCGAGCAGCAGCAGCGCACGGCGCTTGCCCAGGGCCGTACGCAGGATGTCGGCAAGCTCCTCCTCGTCGGCCCCGGCCGGCGCGGACACGTCCCCGGCCGCCAGCAGCTCACGCGCGACACGCTCCACGGGAACGGCCTCACCACCCGGATCGGTCAGCCGGGCGCGCAGCAGGCCGTCCGGATAACGGCCGGTGGCAAGCTGCTCCTGGACGAACTCCTCGGCCAGCGCGGTCCGGCCGCTGCCGGGCCGGCCGGCCACCAGCAGCACCCGGCTGCGCGGGACGGGCCGGCCGGCCATGGTGTCAAGACCGGCCCCGTCGATATCGGCGCGCAGCCGCGCGAGTTCGCCCTGCCGTCCGAGCAGTCCCCCCGGACCGGGGGACCCGTGCACCGCCGCTTCCGTCACTGCGCGCCCTCTGCTTCGCGTGCGTGGTGAGTGGTGAGCGCAGCGTATGCCACCGGGGGCGTACGCCCCACCAAGACACGACACCCCCACCCACCGGCGGCCCGGCACCCCGGCACGGCCGCCACGCCATCGGCGGCGAGCCCGACCGAGGCGGGACCCGAGGACGGCGCCACCCGGGCGTCCCGGCCGACCCGGTCGCGGCCGGGGTCACCGGCGCGGATCGCGCGACGCGACAGGACCGGGGCCGCGCCGCCCCGCCCCGCCCCGCCCGGTGAAGCCCACTACGCCGGGAACGGCCGGGCCGGCCAGGGGGACAGGGCCGGGCGCAGGGCCTCCTCGCCGTCGCCCGCCCGCGCGGCGGCCAGCGCCAGCGCGCCCACCACCAGGCAGTTGTTGTGCACGTCCCCGGCCAGAACGGCGCGCAGCAGCTCGGCCAGCGGCACCCGGGCGTGCTCCATCTGCGCCTCCTCCTCCGCGACCGCGTACCGCTCGCCGTCCGCGTCGGACAGCTCACGGGCCAGGAAGATCCGCACCGCCTCGTCGCACCCGCCGGGTGTGGTGTACACATCCACCAGCACCCGCCAGTCCTCGGCCTTGATGTGCGCCTCCTCGTACAGCTCGCGCTGTGCGGCGTGCAGCGGGTTCTCGCCGGGGACGTCCAGCAGCCCCGCCGGGATCTCCCACAGGCGCTGCTGTACGGGGTGCCGGTACTGCCGGATGACCACCACCCGGTCCGCCTCGTCCAGCGCCAGCACCGCCACCGAGCCGGGATGCACCTGGTAGTCGCGCCGCACCACCGATCCGTCCGGCATCACCACCTCATCCGTACGGACGCTGGTCTTGTTCCCGGTGAACGGCGTCGCGGTGCCGCGCACCGGCCAGGAGTCGGGGATGTCACGGAGTTCGACGGTCATCGTCGGTCAGGCGGCCTTTCGCTCGGCTCGTTCGACTGCGGCCTTCACCAGACCGGCGAACAACGGGTGCGGACGGGTGGGCCGGGAGCGCAGCTCCGGGTGGGCCTGGGTGGCGACCAGGTACGGGTGGGTCTCGCGGGGGTACTCCACGTACTCCACCAGCTTGTTGTCCGGCGAGGTGCCGGAGAAGACCAGCCCGGCCTTCTTCTCCAGGTCCTGGCGGTAGGAGTTGTTGACCTCGTAACGGTGCCGGTGCCGCTCCTCGACGTACGGCTCGCCGCCGTACACCTCGCGCACGATCGAGCCCTCGGCCAGCTTCGCCGGGTACATGCCCAGCCGCATGGTGCCGCCCATGTCGCCCTCACCGGCGACGATGTCCAACTGCTCGGCCATCGTCGAAATCACCGGATGCGCGGTCGTACGGTCGAACTCGGTGGAGTCCGCCCCCTCGATCCCGGCCAGATTGCGCGCGGCCTCGATCACCACGCACTGCAACCCCAGGCACAGCCCCAGCAGCGGCACCCGGTTCTCGCGGGCCCAGGTGATCGCGGAGATCTTGCCGTCCACGCCCCGGTCGCCGAAGCCACCCGGAATGCACACCGCGTCGCAGTCGGCCAGCTGCTCGGCGGCGCCGCCCGGCGTCTTGCAGTCGTCGGAGGTCACCCACTTGATCTTCACCCGGGCGTTGTTCGCGAAGCCGCCGGCCCGCAGCGCCTCGGTCACCGACAGATACGCGTCGGGCAGATCGATGTACTTGCCCACCAGCGCCACCCGCACCTCGTGCTCGGGGTGGTGGACCCGGCGCAGCAGATCGTTCCACTGGGTCCAGTTCACATCGCGGAACGGCAGATCGAGCCGGCGCACGGCGTACGCGTCCAGGCCCTCGGTGTGCAGCACCTTGGGGATGTCGTAGATCGACGGGGCGTCCATGCAGGCCACCACGGCGGCCTCGTCCACGTCGCACATCAGGGAGATCTTGTGCTTGATGGCCAGCGGCACCTCACGGTCGGCGCGCAGCACGATCGCGTCGGGCTGGATGCCGATGTTGCGCAGCGCGGCCACCGAGTGCTGGGTCGGCTTGGTCTTCAGCTCGCCGGACGGACCGATGTACGGCAGCAGCGAGATGTGCACGACGAAGACGTTGTCCCGCCCCACCTCGTGCCGCACCTGGCGCACCGCCTCCAGGAACGGCAGCGACTCGATGTCACCCACCGTGCCGCCGACCTCGGTGATCACCACGTCCACGTCGTCGGTGGCCATCCGCCGGATGCGGTGCTTGATCTCGTTGGTGATGTGCGGGATGACCTGCACCGTGTCACCCAGGTACTCGCCGCGCCGCTCCTTGGCGATCACGGTGGAGTAGATCTGCCCGGTGGTGACGTTGGCGGTGCCGTCCAGATCGACGTCCAGGAACCGCTCGTAGTGGCCGATGTCGAGGTCGGTCTCGGCTCCGTCGTTGGTGACGAAGACCTCACCGTGCTGGAAGGGGTTCATGGTGCCGGGGTCCACGTTCAGATACGGGTCCAGCTTCTGCATGGTGACGCGCAGCCCGCGCGCCTTGAGCAGGGCACCGAGTGAGGATGCGGTGAGTCCCTTGCCGAGCGAGGACGCGACCCCGCCGGTGACGAAGATGTGTTTGGTCGTCTTGCGGGGACTGGAGGCAGTGGCCAAGACGGGCTCCCGTGGTCGCGAGGTCGGATGCGGTTCGGGGGTCCTGCTGCCCTCCGCTCCACGGGCTACCAGCGTATCAGTGAGCGGGCGGTAGCCAGGCAGGACGCGGATGGCGCGCGGAGAGCCGCGAGCCGTCGTATCCTGCTCGGACGCTCAATTGAGCGACGAAATACCGCACGTCCCACGGGGGCGGCCCCACCGTTCGACTGGAGATGCAAGTGGCCGGGCGCATCGAGGATTACGCACTCATCGGCGACATGCAGACCGCCGCCCTTGTCTGCCGGGACGGCTCGGCTGATTGGCTGTGTCTGCCCCGTTTTGACTCCCACGCGGTCTTCGCCGGCCTGCTCGGCACAGATGAGCACGGTTTTTGGCGCATCGGACCGGCGCACGGCAAGGATGTGCCGCCGCCGCCCGCCACCCGGCGCCGTTACCGGGGCGACTCGCTGATTCTGGAGTCCGAGTGGGACACCACGCGCGGCACCGTGCGTGTGACGGACTTCATGCCGCCGCGCGGCAGCGACGCCCCGCAGCTGGTGCGGATCGTGGAGGGCGTCAGCGGCCGGGTGCCGATGCGCTCGACGCTGCGGATGCGGTTCTCCTACGGCTGGGTGGTGCCGTGGGTGCACAAGGTCGACGACCGTACGGTGGCGGTGGCCGGCCCCGACTCGGTGTGGCTGGACACCACCGCCGACACGTACGGCAAGAACCTCACCACCTACTCCGACTTCACGGTGGCGCCCGGGGACCGGATCGCCTTCGCCATCAGCTGGCAGGCGTCCCACAAGGAGCCGCCGCCGGTGCCGCAGCCCGAGGAGGCGCTGGCCGCCACCGAGGAGTTCTGGCGCGAGTGGGTCAGCCACTGCACGTACCACGGCCCGTACCGGGAGGCGGTGGTCCGCTCGCTGATCACCCTCAAGGCTCTGACGTACGCGCCCACCGGCGGCATCATCGCGGCCCCCACCACCTCCCTCCCCGAGGAGATCGGCGGCTCCCGCAACTGGGACTACCGCTACACCTGGCTGCGCGACGCCGCGATCACCCTGTCCTCGCTGCTGCGCACCGGCTACCACGAGGAGGCCAGGGCCTGGCGCGAGTGGCTGCTGCGCGCGGTGGCCGGCGACCCGGAGAACCTCCAGATCATGTACGGGGTGGCGGGCGAGCGCGAGCTGGCCGAGGCCGAGCTGAGCTGGCTGCCCGGCTACGAGAACTCGCAGCCGGTGCGGATCGGCAACGGCGCGGCGGGGCAGCTCCAGCTGGATGTGTACGGGGAGGTCACCGAGGCCCTGCATCTGGGCCACATGACCGGCCTGGCCCGTAACGATCACGCCAATCTGCTCCAGCTGAAGCTCATCCGCTACCTGGAGGAGCACTGGAACGAGCCGGACGAGGGCATCTGGGAGGTCCGCGGGCCGCGCCGGCACTTCACCCACTCGAAGGTGATGGCCTGGGTGGCGGTGGACCGTACCGTCAAGCTCATCGAGTCGGGGGAGGTGGACGGCCCGCTGGAGCGCTGGCGCGAACTGCGCGACGAGATCCACCGCGATGTGTGCGAGCACGGCTACGACAAGGAGCGCAACACCTTCACCCAGTCCTACGGTTCGCAGGAACTGGACGCCTCGCTTCTGCTGATCCCGCAGATGGGCTTCCTGCCGCCGGACGACAAGCGGGTCATCGGCACCATCGAGGCGATCCAGCGCGAACTGTCCACCCTGGACGGCTTCATCCTGCGCTACCCGACCGCGGGTGACCAGGCGGGGGTCGACGGCCTGGAGGGCGACGAAGGCGCGTTCCTGGCCTGCTCGTTCTGGATGGCGGACGATCTGGCGATGATCGGCCGGGTGGACGAGGCCCGCAAGCTGTTCGAGCGGCTGCTGTCGCTGCGCAACGACCTGGGGCTGCTGGCCGAGGAGTGGGACCCGCGCCGCCAGCGGCAGGTGGGCAACTTCCCGCAGGCGTTCTCCCATGTGCCGCTGATCGACACGGCGCTGCGGCTGACCGCGTCCGGCGCGTACGGCGGCTGACGCCCGCCCGGCGCAACGCACCGGTGGCCGCCCCGGCTGGAGTTCGGGGCGGCCACCGGCGTTTTACCGGGGATGGATCAGAACGGGCTGAGCGTCAGGGTGAACTGCCGCGGCGCGTGGTCCTGGATGTAGGAGGCGAAGTCCGCCACGTCGTCGAAGGCGAAGCCGTAGGCCCGGCCGTCCACGGTGGCGTTGTGCAGCGCCTTGGCGTAGTGGTGGGTGACATCGCCCTGGTAGAAGGCGGCGGCGTTGGTCACCGGCTGCTCGCGGTGGCTGAGCGCGGTGGTGCGGTTGAGCGCGGCGCCCAGGATCGCGGCGACCGGGCCCCGTACCCCGTCGTTGGGGGCGTGCAGCGCGCCGTCGCAGAACAGCACATCGCGGGTGGTGGGCCGGTCGAACGCCACCTGGCCCGGCCCGTTGAAGACCAGCCGGCCGCCGCTGGCCCGCCCGGTGAAGTAGCCCAGGTTGGTGCGGATGTTCAGCTGATTGCCCTCGCCCCAGACCTGGTTGATGTACGAGTCGAAGTACGTCCGGGAGAAGCGTCCGGCGTCCAGACCGTGGCTGGGGGCGAGCACCCGGCGGTCCCCGATCACCAGCGGGGCGAACGCGGGGTTGCGGCCCACCTCGGTGAACACCTGCTGCCGGCCACCGGGCTTGAGCGCACCGGCCGACTGGTCGGCGTTGCCCTGGAGCCGGACGTCCATGGGCACGCTGAACATGTCGACCATGGTGACGTTGCAGAACATGCCGTCCGCGTTGTACGTGAACTCCGCGCAGTCGTGCAGCACCGGGTAGTTGGGGTCGGACTCCACCCAGCCGGCCGGGTAGGCGAGCGCGGGGACGCCGTTGCCGTCCAGTACCGCCTTGAACTTGAGCTTGGCGCCGAGCGCGGCGTAGATCCGGCCCGACATGTACGGCAGCTGGATGGTGGTCGAGCCGGAGGAGGCCAGCGAGATGGCGTAGTCGGTGAAGCCGTCCGCGCCGTTGTCACCGAGCTGGATCGGGGCCAGCGTGCCCTGCGGGGTGAGCCGTACCTGACGGCCCTCCACATTGCCGACGATGTAGATGTAGATGGAACTGTTGTTCCAGTTGCCGGTGTTGTTGACGATGGTGACCGGGAGGGTGGCGGCGGAGGTGTTCACGCTGCCCGGGTCCTCATTGCCGAACGCCTGGCTGGCCAGCAGCCCGGCGGCCGGCACGGCGATCGCACCGGCGGCGGCGCCCTTGAGCAGGTTTCTGCGGGTAACCATCGGGATCACACCTCACCGATCTGAACGGAAACATGGTCGACAAGCAGTGAACAGCCGGACTTTTTCATGCTCATGACAGTGCGCATCTTCCTTGTGGGGGTGCGGCGTTGCATCGGACGGATCCCGTGGGGGGAGTCAATGAGAGCGCTCTCAGAGCGCCTCCCAGCACACTGCCGGGACCGGACGGTACGGTCAAGGGCCAGCGACTTAAGAGGACCCTAAGTGCCAGAACGCCACCCCACACTCGAAGCCGTCGCCGCTCACGCCGGTGTTTCGCGGGCCACCGTCTCCCGGGTGGTCAATGGCACCCCCAACGTACGGGCGGAGTTGCGGGAGCGCGTCCAGCGGTCGGTGGCGGAGTTGGGGTACGTCCCCAACAGCGCGGCCCGCTCGCTGGTCACCCGCCGTACGGGGGCGGTGGGCGTGGTGATAGCGGAGCCGGAGTCGCGGGTCTTCGCCGACCCGTTCTTCGCACAGCAGTTGCGCGGCATCGGCCGCGAACTCGCCGACCACGACACCCAGCTGCTGCTGATGCTCGTGGAACACCCCGGTGACGACGACCGGATCGGCCGCTATCTGGCCGGCGGCCACGTGGACGGCGTGCTGATGTTCTCGCTGCGCGACACCGATCCGCTGCCGGCGCTGGCGCGGGCCTCCGGGCTGCCCACGGTCTTCGGCGGGCGCCCCGGCTGGCCGGGCGCGGGGACCGACCCGACGCTCCTGTACGTCGACACCGACAACCGCGACGGCGCGCGGCAGGCCGTGGACCACCTGCTGGCGCGCGGGCGGCGCCGGATCGCCGTCATCACCGGCCCGCTGGACCAGACGGCCGCCCAGGACCGGCTCGCGGGCTATCTGGACGCGCTGGGCCGTACGACACCGGACCCGGCGCTGCTGGCGCACGGCGATTTCACGGCGCGGGCCGGGGAGTCGGCGATGGCGCGACTGCTGGAGCGCTCCCCCGGCCTGGACGCGGTCTTCGCGGGCAACGACCTGATGGCCACGGGCGCGCTGCGCACTCTGCGCCGCAACGGTCTGCGGGTGCCGCGGGATGTGGCGGTGGCCGGCTACGACGACCTGGAGCCGGCCGCCTGGGCCGAGCCCGCCCTGACCACGGTCCGTCAGGACGTCCAGCTGATGGGCCGCCTGATGGCCCAGCTCCTGCTCCGCCAGCTGGCCCCCGCCCCGACCCCGGCGGCCACCCCGCTGGCCCCGATCGTGACCCCGGCCGAACTGGTGGTACGGGCCTCGACGTAGGGCTCAGCGGTAATGCCGGTAGACGGGGAGGTAGTCGGGCCCGTCACACCAGTCGGCGATGTCCTCCTCGGCGAGGAGCGAGGTGACGACGGCCTCCACCTCGGCGGGCCTGAGGTCGGCCCGCCGGGCGATCTCCTGGTGGCTGGCTCCGCGCTCATGCGCGCGGAGGACGGCGAGATCACGGTCGGCGGTGGCGTCGTCGACGACGTGGCTGAGCCGCTGGACGCGGTCGAGGTAGTAGGCGGCCTCTGTCGGGCTGGCGGGGATGATGCCCTCGGTCATGGTGATCCGCCCTTCGGATGTCGGGGAAATATGTCGTTGCGGGACCCGCTCGGCTCCGGAAGCGGGCGCGGCGGAATCAGGCCATTGGGATCCACCGAGACATAGGTGCTATCACCTATTTCGTAGCATGATGATGCCCTCGGCGAGCTTGCGCGTCAAGGAGTACCTGCTAGCACTTAGTGTTGACGATGCAAACGTCAGAGCGAGAACGAGAGGGGCTGTCTCCGCATGGCACAGACGGCGGAAGAGATCGCGAACCAGCTACGGGAGCTGATTCATAACGGAGCTGTGGCACCTGGTGAGCGGCTGCCGACCATGGAGGCCCTGGCGGCGGAGCACGGCGTGTCCCGGCAGACCGCACGGCAGGCGCTGAACCAGCTCAAGGCCGAAGGTCTGGTGGAGTACAAGGGCGGGCGGGCCGGGACCTTCGTGCGGGATCGTCCCCGCACCCGGATGGTGCGGTCCCGGGGCATGGAGCGGGACCACCTCGGCTACTACTCCGGCAGCAATGTCCAGCACTGGCGCATGGTCGCGGGCACTCAGACCGAGGTGACCACCGCCCCCGTGCCGCCGGACATCGCGGAGCTACTCGGCATCGGTGCGGGAGAGCCCGTCGTCGTACGCAAACGGCTCAACGGCGACCCGGACGACGAGCGGTTCCGGCAGCTCACCGACAGCTGGCTGCATCCCGCCGTCGTGGCCGAACTGCCCGTCCTGGCAGGGGATACCGGGCTCGGCGGGATCTATGACCGCATCGAGGAGTGGACGGGAGCACCGATCTCCTGGGAGGAGGAGGTCACCGCTGCGACGCCCAGCCCGTCCGATGTCGCGGCGCTGCTGCTGCCGCCCGGCGTTCCGCTGCTGCGGGTGATCCGAACCTCGAAGGTCCGGGTCGAGGGGACGATCCTGATCGCCGAGGTCAATGACATCCGCATGTCCGGGGAACTGTTCAGCGTCAAGTACCCGATGTCCCGGCAGGGCGCGGCGAAATGGCCAGTGACCCCGGCAACCGCTGACTACTACCAGGATTAAGAGGCCCTGCCCCGCCAAAGGCTACTTCTTGCCGGACAGTTCGTCGTAGACGCTCAGGACCTGGGCCACCGTCGTGTCCTCCGTCGGCCAGGAGCGGGCCCGGGCCCGGCCCGCCAGGGTCAGGGCGGCGCGGTGGTCGGGGTTGGCCAGCAGGGTGCGCACCGCCGCGGTCAGGGCGGCGACCTCCCCGTAGGGGACCAGCACCGCCGCGTCGCCCACCAGCTCGGGTACGCCGCCGACCGCCGTCGCCACCAGCGGGACCCCGCCGCGCAGCGCTGCCTGTGCCAGCTCGGGCCGCGCCTCCCAGCGCGGCGCGGCGAGCGCCACATCGGCGACCGGCAGCAGCCGCCGTACGTCCTGGGTGCGGTCCAGCAGCCGCACCGGCAGGCCCTCACGTTCGATGCGGCGCTGCCAGAGCCCGCGCTGCGGTCCGTCCCCCGCCATCACCAGCAGCGGCTGGGGGTCCAGGCGGCGCCAGCCGCGTGCGGCGGCCAGCAGCATCTCGTGGCCCTGTTCGGCGATCAGCAGCGGCCGGTCGACCACGCCCAGTTCGGCCCGTACCTTGTGCGGCTCGTTCTCCGCGCGTTCCCCGCGCCTGGCGCGCTGTGCCGGCAGCGCCACCGGCGCGAGCCGGGCGTCGCGCGCCCCGCGCCGCCGCGCCCGTGCCACCAGGTCCGAGGTGGCGCCGAGCACCACCGAGGCGGCACGCGCCACCCAGCGTTCGGTCAGCCGGCGCAGCCGCTCGCGTACGCCCTGGTCCGCCGGGCGGGCGTGCCAGGTCACCACCAGCGGCACGGACCGCCTGTGCAGCGCCAGCGCGGCGACAAGACCGGCCCGCATCCCGTGGGCGTGCACCAGGTCGGCGTCGCAGCAGATCTCCCGCAGGGTCCGTACGGCGTCGGCCTGCGCCCGTACCGGAACCGGGATGAACCGGGCGCCGGTGCCGCCGAAGTCGTAGCGGCGCTCCGCGTACTGGGAGGCGCACACGGTCACCCGCACGCCCCGGGCGTCGAGCCCGGCCGCCAGTGAGCGCACATGCGCGCCCGTGCCGGCGCTGCCTCCGCCGAGCAGCTGCACCACGTGCAGCTGTGGGGCCTGTCCGGCCGCTGGCGGTGGCACGACGGGCATGGCCGACACGCTCCTCTCCTCGACTGTGTGCTGGGTCACTTCGCGGTCACTCACCACGCGGGGCGTCCAGAATGCCAGTTGGCGGCGGCATCGCGGTAGCGCGCGCCACTCTCATGGACTACCGGCCGCGGCCGAGCCGGGCGGCGGTGGCCAACAGTTCCTCGGCGTGCGCGCGGGCCAGCGCGGAGTCCTCCTGCCCCGCCAGCATCCGGGACAACTCCCGTACTCTGCCTTCCCCGTGGACGGACTGCACGCCACTGCGGGTGACCGATCCGTCGCTGGTCTTCTCCACCACCAGATGCCGGTCGGCGAAGGCCGCGACCTGTGGCAGATGTGTGACGACCACCACCTGTGCGGAGTCCGCCAGCCGGGCCAGTCTGCGGCCGATCTCGACGGCGGCCTTGCCGCCGACCCCGGCGTCCACCTCGTCGAAGAGGTACGTGGGCACGGGGGTGGTGCCGGCGAAGACCACCTCGATGGCCAGCATCACCCGGGACAGCTCACCGCCGGAGGCGCCCTTGGCGATGGGCCGGGCGGTGGCGCCGGGGTGCGGGGCGAGCAGCAGCTCGATCTCGTCAACGCCGTGCGGGCCGTACGCCACCGGCCGGCCGCCCACCTCGATGCCCTCGTCGGGCTGCGCGGTCTCGGTGTGCCGCAGCGCCACCTCGATGCGGGCGTGCGCCATCGCCAGCTGGGTCAGCTCCTCGGTGACGGCCTCCCCGAACCGCTTGGCGGCCTCCGCCCGCGCCTCGCTCAGGGCCTGTGCCAGCACGCTCAGCTCGGCGCGCAGCTCGTCCCGCTCGGCGGTCAGCTCGCCGATCCGCTCGTCGTCGCCCTCCAGCTCGGCGAGCCGGGCGGCGCTGCCCTCGGCCCACACCAGCAGGGCCGAGCAGCCGTCGCCGGCCGCCGCCTCCTCGGGGCCGCCGCCGTACTTGCGGATCAGATGGCCCAGGATGGCGCGCCGCTCCTCCACGGCGGCCAGCCGCAGCGGGTCGGCGTCCAGGCCGTCCGCGTAGGAGGCGAGTTCGCCGGCCACGTCCGAGAGCAGGATGTGTACTTCGGCGAGCCGGTCGGCGAGTTCGGCCAGCTCCTGGTCGTGGCCGCGGACCGTTTCGAGGGCCCGGTGCGCGCCGCCGACCAGCACCCCGGCGTCCACCCCGGCCGGGTCGGCGGGATCGCCGGCCAGCGCGCCGTGCGCGGCGGCGGCGGCCGAGGCGAGTGCCTCCGCGTGCCCGAGCCGGGCGGCTTCGGCGGCGAGTTCGCCGTCCTCGCCGGGGCGTGGCTCGGCGGCGGCGATCTCCTCCAGGCCGAAGCGCAGCAGGTCGGCTTCCTGGATCCGCTCACGGGCCAGGGTGGTCAGCTCGGTGAGTTCGGCGGCGACATCGCGCAGCCGCCGGTACGCCTCGCGGTAGCCAGCCAGGGGTACGGCGACGGCCTCGCCCGCGTACCGGTCGAGCGCCTCGCGCTGCCGGGCGGGGCGCAGCAGTCCCTGCTGGTCGGTCTGGCCGTGGACGGCGACGAGTTCGTCGGCCAGTTCGGTGAGCAGTCCGGCGGGTACGGTCCGGCCGCCGACGTACGCCCGGGAGCGTCCCTCGGCGGAGACGGTGCGGCTGATCAGCAGCGCGCCCTCGTCGAGTTCGGCGCCGGCCTCCTCCGCGCGGTGGGCGGCCGGGGCGCCGGGTGGCAGGCTGATGCGGCCCTCCACCAGGGCCGTGGCGGCGCCGGCGCGCACCAGCGCGGCGTCCGCCCGGCCGCCGAGCAGCAGGCCCAGACTGGTGACGACCATGGTCTTGCCGGCGCCGGTCTCACCGGTCACGGCGGTGAATCCGGTGGACAGTTCGACGATCGCGTCGTCGATCACGCCCAGGTCCTTGATCCGCATCTCCTCCAACACGGATACGACCATACGAGGTCATCGGGTGCTGTGGCGACGCCCGGGGTCGAACATTAGTGCGGAGCGCCGCGCCATCCGGCCACCGGGAGGGCGAACTTGGCCACCAGCCGATCGGTGAACGGGGCCCGGTGCAGCCGCGCCAGCCGGACCGGCACCAGTCCGCGCCGCACCTCCACCCGCGCCCCGGCGGGCAGTTCGACCGTACGCCGCCCGTCGCACCACAGCACCCCTGGCCCGCTGTCCGGCCGCACCTCCACCGCGAGCACCGAGCCGGGCGCGGTGACCAGCGGCTTCGCGAACAGCGCGTGCGCGCTGATCGGCACCATCAGCAGCGCCTCCACCTCCGGCCACACCACCGGGCCGCCGGCCGAGAAGGCGTACGCCGTGGAACCGGTCGGAGTGGCACACACCACCCCATCCCCGCCGAAGCCGGACACCGGGCGGCCGTCCACCTCGATGACCACCTCCAGCAGCCGCTCCCGGGCCGCCTTCTCCACCGACGCCTCGTTCAGCGCCCAGTCCCGGTGGATGACCTCGCCGTCGTCGCTGACCAGCACATCGAGGGTCATCCGCTCCTCGACCTCGTACGCGCGGCTGACCACCCGGTCCACCACCTGGTCCAGATCGTCCCGCTCCGCCTCGGCGAGAAACCCGACCCGGCCCAGATTCACCCCGAGCATCGGCACCCCCGACGCCCGCGCGAACTCCGCGCCGCGCAGCAGGGTGCCGTCCCCGCCGAGCACGATCAGCAGCTCACAGCCATCGGCCACCCCGGGCCCGGGCTCCACCCACTCCACCCGGTCGTCGTAGGAGCCGTGCCCCGGCATCGGCAGATCGGCGGCCTCCTCGGCCAGCACCCGTACCCCCACCCCGTGCGCCAGCAGCCCGCGCACCACGAGTTCGGCGCTGCGCACGGCGGCCGGCCGGCCGGTGTGGGCGAGCAGGAAGACGGTACGCGGGGTGGTCTCGGTCACTGGGGCCCTTCCGTCACGGCGCGTTCGACATCGGCGGGGTCGAGTGCGGGTGCGCCGGCGCGCAACCACAGGAAGTATTCGACGTTGCCCGAGGGTCCGGGCAACGGGCTGGCGGTGACGCCCCGTACGCCGAGCCCCAGCTCCGCCGCCCGCGCCGCGACGGCGGTGACCGCCTCGGCGCGCAGCTGCGGGCTGCGGACGACACCTCCGCTGCCGAGCCGCTCCTTGCCGACCTCGAACTGCGGTTTGACCATCAGCACCAGATCGGCGTCGGGCGCGGCGCAGCCGATCAGGGCGGGCAGCACCAGTCCCAGGGGGATGAACGACAGATCACCGACGATCAGTTCCGCCGGCTGCCCGCCAATCTGTTCGAGCGTCATCTCCCGTACGTTAGTCCGGTCCTGTACGGTGACGCGCTCGTCCGCCTGGAGCGACCAGGCGAGCTGGCCGTACCCCACATCCACGGCGATCACCTGGGCGGCGCCGGCCCGCAGCAGCACGTCGGTGAACCCGCCGGTGGAGGCCCCGGCGTCCAGCGCGCGCCGGCCCGCCACCCGCAGTCCGAGCGGGGTGAAGACGGCCAGCGCGCCGGCGAGTTTGTGGCCGCCGCGCGAGACATAGCCGGGGTCATCGGCGTCCTCGCGCACCACCAGGGCCGCGCTGGTGGCGACCTGGGTGGCGGGCTTGGCGGCCACCATCCCGTCGACCGACACCCGGCCGTCCTCGATCAGCGTCCTGGCGTGCTCGCGCGAACGGGCGAGCTTGCGCCGCACCAGTTCGGCGTCGAGACGGGACAGACGTCGGCGGGTCGCAGCGGCCACGGGTGGTTCAGCTCCTGGGGGTGGGGGTGACGGGATCGGGTTGCGGGACATCGAGCGCGGCCAGCGTGGCACGCAGCCCGCGGTGAACATCCTCGTACACCTCCCCATGAGCGCCGACGGCGAGGTGATCGGCGTCGGCCAGCCGCTCCAGCGCGGCGTCCACCTCCGGATGCCCGGTGCCGGTGACCGCGATCCCCAGCGGTCGCGGCCCGTCCTCCCCCGGCGCCCCGACCGGCTCGGGCTGAGGCTCCGCCTCGGTCTCGGTCTCGGGCTCGGGCTCGGGCTCGGGCGACGGGGACGTGGGCATGCGCGTCGGGTCATCCATGCGCCCGACGCTACCGCCAACCCACCGCCGAACCCCGTCACACCGCCCGCGGATCCGCCCCGCCCGGCCTTCGGTGTACGGCGGCCACCGCAGCCGGCCACCCACCGCTCACCCTCGCGGTGAGCACCCCCGCCGACGACTGCCGGTCCGCGAAGCCCACCGGGCGACCGGATCGGCGGACACCGGCGGCAGCCACCCCGGCACATCGGCTCCCGGCAGCACCACGACCCACAGCGCCGCCGGCGCACTCGGCGGCCCCGTGGAAGCCCCCGTGGTCACCCGACACTCCCCCCGGCGACCCTCACACCGAACAAAGAGTTAGGTTAGCCTAACCTCCGTTCCGGCTTTCCGAGAGACCAGGCACCCCCTCCATGACCATGTCCCGAACCCCGCTCCCGTCCCGCCACCGCCCGCTCGGCTGAACCCCGACAGACCGAACGAAAGGACACGACACCATGACCGCCGCGCCCTTCGAATTCTTCGATCTCCAGGTACTGCGGACGACCCGGCTCAGCCCCGGCTTCACCCGGGTCACCCTCGGTGGCGACCGGCTCAACCGGTTCGCCAGCGGAGGCCGGGACCAGCGCTTCAAACTCTTCCTGCCCCAGCCGGGGCGGCACGAGGTCGCCATCCCCCGGGACGCGGGACACGCCTGGTGGCCGGCCTGGCAGCAGATGGACCCGACCGAACGCGGCATCATGCGCACCTACACGGCCCGCGAACAGCGCCGTGGTCCCGACGAACTGGACATCGACTTCGCCCTGCACGGCGAAGACGGCGGCCCGGCCTCCCGCTGGGCCGCGAACGCCGCCCCCGGTGACGCCGTCGCCATCCTCGGCCCGCTCGAAGAGGACAACGCGGCCGTCGACTTCCGCCCGCCGCCCGAGGCCGAGTGGATGCTCATCACCGGCGACGAAACCGCACTGCCCGCCGTCGCCGGCATCCTCGACTGGCTGCCCCCCGGCACCCCCGCCAAGGTCTGGCTGGAGGTCGCCCACCCCGAGGACCGCCAGGAACTCGCCACCAAGGCCGACGCCGACATCACCTGGATCATCCGCGACCGGGCCGGCGCCACCCTGCTGGAGTCGGTACGCGCCACCCACCTGCCCGCCGGCCACCCCTACGCGTGGATCGCCGGCGAAGCCGGTTCGGTGCGCACCCTGCGCCGCCACCTCGTCAACGACCGGGGCATCGACCGCAAGAACATCAAGTTCACCGGCTACTGGCGCAAGGGCACCACCGAGGACGACCTGATCGCCCAGATCTCCACCGCCCCGGCCACCCCGGAGGAGACCGACTGACCCGGGCGGTCCGGTACGGGCCCGCCACACCCGTACCGGACCGCCCGTCACCCGCTCACCGTTCCCGCTCCAGCATCCCGGCCAGCCCGGCCGGCAGCTCCAGCGCGCAACTGCCCTCCCCCGCCGCCGTCCAGGCCGCCGCACACAGCGCCCGCAGCGCGTCCACCGGTTCCCCGGCCCCGGTCAGCTCCAGCGCATGCCCGCCGGCCACCGCCCGCCACCCCCCGCAGCCGAAGCCGGCGCCCGAGCCGCCCGCCGCGACCACCGCCGGCTGCGCCACCAGCAACCCCCGCAGATCCGCCGCCACGAACGTCGGCCGATGCTCGGGCCGCGCCGCCACCAGCCCCGCCGCGTCCGTCACCCCGGTCAGCACCAGCAGTGAGTCCACACCCCCGTTGAACGCCCCCTCGATATCCGTGTCGAGCCGGTCCCCCACCACCAACGGCCGCTCCGCACCGGTGCGCAGAATCGTTTCCCGGTGCATCGGCGGCAGCGGCTTCCCCGCCACCACCGGCGCCACCCGCCCCCCGGACCCGATCCGTACGACCTCCACCGCCGCGCCATTGCCCGGCACGATGCCCCGCCCGCTCGGAATCGTCAGATCCGTGTTCGACGCGAACCACGGCAGCCCCCGGTTCACCGCCAGCGTCGCCTCCGCCAGCGCCCCCCACGGCAGTTCAGGACCCCCGTACCCCTGCACCACCGCCGCCGGATCGTCGTCCGCCGACGCCACCGGTTCGAGCCCGCGCTCGGCCAGCGCCACCCGCAGCCCCGCACCCCCCACACACAGCACCCGCGCCCCGGCCGGCAGCCGCTCCGCGATCACCCGCGCCACCGCCTGCGCCGAGGTCACCACTTCGGCCGCCTCGGCCGGCACCCCCAGCTCCGTCAGATGCGCGGCCACCGTCTCCGGCGTACGGGAGGCGTTGTTGGTGACATACGCCAGCCGCATCCCGCCCTCCCGCGCCGTCCGCAGCGAGTCCACCGCGTGGGGCAGCGCATGGCCGCCCGCGTACACCACTCCGTCCAGATCGAGCAGCGCCGTGTCGTACGCCGTGAACAGCGCGCGCTCACTGCCCGCCGGGCTCGTCCGGATCTTCGTCTCACACCTGTCATCAGCCATAACATCTTCGATCATGCCGCACCTTTGGCCATCGCCCCCATCTGCCCCGGAGCGGGGCAATCGGCATAGCATGCGCGGATGGCTCCCGACGTCCCCGCCGGCCCCACCGGGCTGGACCTCGCCCCCTTCCGGGGACTGCGCTACGCCCCCGGCCGCGTCAGCGACCCGGCCGCGGTCACCTCACCCCCGTACGACGTGGTGGTCCGCCCCGACGGACTCCACCGGCTGGAGACCGCCGACCCGCACAACGTCGTCCGGCTGATCCTCCCGCAGGCCACCGACCCCGCCGAGGGCCACCGCCGCGCCGCCCAGACCCTCGCCCGCTGGCGTGCCGACGGCGTCCTCACCCAGGACTCGCGCCCCGCCCTGTACGTGTACGAGCAGCACGGCCCGGCCATCAGCAGGCAGCGCGGAGTGATCGGCGCCCTGCGGCTGACCGAACCCGGCGCCGGCGTCGTCCTGCCGCACGAGGACGTCATGCCGGACGTCGTCGCCGACCGCACCGCGCTCACCCGCGCCACCGGCGCCAACCTCGAACCCCTGCTGCTCTCCTACCGGGCCCCCGACCCCGACGAGGCCGACGCCGTCATCGAGGAGACCGTCCGCGGCACCCCGCTGCTCGCCACCCGCACCGCGGACGGCATCGAGCACCGGCTGTGGGCCGTCACCGAACCGGCCGCCATCACCCGGCTGCGCACCGCCCTGCACCGCCATCACGCGCTGATCGCGGACGGCCACCATCGCTGGGCCACCTCGCTGCGGCTACGCGCCGAACACCACGGCCGGCCCCCCTGGGACCGCGCCCTGGTGCTGCTGGTCAACACCGCCCGCCACCCGCTGCGGGTCCAGGCCATCCACCGGGTACTCCCCGAACTCTCCGCCGAACGGGCGCTGGAGCGGGTACGGGACACCGCCGCCTTCCGGGTCCGCCGCCTCACCACGCCGCCCGGCGATGCCCTGGACACCCTGCACGCCACCGAGGGCACCGCCTTCCTGCTGGCCGGCCGGGCCCCCGGTGTCTTCCATCTGCTGGACCGTCCCGACCCGGCCCTGCTGGACCGTACGATCCCGGCCGACCGCCCGGCCGTCTGGCGCACCCTGGACGCGACCGTCCTGCACGCCACCCTGTTCGACGCCCTGTGGGGCGTCCCCGACCGGGCGGGCAGCATCCGCTATCTGCACGACACCACCGCCGCCCTCGCCCAGGCCCAACACACCGGTGGCAGCGCGGTACTGCTGCGCCCGGTCGCCGAGGACACCGTGCGCGCCCTGGCCGAGGCGGGCGTCATGATGCCGCGCAAGTCCACGTCGTTCGGCCCCAAACCCGCCTCGGGGCTGGTCCTGCGCCCTCTGGAGGAGGGGCCGGAAGAGGGGCCCATTGCCCCAGAAAATTAGGTTAGGCTAACCTCACTTCCGAGTTGCCCCATCGCACCCGGGAGCCGCATGAGCACCGCCCTCTTCACCAGAACCGACGAACTCCTCGGCGAGTTCACCGTCCGCGCCATCGACCCCGCCGCCGACACCCCGCTGCTGCACAGCTGGCTCACCCACCCCAAATCGGCCTTCTGGCTCATGCAGAACGCCACCGAGGACCAGGTGCGCCGCTACTTCGAAGCCATCGACAGGGCCCACACCCAGCACGCCTACCTCGGGCTGCACAACGGAAACCCTGCCTTCATCGCCGAACGGTACGACCCGGCCGACGAGCCGGTCGGCAAGGTCTACCCCGTCCGAGCGGGCGACGTGGGCATGCATTTCCTCACCGCCCCCACCGACACCCCCCTGCACGGCTTCACCCTCGCCGTGATCACCACCGTCATGGAACTGCTCTTCGCCGACCCCGCCACCCACCGCGTCGTCGTCGAACCCGACGCCCGCAACCACCCCGTCCACGCGCTCAACACCGCCGTGGGCTTCTCGGTCGCCGCCACCGTCGAACTGCCCGGCAAACAGGCCCTGCTGAGTTTCTGCACCCGCGACCAGTACCTGGCAGCCGCCCTCCGGCAGCACCCGGCAGCCACCGACTAAGGAGCACCTCCAGCCATGCACCCCCAGGCCCCCCAGAACCCCCACCAGGCCGTCGCCCACCTCACCCCCGAGCTGTGGGACCGCGCCGGCCGGCAGCTGATACGCAAGGCCCTCGCCGAGTTCTCCCACGAGCGGCTGCTCACCCCCACCGAAGACCCGGCCCACCCCGGCCACTACACCGTCCCCACCGACGACGGCACCATCACCTACCGCTTCACCGCCCGCCGCCGCGCCCTGGACCACTGGCAGATCGACGCCGACAGCATCACCCGCCACCACCACGACGGCACCCCCCTCCCCCTCTCCCCCCTCGACTTCTTCCTCGAACTGCGCACCGCGCTCAGCCTGAGCGACACCATCCTCCCGGTCTACCTGGAGGAGATCAGCAGTACCCTGGCCGGCACCGCCTACAAACTGGCCGGCGAACTCACCACCGACCCGGCCACCCGCCGCCCCACCGCCACCGAACTGGCCCGCGCCGACTTCCAGACCATCGAAGCCGGCATGACCGAGGGCCACCCCTGCTTCGTCGCCAACAACGGCCGACTCGGCTTCGACGCGACCGAATACCACGCGTACGCCCCCGAGACCGGCAGCCCCGTCCAACTGATCTGGCTGGCCGCCCGCCGCGACCTCACCACCTTCTCGGCCGCCACCGGCCTCGACTACGACCGGCTGATCGCCACCGAACTCTCCCCGGCCACCCTGGACACCTTCGCCGCCCGCCTCGCCGAACTCGGCCTGGACCTCGCAGACCACCGGCTCATCCCCGTCCACCCCTGGCAGTGGTGGAACCGCATCTCCGTCACCTTCGCCGCCGAGGTCGCCCAGCGCCACCTCATCTTCCTGGGCCCCGGCGAGGACACCTACCGCGCCCAGCAGTCGATCCGCACCTTCTTCAACACCAGCTCCCCCGACAAGCACTACGTCAAGACCGCCCTGTCCGTCCTCAACATGGGCTTCCTGCGCGGCCTCTCCGCCGCCTACATGGAAGTGACCCCCGCCATCAACGACTGGCTGCACCGCTTGGTCGCCGAGGACCCCCGACTGCGCGCCCTGGGCTTCACCATCCTGCGCGAACGCGCCGCCATCGGCTACCACCACCCCCAGTACGAGGCAGTCGCCGGCAAGGGCTCCCCGTACCTGAAAATGCTGGCCGCCCTGTGGCGGGAGAGCCCGATACCGTCCCTGGAACCGGGACAGCGGCTCGCCACCATGGCCTCACTGCTGCACGTGGACGCGCACGGCGACTCCCTCGCCGCCACCCTCATCAAGGACTCCGGCCTGCCCCCCGCGGAATGGCTGCGCCGCTATCTGGACGCCTACCTCGCCCCACTGCTGCACTGCTTCTACCAGTACGGCCTGGTCTACATGCCGCACGGCGAGAACGTCATCCTGGTGCTGCGCGACGGTGTCCCCGAGCGCGCCATCATGAAGGACATCGCGGAGGAGATCGCGGTCTTCGACCCGGAGACCCCGCTCCCCGCCGGCATCGAACGCATCCGGGTCGAGGTCCCGGAGGAGGAGAAGCCGCTGTCCATCTTCACCGATGTCTTCGACTGTTTCCTCCGCTTCCTCAACGGCATCCTGGCGGAGGCCGGAGTTCTCACTGAGGACGACTTCTGGCGGACGGTCGCCGAGTGCGTCACCGACTACCAGAGTCTGCACCCCGAACTGACCGACAAATTCAAGCAGCACGACCTCTTCACCGAGACCTTCGCGCTGTCCTGCCTGAACCGCCTCCAGCTGCGCAACAACCAGCAGATGGTCGACCTCGAAGACCCCTCGGCGGCGCTCCAGTTCATCGGCACCCTGGACAACCCGATCGCGAAATTCGGCTGACCTGGACCGAACACGCCGAAGCGGCGGAAGGGAACGAACCCTCCCGCCGCTTCGCCTTTTCGCCTTTTCGTCTACTCAGTCCTCGTCATCGTCGAGGTCGGGGTCGAGCGCGTCGACGAACTCCACCCCGTCCAGCTCGGCCAGCCGGTCCGAGGCATTGGTGACCCCGCCGGCGTCCGCGTCCAGCGTCTTCGCGAACCAGTCCCGGGCCTCCGCCTCACGCCCGACCGCCAGCAGCGCGTCGGCGTACGCGTAGCGCAACCTGGCGACCCACGGCTGAGTGGAGCTGGAATTCAGCTCCGGGCTCTGCAAGGTCACCACGGCGGCCTCGGCCTCGCCCATGTCCCGCCGGGCCCCGGCCGCGACCAGCCGCATCTCGACCTGACCGGCCTTGTCCAGCCGCCGCACCTCCGGCTCACCGGCCATCGCCAGTGCCCGCTCCGGCCGCCCGAGACCACGCTCGCAGTCGGCCATCACCGGCCACAGATGATCCGCACCGGACATCCGCCGGGCCGCCCGGAACTCGGCGAGCGCCTCGGCGTACTTCTCCACGGAGTACGAGGCGAACCCGGCCGCCTCCCGCACCGCGGCCACCCGGGAGGCCAACCGCAACGCCACCCGCGAGTACGCGTACGCGCGCTCGGGGTCCTCGTCCAGCAGCTGAGCACACATCACCAGGTTCCGCGCCACGTCGGTGGCGAGGGTCTTGGGCAGGCTCATCAGCTCCTGACGCACCGAGGGGTCGATCTCGGCCCCGGTCACATCGTCAGGAATCGACAGCCGCCGAGGCGCCGGCCCCCGGCTCCCCCGGTCATCCCGCCGGAAGCCACCACCACGCCGGTCATCACGGCGATCATCACGCCCACGGTAACCAGCACCCCCACTGCTCCGGCCACCCCGGTCACGGTCATCGCGCCGGAACGGGGGACGGTCGCCATCACGGCGCGGACGATCGTCCCGGCGGTCATCACGTCGGAACGCAGGCCGGTCCCCGTCGCGACGCGGACGCTCATCACGCCGATCGTTCTGCCGGAACGGAGGCCGCTCGCCATCGCGACGCGGACGATCGTCACGACGGTCATCGCGCCGGAACGCCGGCCGGTCCCCGTCGCGACGCGGACGCTCATCACGCTTGAACGCAGGCCGGTCGTCACGTCGATCGTCACGCCGGAACGGGGGCCGGTCGCCATCACGGCGCGGGCGATCGTCACGACGGTCATCACGCCGGAACGCCGGCCGCTCACCGTCCCGGCGAGGCCGGTCATCGCGCCGATCGTCCCGCTTGAACGCAGGACGCTCATCACGTCGATCGTCACGGCGGAACGCAGGCCGGTCGTCACGTCGATCGTCACGGCGGAACGCAGGACGGTCCCCATCACGGCGCGGACGATCGTCACGACGGTCATCACGCCGGAACGCCGGCCGCTCACCGTCCCGGCGAGGCCGGTCATCGCGCCGATCGTCCCGCTTGAACGCAGGACGGTCATCACGCCGTTCATCACGGCGGAACGCAGGACGGTCCCCATCACGGCGCGGACGATCGTCACGACGGAACGGGGGCCGATCCCCGTCACGACGCGGAGCGTCGTCCCGGCGGGGGCGGTCACGGTCGTCCCGACGCTGGTCAGGCCGGAACGCCGGCCGGTCACCATCACGACGGGGCCGGTCATCACGCCGGGGTCCACGCCTCTCAGATCGGTCCTCGGGTGAATACGACATGGGGTACGACTCCTGTTCCTACGGGCAATAAAAAAGACCGGTTGGTCTCTCAGCAAGTGTGCTGAAAGACCAACCGGTCTTCTAAAG